>CAZVWP010000026.1:0-49957 GCA_964630805.1 uncultured Novosphingobium sp. | reverse complement strand
CCTTGATCGGGTCGATGGTGTTGCCCAGCGACTTGGACATCTTCATGCCCTTGGCATCCATGGTGAAACCATGGGTCAGCACCGCCTTGTAGGGCGCATGGCCGCGCGTGGCGCAGCTTTCGAGCAGCGAGGACTGGAACCAGCCGCGATGCTGGTCGCTGCCTTCGAGGTAAAGGTCGGCTGGCGGGCCCTGATAGGCGCTTCCGTCTTTATTGGCGGGGCGCAGCAGGTCAGGCCACTTGCCGCTTTCCAGCACGAAGGCATGGGTGCTGCCCGAATCGAACCAGACGTCGAGGATGTCGGCGACGCGCTCGTAGTCCTCGGCCTTGTGGTCGTTGCCCAGGTATTCCTGCGCGCGGGCGTCGGACCAGGCATCGACGCCCACTTCGCGGACGGCGGCGACGATGCGGGCGTTGACCGCCGGATCGTCGAGATACTGGTTGGTGCCCTTGCGCACGAACAGCGTGATCGGCACGCCCCAGGCGCGCTGGCGGCTGAGCACCCAGTCCGGGCGGCCTTCGACCATGGCGCCGATGCGGTTGCGGCCCTTGTCGGGGACGAAGCGGGTGTCCGCGCTGGCCTGCATGGCGATCTGGCGCAGCGTTTCGCCTTCGCCCTGCTCCTTGCGGATTTCCGCCTCGGTGGCGCAGAGCGGCACCTGCCGGTCGATCGGCTTGTCCATCGGCACGAACCACTGCGGCGTGCAGCGGAAGATGACCTTGGCCTTTGAGCGCCACGAGTGCGGGTAGGAGTGCTGGTAATCCGCGCTGGCGGCAAGGAGTCCGCCCGCCTCGCGCAGGTCTGAACAGATTGGCCCGTCGGGCGCGTTGAACTTGGGGTTGATCACCGAGCCCTGCCCCCCGAGCCAGGCCCAATCCTCTCGGTACTTGCCGTCGCCCTCGACCGCGAAGACCGGGTCGATATGATGCGCCTTGCACAGCAGGAAGTCGTCCTCGCCATGGTCCGGCGCCATGTGGACGAGGCCGGTGCCGCTGTCGGTGGTAACGAAATCGCCGGGCAGGAAGGGGCGGGGGCGGGCGAAGAAGCCGCCGAGGTGGTGCATCGGGTGGCGAGCGACCGAACCGGCCAGGTCTGAGCCCTTGTAGGTGCCCAGCGCATATTCCGACAGGGTGATATCGCCTTCGATATCCTCGGCGACAGGGCCCAGGCCGGTGCGGGCGAAGAAGGCTTCGAGCAGGTCGACGGCGATCAGGAACCGGCGGCCGTCGTGGGCGCGATAGTGATGGTAATCGACGTCGGGGCCGTAGGCGACCGCCTGATTGGTCGGGATCGTCCACGGCGTCGTCGTCCAGATCACCGCATGTGCGCCGACCAGTTCGGCAATCGGCGATTCTGTGATCTCGAACGCCACGTCGATCTGGGTCGAGACGATATCCTCGTACTCCACCTCCGCCTCGGCCAGCGCGGTCTTTTCCACCGGCGACCACATCACCGGCTTGGCCCCGCGATAGAGCTGGCCGCTCTCGGCGAACTTCAGCAGCTCGCCGACGATGGTCGCCTCGGCCTGGAAATCCATGGTGAGGTAGGGATTGTCCCAGTCGCCATTGATGCCGAGGCGCTTGAGCTGCTCGCGCTGGGTGTTCACCCAGTGCTGCGCATAGGCTCGGCATTCGGCGCGGAACTCTACCGGGTCGACCTCGTCCTTGTTCTTCTTCTGCTTGCGGTACTGCTCCTCGACTTTCCATTCGATCGGCAGGCCGTGGCAGTCCCAGCCGGGCACATAGGGCGCGTCCTTGCCCAGCAGGCTCTGGGTGCGCACCACCATGTCCTTGAGGATGTGGTTGAGCGCGTGGCCGATATGCATGTCGCCATTGGCATAGGGCGGGCCATCGTGGAGGATGAACTTCTCGCGGCCTTTGCGCGCCGCGCGCAGCTGTTCGTAAAGCCCCTCGGCCTGCCAGCGCGAAAGAATGCCCGGCTCCTTCTGGGGAAGGCCGGCTTTCATGGGGAAGTCGGTCTTCGGCAGGAAGACCGTATCTCGGAAATCGCGCTGCTCGCTCATGGTGGGGCGGGCCTTAGCGGGGGAGGCGGATTACTGCAAACGCGCTATTGTCAGGCCGGCAGCGGCCCCAGCTTCGCCCGCGCCTCGGCACAGTCCTTTTCCATCTGCGCGGTCAGCTCCTCCAGCGAGCTGAACTTCGCCTCGCCGCGCAGGAAGTGGTGGAAGCCCACCTCGATTTCCTGGTCATAGAGATCGCCGGAAAAATCGAAGAAGAACGGCTCCAGCAGTTCCACCGGCGGATCGAAGGTCGGTCGGATACCGATGTTCGCTGCGCCGTGGACCACGCGTCCGCCGGGCAGCAGGCCCGTCACCGCATAGATGCCGTACCTCGGCCGCAGGTAGCTGCCCAGCGACAGGTTTGCGGTGGGGAAGCCGATGGTCCGCCCGCGCTTGTCGCCGTGCTGCACCTTGGCGCGGATGGCGAAGGGCCGGGTCAGCAGCCGCGTCGCCGTCTCGCAGTCGCCGGCCTTGAGCGCCGCGCGGATGCGGCTGGAGCTTATTGGGCCTTCATCGTCGTGTACCGCGCCGACTGCCCGCGCCTCGACTCCGCGTTCGCGCAGCAAGGCCGGGTTGCCGCCGCGCCCCTTGCCGAAAGTGAAGTCCTCGCCGGTGACGACGCCCGCCGCGCCGATGTGCTGGCTGATCATGCCCTCGGCCCACTGCGCCGCCGGCTGGCTCGCCATCGCGGCATCGAAGTGGAACACCAGCATGGCGTCGGCCCCGGCGGCGTCGAACATCTCCTGCCGTTGGTCGAGCGTGGTCAGGCGGAAGGGTTCGGCATCCGGGCGGAAATGCCGCATCGGATGCGGATCGAAGGTGGCGACGATGCAGGGCCGGCCCTCGCTGCGCGCCCACTCGATCGCCTCGCCGACGACAGCCTGGTGGCCTTGGTGGAACCCGTCGAAATTGCCCAGCGCGAGAATCGCGCCGCGCAGGGACTTGGGCATGGGCTCGCGGTGATCGAGGCGAATCATTTCGTTTCGGCCTATAGGGTCCGCCGCAGCGTCACGAAAGCGAAGCCGGGGCGTCCGTCCGCAGCCTCATGCTCGTCGCGCGCGACTTCCCGCCATTCCGGGCCGAAGGGCGGCATCGAAACGTCCCCTTCGAAATCACCATGCACCTCGGTCAGCTCGATCCATTCGGCCAGCGGCAGGAACATCTCGAAGATCTCTGCCCCGCCGATCACCGCGACGGTGCCCGGCCCGGCCAGCTCCAGCGCCTCGTTGACGCTGTGCGCGACTTCGGCGCCATGGGCGCGCCATTCCTTGTCACGGGTCAGCACGATGTGGCGGCGGCCGGGCAGCGGCGCGGGGAAGCTGTCGAAGGTCTTGCGGCCCATGATCATGGGCTTGCCCATGGTCAGCGTCTTGAAGTGCTTGAGGTCGGCCGGCAGGTGCCAGGGCATGCCGCCGTCGCGGCCGATCACGCCGTTGTCCGCGCGCGCGAGGATGAAGAACAGCTCCGGCGTGTTCACAGCACCAACCGCGTCACGTGCCCCATCTTGCGGCCCGGCCTTGCCGCCGCCTTGCCGTAAAGGTGGAGGTGGTTGCACGGATCGGCGAGGATCGAGGCCCAGTCGTGGACCTCGTCGCCGATCAGGTTCTTCATCTCCACGCCTCGTGCCGCCAGCGCCGTGCCCCCCAGCGGCAGGCCGCAGATGGCGCGAATGTGGTTCTCGAACTGGCTGGTGAGCGCGCCCTCGATGGTCCAGTGGCCGGAGTTGTGCACCCGGGGAGCCATCTCGTTGAACACCGGGCCGTCTGCCGTGGCGAAGAATTCGAGGGTAAGGACGCCGGTATAGTCCAGCGCTTCGGCTACCTTGACCGCAAGGGCGCGGGCTGCCGGGATATGCGGCTCGATCACGCTGCTCGCCGGAATGGTTGAGGTCGCAAGGATGCCGCCGGAGTGGACATTCTGCGGCGTCGGCCAATAGCGGATGTCGCCATCGCGGCCCCGGCACAGGATCACCGAGAATTCCGCCTCGAAAGTGACGAAACCTTCATAGACCAGCGGCACCGCCGGCAGGTCGAGCGAGGCGGGGTCGGTATCGGCGGCGATGCGCCATTGCCCCTTGCCGTCATAGCCGTCGCGCCGGGTCTTGAGGATGCCGGGCGCGCCGATGCTTGCCACCGCTGCCGCCAGATCGGCAGCCGAATCGACCGATGCATAGGGCGCTGGCCTGCCGCCCAGTCCCTCGACGAAGCGCTTTTCGGAAAGCCGGTCCTGCGCCGTCTCCAGCGCGCGCGGGTGCGCCAGCAGTGGCGTGCCGCCCAGCGCGGCGAGCGGGGCCACCGGCACGTTCTCGAACTCGTAGGTAACGACCGCGCAGTCTGCGGCAAACTTGGCCATGGCTCCTGCATCGTCATAGGCAGCGCAAGTGAACTGCGCGCTGACTTCGGCGGCCACGCTATCCGCTTCGGGCGCATAGATATGGCAGCGATAGCCCAGCTGCGCCGCCGCCATGGCCAGCATCCGCCCCAGTTGGCCTCCGCCCAGGATGCCGATGGTTTCGCCGGGGGGTATCATCTGTATTTAGCTCGGCCTTTCCGCCACGCCATCGGTCTGCGCGGCGCGGAAGGCCTTGAGCCGGTTGGCCAGTGCCGGGTCATTGGTGGCGAGGATCGCCGCCGCCAGCAGGCCCGCATTGGTCGCCCCGGCCTCGCCGATGGCCAGCGTGCCGACCGGAATGCCGGCCGGCATCTGCACGATGGAAAGCAGGCTGTCCTGTCCGGAAAGCGCCCGGCTCTGCACCGGCACGCCCAGCACCGGCAGGTGAGTCATGCTGGCGACCATACCCGGCAAGTGCGCCGCGCCGCCCGCGCCGGCGATGATCACCTTGAAGCCCTCGGCCTCCGCGCCCTTGGCGAAAGCGCTCAGCCGGTCCGGCGTGCGGTGGGCGGAGACGATGCGCGCGTCATAGGCGACGCCCAGCTTGTCGAGCGCCTCCGCGGCCTTCTGCATCGTCGGCCAGTCCGACTGGCTGCCCATGACGATAGCGACCACTGGGGCTACGGGCGCGCTCAACTCTCAGCGCTCCGACAGGTAATAGCGCTCCATCGCGCCGAGATTGGCGTCGAGCTCGTAGACGATCGGCTGGCCGGTCGGGATCTCGAGCCCGGTGATCTTGTCGTCGGGGATTTCCGAGAGGTGCTTTTCCAGTGCCCGCAGCGAGTTGCCATGCGCGGCGACCAGCACGGTCTCGCCTTCCTGCAGCGCGGGGACGATCGATTCCTCGTAGGCCGGCAGCACGCGCGCAATGGTGTCCTTGAGGCTCTCGGTGACGGGAACCTTGACGCCGGCATAGCGCGGGTCCTTGTCGAGACCGAATTCCGAGCCCTCCGCCAGCGGCGGCGGCGGGGTGTCGAAGCTGCGGCGCCAGATCTTCACCTGCTCGTCGCCGTGCTCGGCCGCGGTCTCGGCCTTGTCGAGACCGGTGAGACCGCCATAGTGGCGCTCATTGAGGCGCCAGTCCTTGATTTCCGGGATCCACAGCCGGTTGCAGGCTTCCAGGGCGAAATGCAGCGTGCGGATCGCGCGGGTCTGGAACGAGGTGAAGGCCAGGCTCGGCAGGATGCCCTTGTCGGCCATCAGCGCGCCGGCGGCGCGGGCCTCTTCCTCGCCCTTCGGCGTCAGGTCCACGTCCCACCAGCCGGTGAAGCGGTTTTCAAGGTTCCACTGGCTCTGGCCGTGACGGAGAAGGATCAGACGAGGCAAGTTAGGTGCTCCTGTTGCAGAGCCGGACGCCTAGCTTTTCGCCGGCGGTTTGGGAAGAGTGGCCTGTTGTTCCCTCGCCTGCGCCTTCCTGCGCCGCAGGTTCTCGCGCAGCTTTTCGGCAAGGCGTTCCTCTCGAGACGGGGCGGCAGGCTTTTTCTCCATGCGCTGCGCCTTGACATTCTCCGGCCTCGCGGACAATAGCGCGCGCCTGCCCGGCGCCCTTGGGGGATCTTGGCCGACGATGGTAACGCTGCTGTAGCTCAGTGGTAGAGCACACCCTTGGTAAGGGTGAGGCCGAGAGTTCAATCCTCTCCAGCAGCACCACCGCTTCCGCAATCGCTGGTTTCAGGCGCGCAGGTTCTTCAGGAACCTGTAGGAGCGCTCAGCCGCTTCCATCCGCGGGATGGCGAATGGTGGTTCCTGCTCGACGTAGAAGTGTTCGATGCCCGCGCGGTGCGCGGCTGGGAGGATTCGCGCCCAATCCTGCCTGCCTGCGCCGGTTTTGACCGGGTCCATCCGCAATGCGAAGTTGGCCGAGGTCGAGGGCCTGAGGTCCTTGATGTGCAGCCAGCGCAGGCGGCCGTGGTGCCGGTCGAGGAATGCCACGGGATCGCGCCCCGCCGCCGCGACCCAGCCGATGTCGACCTCGAACTTTACCAGTGAGGGGTCGGTTTCCCCGACGAGCACGTCCCAGCCGGTGCCGCCGCCTGCGAGCGGGGCGAATTCCAGGTTGTGGTTGTGATAGCCCACGGTGATGTCATGCCGCCTCAGCGCCGCGCCCTTCTCGTTGAGCATGGCGGCGCTGCGCTTCCAGCCGTCGGCGCCGGCCTCGTGCAGGCTGCGCGCGATGGCGGCGGGCATGTCCTGCGCGCCCAGTGTCATGGCCGGCATGTGCAGCGAACTGAGCGTCACTCCTGCCCGGTCCGCCGCCGCGCGCACCTGCGCCGGGCTCTTGCCGTAGAGGTTGGGCAGCTCGATGTCGCGATAGCCGATTCGCGCCACGCTGGCGAAAACGCCGTCGGGGTCCTTTCCGGCCTCGTCGCCCGGGGTGTAGAGCTGAAAGCCGATCGGCTTGCCGATCCGCTCGAAGAAGGGGCGACGGGCGGCCTCGGCGCTTTCGGCGGCTGCAACCGTCATGGCGGCGACTCCCTTGAGCAGGTTGCGTCGGTCGACGCGGCTACGCATGATTACTCCGTTCATCCCGGCATGGCGGCGACCGCAGGCGATGTTTCGGGCTCCTCGTCCTTCAGCGTGGCGAGGTGCATCAGGCGCCGCACCAGCGGCGTCACCAGCAGCACGGCAATGCCCACCCCGATCGCGATCCAGCCGAGCTTGCCGTAGATCGACAGAGTCAGCTCCTTCGACATGTCTCCGCTTTCCCCTCCGGTCGCCTCGCCGATCTTGCCGGCGACGAACTGGCCAACCGCGGTCATGTAGAACCAGGCGCCCATGATGAAGCTGCCGAGGTGCAGCGGGGCGAGCCGCGTCATGGCGGAGAGGCCGACCGGCGAGAGGCAGAGCTCCCCGGTGGTCTGCAACAGGTAGATGAGGAAGACGAACAGCACCGGCGTCATCGCCGCCGGGCCGACGCTCTCGGCCCCCCAGACGAAGACGAGGAAAGACAGCCCCAGTTGCAGCAGCGCATAGCCGAACTTGGCCGGGGTCGAAGGCTCCCAGCCGCGCTTGCCCAGCCACTGCCACAGGGCGGCGAACAGGGGGGCGAGCACGATGATGTAGATCGGGTTGATCGACTGGAACAGCGAAGTCGGCACGCCCTGCCGGTCGACGAACTTGTCAGTGTAGAGGTTGAGGCTGCCGCCCGCCTGCTCGTAGAAGCCCCAGAAGATCGGGTTGAGCGCGATGAGAAACAGGATCGCAAAGATGCGGTCGCGCGCTTCCCGGGGCAGCTTGAACGCCTCGTAGAGGGTGTAGGCCAGCATGGCGACGCCGAACAGGGCCAGCAGGGATCCGATGGCGTCCTGGTACTGCAGGAGCAGCCAGATCGCGCCGACCGCAGCCACGCCGATGCCGTAGAGCCGCCATTCCAGCGGCCTGGCGAGGGGCGCTGGCGGTTCGCCATGGCCCATCAGCGCGCGCCTGCCGGCAATGAAGATGACGAGCCCCAGCACCATGCCGATGCCGGCAAGTCCGAAGCCCCGCGACCAGCCCAGCGTCTCGCCGAGATAGCCGACCAGGATGGTGCCCAGCGCCGCGCCGACGTTCACCCCCATGTAGAAGATCGTATAGGCGCTGTCGCGGCGGATGTCGGTAATGCGGTACAGTTGTCCCACGATCACCGAGATGTTCGCCTTGAGGAAGCCCGAGCCGACGATGATCAGCGCCAGCGCCAGCCAGAACACGTTGATCGCCGGGTCCGCCTGCTTGACCAGCGGGTCGGTCACCCCGTGCATGCCTTCCACCGCCATGAAGCTATGGCCCAGCGCCAGCAGCACCCCGCCGTATACCACGGCCTTGCGCTGCCCCAACCAGCGGTCCGCGATATAGCCGCCCAACACCGGCGTGATGTAGACGAGGCTGGCATAGGCGCCGTAGATGAGGTTCGACTTGCCGTCGGAATAGAGCCAGAACTTGGTGAGATAGAGCACCAGCAGCGCCCGCATCCCGTAATAGGAAAAGCGCTCCCACATCTCGGCATAGAACAGCACGAAAAGCCCGCGCGGGTGCCCGGCGAATTCTGCACTGCGTCGCGTGGCGATGAGGCCGCCGAGGGCGAGGAAGGCGAAGAGCCCGATCGCGGCCAGGGCGCCAATCCAGTCGCCCTCGTTCCAGCTGGCCATTGGTTTCATTGCGGACCTTTTTTATTGCGTGCCGGACAGAGCTTAGCGAGGCATGGCCGCGAGCGGAAGCTTGCCGGTTCCGCTTGTCCGCCGAAGCGGGGGCCGGGTGGGAACAATTCCAATGCCGCGCGGGTTGGCTTCGGCGGATGGCCGGCCCGGACCGGGACATCCCCATGGGGGTGCCGCAAATGGAATCATTGCACCGGCTGCCGAATTCTGGCAGCTTTTCCCAAGGGTTGGGCCGGTGTCGCATCAAAGGAAAAACGGTCATGATAAGATCGGAATTGCTTCAGATTCTCTCCAGGGAGAATCCGGAACTGCGCGCAGAGGATATCGAGCGCGCGGTCGATACGTTTTTCGACGAGATCGCAAATCGGCTCGCGAAGGGGGGGCGGGTAGAGCTGCGGGGATTCGGCGCCTTTTCCACGCGCGAGCGCGATCCGCGCAAGGGTCGCAATCCACGCACCGGAGAAACTGTGGACGTTCCCGGCAAGCGGGTGCCCTATTTCAAGCCCGGCAAGGAAATGCGCGCCCGGTTGAACACGCATTGACGCGTTGACGGGTCCGGCCAGTCCGGACCTTCGCGGCGCACCGGCCCGCTCTCCCGGGCCAGCTACCCATCGATTTACTTTTTGGGTTGGCTGCGCCCGGAAAGCGGGCAGGTGCCGTTATGCGACTGTGGATATCCCCGCCGCGCGGCCCTATGGGCGATCAAGTGCGCGCGGACGTGGCGGAATGGTAGACGCCGGGGACTTAAAATCCCCTGAGCCTTGCTCGTGCGGGTTCGAGTCCCGCCGTCCGCACCAGATTGAAATGCGCTATCGCGGCGCAGGTTCAATGCCGGTAGGTCTCCATCACCTTGGCCGCGGCGTAATCGGTCCTGGCCAGCTCGGCGAGGCGTGAGAGCCCTTCCAGCCGCCACTCGTCCGGGCCATCGCTCGCCAGCCACAGGGCATGGATCAGGCTGGCATCCTCACCCGCCGCCCCCGGTTGCAGGAAAGAAGGGGCAGGCACGGGCCCCGAAGTCCGGGTAAAGCGCAGTGGCTGGCTAGTGCCGCCTGGTCCGGTGGCGACCAGTTCGCCGTCGGACAGGGACGGGGCGATGGGCACGTCCAGCGCCTGAGCGCGATTGACCTTCAGCCTGCGCACTTGTGTGCCGTCGGCGCGCCGCAGGTGGACTTCGTCCGCGGCGCCCTTCCAGGCAAAGGTCACGGTGACAGTACGCGGCGCGATCCGCTGCATGCCGGCGGCAACCGGGTAGGGCGGGCCACTTGGCTCTTCCTCGTCAAGCCGACCCGAGGTCGAGGTCAGCGCGTTGCCCTGCCGGTCGGCGAAAACGAAATTGAAGCGGTTGAGGAAATCGGCTGCCTTCTGCATCAGGCCCGATGGCGGAGGGCCGTTCACGGCGAAATCGGCGGTCTGCGAGCCGTTGAGCGTCACCAGCCCGCGTCGGCCCTTGACGTAAAGCCGCACCCGGGTGCCCCCTCCCGCCAGCAGGACATGGTCCCCGCGCGCGAGGTAGTCGTTCGGCTGGGCAATGCGGCTGCGGCCCGATGCGTCGCGTATGCGGACGTCTTCCGGCCGCTGGCGCACGACGCTTTCGATGCGTCCCCGCGATTCCAGGGCTTCGCGCGCGGTTTCGGCCGCGGCAGGAACGCTGGCGAGGGGGATGGCCGCCGCCGCTGTCATTACCTGGAAAATCGCGATGCGTCGCATTTCGTCGTCCCCCTATCCGTCCGATGACATCCTCTCACCCGGCGCAAGCCGCATCAGCCGCGAAATCGTGGCGAATACCGCAGCTTCCACCGCATGAGTGACATGCGACAAGCCGTCGATCAATCCTTCAAGAAAGATCGCCAGCGTCGGGAAAAGCAGGTCCGACGGGCCAGTGGCGGACGGCCCGTCGAGCATCGCCGACATGGTCTGGTAGACGTTCATCGTCAGCGCCAGGGACAATGTCCCGCCATATACGAGTACCGTCAGCCCCACCCGTTTCCATGGCGCCCGGGTGCTGGCTGGCCGCCACAGCCAGCAGATGGTCAGCCACGAGGCGATCGAAAGCAGGGCTGCGGGGAGGGTCCCGGCAATCTTTTCGAGCAGGCCGGATTCCTTGTTGGTCAGCGGGTATGCGCCGAGATCCTCCGCCCGGATGGCATTGGCGAGGAATTCCGCTCCCGGCATGGGGCCGATCAGCGTTTCGTGCAGGTCCTGCGCGGCCGGCGCGCTGGAGCCGATGACCACGGTCCAGCCGGACCAGTCCCCCATCTTGAGCTGCGGAGGGCAACCTTGGCATGCTACCAGTAGGTCGGACAGCGTGCGCCGCTCGTAATCGCCGATGTAATCGCCCGCCAGGGCCTCCGCTCCGGGCACCGCAAGCGGGGGCAGGGTGAAGAAGACGCCCGAGTAGCCTTGCGCGCCCGGCGGTGCCGCTGCCTCGCCATGCCTTGCCCTGCCGACCGCGACCGCAAGCGATGGAAGCCGGTCCGGCCCGTCCTGCTGTCCCGCCGGGATCAAGGTGACCTCGCGCGGTACCCGGCCGAGTACCCCGGGAATCTCGTTGAGCGAGCCCCCCACGGCCGGGAACAGTTGCATTCGCCCGCGACGATATGGCGCGGCGGCGGCCCAATCCACCTGCAGCGCGCCCTGGGCAGTGGGCACGGCGGGCAGCGGAGCGAATACCGGTGGGCCTTCGCCATCGCCCCATGTCGCGGCCAATGCCTCCACCTCCCCGGGCTTGCCGTCCAGCGGCAACCGCAGGTCGAGCACCACGGCCTTGGCCCTGCTCTCCCGCATCGCCAGGCCCAATGCATTCAGCACGGCGGGATCGGCAACGCCTTCGATGCGGCAGCGCGCCGGGTTGGCGGCGAATTTCTCGCAGGCGGCCTCGTCAACGTCGAGAAACAGGATCGGATCGGCATGCTGCGACGGATCGGTCGCGCGGACCGATATCGGCCCGAAGAACGAGATGGCCATGCGCATCGAGAGGCCGATCCCGCGCGTTTCGACCTCGCGCACCCAGCCGATGTTGAGCATCACGCCCAACGAGATCAGCGCCGCGATGATCCAGCCCATGACGACGCCGGACAGGCCCTTCGCCAGTCCATCGACCCACCAATGCCGGACCGTCCCGGACACGCTCGCCCCCATTTGCCCAGAGCAGCCCCGCCATGGCGGGAGCCTTTCACAACATCAACATCTTGCAGGCTTTGCGCGCTTGCGGCAAGTTTTCTTCGTCTGCCGACAGGGGAGTCGGCAAGGGCGGGGGGCTGTATGCGAACGTATCAGCTAATGCTTGTGCTGCTGGCTTTTGTCATGCCGGTGACGGCGCATGCGGGCACGAGAGTGGCGCTGGTCGTCGGCATATCCTCCTACCGGGAGCTGCCGGCGCTCGAAAATCCGGGGCGCGATGCAGCGGCGGTGGCCGGTGCGCTGCGCGGGGTTGGCTTCAAGGTGACCGAGCTCAACCAGCCGGCGCAGCTTACCCGCGCCGCGCTCGGTGCCGCCTTGCTCAGCTTCGGGCGTCAGGCGCAGGGGGCGGAGGCGGCGGTGGTCTATTTCGCCGGCCACGGGGTGGAGGTAAACGGGGCCAACTGGCTGCTGCCCTCCGACGTCACCGCCGAAACCCCCGATCACCTGCAGGTGACGGCGATCCCCGCCGCCGCCGCGATCAACGCGGTGCGCGGGGCCTCCGCGATGCGTCTCGTCATCCTCGATGCCTGCCGCGACAATCCCTTCGCGCTCAGCCCCGGCTGGGCCAGCGGGCGCAGCGCCTCCGCCACGCGCGGGCTGGGGCGCGAGAGTGCGCGGGCGGACAATGTCGTGCTGCTGCTGGCGACGCTGCCGGGGACCAAGGCGGACGACGGCCGGGGCCAGGGCAACAGCCCCTTCGCCCGCGCGCTGGCGGCCAGCATCGGCGCCGACGGCCTGCGCGTCTCCTCGCTGCCCACCATGGTCTCGCGTCGTATGCGGGAACTTTCGGGCGTGGAGCAGCGCCCGGACCAGCAGGGCATCTTCGACGAGCCGGACTGGATGTTCCGGCCCGGCGGCGGCCAGCAGGCGCTGATCCCCGCGCCGCAGCCGCAGCCAGCCGCTCCCCGTCCGCAGCCGCCGGCACAGGCGACTCAAGCCTTGGTGCAAACGGTGGCAAAGCCTGTTGCCCAGGCTCCTAAGCAAACCATGTTGTCGCTACCAGTAAGCCCATCTGCTTTGGGGGGCGCCGGAGCCCGACCACAAGTCCTAGGTTCTGGGCGGAGGGTGGCCCTCCTGATTGGCAATGCAAGTTATGGGAAATTGCGCCGACTCGCCAGTCCGCTGAACGATGTGACCCTTATCGGCTCAGCGCTGAGAACTTCTGGTTTCGACACTGTCGAATTGCGAGACCTTGGTCGCGCGCGAATGGATCAGGCGCTTCAGGAGTTCCGCGCTCTGGCCAACGGTGCCGACGTGGCAATGGTCTATTATTCGGGGTATGGAATGCAGGTGCTTGATCAGGATTGGGCGATGCCCGTCGATGCCGTAGTGCAAGAGGAAGGAGATGTGAAGTTTGAAGCTGTCTCGATGGAAAGCATCGGTGACGCGCTGGCGGGAGCCCGGACAGGCGTGATTGTGTTCGATGCGAGCCGGAACAATCCGTTTCCAAATAGCAGTTCCGTCCCGACGGATAGCGTTTCTGGCGCGGCTTCGGAGCGACTGTACATATTCGCAGCTGCTCCAGGTCAGGTCACGACTGACGGTATCTTGGGAAATTCGCCCTTGGCTCGCTCGCTGGCGACGAGGCTTTCTCAACCCGGCTTGTCCGCAAGCCAGTTGGCGACCGACATAGTGGCGGATATGGCCGCCGCAACTGGGGGGAGACAACAACCGCGCGTGGTCAGTACGTTACAAGATACGTCCGTCGTGCTGGTGCCCAGTCGATAAGCTGCAACAGTCCAACCGGCCTACTGCCGCTTCAATTCCACCCGCCGCGACATCTGGTAAAGCTCGTCCTGCGTGAATTTCGAGGGATCGTCGGGCTGGTAGGGCTGCGTCTCTCCCTTGCCCACGGCGGCGATCCGCAAGGAGACGCGGTCGGGTTTCAGGCCCTGGCGAAGGGCCTGGGCCACGGTCCGCGCGCGGGCCAGCGACAGGGCCATGTTGCTGGCGTCCGAGCCGACGGGATCGGTGTGGCCCTCGATCATCACGCTGGCGGGCGCGGGGTTCTGGTTGTTCACGAATTCGATCATGTCCGCCATGGCCCGGCTGCCCTTGTCGGTGAACTCGGTCTTGCCGAAGACGAACTCCACGGGCAGCGCCACCGCCTCGATGGCGACGCCGCGCAGGCTGACGGCGGCAAGGCCGGCGTTGCGGTTGTCGCGGGTGCGGGCGGTGGGGACGTAGCTCGCGGCGAGCAGGCCGGATTGCTCGGCCTTCTTGCGCACGGCAAGGATCGTTGCGGGCGGCGGGGCGCTGGGGGTGCTTTCGGTGCTGTCGATCTCGGTCAGGGCGTCCTGGTAGCGTTTCGTGGCGCCGGCATAGTCCTTGCGCGCCTGTAGCACGTCGCCCAGCGTTGCCAGCACCTGCCATGGCCGGCCGTATTCCAGGGCCGAAAGCAGCTGGGCCTCGTCGGGCTTCGGGCCGGCGATGGCGCTGTTGTAGAGTGCACCGGCGATCCGGCGGCCGAGCCACTGGGCCAGGGGGCCTTCGTTGCACTGCTGCAAGCGTGCGAAAGTTGATTTCATGGCGGCAACATCGCCGCTCGCCGCCGCGGACTGGGCGGCTGCCTGCGGGTCCGCCGGGCAATCCGCGGCCAAGGCAGGGCTCGCGGCGGCAAGCGACAGGGCTGCAAGGCCAATTCGCCAGCTCACTTCGGTTCCTCCACCAGATAGTCGGTCAGCGTCGCCGCCCAGTTCGCTGGGGGTGGGGCTTCGGCGGTGGGCTGGGGCGCGGCCGGGGCAGGCTGGGGCTTGAGCACCACTTCCAGCCGCGCGAAGGTCGATTGCGGGTCCGCCAGGGTCTTCAGCCCGTCCTCGGCCCGCACCACCGTGCCAAGCGTTGCCTGGTCGCGGGTGACGACGGCGAGAAGGCGTCCGCGGCCATAGGGCTTGGCTGCGCGGAACTGGAAGCCATAGCCGGGGTCCGGCATGGTCAGCGTGGCGCCGGCGCGGATGGCGCCGTCGCGATGGGCCACCTGGCTGCGCGGATTGGGAAACAGCTGGGTGACTTCGTTGCGCTCGTTGATGTCGAACAGCGCCAGGTATCCGTCGATCGTGCTGGTGACCTGCAGGCGGAAGACGTCGCCCTCGCGCATCCGCGCCCCGGGCAGGACGGCGATGCGCAGACGCGGATCGCCCTTCGACGCGGCGGCGATCAGGCCGGGGGCCTGGACAGCGGTGCCAAGCGCAATCGGCCTGACCGGCGCCGGCTGTACCGGTGCGGCCGTTCCGGTCAGTCCCAGGTTGCGCTCGATCCAGGGCGCGAATGCTCCGACGCGGGTGTAGACGCCATACTTGCCCGGCGTGCCGCACTTGACCGAGCCGTAGGAGACGATGCCGACCTGCATCCAGCGCTGGTCGCGGTCCTGCACGAGCAGGGGCCCGCCGCTGTCGCCATTGCAGGAGTCCACGCCACCCTCGCTCGGTCCGGCGCAGACCCGGCGCTGGTCGATCGGACCGGTGCCCTCCGCGCCCATCGACTGGTTGCAGCGCCCGTTCTCGATAATCGGCAGCGGCGCTTCCTGCAGCGCTTCGGAGGTCTGGCGGGTGTCGGAATTGACATAGCCCCAGCCGATCACTCGCGCCCAGGGGCTGCTGGCCGTATCGACCGCCGCGGCGCGGCTTGATCCTTGGGCCATGCCTTCCAGCTGGACCGGGGCGATGCCGGTGGCCGACCGGCTCAGCTTGAGCAGGGCGATGTCGTTGGCGAAGCTGAATTCGCGGTTGTAGTCCTCGTGCGGGATCACCTGCTCCACCGGGATTACTTCGCCGCCGCTCGACTTGTAGAGCGAGCCCGCCCGCACCTGATAGGCCGCCGCCGGAACCTTGGCTCCGCTGCGCGGGTCGAAGGCGCAGTGGGCGGCGGTGATGACCCAGTCGGGCGCGATCAGCGTGCCGCCGCAGGCCGCCTGGCCGATGCGGATGAAGACCTGGTAGGGCCAGTCTCCGGCCTTGGCATCGCTGCCGCCGACGATCCGCGCGCCCAGGGCATCGTCCTGGGCGAGGGCAGGGCTGCCGGCGGCGAGAAAGGCCAGCGCCATGCCCGCCGCGATGGCTCTTGTCGAACCGGACCGGCGCATCACGGCACCACCTGGTAGCGCGCTTCGCCCAGAGCCCAGTCGCCCTTGCCGGTCAGCGGGTTTATCGGCGCCCGGTCCTTGAGCACGACATCGAGGCGGCTGTAATATTCCGGCATCTCGTCCTCGCCCACTTCGGCAAGGCGTCCCTGGGTGGCGAGCAGGGTATCGAGCCCTTGCGGGTTCTTCGAAACCACCGCGACGACCATGCCGGTTCCCGCCGGCTGGCCCGCCTTGATCTCGAAACGGTCGCTGGCCGCGGGGAATGTCACCTGCTGGCCCGCCGCTATGCGCGCGGGCGTGCCTCCGTTGGCGCTGTACTGGTTGGGGAACAGCTGGGTCAGCTTGCCGGCCGGGTTGACGTCGAAAATGATCAGGTATCCGTCCACGCTGCTGCTGATGTTGAACTGCACCGCCTCGCCGACGCGGATCGAGGGCCTCGTCGGGGCGACGCGGACGATGCCGGACTGGATCGAACTCTCGACGGGCTTGGGGCCGGTGATCGCGATCACCGGGTTCGCCCCGCCGATCGGGCCGGTCTGGCGCAGGATCCAATCGGCATACTTGCTTACGCGGGTATAGACGCCGGGCTTGCCCGCCTGGGCGCAACCGGCGCCCCAGCTGACGACGCCGACCTGGGTCCACCTGTTGTCGGCCGCCCGGCGCACCAGCGGCCCTCCGGAATCGCCCTGGCAGGAATCGCGACCGCCAGCGGCAATGCCTGCGCAGATCTGCCGGTCGCCGATGGCGGCGCTGGAAGCCCCGTAGTTCTGGCGGCAATTCGGGATCGGTACGAAGGGCACGACGACTTCGCGGAGTTGTTCCTGCATGCCGCAGGCCGGATCGGCTGACGGCCCACTGCACGAGGCGGTGGTGCCGAAGCCGGTCACGGTCATTTCATCGCCCGGGTTCAGGGTATCGGACGCCGATTGAATCGGCAGCTTGGCGAAGCCGGTGGAGGGCAGGTTGACGGCGCTGCCCAGCTTGAGCAGCGCGATGTCGTTGTCCTTCACCCGGCTATCGTATCCGGTGTGGTATTCCACCCTGACCACGCTCACCAAGTTGAGCTGCGAGCGCTTGTTGGAGCCATAGCCGATCTTGTACGACGCCGTCGGTCTGTCGCGCACGCAATGTGCGGCCGTAAGTACCCAGTCCGGCGCGATGAGCGAACCGCCGCACATGGCGTAATAGCCGCTATTGCCCTGGATATAGAGCGCGATCTGCCAGGGCCACGCGCCGAGGGCGGCCAGTTGCCCGCCGACAATGCGCTCGCTGGTGGCGCCTTCGGCCTGTTCCGGCTGCACGGCGCCATCGTCCCGCGCGCGCGCCATGGTGGCCGCGGACAACATCAGCGCCGCGAAGAACACCCTGGCGAAAAATTTCCCCAAGCCCCCAATCGGCATCTTCAAGTTTCTCCCGGGTCCGCCACCCAGCCCATCAGGATGATGGCGCCGGTGAGCCTTTCTCTGAGCAACAGGTAGAACGGGCGGTCCAGCACAAGGTTGAATTCCTCGTTGTCCGGGCCGGCGGAACGCGTCGCCATGATCGCGGTCGCCGCCGCGGCTTCGGCGCCCTCTTCGTCCATTTCGAGGAACACGCCGTGCTGGATGCGGCCGATCTCAAGCGGCGAGGTGGACAGGGCGGAATAGTTCGCCTTCGCATCAAGCACCTTGGCGAAACCCGCCTGCCGCAGCGGATCGAGCAGGTCCTGCGCGCTCGAAAGCTTGAGACGCGGGGTGACGAGTTTGCCGGGGCGCGGATTGAACCTGGCGCTTTCCAGCACGGCAGACCAGCCCGCCTGCCATCTGCGCCCCTCGCCGGGCAGGATCAGGACCAGTTCGAAGCGGGTGTCGGAAAAGGGCAGGGCGACTGCTTTCAACTCGTCGTTTTCCAGATAGCGGAACGTGCCCCGGGCCTGCATCGTCGGCCGTTCCACGGTTCCGCCGGAAGGACGCTTGAATGGCCGGAGGCGCGTGTTCGCCTTGTTGAACCGGTTTTGCCAGGCCCCCTTGAAATAGAGCGCGTTGACCATGACGAACTGGGTGTTGCCCGGCAGCGTGTCGAGCAACTGCGGTATCTTGCCGCGCGTCGCTCGCGAGGCGAATGCGTTGATCTTGTCGGCCGAGTCGGGTCTGGTGAAATCGAGCCGGTCGATTTCAGCGTGGAAACCTGACGCAGCCTCCCTGAAATTCGGCGTCACCGGCAAGTGCGGCGCGGTCCACATCGCGTTGATCCGCGCGAATTCCAGCCCCTGCGAATCCAGCGCCCTTTGCAGCGCTGCGTGGGCGGCGACTAGCTGTCCGGGCGGTATGCCGGCGCGGTCAAGCGCCAGCGCCGAAGCGAAATCGGCATCGCTGGGCGCCGCCGCGCCTTGCGAAAGCAGCTCCAGCGAGGAAACGAAACTGGCAGGCGCGACCAGCACGTTGCCGGTCCGCGCGCGATCGAGCTGGAGGAACAGGGACTCGCCGGTGGCATTGTTGGCGCTGGCCAGTTTCGCTGCCGCGTCTTCCGGAAGGCCGGGGGCAGGCGGCCTCGCCTGAGCAGGTGTCGCATCGGCCTTGAGCCCGGAATGGTGGTCATGCGGACCGGCGGCGGCAACTTGGGCGAATGCAGCCAGCAAGGCCGAAAACATGGCCGTGGCCAGAAAGCGGCGCGGGAAAAGCCATCCATTCCCGGGAAAGCTCGCGCCGAACAAACACTTGCTCCCTTGCTATCGACTTCGGTCTTGTGTCAGTCTCGCAAGTCATTGGCAAGTGCAAGTCCGCACTGCGAAAGGGGCGATAATGCCGGGGGCGGCGCTTCTGCGAAAGGAAGTCATTCGGTGCGGGCGCGGAGCGCAGGTGTGGGCAGCACTTGGCGTGGCCGCTGTTGCCCTGGCGGTGGCTCAGGCCCCCGAAGCCGCGAATGCACAGGCCGCTGTCCCTGCCGCGCATGCCCTGGTCGTAGGCATCGATGACTACGTCAGCCTGCGCCGCCTGCAGGGCGCCGCCAACGATGCGCGCGACATTTTCGCCTCGCTCAGGTCCAATGGCGTCAGCGATGCCGTCCTGCTGCTGGACAGGCAAGCCACCCGCGATGCGATCTTCGTGCGGTTCCGGGAGCTGGCGGCGCGGGCGAAGGCCGACGGCGGCTGGCTGATCTTCGCCTATGCCGGCCATGGCGGCCAGGAGCCCGAGCGGCTTGCCGGCGACGAAGCCGACGGCAAGGACGAAAGCTTCCTCCTTTCCGGCTACGCCAACCAGGGCAGCCCCACCGCCGAGCGGATTCTGGACAACGACATCTTCACCCTGTTCTCGCAGATCGACCCCAAGGTGCGCATCCTGTTCATCGCCGATTCCTGCCACAGCGGCACGATGACGCGGTCGGTCGACCCGCGCACGGCGAAGTACGAGAGCCGCGATGCAGCCTACGGGCCCATCGTCGACGATGCCCTGCCGCCGCCGCCGGCCAGCACCAAGGGCAGGAGCTATGCCGAACTGCCCAACGTTATCTTCGTCGCCTCCTCGACCGACGCCGAGGCGACCGTTGAGGTTCCGATCGACGGAAAGGCCCGGGGCGCGGTCAGCTGGCACATGGCGCGCGCCTTCGGCGGCGCGGCGGACAGCAGCGGCGATGGCGTCACCACCTTTTCCGAACTGCGCCGGTACATCGGCGAATCCGCCCGGATGGCGACGGAGAATCGGCAGCACCCATCGGTGAACTACCTTGCCGGCCGCGAAGGCGAACGCCTGCCGTTCGGGCGCGAGGGCGGGGCAAGCGCCGCCCCCGCAGCCGAATTGCCCCGCATCGGCGTCTGGACAATCGGGCCTGCACAGCCGGATTTCTCGCAAATTCCCGGCGCCACCCCGGCCGCCTCGCGCCAGGCCGCCGAACTCGTCTGGGACCCGGCTAGGGGCCAGGTGCTCAACAACGGCCTGGGCGACGTCGTCGCCGAAAGGCCGGCGCAGCGTTCCGATTTGGCGTTCCTGTCCGGAGTAGCCGGCAAGTGGCGGGCCTTGAAGGCGCTCAAGCTGCTGCGCTCGGATGCGCCGCTGCGGATCGAGATCGGCCCGCTGGGAGACGGCGCGCGCTATACCAGGGGGACGGTGACGATCGCGCTGCCCGCGATCCCGCCCGACCTGCCTTACCTGACCGTGGTCAACCTCGCGGGGGACGGCACGGTGCAGAACCTTTTTCCGAAGCCCGGCGAACCGGTAGAATCCGGCCGCCTGCCGCCGGGAGGTGGCCCCCGGTTTTCCAACGTGATCCTGCCGCCCTACGGCGCGGACCACGTAATCGCCATCGCCACGCAGACCGATCCGGCGCAGTTGCGCTCTCGGCTGCAGTCGCTCGAACAGCTTTCCGCTTCGACAGAGGCCTATGCGGCCATCCGCGACGCGGTCAGGAACCAGCGGCATGCCATCGGCATCGCCGGAATCTATACCGGGATCAACCAAGGAGAATGACATGAAGAAGCTGCTTTTGGGCTCGTCGGTGCTGCTTGCCGGCCTCTTGCTGGGCAATGCCGGCCTGGCGCAGGACGCTTCCGAAGACATGGTGCGCGACCTCGCGGTGGTCCAGCGCCCGCTTTACGACATGTCGCTTTCCGCCGGCCAGATCCGGGTGACGGCGCGCACCGAGAAGCCGGCCAATTCCTATGTCGTGGGCGACGACGTGCGCTTCGTCATCAACTCGGCGGAAACTGCCTACATCACCGTCATCAACGTCGGCACCAGCGGCAAGACGACCGTGCTGTTCCCCAATACCGCCAACCCCTTCAACCGCGTCCGCGCCGGGCAGACCCTCACGCTTCCCGCTCCGGGCTCGCGCTGGGGCATCCAGGCGCAGGGCCCGGCCGGCATCGAAGTGATCAAGGTCATCGCCTCCAGCTCGCCCCGCCCGCTGACGGCCGGCGGCAAGTTCAAGCCCGACGGCATCTACAAGTCCTATGACGGCGACAGCGACGATGCCGTGCGCGACCTGGGGGTGGTGATGCAGCCGGCGCCGAAGGTGCGGCAGGGCACGGCGACGCTGCTGTTTCGGGTGCGGGAGCGGTAGTTCCGATCTCGAAATCCTGGTGAAGTGAGGGCGCACGACAGTGTTCGTTCCAAGATTGCAGCCGCTTTGGGGATTCATCCTTGCGACGCTGTTGTGCTGCCTCGCCGCAGTCCGGTCGGCCTTCGGTCAGGCGCAGATGCCTGCTGACATCGATCCGCGCTGGGGCGTACTGGCTGATATGGTGGAGAAAGACTTCGGAGGCTGCTCTCCATTCACTGTCAGGTGGCTTGTTCCCAATCAGAGCATAAGAATGACTTGCTGGGCGATACTTTACAGCGACCATACAGATTACTATTTGGACGCCGCTAGCGGGAATATAACTGAATCAAAATTCAAGAGAACACTTCGAATGCAAGAAGATGGTTCAATTGCATTTGTTGATGGTAACAGAGGGAATGAAAGATCAATTGTAAGGGTAGGTTTAGATAACTTCAAGATCATGAACTATGTTAATCTTAGCCCTATCATTGTGGGAACGAATATTGAAGCAAGGCGCAACAAACTGGTTGAGCAAGGAAAGTTGCGCGCCGCCAATCCCAACCTCGCATATCCGGTCACTCCGACCGTTGCGCCTGGTTCTGCCGCCGTTGCTCGCCCCCCCGCCACAATAGTTGCCGGATATAACGCGCCCGCGACAGTAGCCGCAGTACAGTCTAGGCCAGCGGCCATGGTCGCGGCGAGCGGCCCCCGCGTTGCCCTCGTCATCGGCAACGCCACCTACGGCGTCCGCCTCGGCAGCCTCGCCAACCCCGGCAACGACGCACAGCTCATCGCGGCGGGCTTGCGCGCCGTGGGATTCCAGGTCGAGCTTGTGCTCAACGCCAACCAGCGCAGCATGAAGCAGGCGATTTCCCGCCTCGGCCAGCGGTTGACCGCGGCCGGGCGCGGGTCGACCGGGCTGTTCTATTATGCCGGCCACGGCATTCAGTCGCGCGGAGTGAACTACCTCATCCCGGTCGGCGCGGCGATCGCGCGGGAGGCCGATGTCGATCTCGAGGCTGTCACCGCCGATACGGTGCTCAGCCAGATGGAGGGGGCGGGGGCTTCCACCAACATCGTCATCCTCGACGCCTGCCGCAATTCGCCGGTCGCCAGCAGCTTTCGCGGCGGAACGCGCGGGCTGGCCCGGATGGAGGCGCCCAACGGCTCGTTCCTCAGCTATTCCACCGCCCCGGGCTCGGTGGCGCAGGACGGCAATGGCCGGAACAGCCCTTTCGCCCAGGCCTTGGCCGCCGAGCTGCAGCAATCGGGGCAACCCATCGAAATCACCTTCCGCAATGTGCGCCGCAGCGTCCTGACGGCCACCGGCGGCCAGCAGACGCCCTGGGATTCCTCCTCCCTTGTCGATTCCTTCGTGTTCAAGCCATAGGCACCGAGATGAAGACCATTCGCGCCCTCCTGCTGTTCCTGGCCATTCTGCTGGGCATTCCCGCCACGGCCAATGCGCAGACCGCCATCGATCCGCGATGGGGCGCGCTTGGCCACATGGCCGAGCAGGACTTCATGTGCGGCATGATGATGACCACGATGCGGTGGAAGACCGTGAACCAGGTCGTTTCCATAGTGACATGGGGCGGAGGCGGCCACGATACGGTCGAGTTCGAGATGGATCCGTCGACCGGCGCGATCGACCTTTTCAATCTCGCGCCGTTCGGCCGCCGCGACAGATACCGCGGCTATTCCGTCACCAATGACAACATCCTCTACAAGGGCAAGCCGGTCTGGGACAATTGCGTGGCGATTGCGCCGGGAACCGACAAGGCGGCGAAGATCGCCAGCCTGGTGGCAGCCGGAAAGCTTCGCGCGGCCAATCCATCCTTGGCCTTCGCGGACTATGCTCCGCCAGCGGCGCCACCCCCGCAGCAAGCCGCCGCGCAACCCGCCGCAACGGGCGGCCTGTTGGGCGGCCTGTTCGGTCTCGGCGGGCGCAAGCCGCAACCCGCCGCGCCGCCTGCCGCCCAGCCGGCCCAGGCCAGCCCCGCGCCCGCCAGCGCCTATTCGGCGCCTCCCCGCCCTGTCGCCCCACGGCCACAAGCCACCGGCACCGCGCAAGGCCCTCGCATCGCCCTCGTCATCGGAAATTCCACTTATGCCGGTTCGCTGGGCTCCCTCGCCAATCCCGGCAACGACGCGAGGCTGATCGCGGCGGGGCTGCGCGCGGTGGGCTTCCAGGTCGAGCTGGTCCTCGATGCCAACCAGCGCAGCATGAAGCAGGCGATTTCCCGCCTTGGCCAGCGGCTGACGACGTCAGGACGCGGCTCTACGGGCCTGTTCTACTACGCCGGGCACGGCATGCAGTCGCGCGGGGTGAACTACCTGATCCCGGTCGGCGCGCCGATTGCGCGGGAGGCGGATATCGATCTGGAGGCCGTCGCCGCCGACACGGTGCTGCGCCAGATGGAGGATGCCGGCGCATCGACCAACATCGTCATCCTCGACGCCTGCCGCAATGCTCCCGTCGCCAGCAACTTCCGCAGCGGTTCGCGGGGCCTCGCCCGGATGGACGCGCCCAACGGATCGTTCCTCAGCTACTCCACCGCGCCCGGTTCGGTCGCGCAGGACGGCGCAGGGCGCAACAGCCCCTTCGCCCAGGCGCTGGCGGCCGAACTGCAGAAGCCCGGCCAGCTGATCGAAACCACCTTCCGCAACGTGCGCCGCACCGTGCTGGAGGCCACCGGAGGACAGCAGACGCCATGGGATTCCTCCTCTCTCATCGATTCCTTCGTGTTCAAGCCATAGTGAGCCGGATGCAGACCTTGCGCACCCTGATCCTGTTCCTGGCCCTCGCCCTGGGGCTCCCTGCCGCCGCCCATGCCGGAGACCGGGTGGCGCTGGTCATCGGGGTTTCGGGATACCGCGCTGTTCCCTCGCTGGCGAACCCGGCGCGCGATGCGGCCTCGGTGGCCATGGCATTGCGCGGTGTCGGGTTCGAAGTGACCCAGCTCAACCAGCCGGCACAGCTGACGCGCGACGCGATCGGTCCGGCGCTGGTCCGCTTCCGGGCCCAGGCCGAGCGGGCGGAAGCGGCGATCATCTATTTCGCCGGGCATGGCGTGGAAGTGGACGGGGCGAACTGGCTGCTTCCTTCGGATGTCATGGCGGATTCCCCCGACGATCTCGAGGTGAAGGCGATCCCCGCCAGCTCGGCGATCAACGCGGTGCGCGGGGCCAGCACCGTTCGCCTCGTCATCCTCGACGCCTGCCGCGACAATCCTTTCGCCGCCAATCCCGGCTGGGCGAGCGGCAAGCGCGCTTTCGGCTCGCGCGGGCTGGGACGCGAACTGGGGCGGGCGGACAATGTCGTGCTGCTGCTGGCGACCCAGCCTGGAACCAGGGCGAGCGACGGATCGGGCGCGGCCAACAGCCCCTTCGCCAGGGCGCTTGCGGCCACGCTGTCGGCGGACGGCCTGCAGATCGCCGAACTCCCGACCATGGTCTCGCGCCGCATGCGGCAGGACGACCGGGTGGAGCAGCGGCCCGACCAGCAAGGCATCTTCGATGAGCCGCGCTGGATGTTCCGGCCGGGAGCGGTCGCGGGCGGCGGCGGCCCGGCAGCCCCGCCACCGCCGCGCCCCGCCGCCCCGGTGCAGGCCCTCGTCGCGCCGGCCGCTCGCCCGCAGGCCGGCGCCGGCAATGCCGCCGCGCTGATCCGCGAGTGCGACCGGCTGGCGGCCAACGAGTGGGATCCGGACCGGCCCGCCGATGCGCCGTTCGTGACCATGGACGAAATGCTGCCGGTGCTGGCGATCCCGGCCTGCGCGCGCGCGGTGGCAGCATCGCCCGGCAATGTGCGCATGCTGGCCCAACTGGGGCGGGCCCATTACGCGGGAAAGGATTATGCGGCGGCCTTGCCGGTCCTGGAACAGGCCGCGGCCGCGGGCAGCGCGCAGGCGATGAACAACCTCGGGCAAATGTATTGGTTCGGTTTCGGTGTCGACCAGGACTATGTTCAGGCACGACAGTGGTTCGAGCAGGCCGCTGCCAAGGGCAATGCGCAGAGCATGGAAAACCTTGGTCTATGGTACCAAAGCGACGAGAAAAGGTTCGAGAATGGCAGAGGCGTTACGCAGGACTTTGCCCAGGCTCGGCGTTGGTATGAACAGGCAGCCGCCAAGGGAAGGCCTGTCTCCATGAGGAAACTGGGCACATTGTATTACAACGGCCAGGGCGTCACCCAGGATTATACCCAGGCGCGCAACTGGTTCGAACAGGGCGCCGCCAAGGACGATGGCTTAGCCATGACCTGGCTGGGCTTCCTCCATGCCACCGGCAAAGGCGTCCCCAAGGACATGGTTCAGGCGCGCCGCTGGTACGAGCAGGGCGCGGCGAAAGGGAACGAGGACGCCAAGAAGTGGCTGGCGGAGCATCCGAGGTAACCGCCAAAGGCTGGGCAACCCGCTCACCCTCCGGATGTTTACCGGAAAGCAAAAAGGCCCGGCTGTTTCCAGCCGGGCCGATTGGGGAGAAAAGTTTGGCTCCGGAACCAAGGGAGGAGGAGGGAGGAAGCCCCGAAGCCGTCATAAATGTGCATCCGCAGCACGCATTGTGCAACTGCGAACATCGCAAGCGCAGGTGCATCTATTGCAATCGAGAGCATGTCATTTTCGATTGCCGCAGTCCCGACAGGAGATACAATTCCTCGCTCACTTCTCAGGCGGCAGGTTGAAGCTGCTGTCCGTGCACGGGCGGAAGTTCAGGATCACCAGGCCTTCCGGGCCGGCGTGAAAACCATAGAACACCCCGCCCGGCACCGTCAGCGTCGCGCCGGGAGCCAGCTTGCGGTTGCCGATCCGCATTTCGCCTGAGAGCACGTAGATAATCTCGTCCTCGTCATGCGAATGGAGGCTGATCTCGGCGTTCGGCTCATAGCGCAGCTCGACGAGCTGGGGGCTGTTCTCGTCCCCCGGCTCGCGCAGGCGGAAGGCGCTGGTCAGCTCGCCCTGCTTCAGCTTGCCGCGCTCCGCATCGTCGAGCTGGCGCTCGCCCGAAACGATCCAGGGCTGCTGGTCCTGGGTGGTGACGCGGACCTTGGCCATGCGTGCTCTCCTCAGGGCTTCCGGCGGCCGCCGTAGCTCATCCGCCATTCGGGCGGGTAGCCCATCTCGACGTCCTTCACCGCCTTGCCCAGCTCGTCCATCGCCTCGGAAGTCAGCATCAGGTCCTCGGGCTCGTGCCGCATGTAGGGCCAGAGTGATTCGACGAGGGCGGTCAGCGTGGAGCCCATCTGCTCGCCGCGGTACTGCTTGTAGATCTCGAGGAAGGTCTTCTGCACGTTGACCGTGTCGGTCGGCCGGGTGCGCGAGCAGGCGAGGGCGTATTTCATCGTCTCGGCCTCGAGCTGGTCGCGCGGGACAACCGAGTTGACGAAGCCGCAGGTCAGCATTTCCTGTGCGGTGAAGGGCCGGCCGGTGAACAGCATGTCGGTGAAGCGGCGCAGGCCGATGGTCTCCGCCCAGGTCCACAGGCGCGGGCCCCAGCCGACGTAGCGGAAGGCCGGATGGCCGAACAGCGCCTCTTCGGACGAGATGACGAGGTCGGCATCGCCCGCCTGGTAGAAGTGCCAGCCATAGACGTAGCCCTTGCACTCCAGGATCGAGATCTTCTTGAAATCCTGCAGCGTGCGGCAGCCGCTGCGGGTCTGGGCGTAGAGGTTGCAGACGCCGTGGATGTAGCGGAACGAATCCTTGGGCGGGTACTTCACGTCGAGGTCGTCGATCTCGAACTCGTGGAGCGGCGAGTTGTTCGGGCCCTCGTCATAGCCCCTGAACTGTTCGCCCAGGTCCGCTCCGGTGCCGAGGTGCTCGCCCTCGCTGCGGATCACCAGCACCTTGACGTCGTCGTCGATGTTGGCCTTGTGGATGTAGTCGACATAGCGCAGCCGCATGCCGGTGGTGACGGCATTGAGCCGGTCCGCCATCTTCATGGTGATGGTGGCGATCTTGGTCTTCTTGTCCTTCTCGTAGGTGATGAAGGGCGCGGCTTCCTCGAAGAGCTGGTCGGCATAGAGGGTCATTGGTTTCTCCCGTATTCAGTGATGGTGTTGCGCTAGGCCCAGAGCTTCGCACTCGCGATCCGCGCACCTTCGGCCATGCTGGCGAGCTTGCCCCAGACAATGTCCGGCCAGACGGTCGGCACTTCCATGAAGGTTGAAAAGCCGCAGTCACTGCCGGCCATGACCCGCTCGCGGCCGACGACATTGGCATAGCGCAGGATGCGCTGCGCGACGAGTTCGGGGTGCTCGATGTAGTTGGAGGTCGAATCGATCACGCCGGGGCACAGCACCTTGTCCTCGGGCAGCGCAACGCTTTCGAACACTGCCCATTCGTGCCCGTGGCGCGGGTTGGCGCCTTCGAGCAGGATCACCTGTGGCCTGGCGCGCAGCACGCGGCTGGCGATCTTCTCCAGCGGGATGTCGCGGTGGTGCGGGCCGGGGTAGTTGCCCCAGCACAGGTGCATGCGCAGGCGGTCGGCCGGAATGTTGCGCAGCGCGTGGTTGAGCGCCTCGACATTGCGGTCGATGACCTTGAGGAACTCCTCGTCACTCTTGTCGGCGAAGGCGAGGTGGCGGCCCATGGCAAGGTCGGGGCTGTCGATCTGCAGCAGGAAGCCGGCCTCGACGATGCGCTCGTATTCCTCGCGCAGCGCCTCGGCGACGGCTTCGAGGTAGGCTTCGTCGCTGGGGTAGTAGAGGTTCTTCTGGAAGATCGCGACGACGCCGGGCGAGGCGGCATTCATGAAGGCGCCGTGGGGCTTCGCCGCATCGACTGCCGACTTGAGGTTGGCAAGGTCGGTTTCGAGCCCTGACAGGTCCTTCACCGCCACCGGCCCCTGGCAGCAGCTGCCATAGCCCGAGGGGATGACCCCTCCGCTCTTCACAAGATGCGCGGCATAGCTGCGGTAGTCGGCAAGGTCCGCCGCCGCCTTCAACGCGCCCTGGCCGCCGAACCCGGTGAGCCGCTCGCTGACATAGGTGGCATAGCTTGGCTTTGAGAACTCGCCGTCGCTGACGAGGTCGATGCCCGCCTCGGCCTGCCGGCGGACCACGTCCGCCACGGCTTCGGTCAGGGTGGCTTCCAGCAAGGCCTCGTCGACCTCGCGCCCCTCCGCCTTGTCGCGCATCAGCGCGAGCAGGGCCTCCGGGCGCGGCAGGCTGCCGACGTGGGTGGTCAGGATGCGGTTCTCGCTCATGCTAGTGCGCCTTTGCCTGTCCGGCCTTCCGCGCGATCTCGTTGCGGGCCATCTGGCGGATGTAGCTGCGCAATTGCAGCAGTTGCTCGTCGGTGAAATTCCTGAACTGGGGCATGCCCTTGGGCAGCAGCAGCCCGTCGTGGACCACCTGGCGGAAGGCTGCCGCATCGAGCGGAATGCCGGATTCCCGAAGGTCCGGACCGGGCGCACCGGCAGACTCCGCCTGGCCGCCATGGCAGGCGACGCAGTTGAAGAACAGGGTAGCACCCGCCTCGACGTCTTTCGGGTTCAGCACCATCGCCGCATCGTCCACCGGATGGACCGTCTCGTCATAGGGGGCGGTGGGTGGCAGCTTGGCCGTGCCGCCCAGCCTGAACGTCAGCAGGCGGCGTGGCTGGGCGTTATATCGCCAGCCGGTCGGCATCAGGTCGTGGCCATAAGGATTTGGCCCGGCCCAGCCGACCAGGATCGAGACATATTGCACACCCCTCCAGCGGTAGGAGATGGGCGGGGATATGATGCCGAGGCCGGCATAGAAGCGCCACAGCTGCTTGCCGTCCATGGCGTCGTAGCCGGTGATCCACCCTTCGTTGTCGCCCTGGAACACCAGCCCGCCGGCGGTCGACAGGGTGCCGCCGTTCCACATGTATTTCTGCCGGTGCGACCAGCGCGCCTTCTGCGCCACCGGGTCCCAGGCGACCAGTGTCCCCTTGCCGTCGTTCGGGTCCTGGGTGAACTCGGGCATGGCGACGACGCCGGAGTAGACGTTTGGATTCTTGGTGAACCGGAAGCCCAGCTGCATGGTCGGGATGTAGACCAGCCCGGTGCGCGGGTTGTAGCTCATCGCCTGCCAGTTGTGCGTGCCGGCGGTCCAGGGCCACAGCACGACCTCGCCGTTCTCGTAGCGGATGTTGGGCCGTTCGACCGGGCGGCCGGTGGTGAGGTCGATGCGCTCTGCCCAGGTTTGCTTGGCATAGGCCTCGGCCGAGATCAGCTTGCCGGTCTCGCGGTCGATCACGTAGAAGAAGCCGTTGCTCGGCGCCTGCATCAGCACCTTGCGGGGACTGCCGTCGATGGTCATGGTCGCGGTGATCATGCCCATGGTGGCCTTGTAGTCCCAGGCTTCGCGCGGGTTCACCTGGTAGTGCCAGATGTACTTGCCGGTATCGGCATCGAGCGCGACGATCGAGGCAAGGAACAGGTTGTCGCCGCCACCCGGATCGCGCTTGATCGGGTCGTAGGGGCCGGAGTTGCCCGTGCCGATGTAGATGCGGTTCATTTCGGGATCGAACGTGATGCCGTGCCACACGGTTCCGCCGGTCCCGGTCTTCCAGTACTCGCCGCTGCCCCAGGTCTTTGCCGCCATTTCCATGGCGGGGTCGCCGCCATTGTTTTCGGGACGATTCTCCTCAGGGCTGCCGGGGACGACATAGAACCGCCAGGCCTGTTTGCCGGTCTTCTGGTCATAGGCGGTGACATAGCCGCGCGATCCGGAATCGCCGCCGCCCTGGCCGATGATCACCTTGCCGTTGAACACTCGCGGCGCGCCGGTGATGGTGCGACGGTCATTGCGTTCGACCGTCTCGACGCTCCACAGGCGGTTGCCCGTCTTTGCGTCGAGCGCGATCAGCCGCCCGTCGGTGGCCCCGACGAAGACCCGCCCGTCGGCATAGGCGACGCCGCGGTTGAGCGGGAAGATGTAGTGCATCTTGTCCGGGTTGAACTCCCAGACCCGCACTTCGTGCTTCCACAGGAGGCGGCCGGTATCGATCGAGACAGCATAGACGTCGGCGAAGCTGCCGGTGAAGTAGAGCACGCCATCGACGGCGAGAGGCGTCGCCTCGAGCGACTGCTCGCCCGGCAGATCGAGCGACCAGGCAAGGCCGAGGCGCGAGATGTTCTTCGTGTTGATCTGGTCGAGATCGGCATAGCCCGCCTCGTCGTATTGACCGCCGTAGTGGGGCCAGTCGAGGTTGGGGGCGGGGCGCGAGGCGGCGCCGGCCAGCGACGCGGCGAAGATCAGGGCAAGGGCTGCCAGGCGCTTAATCATCATTCACCCGCCGTTCCGGTGGTCAGCACGATCTTGCCGAGCTGTACGTTGCTTTCGAGGTAGGTATGGGCCTCTGCCGCCCGCTCCAGCGCGAAAGTCCGGTCCACCACCGGCTTCAGCGCGCCGCTGGCAAGGCCCTGTTCGATGTAGGCGACGACTTTCGGTTTTGTTTCGGGGTCCTTGACCAAGAGGTCCGCCGCAAAGCCGCGCAGGGTCAGGTTGTGCGCCATCATCGGCGCCAGCGACATGTCGAAGCTGTGCCCCGCCAGCATGCCGTAGACGATGACCACGCCCTTCGGGGCCATGGCTGAAAGCAACGCGGCGAGCGGCTGCCCCGCAACGGCATCGAAGGCCACGTTCGCGCCCTTTCCGCCGGTGATCTCCATGATCCGCGCGGCGACGTCTTCGTCGTCGCTGACGATCACATGCGCTGCGCCCAAAGCCTTCAGCGCCTCCGCCTTGCCTCGCCCGCGCGTCACCGCGATGGGAATTGCGCCCTCGGCATTGGCGATCTGGATCGCGGCCAGGCCGACCGAGGAGCTGGCCGCGTTGATCACGCAGAAGTCGCCTTTGCCAATGTCGGCCACGTCGATGAGGGCATAAGCTGTGCCGTATTGCATCCAGCTCGCCGCCGCATCGGTCAGCGATAGGCCGTCCGGCACCCGCACCAGCATGTCGGCGGGATAGACCACTTGCTCCGCATAGGTGCCGTATTGCTCCATCGACAGGCCATAGAGAACGGCCACCCGGTCGCCCACCTGCCAGCACGTAATGCCCGGGCCGACGGCCTCGATCACGCCTGCCGCCTCGTAGCCGATGCGCGAGGGGAAGGTCTGGACAGGCATGAACCAGCCGTTGCGGAACAGGGTCTCGACCCGGTTCAGCCCCACCGCGCCGACGCGGATGCGGACATGGCCCGGGCCGGGCTCCTCGACCGGGACGTCGTCCAGGCGCAACACTTCCGGCCCGCCGAATGCGTGGAAGCGGATGGCCTTTGACATGGCCTTCCTCCTACAGCTTGAACCCACCGCTCGCCTCGACGCTCTGTGCCGTAACCCAGCGACCGAGCGGCGAAGCCAGCGCATAGACCACGTCGGCGATTTCCTCCGGCTGGCCGAAACGGCGTAGCGCGGTGACGTCGGTGACGCCCTTGGCGGCCACCGGATCCTGCACGATGTAATCGTTGGTCGGCCCGGCCGTAAAGCCCGGCGCGACTGCGTTGACGGTGATGCCGCGCGGGCCGAGGTCGGCGGCGAGCACCCGGGTGAAGGCGTCAACCGCCGCCTTCACCATGGTGTATACGATGATGTTCGGATCGGTCAGCCGCGCGCCGACAGAGGACAGGTTGATGACCCTGCCGTAGTCCCGCAATTTCGGGTGCAGCACCTTCGTCAGGAAGAAGGAGGCGCGAATGTTGTTCGAGATAACCTTGTCGAATGCTTCCTCGCTTGTGTCGAGGATCGAGCCGTAGTCGCCGCCGCCGATGTTGTTGACCAGGATGTCGAGCTGGTCGCTGCCGGTGCGGCGCTCGAACTCGGCACAGGCGGCATTGGCGAGCTTCCTCGCCTCGCCCTCGCCGCCTAGCTTCGCCTGTGCGATGAATGCCTGGCCGCCCGCCGCCTCTATCCGGGCGACGGTTGCCTCGGCTCCTGCCTTGTCGCTGGCATAGCACACCGCGACCAGCGCGCCTGCCGCAGCCAGTTTTTCAGCAATTCCAGTTCCTAAGCCGCTGCTCGCCCCGGTGACCAGGGCGGTCTTGCCTTGCAGATCCTTCTCCATGTGCTCCCCACGCTGAGGCCGATTGTTTCGCGCACTATGGCGCGCCGGTGGCCTTCGCGCCAGTGCTGCTGCGCACCGCCAGGAGCTTTGCCTCATCGGGTGCGGGGCAGCCTTTTCCGGAGGCGGCAGGGTCGGAAATGGCGTCGTCGCGCTTGTAGAGATCGGGGGAGAACTTCAGCGTGCCGTCGGGCCCGGTGGCCGCTGTGAAATAGGCGATGTAGACCGGCAGCTTGACCGGCAGGGCCACGCTCTGGGTCTTGAACTGCTCGGCATAGGGATTGGCCGGGACGCCGGCGTCAGGTTGCGCGTCTGGCCGCTGCGGGGGCAGCGACATCCGCGCCGCCGCGGCCCGCTGCGCCGCTGTCGGGATGCCGGCCAGCCGATTGACCTGGTCGCGCGAGTAGTGGTCGGCCAGCAGGGTCGCGGCAAAGCCGATGGCATCGCCCACCCGCACGCAGCCATGGCTGTAGGCGCGATAGCCCTGGGTGAAGAGCCCGCGCGAGGGGGTGTCGTGCAGGTATATCGCATAGGGGTTGGGCATCTCGATCTTCATTTTGCCCAATGCATTGCGCGGCCCCGGCGGCTGCTTCACCGTGCCGCCCGGCGTGCGCACGTAGCCACGCTTGCCGACGCCGCCGGAACGCACGATGCTGGGCGGCACAAACCACCACGGATTGAATGTCACCGACTGTATATGCGCGGCGAAAACGGGGGTCGGGGTGGAAAGCTTGCCGACCACGGCCGGCCAGGTCTGCACATGCGCGCCGTGCTTCCACAGGCCGACTTCGAAGCGGGGGATGTCGACCAAGACATAATCCTCGCCCAGCGTCTGCGGCATCCAGCGCCAGCGTTCGAGGTTGCGCGCCAGGGTCAGCCGGCGCTGCGGGTCGGTTTCCGATACATAGGCCTGCTGTAGGGCCGCATATTGCGGGCTGGCGGGCTTGATCGATCTGAAGAAGCTGTCGAGGCTGTCGCCGGCAGACAGGGCCTGGACCAGCTTCTGGCGCAGGCCGGCGCTGTCGGTGCTGTCGTCGATCAGCCAATCCGCGCGCTCGGCCGGTGGCGCGCAGCCGCGCAGGTGGGCGGTGGCCAGTTGCTCGGCGAGGGCAGTGGCGGCCCGGCGGGTAGCGAGATTGTCCCAACCCCGCGCCAGTTTGTCGAGTGCGGAGGTGTCGAAATGGGGCAAGGCGTCCTGCGGCGCCGATTGGGCCCAGCGCTTCAGGCTGGCGATCTGTTCCTCGGACCACTGAGGCACCGACGGATCGTCGGTCGCGCGGCTGCACGATGCCAGAAGCAGCAAAGGCAGCACACGCTTCATTGCCCGATAGCCTGTTCCCTGTTGCCCGCGATCGGTGGGTGCGTCCGTCCATAGGCCGGGTTCGCGCCGAATTATTGGCAGGAAACGACAATATGCACGCCCCGACCAAAGGGCTTTTATCGGGACGCGCATAGGGTATGGCTTCGTGCGGGAGAGTGAGAATGGACAGGATCGAGCGGCTCGAGGCAATTGAGGCAATCCGCAACCTGAAGGCGCGCTACTTTCGCCTGATGGACATGAAGCTGTGGGACGAGCTGCGCGGCGTGTTCTGCACCGACCTCAAGGTGGTGACGCCCGAGGGCAAGCTCTATGTCGAGGGCGGCGATGCCTATGCGGCGGCGCTGCGCAATTCGCTCGAGCACGCGGTTTCCTGCCACCAGGGACTGACGGGCGAAGTCGAGGTGCTCGACGGCGAAAACGCTCGCGCGATATGGGCGATGCAGGATGTGATTGAATGGGAGGACTGCCATCCTGCTATGGGGTGGAAGTCCATCGTCGGCCGCGGCCACTACCATGAGACCTACCGCAAGGAAGGCGGCCAATGGCGGATCGCTAGTCTGACGCTGACGCGCCTGCGTCTCGATGTCGTAATGCCGGAAGGAGCCTGACCAGAATGACCGATCTCGCATTTGCCGACTATTTCGGCGAGGACCGCGACGACAGCCCCTACTGGAACGAGAGCGTCTGGTTCTCCTTCTCGATCCCCGAGCGGCGGATCCACGGCTCGATCCAGTATTATTTCCGCCCGAACATGGGCATGCTGAACGGCGGGCCCAACATGTGGGACCCTTCGGGCCAATTCCAGTGGAACTGCCTCTACTACAACTGGAGCCACCTCCAGGCCATGCCGGCGGGCGCGCAGAAGTTCGACATGCAGGCGCGCAATTCGCTGCGGGTGAAGATGCTCGAGCCGATGAAGCGCTACAAGATCGACTACGACAAGGAAGGCTTCGAGATGGACCTCGTCTGGGAGGCGAACGGCCCCCCGCACGAGCTTCACACCGGCGATGAGGGACAGAAGTCCACCGCCAAGTTCCATATCGAGCAGCCCGGCCGGATGAAAGGCATGGTCCGCCGTCACGGCGTCGAATACCCCATCGACTGCTTCTCGATGCGCGACACGTCCTATGGCGCTCGGGAATATGAGTCGCTCTCGACCGGCGGCTATTTCTGGGGGATCTCCGAAAATTCCAGCTTCCACGCGCTGTGCATGGACACGAAGGAGTGGGGCCGCGAGGCGAAATGCATCGGCGGCTACATCTACAAGGACGGCGAGCTCTCCAGCCTTGCCTCCGGCAAGCGCACGGTGCTGGAATTCGGCCAGTTCGGCCCGTCGAAAGTGCTGTTCGAGGGCACCGACAAGCTCGGCCGCACCATGCGGGCAACCGGCACTATCGACCCAGGCCTCGTCTTCACCGGCTATACCGACCACACCGTCGTCTGGTCGCTGGCCGAATGGGATTGGGACGGGGTGAAGCACTGGGGCGACAACCAGGAGTTCCGCCCCTCCGAACCCTTCCGTCAGCTTGCCCGCGGCGAACTCGGGTTCGACAAGTGAGCATGAGCGAACTGGGCCAGATCGTCGTCATCGCCGGCACCTCCGGGGCCGGCAAGTCGACGGCGGCAGAGAAGTTCGCCCAGAGTGCCGATGACTTCTGGCTGCTCTACGGCATCGACCACTTTCTCTCCGGCACGCTCCCGGCCAGGTTCGGCCACCACGGGCCCAAGGCGCGCGAAGGCATCTATGCCCATCCGGTGAACGAGGACGACCCTGGCGGCCCCCTGCGCTGGAGCTTCGGCCCCAACGGGACAAAGGCCTTCGCCGTCCTCCACGAATGGATCGCCTCGGCCTCGCGGCTGGGCTGCAACATCATTTTCGACCACCTCGCCATGCTCGATCCGCCGGTGCTGCAGGACATGATCTGGCGGCTGCAGGGCCTGCCGGTACTGTTCGTTTGCCTCAAGCCTCCGTTCGAGGTGCTGGAAAAGCGCGTGGCGGAACGGGCGATGGACAAGAAGCTGCCGGTGGAAGTTCTGGGCGAGGACGTGGTGAACAAGATCGTGGATCGCCTCACCCGCCTGCGTCCGTTCTTCTACGAGGCGAACTACGCAAACGACATCTACGACATGACGATCGATTCCAGCGCGCATTCGCCGGAGGAAATCGTCGCGCAGATCAGGGCGCGGCTGGCGGAAGGGCCGGGAACGGCTTTCGACCGGCTGCGGGAGAAATATCCGAAAGGCTAATTGGGGAAGCCCCCAGTCTTCCCTGGACTTACCACTTACCGTCAAACAAGTTCAGGATGACGAGGTGGAGAGGTCGCTTGCTATTACGTGCCGGTCAGCCCGCAAACCTCCAGCCCAGCGTCTCGCCCGCCATCCACGGCACGACCCGGCCGCCGGCTGCTGCGATGCTGTCGGCCACTGTGCATTCGGTGCGCTCCAGTGTGACCCGCCCTTCGTTCATCGGCAGGCCATAGAACCGGGGCCCGTTCTCGCTGGCGAAGGCCTCCAGCCGGTCCAGCGCGTCTTCCTCTTCGAAGACCGTGGCATAGCATTCCAGCGCATGCGGCGCGTTGAAGATGCCGGCGCAGCCGCATGCGCTTTCCTTTGTCTTCACCTCGTGCGGCGCGGTATCGGTGCCGAGGAAGAACCTGGGAGAACCCGATGTCGCCGCCTTGCGCAGGGCGAGACGATGCACTTCGCGCTTGGCGATGGGCAGGCAATAGGCATGCGGCCGGATGCCGCCCGCGAAAATCGCGTTGCGGTTGATCTGCAGGTGGTGAGGCGTGATCGTCGCGGCAATGTTGTCGCCCGCATCGGCGACGAACTCGGCGGCTTCCCTGGTGGTGATGTGCTCGAACACCACCCGCAGCGCCGGGAAATCGCGCAGGGTAGGCAGCAGCACCTGTTCGATGAACACGGCCTCGCGGTCGAAGATGTCTACGGCCGGGTCGGTGACTTCGCCGTGGACGAGAAGCGGCATGCCTGCTTCCTGCATGCGGTCCAGCACGGGATAGATGTTGCGGATCGCCGTCACGCCCTTGGCGCTGTTGGTCGTGGCGTTGGCCGGATAGAGCTTTGCCGCCGTCAGCACGCCAAGGGCAAAGCCCGCTTCGAGGTCGGCCGGATCGGTCGCGTCGGTGAGGTACAGTGTCATCAGCGGCTGGAAGCTGCTGCCCTTGGGCAGAGCCGCCATGATTCGGTCGCGATAGGCGGCAACGTCGCCTGTCGTTGCGCAGGGCGGCGAGAGGTTGGGCATGACAATGGCGCGGGCGAACTGGCGCGCGGTGTAGGAAACGACATCGGCCAGCATGGCCCCGTCGCGGAGGTGGACGTGCCAGTCGTCGGGCTGGCGGATGGTCAGGCTCTTGGCGCTCATGGCTCCGCGATAGGATGCTCGGCCGATTTGGGAAGCTCTTAATTTGGTCCTCTCCCCGCCGTTCAGTTCCTGCAGGAGGTTTTGGACATGCAACAACCGGGAATCATTGTGGAAGGTCGGTCGCACGACAACTCCAGCGGGGGCCAGCGCGGCGCCCAGCGCTTCAACCTGCTCATCCGCACGGCCAAGCTGGTCTGCGAGACCGGTGAGTTCCTGTGCGTCATTCGCGACGTCTCGGCGACCGGTGTGCGGCTCAAGCTGTTCCACCGCCTGCCGGTCGACCGGCACCTGGCGCTGGAACTGGGCAACGGCGAAGTCTATTTCGTCGAGCGGGTCTGGGACAGCGATGGCCATGCCGGCTTCCGCTTTGCGGCACCCATCGACGTGCAGGCCTTTATCGCGGAAGTCAGCCCCTTCCCGCGCCGTCCAGCACGGCTGCGCATGGGGATCGCCGCCAGCGTCACGGCGCTGGGCGTTTCGGCCGATGCGCTGATTCGCGACCTGTCGCAACGCGGCGCCGGGATCGAGACCGGCCGCCTGCTGGCCAAGGGCCAGCCGGTGACGCTCGACGCTCCTGGCCTGCCGCAGATCGTCGCCAGGGTCGCCTGGCGCAACGGCAGGTTCTATGGCCTCGCCTTCGAGCGGGTGTTCACCCTCGAGGAACTGGCGCGGCTTTCCGTCGCCCTGCAGATGCCCGGCACAAGGGCTTCGCTCCGTGCCGCGAGCTGCGCCTGAATTAGAGCTGCGCTTCGATTGCCGCGACCAGCCCTGCATCGTCGGGCCTGGTCGTGGGGACGAAGCGGCCGACGACCTTGCCATCACGCGAGACGAGGAACTTTTCGAAGTTCCACAGCACTTCCGGTTCCTCGGTCGGCACCCGGCCGCGCCCCCGCATGCCTTCGCGCATGCCATCGGCGTCGCCGGTGGCCTTGGGCCAGGCGCTGGTGAGCGCCGCATAGAGCGGATGCTTGTCCGCCCCGGTCGCCACCACCTTGGAGAACATCGGGAAGTCGACGCCGAACTTCGTCGTGCAGAAGGACTGGATCTCCTCGTCGCTGCCCGGTTCCTGCGCGCCGAAATCGTTGGCCGGGAAGCCAAGCACTTCGAAGCCCCGGTCGCGATACTTGCGGTAGAGTTCGACCAGCCCCTCGTATTGCGGCGTCAGGCCGCAGGCCGAAGCGACGTTGACCACCAGCAGCACCTTGCCTGCATAGTCTCCCAGCGAGCTGTCCCCTCCGGTGATCGTCTTCAGCGGAATATCCTGCAGATTGTTGGCCATCTCGTTCTCTCCCATGTCGGCTGCAATGTCGTTTGCGAACCTTTCGTGCACTCTTATACCTTGCCAGACAATTTGATAGCATGGAGCATGAAACCAAGGTGACGGCGAAAGACCGTCACGTGCGGAGAGCGCCATGGAATACACGATCTTCGATGCCGACCAGCACTATTACGAGGCCGAGGACTGCCTCACCCGCTTCGCCAGCGAGCGGATGAAGTCGGAGAAATACGTCCGCTGGCTGACCGAGGCCGATGGCAAGCGCAAGCGGCTGATGGTCGGCAAGCAGCTGGTGGATGTCATCGGCAATCCCACCTTCAACCCCATCGGTCCCCCGGGCATCCTGCACGAGTTGCTCAAGACGATGGAAACCGGCGGTGCGCGCGGAGCCGTGGCCATGCAGCAAATCGAGCCGATCCGGCCCGAGTACCGCGACCGCGACATCCGGATCAAGGTAATGGACGAGCAGGGCGTGCAGCGCGCCATGATGTTCCCGACTCTCGCCGTGACCTTGGAAGGCTATTTCGCCGACGACATCGACCTGATGTACGACGCGATCCACGCGTTCAATCGCTGGCTGGAGGACGACTGGGGCTGGGCCTTTCAGAACCGCATCTACAGCGCCGGCTACATCTGTCTGATGGAAGTCGACCGGGCGATCACCGAACTCGAATGGCTGCTCAAGGCGGGCGCGCGGGCGATCACGATCCGGCCCGGGCCGCCCTATGGCCGCTCACCCGGCGATCCGTACTTCGACCCCTTCTGGGCGCGGGTGGAAGAGGCGGACGTGCTGGTGACCTACCACGCCTTCGACGGGCCCTCGCTGGAAAGCACGGCCTTCCGCCAGCTCTGGCGCGCGCCGCCGCAGGGCATGAGCGCGGAATACCGCCTGCTGGAACACACCATCGCCGGGCATGACAAGTTCGCCATGGACACCTTCACCGCCATGGTGCTGCACAACCTGTTCGGGCGCTTTCCGAAACTGCGGGTCGCCTCGATCGAGATGGGCTGCGGCTGGGTGGACTACATGCTCCAGCGGCTCGACCATGCCGGCGGCCTCGCCAACCGCAAGATTAGCGCTTTCGGCGCGACCCTTGAGGATCGCCCCTCGGAGATATTCAAGCGCCACGTCTGGGTATCGCCCTTCCCCGAGGAGGATGTCGTCGGCCTCGCCCGCTCGATCGGGGCGGACCGGGTACTGATGGGTTCGGATTGGCCGCACCTTGAATCGGTGCCGAACCCCAGGGACTATGTGAACTGCCTTGAAGGGCTGAGCGAGGTCGAGAAGGTCGGCATCATGGGCGAGAACGCGGCGGGGTTGATCGCGGCTTGATTGCAGGCGAAACTCGCGTGGGGCGATGGCCTTCTGGCCGTCAGGCCGGGCGAAACACCATCGCGTCACCGTTCATGCAATAGCGCTTGCCGGTGGGCGGCGGGCCGTCGTCGAACACGTGGCCCAGGTGTCCGCCGCAGCGCGCGCAGTGCACTTCGGTGCGCGGGTAGCCGACTTCGAAGTCGATCGAGGTGCGGACGGCGCCGGGAAGGGGGCGCCAGAAGCTTGGCCAGCCGGTGCGGCTATCGTACTTGGTGGTCGAGGAATAGAGCGGATTGCCGTCCGCCGCGCAGACGAAAGTGCCGCGCCGGTGCTCGTTCAGCAGCGGTGAGCTGCCCGGCCGCTCGGTGCCCTTCTGGCGCAGGATGTAGAACTGTTCGGCCGTCAGCTTCCTGCGCCACTCGGCTTCGGTGAACTGCACGGGATATGGCCTGGCCTCGGCCGGGCCCCCGCTGCAGGCGGCAAGAATGGGTGCTGAGGCTCCGGCGGCCAGCATGGCAAGGAAACGGCGGCGGGAAGGCTGGTGCTGCATGCGGACTCTCCTGCGCCCATATATACGCAGGAAAGCCCGGATGCGATCATCGCCGCGCCAGGATTTTTACGCTACCGCTGTTTTCCGCTTCTTGTCGCGCTTGCTGACGGAGGGCCCGCTCTTCATCACCAGCTTGCGGAACAACCCCGCACCGACCTTGATCAGCACGCCGATGCACAGAAGCTGCCAGGCTATCACGGCCAGGTGCGGCCACAGCGCCCCATCCTGCGCCGCTCGCGCCAGCATGGCATAGGGCGAGCTGAACGGCACGACAATCGCCACCTTCTCGTAGATGCTGCCCGGCGCGGCGACCGCGTAGCTGGCGATGAAGAAAAAGACGAGCTGCACGAAGGTGATCGGCATGGACAGCGTTTGCACCTCGCGCACCGTCGCCGCCATTGAGCCGATGGTGAGGAACAGCGCGCCGATCAGCAGGTAGGCAAGCGCGAAGTAGATCACGCCCAGCGCAATGAACAAGGGCCAGCCCACCGCCGGCGCGGCAAGGCTCGGTGCGGCATTTCCGGCCAGCAGCGCATAGGCCCCCGCGGCCAGCCCCCAGCAGCCGATGCCGACGAAGGACACCGCCAGCATGGCGAAAAGCTTGCCCAGGAACACCGCGTCCATCGGAATGGCGGCGGCCAGGATCTCGATGATCTTGTTTGCCTTCTCCTCCACGAGGTTCGACAGCACCATGCCGGCGAGCAGCATGGTCAGGAGGAACAGCAGCAACTGGCCGGCCTGCGCGGTCAGCACCTGGCCCTGGCGTTGGTCCACCGAGCTGCTGACGGTGCTGGCAAGCGCCACCTCGGGAAAGTCGTGCACGCCGCGGCCGAGCGCCTGTGCGGCCAGCATCGAGACCGGCCCCTGCCATTCGGAAATGCGTTCGGCAGTCCCGGTCAGCCGGGGCTTTTCGAGGCTGCCGGAGAGGATCGCCGCGACATTGACCTGCTTCCCGCCAATCGCGGCCGCTGCGTCGTATTCCTCGCCGGGCGCCAGCTGCTTTACCACCACCAGTTGCGGCAGGCTGGCGCCGACCCGGGGGCGCAGCATTTCGTACGCCTTGTCGAGCGCGGCAATGTCGCTTGCCTGCATCGCAAGGCCCAGCTCGGGGCTGTCGGCACTGGCCTGGACGCGCGCGCCGATGCCGCCGGCAAAGCCGCCGACCAGCACCGGGAACAGTGGCCCCAGCAGGAAGAAGATGAAGCTGCGGCTGAACAGGATCGCGACGAAATCGCGGCGGGCGATGACGAGAGCGGCGGAGAGGGTCGATAGCCGTCCGCTGGAATGATTGATATGCATCAGCGCTGCTCCTCGTTCTTTTCCTCTTCCAGCGCCTTGGCCGCGGCCTCGCCGGCAATGGCGACGAAGGCATCGTGCAGGCCTGCCCGTTCGATCGACAGCGAAAGTATCCCCGCCTCGCCCTCGATCAGCGCACGCAGCAGCGGCTCGACGCCGGTTTCCGGCAGCGAGAAGTTCCAGAAGGCGCCTTCATGCCGCGCATCGGCGGGCAGAGCCTGGCGCCAAGGCCCATCCTGCGCGCGGGTTTCCAGCCGCACCTGCGGGCGGATGCGGTCGCGCGCGACGTCGACCGGGCCGGCGAAGGGCACTTTGCCCCCTGCTATGATCGCCACTTCGTCGCACAGCCGTTCGGCATGGGCGATGACATGGGTGGAGAAGATCACTGTCGCTCCCTTGCCTGCCAGCCCGCGGATCATCTTTTCCAGCTTGCCCTGGTTGAGCGCGTCGAGGCCGGAAAAAGGCTCGTCGAACACCACCAGACGCGGCTCGTGCACCAGGGTACCGAGCAGCTGCACCTGCTGCGCCATGCCCTTGGAAAGTTGGCGGATCTGCCGGTCGGCAGCATAGCCGAGGCCGTGCTCTTCCAGCAGTTCGCGACCCCGCCTGCGGCCCACATCGAGCGGCAGGCCGCGCAGGGCGCCAATGAACGCGATCGCCTCATAGGCCTTCATCGCCGGGTAGAGTCCGCGTTCCTCCGGCAGGTAGCCGATGGCATGAGCCATATCGTGCGGCCGTTCGGCGCCAAGGATGCGGCGATAGCCTTCGTCCGGATCGATAATGCCCAGCAGCATCCGCAGTGTCGTGGTCTTGCCAGCGCCGTTGGGACCTAGAATTCCGTAGATCGCGCCCTCGGGCACGGTCAGGTCCACGCCATCGACGGCAGTGAAGCCATCGAACCGCTTGACGAGGCCCCGCGCCTCGATCGCCAGGGGCTTTGCGCCGGCCTCGGCACTGTGCCATTCGGATGTGTCGATCTTCATGGCCATGCGCGTTAACCTTGGCGTCTGAACAGGATGAACAGCAAAGATGGTTAACGGGTCCCTAGGACAAGTCTCCGGGAAGCTGAAGGAGGAAGCCGCGCGGCTGGGCTTTGCCGCCTGCGGTATTGCTTCGGCGCGGGAAGTGGGACCTGCCGCAGGCCATTTCGAGGCCTGGCTGGACGAGGGCATGCACGGCGACATGGCCTGGATGGCGGATCGCGCCGCCCAGCGCCGCTCACCGCAGGACCTGTGGCCGGAAGCGAAGAGCGTGATTGCGCTGGGCATGAGCTATGCCCCTGCGGCCGATCCGCTGGCACTTGCCGACGAGCCGGAGCGGGCCCGGATATCCTGCTACGCACAAGGTGCCGACTATCACGATGTCGTGAAAAAGGCGCTGAAGGCGCTGGCCCGCTGGCTGATCGCAGAAGCGGAGAAAGAGGGCCTCGCGGACGTTCAGGTCAAGGTCTTCACCGATACCGCACCGGTGCTGGAAAAGCCGCTCGGCCAAAGGGCGGGGCTTGGCTGGCAGGGCAAGCACAGCAACATGGTCAGCCGCACGCACGGATCCTGGCTGTTCCTCGGCGAGATCTACACTACACTGGACCTGCCGCCCGATCTGCCGGGGGAGGACCGCTGCGGCAGCTGCAACGCGTGCCAGTCGGCCTGCCCGACAGGCGCGTTTCCCCGGCCCTATGTGGTGGATGCACGGCGCTGCATTTCCTACCTGACCATCGAGCACAAGGGCCCCGTGCCGGAAGAGTTCCGTGAAGCGCTGGGCAACCGCATCTACGGCTGCGACGATTGCCTGGCGGTGTGCCCATGGAACAAGTTTTCCGCGGCGGCGCGGGCGAACAAGGCCTTCCTGCCAAGGGCGGAACTGGCCGCGCCCAGGCTGGCGGAGCTGCTGGCGTTGGACGATGCGGGTTTTCGCAAGCTGTTCTCCGGCTCACCGATCAAGCGAATCGGGCGCAACCGGTTCGTCCGCAATTGCCTCTATGCGGCGGGGAACAGCGGGGATGCGGGTCTGATCGGGCCGGTCCGGGCATTGCTGGAAGACGCCGATCCTGTGCTTGCAGAAGCGGCGCAGTGGGCGGCGGCGCGGTTGGGCTGATTGACCAATAATTACGCTGGCAGCAGTTCCTTCAGCGCCACGCTGGCATCCGCCAGCTGCGCCAGATCCGGCTTGACCCCGGCCTCGACCAGCTTGCGGCCCTGGACATAGTCCTTGACCATGTTGACGCAGTCGAGCGCGATGACCTTGCCGCCCTTGAGATAAACCACAGAGAACGACCGGTCGTCCGGATTGCCGCGCACCACCGTCTGGTCGTAGCCGACCGAAAGCCCCGCGGTCTGCAGCCTGAGGTCGTACTGGTTCGACCAGAACCACGGGAAGGCGTGATAGGATTGCTCGTCGCCGCAGATCTGCTTGGCGACGCAGGTGGCCATGTCGTTGGCGTTTTGCACCGATTCGACGCGCATCACCGTGCCGCCGGCATATTGCGCGGCGAAGGCGGCACAGTCGCCGATGGCATAGACGTCGGGCAGCGAGGTACGACAGAACTCGTCGATGTCGACGCCGTTGCCGGCAGCGGCTCCCGCAGCGATCAGCGGGCCGACCGAGGGAATGATGCCGATGCCGACGATCACCGCGTCGGCCTCGACGACGCTGCCGTCGCCCAGCTTGATACCGGTCACCCGGCCTTCACCGACGAAGGAATCCACCACCACCTGGGTGCGCAGGTCGACGCCGTGGTCGCGGTGTTCCTTCTCGTAGAAGGCGGACAGTTCCGGTCCGGCGACGCGGGCGAGGATTCGAGGCAGGGCTTCGAGCAGGGTGACCTTGCAGCCGAGCTTGGTCAGCACCGCCGCCGCCTCAAGCCCGATGTAGCCGCCGCCGACGATGGCGATCTGGCGTACGCCGCCGTCGATCTCGCCCATCAGCCGGTCGCAGTCCTCGCGGGTGCGGACGAAGTGGATGCCGGAAAGATCGGCGCCCGGGATCGGCAGCGGGCGCGGATCGCCGCCGGCCGCCCAGACCAGCTTGCCGTAACCGAACGTGCTGCCGTCGGAGAGGGTTAGCTGTTTCGCCTCGGGATCGACCGCCGTCACTTCCGTGCCAAGCATCAGGTCCACGCCCTTCTCCTCCCAGAACTGGGGCGGACGGATGTAGAGCCGGTCAAAGGTCTTCTCGCGCGCGAAATATTCCTTGGACAGCGGCGGGCGTTCGTATGGCGGTTCCGGCTCGCGGCCGATCATCGCGATCGTTCCCGAAAATTCCGCCTGCCGCAGGGCGATCGCGCACTGCGCGCCGCCATGTCCTGCTCCCACGATAACAACGTCTGCTTGTGCCATGCCCGTCCGTTTCGACAATTTCCCGCCAAGGTCAATGCCCGGGTGCGGGGAAGGCCTCTTTGACCTCGCGCAAAGGAGAGAAAATCAGCGGTTCAGCAAGGTCCTTGCCTGCCCGGCGATCTGTGCCAGCACCGCCGGGGTGACCGGCATGGCGTCCTTCGCCCGGCCGATCATGGCGCGGAACTGGCGAATGGCTTCCTGCCGCGCAGCAATCCATTGGCACACAGCCTCTACCGGATCGTCCTTGCCCTGCGCATTGCGTCGCATGAAATCGAGCCGCATCTGCTGGAAATCGCGCGAGAGGCCGGAGACGAGCAGGCGCTCCCACGGATCGGAGGGCCGCAGTTGCAGGGCCGCGCCCTGGGCCCAGTCGATGCCGAGCTCCGCGCCGATGGCGGAGAAGGCCTCGGTCAACGGCTGGGTGGCGATGCCCGATTCGCGCGACAGCCGGGCGAGGCCGATCGCCCCGTCCATGTCGGCCAGGTGCGCGACCATCGCCGCTTCCCGGTCCGGCACGCCGGCTGTGGCCAATTCCTTGCGCAGCTTGCCGGAAAGGCTGCGCGCCTCCGAACCGAGCAGGCGGCTGGCCATGACGGAAAGCTCGCGCACACCCGCCTCGAACTGGGCGGCGGCTTCGACCGGCGCCTGCATGTCCGCTCCGCTGCGCAAAAGGTCTGCCATGTGCAAGCGAAGCCCCGAGGCGGCCCGCCGGAAGGCCAAGACGCGGGCACCTTCTGGCATGGCGGTCTCCTCCAGCCGCTGCCACAGTGCATCCATGCCCAGCAGTCGCTCCGCGGCGACGAATGCGCCCGCCACCTGCGCCAGGCTCGCGCCTTCCTCTTCGACCAGTTCGAAGGGATGGATTGGGCCGATGCGGTTGATCAGGCGGTTGGCAATCCGGGTGGCGATGATCTCGCGTCGCAAACGGTGGCTGCGGATCTCGTCGCCGAACTTGCGGCGCATGGCGGCGGGGAAGGCGGCGAGCAACTCGGGCTCCAGCCCCGGATCGTCCGGTACCCGGCTCTGCTCCAGTGCGTCCTGCAAGGCCAGCTTGGCACTCGACATCAGCACGGCGAGTTCCGGCCGGGTCAGTCCCTGCCCGTCGGCGGCGCGGCGGCGGAGCGCTTCGCCATCGGCGATGCCTTCGGTCTTGCGGTCGAGCTGGCCCGCTTCCTCCAGCGCCTCGCACAGGCGGATGAACGAGCCCGCGCCCGCAGCCCCGCCCGATTGCGAGATCGACAGGGCGAGGGCCTGCAGCCGGTTGTCCTCCAGCACCAGCTCGGCGACGTCGGTGGTCATCGAGGCCAGCAGCTTGACCCGCGCCGGTTCGGTGAGCGAACCCGTGCGCCTGGCCGTGGCCAGCGCGATCTTGATGTTCACTTCCTTGTCCGAGCAGTCGACCCCGGCGCTGTTGTCGATGAAGTCGGTGTCTATCCGGCCTCCCGCAAGCGCATATTCGATCCGCCCAGCCTGCGTACAGCCCAGGTTCGCCCCTTCACCGACGACCTTGGCGCGAATGTCCTCGCCGTTGATCCGCAGGGTGTCGTTGGCGGGGTCGCCGACCTGGATGTTGTTCTCTGCTGACGCCTTCACATAGGTGCCGATGCCGCCGAACCACAGCAGGTTGACCGGGCTCTTCAGGATCGCCGAGATCAGCGAATCGGGATCGATGCTCTCCGCCTCGATCCGCAAGGCCGCGCGCGCTTCCGGGCTGAGCGAAATCTCCTTCAGGCTGCGCGGGAAAACGCCGCCGCCGCTGGAAATCAGCTTCCTGTCATAATCGTCCCAGCTCGACCGAGGCAGGTCAAACAGCCGCCTGCGCTCTTCCCAGCTCTTGGCCGGGTCGGGATCGGGATCGAGGAAAATGTGCCGGTGGTCGAAGGCCGCGACCAGCTGCAGCGCCTTGCTCTGAAGCATGCCGTTGCCGAAGACGTCGCCCGACATGTCGCCGCAGCCGGCCACGCGCACCGGGTCGCTCTGCACGTCGATACCCATCTCGCGGAAGTGGCGCTGCACCGAAATCCACGCGCCGCGCGCGGTGATGCCCATGGCCTTGTGATCATAGCCCTTCGAGCCGCCGCTGGCGAAGGCGTCGTCGAGCCAGAAGTCCTTTTCGGCGGCGAGCGCATTGGCCGTGTCGGAGAAGGTGGCTGTGCCCTTGTCGGCGGCGACGACGAAATAGGGATCCTCGCCATCGCGGATGACCATGCCCTCGGGGTGCGCTACCTTGCCGGAGACGATGTTGTCGGTGAGCGCCAGCAGGGTGCGCACGAAAAGCTGGTAGCTCGCCTTGCCCTCGGCGGCCCAGCCATCGCGGTCGGTGCGCGGGTCCGGGAGCTGCTTGGGATAGAAGCCGCCCTTGGCCCCGGTCGGTACGATCACCGCGTTCTTGACGCGCTGCGCCTTCATCAGGCCGAGCACTTCGGTGCGGAAGTCGTCGCGCCGGTCGGACCAGCGCAGGCCGCCGCGCGCAATCGGCCCGGCGCGCAGGTGAATGCCCTCGACCCGGCGGGAATAGACGAAGATTTCGCGCCACGGCACCGGCTTGGGCAGGCCTGGAACCATGGCCGAATCGAACTTGAATGCCAGCGCATCGGCGGCGGAGGGTAGAAAGGCATTGGTGCGCACCACGGCCAGCACCAGCGCCATGTATTGCCGCAGCAGCCGGTCGTCGTTGATTGCCGTGACCTTGGCCAGGCCCTCGCGAATGGCCTCGCGCGCCTCGGCTTCGCCCTTCTCGCGGTCACCCTTGAAGCCAGGATCGTGCCGCGCGGCGAACAGGGCCAGGACGGCCCGGGTCACGTCGGGCGCGCCCAGCAGCGCGTCGACCGCCGTCTGGATCGCGAAGGTCATGCTGGTCTGGCGCAGGTAGCGGAACCAGGCGCGCAGCCAGTTGGCCTCCTCGGCCGAGAGGTCGGCGGCGATGATCAGGCGGTTGAAGGCGTCGTCCTCGGCCTTGCCATTCAGCACGGACTCGACCGCCGCCTCGATTGCCGGTGCGCGCTTGAGCAACTCGGCGCAATCCTGCCCGGCCGGCGCCTCCAGTACGAAATCGTGGATCGAAGCGACCCGGCTGGCCCCGGCGTCGAGCTCGGTGGGAATGTCCTCGATCACCTTGAAGCCGAAGTTCTCCAGTGCCGGTACGGTACCCGACAGCACGATGGAGCCGCCGCGCTGGTAGAGCTTCAGCCGCAGCCGGTTGACCTCGTCGCAGGCCAGGCAATGCAGCCGCGCGCCGCGATGTGGATCGCCGGGCTTGCTGACCGGCAGGTCGCGCAGCCGGCGGATGTCGCGCGCCGCTTCTGCCGGGCCATAGGCATTGCGATAGGCGAGCGGGAAGGCATCGGCGAAGCGGCCGGCGATGACGGCTGCGCGGGCGGGGTCGTCACCGCGGGCCAGCTCGATCTCCACCGCCTCGTCCCAGCCGCGTACCATTTCGCGCAGTTTCGCGTCGAGCGGCATTTCGTCCGGGGCATCGTCGCCGTCGCGGATGTCGAGCACGAAGCGCAGCAGAGCGAGGTTGCTGGCCTCGACCTGCAGGCTCCAGTCCAGCAGCGGTGCGCTGGCCGCTTCGCTGAGCATGGCGACGATGCGCAGGCGCATCTGCGTCGAAATCGCATCGCGCGGCAGCCAGACGAAGGCGAAGAGGTGGCGCTTGAGCGGCGAGAGCACCAGCGAGAGCCTCGGGCGGGGCCGGTCGACCAGGCTCATCATCGAGGTGGCGATGCGCTGCAGGTCGTGGGTGGAAAAGCCGATCAGGATATCGTGCGGCAGGGCGGTCAGCGCATGGACCAGCGCCTTTCCGTCATGGCTGGTGGGCTCGAAGCCGAGGCCCGCCATCATCGCGGCAAGGCGCGTGCGGATCAGCGGCACGCGATCGGGCGGCGTGGCGAGGGCCGAACTGGTCCAGACGCCCGCGTGGACCGAAAGCGCGGCCAGCTTGCCCTGTTCGAACACCGGCACCAGGAACAGGTCGACCGGCACCCGGCGGTGGACGCGGGCCTTGTGGTTGGATTTGACGATCAGCAGGCCGGGGCAGAAACCGGCCTGCAGGGCCGGATCCTCGAACCAGGCGAAGGCGGCGGCATAGCTCTTGGCCGAAAGCAGTTCCTCGCCGCCCCGGCAGATGCCGAGCGCGCCCTCTTCGCTGCCATCGCGGCGGCGCAGGACCTGGCCAAGCTGGGTGAGCATGCCGCCCTGGAACCAGCGCAGCAGCTCGGCCGCCTCTTGGTCGTCACAGTGCGCCGCATCGGCGGCCATCGCCGCCTGCAGGGCCCGCCAGTCACCGACGGCCGCCGTGACATCGGCCAAGGTCTCGCGCAGCCGTGCTTCGAGCACTCGGCGGGTGCGAGCGTCCGCCCGGCGGGTTTCGATGTAGATGATGGATTCGCGGGCGGTCCCGGGCGTCCCGGCATCGGCCAGCCTCGCCAGTGTGCCGTCGGCATCGCGCTCGACGCCGACTACCGGATGATCGATCCGGTCTATGGCGATTCCCTCGGCATCGATGGCGGCGGCAACCGAATCGACCAGGAACGGCATGTCCCGGTTGACCAGGGCAATGCGCATGAAGCGGCGGGCGTTCTTGCCGGAAACCGTCTCGATGGCCACCGCCGGCTGGTCCGGGCTGCGCTGGCTGGCGACGCGGGCAACGAAATCGCCGGCTTCGGCCAGTTCCCTGCGGGCAAAGGGCGTATCGTCCGGGAGCAGCGCGGAGGCGAGCTTCGCGGCGAGGAATTTGGCGTGGTTCGTCTCGCCAGTGTTGGACAGGGCCTTGTGCATTGCTCCAGTCACCAGTGTTGTCTCAGCTTTTCATATAGGAACGTGACAAAGAAAGGCCATGGTGCCGGGCAGGGGTTTTTCCCGGGCGGGCGTTATTGCATTGCCTCCATCGTGATCCTCAGCGAGCGCTGCCGCGCCTCCGGGTCCCAGATCGACCCTGCGATGATCAACTCGTCCGCCCGGGTGCGCTCGATGAATTTGCCGATACGTTCGCGGATCGTCGCCGGCCCGCCGATGGCGCTGGCCGCCTCGCGCATCGAATCGATCATGGCGACGGCCGCCGGGTCGAGCGTGTCGCGATAGCCCGGGATCGGCGGGCTGAGCTTGCCGGTGCCGCCGGTGCGCATGCGCACGAAGCTCTGGTCCATCGAGGTGGCGAGGAGCTGGGCTTCCTCGTCCGTGTCGGCCGCGATCACCGTCATCGCCGCCATGACATGCGGCTTGTCGAGCACTTCGCTGGGCTGGAACATGCGGCGATAGACCTCCAACGCCTGGTTGAGCTGGGCAGGCGCGAAGTGCGAGGCGAAGGCGTAGGGCAGCCCGAGGTGCGCCGCGAGCTGCGCGCCAAAGAGGCTGGAGCCGAGGATCCACATCTCCACTTCCGCCCCCAGCCCCGGCGAGGCGGGCACGGCCATCGGCGGATAGCCGGCAAACCGCGCCTGCAGCTCGACGACGTCCTGCGGGAAAGCGTCGGAGGCCATGGGGTCCTTGCGCAGCGCCTGGAAGATGCGCCGGTCCGCGCCCGGCGCGCGGCCCAGCCCAAGGTCGATCCGTCCGGGAAACAGCGCGTCGAGGGTGCCGAACTGCTCGGCAATGACGAAAGGATTGTGGTTGGGCAGCATGATCCCGC
>CAZVWP010000025.1:0-54288 GCA_964630805.1 uncultured Novosphingobium sp. | reverse complement strand
CTCCACCAGCGCGACAACGCCCGCCTGCTCGACACCTTGAAGCACCTGCGCGACCTCGGCAACACGGTGATCGTGGTGGAGCACGACGAGGACGCCATCCGCCATGCCGACCACATCGTCGACCTGGGCCCCGGCGCGGGCGTCCACGGCGGCGAGATCGTCGCGCAGGGCACGCTGAAGGACATACTCTCCTGCAAGGACAGCCTGACGGGGCAATACCTCACCGGCGCGCGCCGGATCGAGGTGCCCGGGGTGCGCCGCAAGGGCAACGGCCACAAGATCGTCGTCCAGAATGCGCGGGCGAACAACCTGCGCAATGTCACGGCCGAAGTCCCGCTCGGCACCTTTTGCTGCGTCACCGGGGTTTCGGGCAGCGGCAAGAGCTCGCTTATCCTCGACACGCTCCACGCCGGCGCCGCCCGCGTGCTTAACGGCGCGCGGGTGATTGCCGGGCCGCACGACAAGATCACTGGGCTGGAGATGTGCGACAAGGTGATCGAGATCGACCAGTCCCCCATCGGCCGCACGCCCCGCAGCAACCCCGCCACCTACACCGGCGCCTTCACCCAGATCCGCGACTGGTTCGCCGGCCTGCCCGAAAGCGGCGCGCGCGGCTACAAGCCGGGGCGCTTCAGCTTCAACGTCAAGGGCGGCCGCTGCGAGGCCTGCCAGGGCGACGGCCTGATCAAGATCGAGATGCACTTCCTGCCCGACGTCTACGTCACATGCGAGGAGTGTCACGGCAAGCGGTACAACCGCGAAACCCTGGAAGTGAAGTTCAAGGGCAAGAGCATCGCCGATGTGCTCGACATGACCATCGAGGACGCCGAGGAGTTCTTCAAGGCCGTCCCCCCGATCCGCGACAAGATGCACATGCTGAATGAGGTCGGCCTGGGCTACGTCAAGGTCGGCCAGCAGGCGACGACGCTCTCGGGCGGCGAGGCGCAGCGGGTGAAGCTGGCCAAGGAATTGTCCCGCCGCTCCACCGGCCAGACGCTCTACATCCTCGACGAGCCCACCACCGGCCTCCATTTCGAGGACGTGCGCAAGCTATTGGAAGTGCTGCAGCGGCTGGTCGACCAGGGCAACTCCGTGGTGGTGATCGAGCACAACCTCGATGTCATCAAGGTGGCCGACTGGATCATCGACCTCGGCCCCGAGGGCGGCGTGCGCGGCGGCGAGATCGTCGCCGAAGGCACGCCCGAGCAGGTGGCGGAAAACCCGCGCAGCTTCACCGGCCAATACCTCGCGCCGCTGCTGGAAAGGGCGCGGGAAGCGGCGGAGTAGTTCCGCCTACTTGACCATCAGCGACGCGTCGGTGGAGGTGGTCACGATGCTGCCCAGGTAATTGCCGTTACGGTAGTATTGCCGCACGGTCACGATCTGGCTGCCAGTGGCCGTGGAAGCCCGCCTCCTGGGACCGGCCGAATAGGCGATGGGATAGGCCATACGGACCCGCCCCGGAAACCCGGGGTGTTTCCCCGGCGGAAATTAACGCTTTCATTTGGGCCCGAATAATCCATTATGCATGCCCTCGGGCACATTTATCCAGCATATTCCGGCCGCCCATTGCAGCTCGGCGTGCCGCCGGGCGGAAGAGAGGAGGACCAATGCTCCTTTTCCTCAGACGAGTGACTGTCACTGTTTTTCCCCGTGGACCTTTCGAGGAGATCACCATGATTCCCATGTCAAAGCGTTTGGCGGCCGAGCTGTTCGGCACATTCTGGCTGGTGTTCGGCGGCTGCGGCAGCGCCGTCTTCGCAGCAGCCTTCCCGGAACTGGGTATCGGTTTCGCCGGGGTGGCGCTGGCCTTCGGGCTGACCGTGCTGACGATGGCCTTTGCCGTCGGACATGTGTCGGGCGGGCATTTCAACCCGGCGGTAACGGTCGGCCTGTGGGCAGGCGGCCGGTTCGAGGCCGGCAAGGTCATCCCTTACGTCGTCGTACAGGTCGTCGGCGCCATCCTCGCCGCTCTTGCGCTCTATGCCATCGCCAGCGGAAAGGCGGAATGGAGCCTCGCGGCAAATGGCTTGGCGTCGAATGGCGTGGGCAGCCATTCGCCCGGGGGCTACAGCCTGCAGGCGGGCTTCCTGGCGGAAGTGCTGCTGACCGGCTTCTTCCTGTTCATCATCATGGGCTCCACCCACCCCAGGGCGCCAGCCGGCTTTGCCCCGATCGCGATCGGCCTCGGGCTGACGCTGATCCACCTGGTCGCGATTCCGGTGACCAACACCTCGGTCAATCCGGCGCGCAGCACGGGGCCGGCCCTGATCGAGGGGGGCATCGCCCTGCAACAGCTCTGGATCTTCTGGGCCGCGCCGCTGATCGGCGGCGCACTGGGGGGATTGATCTATCGCACTGTCATCGCCGCAAACGAGGACTAGGCAAGACCGGAGGGTTCAGAGAAGGAGAGCATCATGCGCTCGATTATGGCAGTGCTGGCGGCAACAGTGCTGCTGGCCGGTTGCGCGGAAGATTATGGCTACGACCGTCCCGCCAGCACCTGGCGGCACTATGACTACAACCGCCCCGATCCATCCTATGGCGGCTATGATCCCAGCCGTTACTATCGCTCCGGCCCCCGCTATCAGGAGCGCCGGCTGTCGCAGCGCGACCGCATCTACCGGGGCGATGACGACCGCTACTATTGCCGCCGGTCGGACGGCACAACCGGCCTGGTGGTCGGCGCCATAGCCGGCGGCATCCTGGGCAATGTCATTGCCCGGCGCGACTCCAAGACGCTGGGAACCATCATCGGCATGGGTGTCGGCGGAGTCATCGGCCAGCAGATCGACCGCGGCGAACTGCGCTGCCAGTGATCCCGGACGCGAGGGTTGGGCGATCCGCCGGCCGGACGCCTGACCGTCGCGCCTGACGCGCCGCATTCCGGATCGGTCACCCCTGATCGTCACCCCGGGCTTGACCCGCGCTCCCGCTTGCCCTCCCATGTGGCGCAAAGCCACAAGGGAGAGCGAAGCATGAGCCTTGAAAACCTGACCCGATCCTTTTCCCTTGCCGGCAAGGTCGCCGTCGTCACCGGCGCCGCCTCCGGCCTCGGACGCGAGAGCGCCCGCGTGCTGGCCGAGGCCGGCGCCCGCGTGGTCCTCGCCGACGTCGACATGGCCGGGCTCGAACAAACCGCCGCCCTCTGCCCCAACGCCCTGATCCAGCCGACCGACGTTGCGAGCCGCGACCAGGTCGAGGCCCTCGCCGCCCGCGCCCTCGCCGATGCCGGGGGGCTCGACGTTTGGCTCAACTCCGCCGGCGTCACACTGTGGGCAGACGTCGTATCCGCCACCCCCGAGCAGGTCGACCGGGTCGTCTCGATCAACCAGACGGGCACCTATTGGGGCTGCGCCGCGGCCGGGCGCGCGATGATGCAGCGCGGCGGCGGAGCCATCGTCAACATCTCCTCCACCGCGGGCGAGAGCCCGGTTCCCAACCTCTCGGTCTATGGCATGACCAAGGCGGCGGTGGAGCAGCTCACCCGAGTCTGCGCGCTGGAATTCGGCGGCGCGGGGGTGCGGGTCAACGCCATCGTCCCCGGCTGGATCGACACCCCGATCAACTCCAGCATGTACCGCGACGCGAAGGGAGAGATCGACCTTGCCCAGCGCGAAGTGGTGATCGGCCAGATGAAGGCCCTCTCCCCGCTCGGCCTCACTGGCGAGGCGTTCGATATCGCCATGGCCGTGCTCTACCTCGCCAGCGACGCCAGCAAGTTCGTCACCGGCCAATGCCTGCGCGTCAGCGGCGGAGTGTGAGGGCCATGACTGCAAGCACGCCGCAGACCGTCCATTTCTTCAGCGACGGCCTCAAGCTGGAGGCCGACTGGCTGCTGCCCGAAGGGGCGAGCGCAGATGCCCCCGTCCCCGGAATCGTCATGTGCCCCGGCTTCGGCGCGCAGCGCAGCCTGGGCATGCAGGACTATGCCGAGCGCTTCCGCGACGCGGGCTTTGCCGCCCTCTGGCTGGACTACCGCGGCTTTGGCGGCAGCGAGGGCGAGCGGGAGCGGATCATCGCCGGCGAACAGGTGCGCGACATCCGTGCCGCGCTGACCTGGCTCGGCATGCAGGCCGGGGTCGACGCCGCGCGGCTGGGCGTTTGGGGCACATCGGGCGGCGCGGCCAACACCGTCCAGGTCGCGGCGATCGACCCGCGCGTGCGCTGCGCCGTCGCGCAGGTCGGACACGGCGACGGGTATGGCATGATCGCCGGCTGCAAGACGCCGGAGGAAATGGCCGAGCTTGAGGCCCTGCTCCAGGCCGACCGCGAGCAGCGCGTTCGCACCGGCAAGAGCGGGCGCATGCGGGTGATCGATTTCGTCAGCGATCCCGCCACCCGCGCCTATGTGCTGGGCGTCGCCGAGACCGATCCCTCGGTCATCGCCTACCTGACGCTGGAATCGGCCGAGGCGGCGATGGAATTCCGCCCCGTCGACCTGGTCCACCGCATTGCCCCGCGCGCCATGATGCTGATCTGCGCGGAACGCGACGAGATCTGCCCACCCGCCGCCTGGCGCGCGCTCTACGAGAAGCTGGGCGAGCCGAAGCGGTGGACCTCCTATCCCATCGGCCATTACGACATCTACACGCCCGAATGGGTGGAACGCTCGGCGGCGGACGCGGTGGCCTGGTTCCGGGAGCATCTGTAGGCCCCGCCGGCTCGACAACCCCTCCCCGCCATGGCAGCGTGACCGCCAACCTGAAACGCTCCAAGGGAGAGAGCCCAATGTCCTACCTGCTCGGCAACCCCGCCCACACCTGCTACGTCTATCCCGATTTTCAGAAGGCGCTGGCCAAGTTCGCCGCCGCCGGAATCGGCCCCTTCTTCATCCTCGACGAGGTCGGCGGCATGGGGGACTATCGCGGGGAGCAGAAGCCGTTCACCTCGCAGGTCGCCTTCGTCTATTCGGGCGACGCCTGCTTCGAGATCATCACGCCGAACAAGGGCGGCATTTCCGCATACAACGAATACCTCGATCGCAACCCCGGCGGTGGCCTCCACCACATCGCCTACTATTCCGACGATTTCGAGGCGGACATGCAGAAGATGGCGCAGGCCGGCCACCCGCTCACCCTGGTGGTCGACATGCGCGATCCGGCCACCGGCTTCCAGATCGAGATCTATACCGAGCCCACCGGCATCGAGGACCCGGTGTTCATCCAGCTCATGCACCGCGGCCTGTTCGACAAGTGGTTCGAGGCGATGCGCAAGGCCGCGGCGGAATGGGACGGCAAGGACCCCTATCGCGATGCCCGCCCGCTGATGATGGAATGCCTGGCCGGGGCCGGGGCTGCGGCCTGAGCGTCAAAGTCCCTCCCCATTTTGCCCCTGCGGAGAAAATGGAGAGGGACCGGAAAGGGAGAGAGAAGATGAGACTATCCGGCAAGGTCGCCGTCATCACCGGCGCCACCAAGGGCGTCGGCCGCGGCATCGCCCAGCGCTTTGCCGAGGCGGGCGCCAGCGTCCTCCTCACCGGCCGCTCCGAAGACCTGGGCAAGGCGGCGGAGCGCGAATTGCTCGAAGCCGGCCACAAGGCAAGGTTCCTGCGCACCGACATCTCGGTGGAAGACGATTGCCGCCGCGCCATGCAGGTCGCGCAGGAAAGCTTCGGCCCGCTCACCACCCTGGTCAACAACGCCGCCGCCACCCACATGATCGGCACTCTCCACCCCCATGCCGACCGGCGCATGCACGAGCTGGAGAACGAAACGCTCGACATCATGTGGCGCAGCGACCTCTACGGCCTGTTCTGGCTCTGCCGCTATGCCCTGCGCGCCATGCTGGAGCACAAACAGCCCGGCTGCTCGATCGTCAACATCAGCTCCGGCGCGGCCAATACCGGCAACGGCTATGACGCCTACACCGCCAGCAAGGCGGCGATGAACGGCGTGACCCACTCGATGGCCGGCGAATATGCGCCCTTCGGCATCCGGGTTAACGCCATCGCGCTGGGCCTGATCGACAACGGTAACGGCGTGAAGGCGATGATGGCCGACCCGGTGATCGCCAAGGCCATGCGCAAGACGATCCCGCTGGGCATCGTCGGCGACCCCGACGACATCGCCTGGCCCGCGGTCTACCTCGCCTCGGACGAGGCGAAATACGTCACCGGTGTGGTGCTGCCGGTGGACGGCGGATCGAGCGGGTGCCGGGTGGGGGATGAGGCGGTGGCGGAGCCGGGGTGGGCGGAGCATTGAGGAGGTGGGGCGGGAGAAAGGTAAGTAAGAACACGCCAGAACAATTCCGTGGAGAAACCTTCGCCAGAACGTAGCCGCCAGATGGCATTGATCCGACACAAGGATACAAAACCAGAGCTCGTTGTCCGGAAGCTTCTGCATTCGCTGGGCTACCGCTTTCGCCTTCATAATCCCAAGCTGCCGGGAAAACCCGATCTCACATTCCCGTCACGCAAACGTGTGATCTTCGTTCATGGATGTTTCTGGCACCGACACTCTGACCCAAATTGCAAACTCGCTCGGCTACCAAAGAGTCGGCAAGACTTCTGGCTGCCAAAGCTTGAGGGAAATCGCATCCGAGATGAACATAACTCGAACAAACTGTCTCGACTTGGCTGGCGTGTCATGATTGTATGGGAATGTGAAACGCGAAATTTGGAGCGGCTCGCCGAGAGGCTTCAGGCATTTTTGAACGGACCTATCTAATGAAGGCGATTGAACTTTTTGCGGGAGCGGGTGGTCTCGGGATAGGCTTAAGTGCAGCTGGTTTTAAGCCCGTGGAAGTCGTTGAGCGCGACAAGTGGTGCTGCGATACCATTCGGCTGAATAGGCAACTGCCGAAAAGTGTGATCGAGAGTTGGCCGGAGCCAGTTGAGGGCGATATTCGAGCGCAGTCATTCGATCAATGGGAAGGAAAGTTGGCACTCATCAGTGGTGGCCCGCCTTGCCAGCCCTTTTCCTTGGGTGGACGACATCGTGCGCACACGGATGATCGGGATATGTGGGCGGAATCCGTAAGAGCGGTTCGTGAGGCGAAACCGCAAGCGTTCATCTTTGAAAACGTAAAAGGTCTGACCAGAGCGGCGTTTTCTAGTTACATACAATATATAGAACGGCAGTTGGAATATCCTCACATAAAGCGCCGTGACAGTGAGGCGTGGGTTGATCACCTTCGCAGGTTGGAGCGTCATCATACTGGTACAAAAGGTGACGATGAACTCCGTTACAAAGTTCTTTATGAAGTTCTAAATGCGGCTGATTATGGCGTTCCGCAAAAGCGCGAACGCGTAGTTTTTGTCGGCATTCGTTCTGATTTGGGCTTGGCTTGGTCATTTCCTGATGCAACACATTCACAAGATCGCTTGCTTTGGGATCAATATCGTTCGGAGATTTACTGGGATCGGCATCGGGTGCCGAAGCTAGGGCGTTCCTTAGACATGAGGCTGCATTCGCGCGCTTTGGGACTGCGCGAGAAGCCATTAGGAAAATCGTGGCAAACACTGCGTGACGCAATCCACGATTTGCCAGACCCTGAGTACGAAAGAGGAGCGGTCTCAGGTTTCACCGATCACCAGTACCAGCCCGGAGCGCGAGTCTATCCTGGGCACACTGGAAGCAAATTGGATGAACCTGCAAAGACCTTAAAGGCTGGTGTTCATGGCGTTCCGGGCGGTGAGAACATGCTCGTCCGTGATGATGGCTCTGTTCGCTACCTTTCAGTGCGGGAAAGTGCGAGACTTCAAGCCTTTCCAGACAGCTATAGATTTAAAGGTTCTTGGACAGAGGTAATGCGTCAGCTAGGTAATGCTGTGCCGACCACCTTGGCGAAGGTCGTGGGTGAAAAGCTGATATGGGAGCTAAAGCAGCACGATGCCGCCTTACAATCCACTGGAGAAAAGAAACCTAGCTGAAAGCATCCAACGGCACATACTAGCCGCAGATGTGCATCCCCTAGGCGATGCTGACGCTCGAAGTTCCACTAACGGGGCCGGCGTTTATGCACTATATTATGTAGGCCCGTTCACGGACTACGCGCCACTGACTGCTGCCAATGTGGGACAACGGTGGAATGCGCCGATCTATGTTGGCAAGGCAGTTCCAAGTGGTGCGCGAACCGGCGCCGGGATTGATAGTGCCTTGCAGGCCACTCGCGCATTGAATGATCGACTTTCACGACACAGTCGTTCCATCGATGAAGCAGTCAACATTGACATTAGGGATTTCTATTTTCGTTATTTGGTGATTGACGATGTATGGATCCCATTAGGAGAAGCTATATTAATTGAGACTTTTCAGCCATTGTGGAACACCATTGTCTCTGGATTTGGCAGTAATCCTACCGGTGGCCCTCGTGCTGGACAGGCGCTCTCGCGATGGGACACGTTGCATCCGGGGAGGTCGGGTGCGGGCACATCTCCAGGCGCACAGGTGATTGCTGTGCAGCAACTGATTGCGGATTATTTTTCTAGAGGCGCTAGCAGGTAATTATTTTGGCAACGAAAACTTCCAAACCAGATGCGGAATGGACTGGCCGGGTAGTCGATATGGCCGAGCTGGGCGAGCGCCTCGCGCGTCGCAGGGCGGAGCTGGGCGAGCCGGAATTGCCCCGCAACCCCGGCAAGAACCGCACCCCCTCCAAGCGCGCCCTGCTCAAGGCCATCGAGGAGGCCGGCGGCAAGTGGTGAGGGGCCGGGCCTGCCGCTCATTTTCCTACATCGCGGCAAGCTGCTAGGTTCGCCGAACCCGCTCTTTGCCATCGTCGACCCCACCCAGCCGCCCGCACCCTGCGCAAGGGTGCGCCGCGCATGTGTTTCATCAACCAAACCCCCTCCCTCCCCAAAACGACTCGGAACGCGCAGGCCCTTGCGGGACCTCGCTCCAACCCGCTAACTCCCCTCCCAAACAGAGAGGAGCCCCACCGCATGACCAGTCCCGCCCGATACGGCGTGCTCACCCCCGGCCTCAGCCTCGCCGGCCCGGCGGAGAACCATCCGCAGTGGGAGCGGGACATCACGCCGCAGGAGCTGATCGCCATCGCCGAGGCGGCGGACCGGCTGGGCTATGACCACCTCTACTGCTCCGAACATGTCGGCATCCCGCCCGAGGTCGAGGCGGTGCGCGGCGGGCGGTATTACGATCCGCTCTCGACCCTGGGCTTCATCGCCGCCGCTACCCGTCGCATCCGGCTCACCACCTATGTCCTGGTGCTCGGCTATTCGCACCCGCTGGAGATCTGCAAGCGCTATGGCACGCTCGACCGGCTGAGCGGCGGGCGCGTGGTGCTGGGCCTCGGCGTCGGCTCGCTCAAGCCCGAGTTCGACCTGCTGGGGCTGGGCGGCGCGGAGTTTGCCGAGCGCGGGGTGCGGGGCGACGATGCCCTGCGCGCGATCCGTTCGAGCTTCGCCAGGCGCCTGCCGGAATACCATGGGCCGCACTACGATTACTCGGGCTTCATCATCGATCCCTGCGGCGTGCAGCAGGACGTGCCCTTCTGGATCGGCGGGCGCTCTCGCCGCTCGCTGCGCAGGGCGGTGGAGCTGGGCGAGGGGTGGATGCCCTTCGGCCAGAGCCTCGAGGACCTGAAGGCGATCATCGGCTGGGGCAGGGAGCTGCCCGCATGGCATGCGCGCGAGAAGCCCGTCGACCTCATCCTGCGCGACGAGCGGGCGGTGGACCCGATTGGCCAGCCCGCCCGCGCCGCCGAAACCATCGGGCGGCTGTTCGGGATCGGCGCGACCTATTACTCCGCCTACATCCGGGCGCGCGATTGCAGCCATTACATCGAGCAGCTCGAGGCGCTGGCGGAACTGAAGGTCTAGGGGAATTGAATCCTCCCCGGCTGGGGCAGGATCTTGTGGGTTCAGGGTGGCGTGATCGGCTCCGGGCCCGGTGCGGGCTTGCCGGCCTTGGCCGCCTCGACCGCGGCGCGGGCTGCCGGGGCGACGCGGTCCTCGGCCCGCTTGACGCATTCCGGGTCGGGCCGCAGCGGGTAGAGCGCGTCGAGATAGGAGCAGGCCTGGCGGGCCGTGTTGTGGATGCGGTCGTTCAGGCGCCTGGCGCCGTCGGGCTGGGTGAGGTCGAGGTCGTAGTACATCACCGGCACGCGCACGGTGGCGAAGACCTGGGCCTCGCCAGCAAAGCGGTTGGCCCGCCGTGGCTTGGGCAGCGCGCGCGGCGCCTCGACGACGATGTCGGAGCTTTGCGGCGGATTGGCGGCCTGGCCGACGGGCTCGTTGCCGGTGGCGGCGCCAGCAGGGGAGAAGGCGAGACAGGCGCCGCCGGTAAGGGCCAGCATGGCGGTGCGGATGGGTAGGCGGGCCAGTATCGGGAAACGGATATGCATCATGGGTCCAGGGGTCCTTGCTCTGCCGGCGACCTTGGCATCGCGACATGGCCTGTCATTGATCGCGGGCAAAGGTCAAGATGGGATGCTTGCGGCGGAGCCGGATAGGCGGCAGTCTGGTGGCGGACGGGAAAGGGGAACGCGATGAAGCAGGCGATGTGGATAGTGGCCGCAGCGGCGCTCGCGCTGGGCGGCTGTGGGCTGCTCAAGAAGGACGAGCATGGCTATCCGGAGGTGGTGAAGCAGAACTTCGTCAGGTCGTGCGCCACGCAGGCGAGCGAGGCGAACTGCACCTGCGCGCTGGCCGGGATCGAGAAGACCATTGCCTATGACCGGTTCCAGGCGGCGGACGAGGCGGTGAAGGCGAACAAGCCAGTCGATCCGGCCTTCCAGCGGCAGATCGAGACGATCATCGCCGGCTGCCGGGGAGGGAAATAGCACCCGCTTTGCGGGAACGGGGGGAGAGTGAGATGAACAGGCTGTTCGATGCCACCCGCCGTGGCGCCCTCGCGCTGCGCGGTGTGGTGGCTGCAATCCCGCGGCTTGATGTGAGCGGAATAGTATGTCGCGCCGATGGGCCGCCCGGGCGGCTGGGGCTTCGTCGCGGGGCTCAACCTCAGCCTCAAGGCTGACGAAGCCATGCTGGTGACCACCGATCCGGCGGGCTCGAAGTACACTGGCTTCCAGATCAACGATTCCTGGATGATAGCGCCCGATGCGCGCCGCTATCAGGTCTGCCTCGAACGCAGCCAGACCACGCCCAATGCGGATGGAACGATCGGCTACGTCATCTCGAAGACCGATCCGCTGGTCGCCCACTGGCTCGATACCGAAGGCATGGACGACGGCATCGGCATCCTGCGCTGGACGGAATATTCGTCGCGAACGCTCTGACCTCGCAGGTCAGCCCCGCGTTCGACCGGAATACTCCCAGGCGCGCCGGGCAATCGTCGCGCGCCGCTGTGCGGGAGTGATCCGATGAAGGCCGAGGGCAGGAACCTTGCTCAGCTTGATCACCCGCACGCTTCGGATCAGCCCGTCCGGCCTGGCGCCGGGCGGAACCTGCTGCCAGCGCAGGATGCCGAAACCGCTGCTCACGCCCGCCGGATCGAGCCAGTTGGCCACGCCGGGGTCTTCGGCGGAGATGACGTAGGTGGCAGTGCCGTCCGCGTTGAGCACCCGCTGGCTATTGTTCAGGCAAACCTGATAGCGGCGCGCATCGGGCTGGATCATCCAGGGGTCGTTGAGCTGGAAACCGGTGAACTCGGCGCCGCAGTTTCCGGTGTGCACCACCATGGCCTCGCCCGGCCGGAGCTCGAACCGCAGGCCCGCGACGAAGCCCCAGCCATTGGTCCGGCCCATCGGCTGGGAGTGGGCATTGGGCTCGAGCCCGCCCATCCAGATTTCCGGAAAGTGCGCCCAGAACCCTATGTAGCCGGGCATGTCGTGCAGCAGTTGGTCGCGCATGGCCTGGTGTGAGAGCGGCTCCAGGACCGGTGCGGCGGGGCCGGCCGTCTGGCGGATGGAGAGCCGCGCCGGGCGCATCTTCCAGTCCCCCAGCATTTCGCGCGTGCCGACGGATATGAGCCCATGCTTCAGGGCGATGTGATTGCGCCCGGATCCCTCGCCACCAAGCGTGATGCGGAAGCTGCCGTCGGCGGCGACATCCATGGTCCGGTCGGTCAGGATGCCGAGTGTGGAAGATAGCACCCGCGGGGGCTTGTGGCTGACGTCCATCAGCGAGGCCGGATTGACCAGGTCGGCGGCGTCGATCTGGATGACAGTCTGGGTGGCCGGACGCACCTGGTCGAAGCGGCCGGTAACCTCGTATTGCCGCGAACCGTCGATAACCGCCGTGCGGTAGATCGCGTCGGCATTGTCGCCCGATGTGCCGACCCCGCCCAGCTCGTAGCCATACCAGCGGCGTGGTGTGTCGTCGGTGCCCCAGAGGAAAGCGGGTGCGGCGCGGTACTTCGAGATCTCGCCGAAGATCAGCGAGCGGGTCCATTGATCGACAGCACGGCCAAGCGTAGCTGCACCGTCGCGGGTTTTGCCGAACCTGGAGCCAAGTAGTTCGCCATGGATTTTTCGCTTGAGGGCGACGACCAGCGGATCGCGTTCGAGGATCATCAACTGGCGTTCGGCGGCAAGCTGTTCGGACGTGGCGAGTATGGGGCGCGCTGCTTTTGTCCATGCGGCCTTCGGGAATGCCGCTCCGACCCCGGCTGCAAGCGTGCCCATTGCCGCGCGGCGGTTAAGCCCTTTCGACATCGCCCACTCCTGTCAATCTTGTTACGCGCAATTTGTACTCGGGAAACCCGATGTCAAACGATCAGCGCCGTTTCAATGGAGAATGGGCCAGATGCCCATGGCCGTCGACTCCTGCTAGTGCCTGGTCCCCTGCGTCAGCGGGTAGAGGCTGCTGCCGGTTCCGATGAAGGTCCGTTTGGTGAATTTCCAGCCTTCCCCCGTGCGCACCAGTTCGTCGGCGTAATAACCGAAGAAGGCAAAACCCTCATCCTTGCCGGCGGTCTTGCCGCCTTCGTTGACGTTGGAACGCGCGGTTGCCCGGTCGCCGTCGATTTCGATCAGGGCCGGCGAATTGAGCTGGATGACATAGTCCATGCCTGCGAAGAAATCCGTAAGCGCTTGCCGTATTGCCGCGTGGCCTTCGAAGCGCATGCCGAAGTGGGGAATCTCCCAGACGCCGTCGGCGGCATATGTGCCGACCGCCGTGTCCCAGTCGCCCACGCTGCCGTACTGGCTGTAGGTGTTGATGAGGCGCTGGATGGCCCATTCGTCTTGCATGCCGCTCTCCCTTTCCGCATTTACCGTGCAGACTAACCGGGAGAGATATGCATGCCCAGCCCCCTTGAGACCGTAACGACGTTCCTCGACCTTTGGGACAGTCCGGGTGGCCTTGCCCGGGCAATCCGGGACTATTTCACACCGGATGCGATCTGGGAAAATCACGGTTTCGTCACTTCGAAGGGCATCGAGGAGGCCATGGGCGTGCTGTCCGGCTTCGGACAGGATGCTGATAGCCTGATCATGCGGGTCGATACACTGGCCATCGCGGCACAGGGCAACAAGGTGCTGACGGAACGCGTCGATCATATCGTCGGGCCGGACAACAAGCCCGCCATTTCCTTCCCGGTGATGGGCATCTTCGAAGTGACAGCAGACGGCAAGATATCCTCCTGGCGCGATTACTTCGATACCAAGGGCTTTGCCGAACAGTGGCAGGGTTGAGGGCTGGCGGGGCCGGTTGATATGCGATAGCGCGCCGCAAGACGGGAAGGGGAGGATAACCAGTGGCAACAGAGGGCGCCGCACGCGCGGATGAGGACATCGGCTGGGGCGTCAAGGCGGTCATCCTTGCCGGTGGTCCGGCGATTTCGCTTGCCACTTCGCTGATCCAGGCCGTGCTTCCCTCCATCCAGGCGGACCTGGCGCACGGGCCGGAGGATGCCTTCCTCGTAAAGATGCTGGTCGGGGTGAATACCCTTGCCATGGCGATCGGCGCGGCGCTTACCGGCTTCCTCGTCGATCGATTCGGGCTGAAGCGGGTGATAACCGCGAACTATGCGCTCTATGCGCTCGCCGGGACTGCGCCCTTCTACCTCCACGATCTTCACCTGATGATCCTGTCGCGCTTCCTGTTGGGGCTAGCTGCAGCCGGGGCCGTGACAGGGAGTATCATCATCATCAACGCCCGCATGTTCGGCGATCGACGCGCCGCCTGGATGGGCTACTACAACGCCGTCGCGCAGATCGGCTCGGTCGTACTCAACCCGGTGGGCGGCATGCTGGCGGAATTCAGCTGGCACTGGTCTTTCCTGCTATATGGCATCGCCGCGCCCTTCGCGGTCATTGCCGCCGCCGCCCTCAGCGGAAGGGAGCCGAAACCGGTTGCCTCGGCGGTACGTCCCTCCGCGGAGCCGTTCTTCCGCTGGTTCCCGTTCCGCTTCCTCCTGCTGGGGCTGCTCCTGGGGTTCATCGTCTATATCCCGGCGGTCTATCTATCGTTCCTGCTGAACAACCTCGGCATGACCAGCCCGGCGCTGATTTCGTTGGTGCTGACAGGCGACATTGTTGCGGGGTCCCTGGCGGCGGTGCTGTATGGCCGCGCGCGCCGGGTGCTGTCGGAATACCAGGCCTTCTCGATCAGCGTAGCCTGCGCCGGGCTTGGCCTGCTGGTGGCTGCACTGGCGCCGAACGTGGCGCTGGTGATCATCGGTTTGGTGGTGTTCGGGATCGGCGTCGCCTGGTTCCAGCCCAACCTGATGTACGTCCTCGCCGATCGCGTCGCGCCCGACCAGCAGGGGCGCGCGGCGGGACTGGTAAAGAGTTCGGTCTACCTCGGAGCGCCCGTCGCGGTGTTCCTCACCGAGCCGGTTTCGCGCAGCTACGGCGCAACGGGAGCGATCCTGGTGGCGGTGCTGGTTTCGGCGGCGCTGTTCGTCCTGTCGTTGCCGAAGCTCCGGCGGCGCTGAACTTCACCGGCCGACACAGTCTGCGTCACCTCGGAGCGGCAAGCCGCAGCAGCATCTCTGCGGTCTTTTCAGGCTCGGTGATCATCAGGTCGTGCCCTGTATCGAGTTCCCAGACGTTCTCGCCCTTGAAGTAGCGGTCAATGTTCTCGTTGCGCCCGCGCGTTTCCAGCGTCGAAGGGCAGTTGATGATTGTGCGCGGGATGCGCGCGGCACCTTCGGGGTCGGCCAGCACCAGCTTTTCCTCGAAGCACTTCCAGGGGTGCGGCCGCAGGCGCTCCAGCATCCAGGCCCAGTCCGCCTCGTCAGTGACGCCGTAGATCGCCCGGGCGACCGGCATGTCCGGCCAGAGCACCAGTTCCACGCCATCGACCACCCGCGCTTCCGACCTGATCCCCTCGCGCACCGCCGGAGAGCTATCCTCCAGCGCCTCGCCATCCGCGGGAATAGCTGCGTCGAGGAACACCAGGTGGGCGATTTTCTCCGGGATCCGGCCAGACACGCCCGTGATCACCATGCCGCCATAGGAATGACCGGCAAGGATCAAGTCGGTAAGGTCCTCCGCCTCGATCAGCCGGACGATGTCCTCGATATGGGTTGAGAGCGTAGTCTCGGCAGTGAGGAGGTGTGCCCGCTCGCCAAGGCCTGTCAGGCTCGGCGCATAGACCTCATGACCCTCCGCGCGCAGTAGTGGCGCCAGCCGTTTGTAGCACCAGCCGCCGTGGCCTGCGCCGTGAACCAGGACATATGTCGCCATCTTGCCAATTCTCCCGTTTATCCATCCATGAAGCGGGCCGGGGCAGGATGCAACGCATCGCTGCGCCGGAATGACCTCGCCAACATTCTCGCGCGCTTCGGCCGGTTGCTTGCCAACGAGGCTACGAGGACGTGCGGGGCACGAGGGCAGGTTGACCCCATGCCGCAATCCCGCTAACAATTCGACGAACAGACGCGCGACGATGCCGGTATGGGCGACAGCGGTGGGGCGTCCTCTCGGGAGTGATCGATATGTCCGAAGCCGATCCTGATTTCTTCTCCGACCCGGAAGTGATCCAGAACCCGAAGGCCTATTTCGACCGCATGCGTTCGCAATGCCCGGTGATGCGCGAGAAGTACCAGAACTCGGTCATGGTCACCGGCTATGACGAAGTGATGGAAGTGCTCAACCGGCGCGACGACGTTTTCTCCGCCGCCTTGAACGTCCTGGGGCCGACCCAGGGCCTGCCGTTCACGCCGGAAGGCAGCGACATCCGCGCCCAGCTCGACGCGCACCGCCACGAGATGGCCTGGTCCGATCACCTCACCTGCTACGATGGCCAGAAGCACGCGGTGAACCGCCAGCTGATGACCGACCTGCTCACCTTCAAGCGGCTGAAGGCCAATGAGCAGTATCTCTATGCCCTTGCCGACCGGCTGCTGGATGAGCTGCTGCCCAGGGGCCGGTTCAACGCCGCGACAGAATATGCCCATGCCGCCGCGACCTTCGCCATCTCCGACCTGATGGGCATCCCGGCCGAGGAGCGCTGGGAGCTGGTCGAGATGCTGGGCGCGCCGCCGAGCCAGGTGGAGGGCGAGGCCACCCACCGCGTCGGATCGGACCCGCTGGTGTTCCTCAAGGAGCGCTTCGATGGCTACCTGAACGACAGGATCGCCAGTCCGCGCGCCGACTTGATGACCGAACTGCTCCAGTCGAAGTACCGCGACGGCACCTCCGCCAGCTTCGAAACCTATTCGCTGCTCGCCCGCTTCCTGTTCGGTGCCGGCCAGGACACCACTTCGCGCCTGATCGCCATTGCCGCGCGCATCATTGCCGACACGCCTGAGATCCAGGCCCGCCTGCGAGCCGAGCCCGAGCGCATACCGGACTTCATCGAGGAAGTCCTGCGCTATGAAGCGCCGGTCAAGGTCAGCTACCGGCTCGCCGTGGAGGACACCAAGGTGGCCGGGATGGACATCCCGGCTGGCACGGTGCTGACGGTCGGCCTGATGGCCGCCAGCAACGATCCCCGGCATTTCCCCGATCCGGAAAAGATCGACATCGACCGCCGGAACAAGCGCGACCACCTGGGCTTCAGCAAGGGCGTGCATGGTTGCCTCGGTGCGCCGCTGGCGCGGATGGAGTCGCGCGTGGCGATCGAGCGGCTACTGGCGCGCACCAGCGACATCCGCATTTCCGAAGAGCACCACGGCCATGCTGGCGCGCGCACTTTCCACTACGAGCCCACCTACACCTTTCGCAGCCTTACGGACCTCCATCTTGAAGTCGATCTCGCCTGACACGCATTGGGGGACTCGCATGGCGGACCTGTTCTCGGGCAAGGTAGTTCTGGTTACTGGCGGCTCGCACGGCATCGGCCGGGCGATCGTCGAGCGCTTCGCCGCGTCCGGCGCTCTTGTCGCTTTCAGCCATCATCCGAACGACATCGACAACGCCGTTTCGGTAGTCTCCGGCTTGTCGGACGCATCGGGCAGCGCTTTCGCCATCCCGGCCTTCCTCGGTCCGGAAGGAACCGCCGAAGCGCTGGCCGAGGTCTTTCGCCGGGAAGTGCGGGAGCGGCTCGGCGAAGAGGTGCTGGACATACTGGTCAACAATTTCGGCAGCAGTGGCTATGGCCGCGTTCCGGACACGACCTATGAGTATTTCGAGGAAACCGTCGGCAAGAACCTGCGTCTGCCATTTTTCCTGGTAAAGGCCCTGCTGCCCTCGATCCGCCCGGGGGGCAGCATCATCAACATCTCCTCGGCGGCTGCGCGGCTCGTCAACCCGGACTTGCAGGTCTATGCCCTGGCCAAGGCGGGCCAGAACAAGTTCACCCAGAACCTTGCCCGCGAAGTGGGGCCGCAGGGCATCCGGGTGAACGGCATCATGCCCGGATTCATCGATACGGTGGTCAACGAGCCGTTCCTCTCGGTGCCCGAGAACCTGAAGGCGGTGCTGGAGAACACGGCGCTGGGCCGGCTGGGACTGCCCGGGGACATCGCCAATGTCACCCATGCCCTGGCCTCTCCGGATTTCGCATTCGTTACCGGCCAGATCATCGAAGTCGGCGGCGGCTATTCCATGTAGGCCCTGCCCTTTCCGGCACCGCACTTTACGCCCCTGCATTCGCCGCTAAGGTGGCCGTGGTAAGCAAGTGCCTGGCGCAACCGCGCCCTGCGCAAGCGCCAAACACGGGGTAATTCGGGTAATCAGCATGGCGACCAGGCGCATGGGACCAAAGGGATCGGAGGTTTGGCACGCGTTGCTCGATGCCTCCGAGGACGTCCTGCGTGATCTCGGCTACGGGGCGCTGACCTCGCGCGCCGTGGCGGAGCGCACCGGCGTCAAGCAGCGGCTGGTATACTACTATTTCGAGACGATGGACGAACTCATCGTTGAGACTTTCCGCCGGTTGAAGGCGCGCGAGCTCCAGCGCATGGAGGCCGCGCTGGCCGGCCAGCACAGCTTGCGCGAAATCTGGGACGTCTGCGTCCACACCACCGACACCCGCATCGTCCTCGAATTCACGGCGCTGGCCAACCGGATCGAGGCGCTTCGCGAGGAAGTTCGAGACTATATCGAAGTCACCCGCGCGATGCATGTCTCGGCGCTGACCGAGGCCATGCGCAGGCGCGGCATCGCCCAGGACATCGCTCCCGCCGCCGCAGCCATTTTCGCCACCAGCGCGGCCCTCACGGTGCACCGCGAGGCGGAAATCGGAGTGAGGACAGGCCATAAGGAAGTCATGGCGGTGATCGACGGCTTTCTGGCGCGCCTCGATCCGGCGGATTGAGCTGCCGGCTCAGCCGGCCGGCTTGCCCGCGCGGATACGGTCCATGACATCCTTGCCATAGAAGGCGTCCATGAAGTCGGGCCCCTTGCCCTGGTCCATGCCGCCATCCGCCGAAAAGGCCTGGCCGGTGACCCAGCCTGATTCCGGCCCGGCGAGGAAGCGCACGACGCGGCCGATGTCGTCCGGCCGGCCCAGCCGCTTCATCGGGGTTTCGGCGGTGAAGGCGGCTGCCATGGGGGCGAACTGGGGATCGTTCTCGGCGCCTTCCGGCAAGGTCGCGCCCGGCCTGACTGCATTAACGCGGATGCCCGCGCCGCCAAGCTCGAAGGCGGCCGCCCTGACGAAGCGTTCCAGCCCCGCCTTGGCTGCCGCATAGATCGCAAGGCCGAAATTGGGCTGGACCGCCGCCGCCGAGGACACGCAGACGATCGAGCCGCCCGGCTCCATCAGCGGAACGCCGTGCCGCACCGCCAGGAAAGCGGTGATGAAATTGAGATCGAGCTCGTCCCGCACGTCCTGCACTTCGCGCATGAGCAGCGGCTTGAACTGCGGCCCGCCCACGGTCGAGACGATGATGTCCAGCCGCCCCGCCATGCCATGCGCCTGTTCGAGCGCGGCCTTGACCTCGCTCTCGCTCCCGGCATCGCCGACACAGGCTTCGATCCGCGCGTCCGGCAGGCTTGCTGCAAGTTCGTCGCGGGCGGCGGCAAGGGCGTCGCCGCGGCGGCCCATGATGACGACGCTCGCGCCATCGGCTGCCAGCGCCCTCGCGCAGCCAAGGCCGATGCCCTGGCTGGCGCCGGTTACCAGCGCAGTCTTCCCTGCAAGCGTCTTGCCTGTCATTTCCCGAAGCCCTCTCGAAGCGTTTCGCGTTAAAGCCTGCCCAGCAGGCTCTTCATCTTGGCCATGCCTTCCTTCGCCTGGTCGGCTGCCGAAATGCCACCCTGCGCCCGGCTGAGGCTGGGGCACTCGATGCCGACCGGCACGTCCTTCGGCGCGGCGCGCAGGTATTCCAGCAGCGCGAAGTCGCCGTCGCCAGGGTAGAGCCGTTCGCAGACCGCTTCGGTCATCGCGATTTCAGCTGGCTGCGGAATCGGCCCGTCGCAGAGCTGGACGTAGCGGATGCGGCCCGGCTCGACTCTGGCGATGTCTTCCACAGAACCGCCGGCCCGAAACAGGTGATGCGGATCGAGGCAAATGCCGACGTCCGCGCCCGAGCAGCGGATCAGGTCTTCCGCTTCGGCGAGGGTCTGAGTCTTACCGCCAGCGACCGGCTCAAGATTTGTCGCCAGGCCAAACCCGGCCGCAACTTCGGCAAAGCGCCCGAGGATCTCGGCAGCGGCGACGCGGTCGCCGTTGCTGTAATGGATCGTCAGCGCCGCCTTGCCGCCCAGCCGCGCGCCCATCTCCAGCAAGGGACGACATTGCTCAACACCTTCCATCGAATGCAGGTCGAACACCTCGAGCGCGATTACCTGCATGCCGGTATCCTTCAGGATCGCGGCGCACTCGCGCTCGTGCTCCGGCGTCAGCAGCGGCGAGGGGAACAGCGGCGGCGGGATGATCCACAGGCTGCAGGCGTCATAGCCGGCCTCGGCCGCCGCGCGGATCGCCACCTGCGGCGCGGTGTCGGTCAGCGTCAGGCTATCGAGCGAAAGGATCGTCATCCCATCTTCACCTTGTAGGGGAAGTACTGGGGCGGCGAGGCGCCGGTGCCGTCGCGCACTGAAGGCGGGAACTTCCCGTCGATGTCGGTGATGCCATATTCCTTGCCTACTTCCGCGCCGATCACCGTTTTGCCGTTGAACTTGGCGAACATGTCTGGGTCGTTGTACATCGCCCAGGCGAGGTGGCCGGTGTAGCCGGCGGATTCCAGCGTACCTTCCAGGCCCGCCTTCAGCGCCGGCATGGCCTCCATCATGCCCAGCAGGCGCTCGGTGGTGAGCGAGCCCATCCACACCGAGACCGAGGCGACGTTCGCGCCGGCATCGGCGAAGTCCACGCCCATGTCAAAGGCCATCTTGTCGACCGCCGCCTTGTGCGCGCCATAGCTGGGCCCCATGCAATAATGCATCGATCCGGGCGAGGAGGTGAACACCACCAGCCCCTTGTCCTGCTTCACCATGTGCGGTGCGGCATACCAGGTGGCGACGAAGCCGCTGCGCGCGCCGACGTCGATCATGGTGGCGACATCCAGTGACTTTTCCCAGAACTGGCCCGGCGCGTTCATTACGTTGCCCTGCCAGCAGGCATTGTTGATCAGGATGTCGATCCGGCCCTGCTCGGCCATGACTTGCTCGATCAGCGCCTTGACCTGCGCGTCGTCGGAATGATCGCAGCGCACCGCGATGCCCTGTCCGCCGGCCTCGGTGACTTCCCTTGCCGTGGCGTAGATGGTGCCGGGAACCTCGCCGTCGCCCTCCTTCTCGCTCCGCCCGGTTACATAGACAATGCAACCGTGCGATCCCAGCGACACGGCAATGCCCTTGCCCGCGCCGCGGCTGGCGCCCGTGACAATCGCGACCACTGGTTTGGATGACATGCTCTTACTCCCCAACTGGATTCGTCATACTGTTAGCCATCTCGGCACAATGTCACAAGCGGGGCTGACGAGTGTCGCCTTTGAAGGGACGGTGCCGCGATACGAGGCCATGAATTGCCCGCAGGTTTGCAGATAGGCAACAAACCGGATAGCAACCCGTGCTGGTCGGAAAGAGCGGCACCGGGACGAAACACAATGACTGCGGCGGGTGGAAAAGAGGGAGTTGCCGGCCTGCAGCTCTTCTTGCGCTACCTTGCCGTTATTCTCTTCCTCTCGATCGCCACGATGGTCGCATCCAACAAGTGGTGTTCGCCGGAGACGCTGAATTACGACCAGTTCAGTTCAGACCTCATCGTGAATTCCGTGGTGCGTTATGACGCGGGGGGAGACCGCGATGTCGGCGGTTTCATGACCGCGACCGAGCGGACGGTGCACATCGCCGCGGTCGAATATATCGATGGCCGGAAAGGGGCGCGGACGGTCTATCCCTATATCAGCCATTTCGGTCTGCAATATGTCGTGGCACGGCACTTAGGCGTTGCCGATCCCGGCAAGGGACCGATGGCGATACCACCCTTCTCGCTGCTTTGCGGACTGGGCATGACCCTTGTGGTGGCCGCGCTGGCCCTGTTCGCCGATGGGCAGTTCGGGCGGAGCAGCGGAGCGGCCGTCGCTCTGGTCTTTGCAACGTCACCCTCGCTGCTTCTGCACGCGATGAATCCGTACTGGGTGATTTTCCTCGGTTTCCTGCCCATGCTCGCCATGCTGGTGCTTTACCCGAAGGCTGGGAACGGAAGGCAATTCGCGGCGGTCGCAGGCGCTGCGGGCTTCCTGACCTTCGTCAAATGCCTGACCGGTTACGAGTATATTTCGGTCGTGGGCCTGGGCGCGGCGTTGCCGATCATCTATTACGAGGCCGCCGCCAGTGACCGATGGGACCGGGCCATGATCGGTCGGATCTTCATCCGCGGCCTGGTCCTCGGTGGCTATGTTTTTGCGGGGTTCGCCATGGCGGCGCTTCTGCATATCCTGAAGGCGGCGCACTTTTTCGGTTCGATGGAAAAGGGCATCATGGCCTTCACGGTGCCGCTTTCCTACTCGACCTGGGATACCAGCTCCGGAATCCGCGAAAATGCCGATGTGACCGTCAGTCACGTCATCGACGCGATAAACAGCACCATGCTGCTGCGGAACATGCAGGCCACGGTTCCGGTCTATGGCGGGCTTGTCCTCACCTTTGCGCTTCTGATAGGTCGTAACGGTTGGTCGGCGCGGCAGCTGTGGTGCGCCATGGATCGTCGGCATCGCGCCCTGTTGCTGACCTGGCTGGCTTCCATTCCGGCAAGCCTGAGCTGGTTTGTCCTGGCTGTCCGGCACAGCATCATCCACCCGCACATCAACTGGATTGTCGGCTACATGGGCTTGCTTGCATTTGGAGCCATGCTGCTGGGCCGCAACCTGTCGATGCTTTGGCGGGTTCGCCTGTCACGGCAGCATCGCGCGCCGGCCTGAAAGGCATGCCGGGTCTGCGGGCCGAGGCTGCTAGGCTGGCTGGGGCGGCAGGATTCGAACCTGCGAATGCCGGTACCAAAAACCGGTGCCTTACCACTTGGCGACGCCCCATCGATTCCGGGCCAGCAGAGCGGCGCGCTTAGCGGCTGTGGGGCGGGAAGGAAAGGGCGGATTGGTGGTGTTGCGCGATTGCAACGGCGCACCACAATTCGCTCAAACCCATTGCAATTCCGACATCTTTGTCGGATTTGTAATGTCAGGGGAGAGGTCGTTGCGGGCGCTTTGCGTTCGTTTTCAAAATTTTTTCGGCTCCGCCAGGGTCGATCAAGGGAGGAATTAGATGAGCAAGCATTTCGCGAAGTTTTCGCTCGCATCGGCGCTCGCAGTGGTCCTGGCAACGCCAGCCTGGGCACAGGAATCCGGTGGCAGCGACGGATCCGACATCATCGTCACCGCGCGGCGTGTCGAGGAAAAGCTTCAGGACGTGCCGATTTCGATCACCGTGTTCAACCAGGAGCAGTTGTCGGACCGCAACGTCACCAACGCCCAGGACCTCGCGGCCTACACTCCATCCCTCTCGACGACGACCAATTTTGGTAGCGAGAACTCGACCTTCGCCCTACGCGGCTTCGTGCAGGAAACCGGCACCGCGCCCTCGGTCGGCGTCTATTTTGCCGACGTGGTCGCGCCGCGCGGTCCCTCGCAGGGTTTCCCGGCGGGCGACGGCGCCGGCCCGGGCATGTTCTTCGACCTCCAGAACGTACAGGTCCTGAAGGGACCGCAAGGCACGCTGTTCGGCCGGAATACCACCGGCGGCGCCGTGGTGCTGGTTCCCCAGAAGCCGACCGACAAGCTGGAAGGCTATCTGGAGGGCTCGATCGGCAACTACGACATGCACCGCATCCAGGGCGTGCTGAACGTGCCCCTCGGCGATACTCTGCGGGCGCGCATCGGGGCCGACTGGCAGCAGCGCGACGGTTTCATGAAGAACGTGACCAGCATCGGTCCGCGCGATTTCGACAATATCAACTACGTCACGGTGCGCGGCAGCCTGGTCTGGGACATCACACCGGAACTCGAGAACTACACGATCGCATCCTATACCAATTCGGACAACAACGGCCATATCAACAAGCTGTTTGCGGCCGCGCCGCGGCTCGATCCGTTCGGCGGATTGCTCGCCTACGAGGCGCTGGGATCCATGGCCCAGCAGGATGCCAAGGGCTTCTGGACGGTAACCAACGACATGCCGGATCCCTACCAGAAGTCGCGAACCTGGCAGGTGATCAACAAGACCAGCTGGCAGGCCAATGACAACCTGACCGTCAGAAACATCATCAGCTACGCGCAACTCTGGACCAAGACGCACAATTCGCTGTTCGGAACCCAGTTCTTCTTGCCGCGCGGGGCGTTCTTCGCAGGAATTCCGGGGATCGCCGATCCGGTGCCGAATGCCAACATTCCGTTCAACTTCGCCACGATCCGGCATTTGCCGGGCGGCTTTTCCTCGAACCAGGCTACCTTCACCGAGGAGTTCCGGCTTGAGGGCAAGGCTGCGGGCGGGCGGCTGAATTACCAGGCCGGCGTCTATTATGAGAACTCGACGCCGCGCAGCCAGATCGGTTCGCAATCGCCGACCTTCATCGGCTGCAGCAATATCGACGCGCTTATCTGCACCGCTCCGCTGCCGAACTCGGGCGTGAACTTCACCGCGGCGGAAAATGCCTTCCGCAGCACCGGCGTTTATGCCCAGGCGACCTATGACCTTACCGAAAAGCTCAAGCTGACGGGCGGCTTCCGCTACACCTGGGACCGGGTGCAGAGCACCAGCCAGCGCATCACCTATGTGTTCCCGCTGCTTGTGCCCAATGCATCGCCGCTGTTGCCCATCGTCAGCCTTGATCCGGCGAATGCGGCGGCCACCGCTGCGGTCACCCATTGCACCGATCCGCTTCCGGTCCGCACGGCGCCGGGCTGCCGTCTGAGCGAAAGCAAGAGCTGGAGCGCGCCGACCTGGCTGATCGGCCTCGATTTCAAGCCTACCGACAATGTGCTGCTCTATGCCAAGTACATGCGCGGATACCGGACCGGCAACATCAAGTCCGACGTGCCGATCGAGTTCCACATCTTCGATCCCGAAAAGGTGGACACTTACGAAATCGGCGCGAAGACCAGTTTCGAGACCGGCGGTGTGCGCGGAACTTTCAATATTTCCGGCTTCTACAACAACTTCCGCAACCAGCAGATCCAGTTGGGCTTCAATCCCAACGTCAACCGCAAGGACCCCGTAACCGGCGCGCCCTTGCCGGCCATCTCGGTTCCAGGAAACGCTGGACCGGTCAACATCGGCAAGTCGCGGATCTGGGGCATCGAGGCCGATGCGACGCTGCATCTCTTCGAAGGTTTCCGGATCGACGCGGCCTATGCCTATCTCAACACCCGCGTGCAGGAAGCTGGCGTCGTCAACCTGGCCAGCGACAATGCCTATGTCGTCAGCGCTTCGGTCAAGGCGGGCGATCCGCTGATCCTTTCGCCCAGGCACAAGCTTACGATCACGGCGAACTACACGCTTCCGCTCGACGAAAGCATCGGCAAGATCACGCTTGGCGCCACGGTGACCCACACCAGCAGCCAGATCACCAACTACACGGCGATCCGGTTCATGGAGAAGGTCAACTACGGCGACTTCGTCAATGGCGTTCCGACCGCGGTTTTCCCCGCCGGCACGCCGATCACCAATTTCACCGGTGGCTTCGATACCAGCACGATTCCGGCCCAGACGTTGCTCAACCTCAACATCAATTGGGACAAGATCGGCGGTGGCCCGGTCGACCTTTCGCTGTTCATGACCAATGTCACCAACGCGAAGTATCGCACCGGCGGCGGCGGCCTGATCGGCCTCGGCATCGACACCTGGGCGATCGGCGCGCCGCGCATGTTCGGCGCCCGGGTGAAGGTCCGCTTCGGCGACTGACGCAGAAGGCATGGAAATTGGAAGGGGGCTCGCCGCGAGGCGGGCCCTTTTTCATGTGCGGTTGCCTTTCCGACAGGGCGGCGAAGTGTTGCGGAAATATCACGCCATTTGGCACAATTTTCCGGTCGTCTTGCAAAAGCAGCGATTTTTGCGAGGATCGGTCCGGGGGCAAGGCGCAATTTTCTATCAGGTCGCCGCCGGGCTCGCATTTTCGCCATTCCCGGGGGACCGGGTGGCCAGGGAGGATATCAGATGCATCACCGTTTTTTGAAGATTTCGCTCGCGTCGACATTGGCCGTGGTTCTCGCGACCCCTGCCTGGGCGCAGGATTCCGGCGCCGACACTGGTGGCGACATCATCGTCACCGCGCGGCGTTCCGAGGAAAAGCTCCAGGACGTGCCGATCTCGATCACGGTGCTGAGCAAGGAAGACATCAGCAAGCGCAATCTCGTAAGCACCGCTGATCTGGGAACCTATGTCCCCTCGCTCTCGGTCAACTCGCAGTTCGGACCGGAAAAGAGCAGCTTCGTCATCCGCGGATTCACCCAAGAATACCACACAGCACCGACCGTCGGTGTCTATTTCGCCGACGTGATCGCGCCGCGAGCGCTGGGTCCGACCACTTCGGGCAACGGCGCTGGCGTCGGTTCGATGTTCGACCTCGAGAACATCCAGGTGCTAAAGGGGCCGCAGGGCACCCTGTTCGGCCGCAACACCACCGGCGGCGCGATCCTGCTTGTGCCGGCAAAGCCGAAAGACAAGCTGGAAGGCTCGGTCGAAGCCTCCGTCGGGGCCTACAACATGACCCGCATCCAGGGCGTGCTCAACGTGCCGCTGAGCGATGCGATCCGCGTGCGCGGCGGCATCGACTGGAACAAGCGCGATGGCTACATCAAGAACCACAGCGGCATCGGGCCCGAGCGCTATCGCGACACCAACTATGTCGCGGCGCGGCTCAGCATGGTGGCCGATATCACCCCCGATATCGAGAACTACACCATTGGCAGCTACAGCCACAGCAATACTAAGGGCGACGTGCCCCACATGGCCTATTGCAACCGGGAGGGGGCGAACGCCTTCCCGACCGAGGTTCTGACTGTTTTTCAAGGAAACCCGAAAGCCTACGCGAACTTCCTGCCTTATCTCTCCTGCGCGCAGGTCGATCGGCAGACCGCACGCGGTGACACGCTGTTCGACGTCGAAACCAACAATCCCAATCCGCGCCAGGAAGTGAAGCAGTGGTCGGTGATCAACACCACGACCTGGAAGGCAAGTGACAGCCTTACGGTCAAGAACATCATTTCCTATGCGGAATACCGCGAATGGGCCAATTTCAGTTTGTGGGGCGATAACCTCATCGTTCCCGCCAATCCTGCCATCCCCAGCTTCCTGCTGCCGCCGGTGGGTTCGGTGGGATCCAAGACGATCGCGCTTCAGGAAGGCAACAAGGGACCCACTTCGGCGCAATCGACCTTTACCGAGGAACTTCAGGTCCAGGGCACTGCCGCCGACGGCAAGCTCAACTGGCAGGCGGGCGGCTATATCGAGATCAGCAAGCCGCTGGCTTGGAACAGCCAGCTGGTCGAGATATTCATCAACTGCACCAGTGTCCAGAAGAACCAGTGCTCCCCCTCGAACACGGGCTCGATTTCGGATGCGAGCTCGAAGGACTGGTTCAACAACAAGGGCCTTTATGCCCAGGCTACCTACAAGTTCAACGACCAGTTCGCCATCACCGGTGGCTTCCGCTACACGTGGGACAAGCAGCGGGACGAGGCCCAACTGCTCAATGTCAACTTCCCGACGGGCGAGCCCCAAAACGCCGCAGGAACCATCAGGTTTCCCAATGCGCCAGCTGGGGTACCAATCTATTCTTGCCAGAACGGGCTGCTCTACAACGGCGGCAACATAAATATTCCGCTGATCGTGCCCAGCAGCGACAACTGCAACCAGACCATCCGGCTGAATTCCAGCGCACCGACCTGGATGATCGACCTCGAATACACGCCTACCCCGGACATCCTGCTCTACGCCAAGTATGCGCGCGGCTATCGCGCCGGTTCGATCACCAACAACTCGATCGGGCTGGAAACGACAAGGCCGGAAAAGGTCGATTCCTATGAGGTTGGCTTCAAGTCCAGTTTCCGCGGCGCCATGCCGGGTTATTTCAACGCTACATGGTTCTACAACACTCTGAGCGACCAGCAGTTGGCAACCAACTCGGTCATCAACCGGGGGCCCAACGGCGATCCGGCTGCCGGCCATCGTGGTCCAACCGACTACCAGGGTGTATTCCCCTCCGCCGCGCCGACAGTCAATGCCGGCAAGTCGCGCATCTGGGGCTTTGAGGTGGATGCTTCGGTCCGGCCGTTCGAGGGGTTCAAGCTCGACGTGGGGTATACCTATCTCAACACCAAGCTGCTGTCCTTCACCACGCCAGTCGTTCCTATCTATTATGCCTCGCTGACTCCGGCGACGGCGGTCGGCGGCCCGCTGCCGCTCTCGCCGAAGAACCGGGTGACGCTGACCGCCAGCTATCAGCTGCCGCTGGACGAGAAACTCGGCAAAGTCACCCTAGGCGCGACGTTCACCCACACCGACGAGAACGAGGCCCGTTCGCCTTCGGCCACCCCGGCCTACCTGGTGCCGGCGTCCGACCACCTCAACCTCAACGTCGACTGGAATTCGGTGGGCGGCATGCCGATCGACCTTTCATTCTTCATGACAAATGTCACGAATGAGGCCTACATCGTCTTCCCGAGCAGCAGCTACTACACCTTCGGCGGCGATGGCGGCCACGTGAACGAGCCGCGCATGTGGGGCTTCCGTCTGAAGTATCGCTTCGGCGACTGAGGCGGGAGACAACCCGGCAAAAAAGGGGGGCGGGCTTCGGCTCGCCCCTTCTTTTTTATCCGCTGACTACTCGTAGTCGTCGGGCCCCTCGTAACCCTCGGCGAGGTCGGAGAAGCGGGTGATGCGCGATTCGAAGCGCAGGCGCACCTTGCCGGTCGCGCCGTGGCGCTGCTTGGCGACGATCAGTTCGGCCAGGCCATAGACCCGCTCCATGTCCTCCTGCCACTTGGCATGGGATTCGTGGGTCTTGGCGTCGTCGCCCTCGACCGGCTGCTTGGGTTCCTTGGCCAGCAAGTAATAGTCCTCGCGGAAGACGAACCAGACCATGTCGGCGTCCTGTTCGATCGAGCCGGATTCGCGGAGGTCCGACAGCTGCGGCCGCTTGTCGTCGCGGCTTTCGACCGCGCGGCTGAGCTGGGAGAGCGCAATCACCGGAACGCTCAGTTCCTTGGCCAGCGTCTTGAGCCCGCGGCTGATCTCCGAGATTTCGTTGACGCGGTTGTCGCCCGCGCGAGACGTGCCCTGCAGAAGCTGCAGGTAGTCGACGACGATCAGACCGATGTCGTGCCGCCGCTTCAGCCGCCGCGCACGGCTGCGCAGGGCGGCGATGGAGAGAGCCGGGGTGTCGTCGATGAACAGCGGCAGTTCGGCCAGGGTCTGGCTGGCGAAGGAGAGCTTCTGGAAGTCGTCGCGGCTGATCTTGCCCATGCGCAGGTTTTCGCTGCTGATGCCTGACTGTTCGGCCAGGATACGCGTCGCCAGCTGGTCGGCGCTCATTTCCAGGCTGAAGAAGGCAACCGGCGCGCCGACCGAGGCCTTGCCTTCGATCCCGTCGCGCCGGGTGTCGTCGAGGTAGCGCTTGGCGGCATTGAAGGCGATGTTGGTGGCGAGCGAGGTCTTGCCCATGCCGGGACGGCCGGCGAGAATGATGAGGTCGGAATCGTGCAGGCCGCCGATCTTTTCGTTGACCGAGGTGAGGCCGGTGGTCTTGCCCGAGATGTGGCCGCCGGAATTGAGCGCCTTCTCGATTGCCGCGATGGCGACGCGGGTGGCCTGGGCGAAGCCCTGCGCCTCGCTCTGCGCGCCGGCGCCTTCGGCCACGTTGTAGAGTGCGGCTTCGGCCAGCTCGATCTGCTCCAGCGGTTCGACCGCCTCGGAGGTGTCCATGGCCGATTCGACGAGGTTGCGCCCGACGCTGACCAGTTCGCGCAGCAGCGCGAGGTCGTAGATCTGCTGTGCCAGTTCGCGCGGGGCGAGCAGGCCCTGGCCATCGGCGGTCAGGCGGGCGAGATAGGTCAGGCCGCCAAGCTCCTTCAGAGCCTCGTCCGATTCGAAATAGGGCCGCAGCGTTACCGGCGTGACGACGGCGCTGCGGTCCATCAGCTGCTGGATTCGAGCGAAGATGCGTTCGTGCACCGGCTCGAAGAAGTGCGCCGGGGTGAGATTCACCGGCAGTTCTTCCATCACTCGGTTGTCGATCAGCACCGCGCCGAGGAAGGCCGCCTCCGCTTCTACGTTGGCGGGGAGGGCACGTGGGGCAGCTTCGGCTTCGCCGGTGGGGAACCTGATAACTTCTTCAGCCATGAGGCGGGCAGCAATGCGCGCGTCTGCTGAATCGGGCAAGCGGGCCGTCAGGTGGAATTATTCCACAGGGTGTGGATCATACCGCGATCATCCCGCCGCAGGCCCCTCTTGCCCAGCCATGCCGCATTTGCGAAACGGTGCACCGCATGGCCGACCCGCGCATCTCGCACATCGAACTCGACGAGGCGACCATCCTGTGGCGCAACGCCGATATCGAGCAGGAACGGCGCATCGCCATCTTTGACCTGATCGAGGAAAACACCTTCAAGCCGCTGCGCTCCTATGCCGCCGGCTATCACGGCCCCTATCGCCTGCGCCTCTCGGTGCACGATGGCCGCCTGTCCATGGAGATTGCGGGCGAGGACGGGACCGAGCTGGAAACGCTGATCCTGGGCCTCGGCCGCTTTCGCCGTCCGATCCGCGAATACTTCGCCATCTGCGATTCCTATTACCAGGCGATCCGCAAGGCGACCGCGACCGAGATCGAGACCATCGACATGGCCCGGCGAGGGGTCCACAATGAGGCGGCGGAGATGCTGCTGGAGCGGCTTGAGGGCAAGGTCGAGACCGACTTTCCCACCGCGAGACGGCTTTTCACCCTGATCTGCGTTCTGCATATCAGGGGGTGAGGACAAGGACGGGGCGCAAGGTTCGGCAATGGCGAGGGGCAGGAGCAGCCGCACGCGTTTGCGGCTTGTCGGGGCGGCGGTGCTCGTGGCGCTGCTGGGTGGTGGCTATGGCTGGTGGCATTTGCGCCACTGGGTGCCGCCGCGCAGCGCCTTTCCCGTCCAGGGGGTGGAAGTCAGTGCCGATGACGGCGACATCGACTGGAAGGCCGTCAAGGCGATCGGCGCGGATTTCGCCTATGTGTCTGCCAGTGCCAGCGCCTTCGCCCGCGATCCGAACTTTTCGCGCAACCTTGACGATGCGCGCGCGGCAAAGCTCCAGGTCGGGGCGGTGCATCGTTACGATCCGTGCCAGCCGGCTGAACGGCAGGCCGCCAATTTCGTCACCCTGGTGCCGCGCGATTCTTCACTCCTGCCCCCGGCAGTCGACCTTGACAAGGACGCGAGCGACTGCCCCGTCAAGGTCAGTGACGCCAAGCTGGAGAGCGAGCTGATGACTTTCCTGAACCAGGTCGAGGCGCATACCGGCAAGCCCGCCCTGCTCAAGATCTCGCGCGGCTTCGAGCGGCATTACCATGTGGCGGCGGCGATCGACCGCAATCTCTGGGTTACCGGCGACCGGTTTCAGCCCGACTATGCGGGTCGGCCCTGGACCATGTGGACCGCCAATCAGGCGCTCGACAACGAAGCGGGCGAGCAGGCGATGCGCTGGGTGGTGGTGCAACCGTGAGCGAGTTGCGCGACAGGCTGGTTGCCGTCGCCCGGGCGGCATCGGCAAAGGCCTATGCGCCCTATTCGAAGTTCCATGTCGGGGCCGCGCTGGGCTTCGAGGACGGCTCCGTGGTCAGCGGCGCCAATGTCGAGAACGCCAGCTATGGTCTATCGCTCTGTGCCGAAACGGTGGCGACGGCTGCTGCGTTCGCTAAGGGAAGGCGGAGCGGACTGGTGGCCGTGGCCGTGGTTTCGGAACCTGCCGGAGCACCTGTGACGCCCTGCGGCCGCTGTCGGCAGGTGCTTCATGAACTGGCCTGCCTGGGCGGCACCGATCCGCTCGTCTGGTGCATCGGCGCAGACGATGTGATCGAATTGCGCCTTTCCGAGCTCCTCCCGCATGCTTTCGGCCCGGATAATGTGTTGGGTTAACGAAGACTAAGTAGTTCGTCGCTAGAGCCCGGCACGAAGCAAGCGCGGGCACCATGATAAGAACCCCAACTACATTCGTAATCGGCGCGGGAGCGGGCTGTGAGTTGCAGCTGCCCAGCGGGCCGGAACTGACCCAGCGAATTGCCCAGTGCCTCGATTTCGACCGCTTCGTCGGCGACCTGCAGACGCGCGATTCCATGGTGTTGGGGCAATATCTCTCCAAGATGGGCGCCCGCATGCAGAAAAGCGACGAACAGGTGCGCGCCGCGGCCGACCGCATCCGGATCGCAGCCAAGATGGCCTCCTCGATCGACGACATCCTCGATCAGCACAACAACGATCCGCTGGTGGTCAATACCGGCAAGCTCGCCATCGCCTATTTCATGACCCAGGCCGAGGCCAAGTCGACCATGCGCGTCACCCCGCGCATCGCCAATGAACTGCCATTGCAGGGCACGGAGAACTGGCTGTTCCAGTTGGCCCGGCTGATAACGTCCGGCGTGCCGCGCAGCCAGGCCGACCGCTGCCTCGACAATGTCTCGATCGTCAATTTCAACTATGACCGCTCGGTCGAGCACTTCCTGCCCTTTGCCTTCGAGATGGCGTTTGGAATGCCTTTGCAGGAGGCGCAGCGTATCGTTTCGCAGAAGCTCAAGATCATCCATCCCTATGGTTCGACAGGCCGTCTCCCCTGGCAGCAGGGCGATGCGCCCGATTGCGAATGGGCAACCGAAAATCCCTGGAACATCCATAACCTGGCGCTCCAGATCCGGACGCTCAGCGAATTGCAGCAGAACCGACAGGCGATCATGCAGGTCCAGAACGCCGTCACCTCTGGCAAGCGGCTGGTCATCCTGGGCTTCGGCTTCCAGGCTCAGAACCTTGACCTGCTGTTCGACCGCACCTTGTCGCACAACCCCGAAGTGCTGGTGACCCTTTGGGACATGGCGCCGACCAACCGCAACGCAGTGCTCAAAGCGCTCAAGCGCCGCACTGGCCTTGAACGTGACGACCTGCTGATGGTCATGACTGCGCGCTGCTACGAAACCATGCGCGACTATTCGAACCTGCTGGAGAGCTGAACGGGGCTAGTCGCGTTCGTCGAGCCATTCCAGCAGCGCCGCAAGGCAATCGCGTCCCAGCAGCTTGCTTCGCTCCGGGCTCCAGCCCTGTTTGGGGCAGGGTAGGTCGTCATGGTCCTTGAACGGCATTTCCAGCGTCATCGAAACGCAACTGCGGCTGGCGAAGCGCTCGGCGATCTGGCTGGTGGCCATGGTGAGGTTGCCCTTGCCGGGACGGGCGACGGGATAGCCCTGCCTGGTCTGGAAATCGGGCGTCCGGCGGTCGAGGATCGCCTTGTAGCGGTTGAACCCCTCGAGTTGCTGCGGTTTCAGCGAAGGGATTCCCTCGAAACCTGCCAGGAACACCGCCGCAATCGCCTCGTCGCCGTGTACGTCCATTGCAAAGTCGACGCCGGTTTCGTCCATCGCATAGCGGATCGCGAGTACTTCGGGTGAGCGGGCGGCGCTGGGCTCGGCCCATTCGCGGTTGAGGTTCACCCCGATGGCATTGGTGCGCAGGTGCCCGCGGCTGGAGCCGTCCGGGTTGCAGTTCGGGACCACGTGCAGCCTCGCGCGCCGGCGCAGGCTGAGTGCGACGGGATCGGTGGGATCGGTCAGGCACTTCAGCGCGCCTTCCATCCACCATTCCGCCATGCTCTCGCCCGGATGCTGGCGAGCGAACAGCCAGACCTGAACCTGGCCGCTGCCCATCTCCAGGCAGTCGATCGGCTGGCCTTCGAGGCTGTGGCCAAGGCAGCGGTAGTCAACGCCATCGGCCAGGGCCATTTCGGCCACGAGATCGTGGTGCCGCTCAATCGAATAAGGGGCGAAATAAGCAAACCAGCACAGGTCGCTTTCGGGCGTGTAGCGGATGGTGAGAGTGCCGCCGTCCGCGTCCTTGTCCCAATGGGTCTCGGCGCGGGCCCAGTACTGCCGGTCTTCCGAAACGGCGGCGCGATAACCGGGCCAGCCGCCGGGATAGGCGGCGGCGGCAAGACCGGTCAGCCGCAAGACCAACTCGCGCTGTTTTCCGCCCGCCACCCGGAAGTGAAACCACTGGAAGAATTCCGAGTTGCGGTCGCGCCGGATGGCGAGGCGCGCTTCACTGCCGGAGATCGAGAGGACTTCTATGTTGCCGGAATCGAATGCGGCATCGATGCGAATGTCGGTCATGGAATCCGGATAGTCTCGCCGGATTGGCCGGGGAAGTCCTTGAAAAGCGCTTCGGCCAGTTTCGGCGCGCCGAGCTGGGTTGAGGCGAGGGGCGAGCTTGCCCGCACGGTGAAGCTGGCGCGGCCTTCCCACAGCCGGGTGCCGGCGGCACGCTCCTTGATTGCCACGGCAAGGGTGGTCTCCACCTGTTGAGGCGGCGGGCCGGAAAGGTCGATACCGACGCCAACTCCCGCGCCGGTTCCCCAGCTTCCGGCAGAACCGCCAACACCGACCGAAACCGGGCCGCGCGTGCGTTCGGGACGCCATGTCTGCCGCTCCAGCTTGACGAGGGCCACCTGCCTGGAGCCTGCGCCCGCAGCCAAGCGGTAGCCCACGGTAGCCAGCTGCCGCTCCACCGCAGTGGCGTAGCTGCGAAACTCCGTGCTCTCGCCGTCCTGCCCCGGCGCCGGCTCAACGGAGATTGTGCCCTGGCCGAGCGTCGAGGTGTCGGGCAGGTGGAAGCGCGTCACTTCGACCGGCCCCACGGGGGCGACGCATCCCTGCAGCGTTGCCAGCGCAAGGAGGCAGCCGAGCATCGGCAGGTGTTTCATATGCGCTCCTCCAGTCACTGGGATTGAATCTGGCGCGCGCGGGTTAAATAGGCAAGCGTTGCCGGGGCCTGAACTGCGGCGTTAACCAATTCCCTTCCGTCCTGTGCTACCGGGGCCCTTGAAATGACAGAGAAAGTTCCCGTCCTGGTAACCGGCGGCGCCGGCTACATCGGCAGCCATGCCGTCCTGGCGCTGAGCGATGCCGGCTGGCCCGTTGCCGTGATCGATAATCTTACCACCGGTTTTCGCTGGGCGGTGCCCGAGGGCGTGCCCTTCTACGAGGGCGACATTGCCGACGAGGCGCTGCTCGCGCGCATCTTCGGCGAACAGGGTACGCGCGCCGTGATGCACTTCGCCGGCTCGATCGTCGTGCCGGAATCGGTGACGGATCCGCTGAAGTACTATCTCAACAACACGGTGAAGAGCCGGGCGTTGCTGGCGGCCGCGGTTACGGCAGGCGTATCGCACTTCATCTTCAGCTCCACCGCCGCGACCTATGGCATGCCGGAAGTCTCGCCGGTGAGAGAGACGACGCCGCAGCGGCCGATCAATCCCTACGGCACCTCGAAGCTGATGACCGAGCTGATGCTGGCCGACGTCGCTGCCGCGCACCCGCTGAACTATTGCGCCTTGCGCTATTTCAACGTCGCCGGCGCCGATCCCGATGTGCGAACCGGCCAGTCCACCGCCGGCGCAACCCACCTGCTCAAGGTCGCGGTCGAGGCGGCGCTGGGCAAGCGCGGGTATGTCGACGTGTTCGGCACCGATTTCGACACGCCCGACGGAACCGGTGTGCGTGACTACATTCATGTGTCCGATCTTGCCGCGGCGCACGTTCTGGCGCTGGAGGCATTGATGGCCGATCCAAAGCGCTCTCTTACGATGAACTGCGGCTATGGCCGGGGCTATTCGGTGCTGGAAGTGCTCGATGCGGTGGATCGCGTGACCAACCGCAAGCTGGATCGTCGCATGGGCCCGCGCCGGCTGGGAGATGCCGATTCGCTGATTTCGGACAACAGCCTGATCAAGGCGACGCTGCCTTGGATCCCGCGATATGCCGATCTCGATACCATAGTAATGCACGCGCTGGCGTGGGAGCGGCGGCTGGGCGAGATAAGGCGCGATTGAGAGGTCTTGTTGCGGTCAAGCCATCCGGTTTGACTTGCGGCACCGGCCCACTCCCCCGCCCGGCCACCCAACGAGATGGTATGCTCTGGGTCGCCGGGCGGGGGAGTGGGCCGGTGCCGTGCAAGGATCAGGTTTCCTGATCCGGTCAATGCACATAGACTCGGTTGACTTAAGTCGGCCCCGCCTCTAACGGCCCACCTTCAGTTTTTCGCGGCTCCGCGCCGCCCGAGGATATCATGAAGATTCGCAACAGCCTCAAGTCGCTCAAGGGCCGCCACCGCGACAACCGCGTCATCCGCCGTCGTGGCCGCACCTACGTGATCAACAAGACCAACCGCCGCTTCAAGGCGCGCCAGGGTTGATCCGTGCAGTCCCTGCCGAGGCAGGGACTTCCACAATGCCTGAACCGGTTTCAGCCGTCGTATTCGATATCGGCAAGGTGCTGGTCGAATGGGACCTGCGCTGCCTGTTCCGCAAGCTCATCGCCGACACTGACGAACTGGAGTGGTTCGTCGCCAATGTCGTCACCGAACAGTGGCACTACCAAGTCGACCAGGGTCGCCCGCTGGCCCAGATCGTTGCCGAGCGCATCGCCGAATTTCCCGAGCACCAGGGCCTGATCGAGGCCTACGCCACCCGCTATACCGAAACCATTCCCGGTCCGGTGCCGGGCAGCATCGCGCTGGTCGAGGCGCTGCACGCGAACCGGGTGCCGCTTTTCGCCATCACCAACTTCGGCGCCGAGTTCTGGGAGCAGTTCCGCCCGCAATGGCCGGTTCTGGAGCTGTTCGGCGACATTGTCGTCTCCGGCGTGGAAAAGCTGCACAAGCCCGATCCGGAGATATTCGCGCTATCGGCGGGGCGATTCGGGCTGGCGCCGGAGGCCATGCTGTTCATCGACGACAATCCGGCGAACACCGCCGCCGCCGAAGGCTGCGGCTGGCAGGTCCATCATTTCACCGATGCGGAACGCCTGGAGCAGGACCTGCGGGCGCGGGGCCTGCTGGGTTAGAGCGCGGTGGGTATCTTTCCCGGTCCGTTCGGGATGAACGGTGGAGGGAAGGAGATGAGGCGATCAGTCGTCAGCGCCGCACGTTATAGGCCAGCTGCGCGTCGTCGAGCTGAAAGCCAACCAGCAGCTCGAAGCTCGCCCGCGCCACTGCTGCCTTCACTTCCGGTTCCGACAGCGGGTCGATCGCTGCGTCTTCCTCGCCGGCGCGGCGCTTGCGGGTGATGCGCTCGCGGATATCCTCGGGCAGGGTAGCCTCTGTCCGGTCGATGGTGGCGGAGCCCTGGCCGCGAGCGCTGGCTCGCTCCTGGCCGTCGGCGAAATTGATCGCCACCTGGCCGATGCGCTTGGAAACCACGGCGGTGCCGCCGCGCACCACGGTCACGTAATAGGGCAGGATCACCTGACGCGCACCGCGCGTGTCCGTGCGGCGAGCAAGGATATCGAAGCTGACGGTTGCCCGCACATTGCCGGTGCCATTCTTGCCGCCATCGTCGCACTGTGTACGTACATTGGTCATCGCGGCAACGACATCGATGTCCTGGGTGGTCGTTCCGTTGTTCCGGAACAGGGTAACGTCGCCGGTGTAGTCCGGAATGCCGACAGCCGGGCAGACACTGCGAACAGCCGTGATGCCCACGCCTTCATCGATGACGATATCGCCCTTGTGACGGCAGCCCGCGAGGGCGGCGGCGATTGCGACGGCGGCGATAAGGCGCGTTCTTGGTGTCATCTATGGCATCCCAGTCGTGGCGGGCGATCAACGTCCGCGCTTGCCCTAGCGGTGCGGGCGGCAAAGCGCTAGAGGCCGCGGGATGAACGCGCCATTTCCAGAGCACTTGCCACCGCTGAAATTGATCCTGGCCGCCCCGCGGGGTTTTTGCGCCGGGGTCGACCGGGCAATCGATATCGTCGAGCTGGCCATCAAGCGCTATGGCGCGCCGGTCTATGTCCGCCACGAAATCGTGCACAACAAGCATGTTGTCGATGGGCTCAAGGCCAAGGGCGCGATCTTCGTCGAGGAACTGGACGAGGTGCCCGATGGCTCAAAGGTGATCTTTTCGGCTCACGGCGTGCCAAAGGCCGTGCCCGAAGCTGCGACCACGCGGGGGCTCGACTGGCTGGATGCGACCTGCCCGCTCGTCAGCAAGGTCCATCGCCAGGCCGAGCGGCAGATCGGTGCGGGGCGGCATATCATATTCATCGGCCATGCCGGCCATCCGGAAGTGGTCGGCACTTTCGGGCAGGTTCCCGATGGCAACATGACGCTGGTTGAATCGGTGGAAGACGTCACCGCGCTCACCTTTCCATCAGACGCCCCGCTCGCCTTCCTGACGCAGACGACGCTGTCGGTCGATGACACTGCCGAGATCGTCACCGCCTTGCATGAACGCTTTCCAGGTATCGTCGGACCGAGGGCCGACGACATCTGTTATGCCACCTCGAATCGCCAGGCAGCGGTGAAGGCAATTGCCGAACGCTGCCAGCTGCTGCTGGTGATCGGCGCGCCCAACAGTTCCAATTCCCGCCGCCTGGTGGAAGTCTCCGAACGTTGCGGCACGCCCTCCCGCCTGATCCAGCGGGCCAGCGAGATCGACCCGTCATGGCTGGACGGCGTCGACGCGCTGGGCCTGACCGCCGGCGCTTCCGCTCCCGAGGAGCTGGTGCGCGAGGTGGTTGTCCGGCTCGGCGAATGGCGACAGGTGGAGCAGGAGGAAGTCTCGACCCGCGAAGAGCACATGGTGTTCAAGCTGCCGCGCCAGCTGGCCGAGTAAGGGCTGGCTGATGGCGGTCTATACGGCGCTGGGGGCCGAGGAGATGGCCGAGGTTATCGGCTTCTTCGACGTGGGCGCGCTGGTTTCAGCCAAGGGCATTGCCGAGGGAGTCTCGAACAGCAACTGGCTGATCGAGACCGAGGATGCGGCCGGAAACCATTCCCGCTTCATCCTCACCATGTACGAGGAGCGCACCGACGTGCGCGACCTGCCGTTCTTCCTCGGACTGCTGGATCATCTCGCCGGTCACCACTGCCCTGTGCCGCGCACCATTCACGACCGGCAGAACCAGGCCTTCCGCATGCATGGCGGCAAGGCGCTGGCGCTGATCGAGTTCCTGCCGGGCGTATCGGTCACCGCGCCGCGCATGGAACAGGCGAGGGCCGTGGGCGCGGCGCTGGCGCAGGTGCATCTCGCGACGGCCGACTTTCCTCAATCCCGTGAGAACGGGCTTGGTCCGGGTGCCTGGCAGCGCCTCACCCAAGACTGCGGTGTGGATGGCCTTGCCTCGATCGATGCGTCACTGGGCGAACTTGTCCGCGCGGAACTGGCCGAGGTCGATGCGCAATGGCCCGCGGACCTGCCGCGCGGCGTTATCCATGCCGACCTGTTTCCCGACAACGTGCTGATGCTGGGAGACAAGGTTACCGGCCTGATCGACTTCTATTTCGCCTGCACCGATATCCTTGCCTACGACGTGGCGGTTACCCATGCGGCGTGGTGCTTCAGCCCGGACGGGCGGAGTTTCGACCTGGCGCGGTCGAAGGCACTGCTGGATGGCTACGAGTCGGTGCGCCCCCTGTCCGCAGCGGAGCGTGCCGGCCTGCCGATTTTGGCCCGGGGTGCCGCCATGCGCTTTCTTGCGACCCGAGCATATGACTGGTTGAATACGCCAGCCAACGCGCTGGTGACGCGCAAGGACCCCATGGCCTTCGCCCGGAGGCTGGAATTCTATGCCGATCCAGCCAACGTGAAGTTGTTTGCAGCGTGAAACGGGTGGAGATCTTCACCGATGGTGCCTGCAAGGGCAACCCCGGGCCAGGCGGCTGGGGCGTGCTTCTGCGCATGGGCCGGCATGAAAAGGAAATGTCCGGCGGCGAGCCTGCAACCACCAACAACCGCATGGAAATGACGGCCGTCGTCCGCGCGCTCAATGCGCTGACCGAACCTTGCGAAGTGGTGCTCCATACCGACAGTCGCTATGTCATCGACGGCATGACCAAGTGGATCCACGGCTGGAAGAAGAAGGGTTGGGTAAATGCCAGCAAACAGCCGGTCCGCAATGCCGACCTTTGGCACGACCTGATCGAGGCTGCTCGACGACACAAGATCGAATGGCAATGGGTCAAAGGCCACGATGGCCACGTCGAGAACGAACGCGTCGATCGCCTCGCCAGCGAAGCAGCGCTGAAAGCGGCAGCCTGATTCTCCTCCCGCGAACGAGAGGAGAGAAGGGATGCGTCAGTCCGCGGTCTTGTCGACCACTTCCGCGCCCGGGCCATTCTTGAGGATGGAGTCGATGGCATTCTGTGCGCTTGCCTTCGACTTGTAGCCTTCGGTCCAGAAAATGCTTTCGGAGTTGTAGACGAAGTAGGCGACGAACTCGCCGGCCTTGTTCTTACGGATCTCGAACCTGTGTGCCATGTTCAGTGCTCTCGCGGTTGTTCCGCGTCGAGAATACCCGATTCGTTGCGATTCGCTACCCGAAGCGGTTGGGAGAAAAGGGCATTGCGTTGATCGGCCCTTCCGGCGCGCCAAGCAACAATCCCGCTGCAAGGTCGGCCGCCGCCGGCGCGGTCTGGATGCCGAAGCCGCCTTGGCCGGCAAACCAGAAAAAGCCCGGATTTCCGGGGTCGAAGCCATAGACGGGCAGCCGGTCGGGCGAAAAGCTCCTCAGTCCCGCCCATTTGCGCTCAACCCGCAATACCTTCCAGTCGCAGACCTGCTCGAAGCGGTCGATCGCCATTGCAACGTCGAGTTCTTCGGGGGCCGCATCGCAGGCGGGACTCGGAGTTTCATCGTGCGGGCTGAGCCAGAGCCTGCCGGCCTCGGGCTTGAAATAGAACCTTTCGGATATGTCGAGCACCAGCGGCAGGCCGGAAGGTGCCGGCGGATCGGTGCGCAGTTGCGCAATGGTGCGGCGCAGTGGCGCAATTCCGATAGTACGGACGCCGGCCAGTTGCGCGACTTCGTCGGCCCAGGCTCCGGCGGCGTTGACCAGCACCTTGCAACAGGCCTCGGCTCCGTCGGCAAGGGATAGTCGCCAGCCGAACGCATCGCGGCGGGCGCCGACAAGCCCGGCGTGGCAACGCAGTTCCACGCCGCTTTTGCGGGCCATCGAAAGGTAGTGCTGGTGGAGTGCGGCGACGTCGATGTCGCAGCAGTCGGGCTCGTATGCGCCAAGGGTCCATTCGGGCCTCAGGCCTGGTATGCGGGCTTCGAGGGCAGGGCGGTCCATCAGTTCGACCCGGACCCCCAGTTCGGCAAATCCGGCAGCGAATGCTTCAACCCGCGCCCGTTCGGCCCCGCGCCCGATGGTCAGGGCGCCGCGTGGCGTCAGGAATCCGTTCTCGCGCAGGAACGGTCCGGACGCAGTGGTCAGCGGCTGGACCTTGGGACCGCCATAACTTTCGGTCCAGAATGCGGCGGATCGGCCGGTGGAATGATAGCCTGGACGATCTTCCCGCTCGAGCAGCAAGAGCTTCGCCTTCCCCGCAAGCGCGGCGGCGAGCGATGCTCCGGCGATCCCGGCACCGGCAATGGCAATGTCGAAGGTGAGGCTCATGACCGATCAGTCGCCTTGCGGGGCCATCTGGTCGAGGAACCGGTCGATCACCGCGAGCGCGCGGTCGCGTACCGGGTCCACCTCGCGAAGGATTTCGTGGGCCGATTCCGCGCCGAACCGCACCAGTTCGGCGCGCGGCATGCGCAGCGCCGCCCGCTTGATCGCCCGAAAGGAAACCAACCGGTCGGCGTTGGAGGCCAGGATCTGTATCGGCAGCCCGATGCTTTCCAGCACCCCTGGGGCATCGAGCACGGCGATCGATGCGCAGGCCCGTTCGGTCCAGCCCCAGCTCCCCGGACCCATGACCAGTTCCGGCCGATGCTCTCGCCACCAGACTTCGTCGGCATAACGATCGGCATCGTGGGTGAGGAGCTTGCTTCTTCCCACGGGCAGCGCCCCGGGCTTCTCGCTCCATTTCCAGGCCGTGCGGCGCGGATCTCCGAATGCGGCCATCATCCTGGCAATGCCGTGCATGACCGGGTGCGGGGCCCATCCGGGCAGGAATCCCAGCATTGGAGCAGTGAGGACCGCCGCCTTCGGATCTACGCGGCGTTCGGCGATCGCCCGCAAGACGAGGTGTCCGCCCATCGAATGGCCAGCCACCACATGCGGCCCAGGGGTGCTTTCCCGCCACTGGCTCCATAGCTGAGCAAGGTCATCCACCCAGGTGGAAAAGTCGTCGATGTGGCCGGTCACCGCATCGCGGCCGAGCCGGCCGGATCCGGCCTGGCCGCGCCAGTCGGAGGCGGTGACGCGCCACCCGGCCCGGTGCCAATGATCCAGCGTTTCCAAGTACTTCTCGTAATAGTCGCCGCGTCCGGGCATGAACAGCAGCGAGCCCCTGCATGGCCCTTTCGGGATCAGCCAGTCGATGCGCCGGATGGCGGCGCCGTCGCGGGTCTGCCATCGGGTCTCGACCGCCTCCGAAGGTATGGCGCGGCGGTCGAACCGGCTGGTCCTGGCACCGTCGGGAACTCCGGTCATGTGACTAATTCCGAGATGAAGGGGTTGGTTACTTTTTGGTAAGCCATGACCGCTAGATGTGATGCCCGACCATCAGGGGGCATCCGATGCAGGGCGGATATTTTTCTTACGGGCTGCTTGGCCTATTGGCAATCGCGCTGCTGACAGCCGCTTTCACCGATATTCGCCGCCGCCAGATCGACAACTGGCTCAATGCCGCGATCGCGCTGTGTGCGCCGCTGTTCTGGCTGGCCTCGGGGTTGTCGCTGGTCGACGTCGGCTGGCAGCTGGGCGTCGCCGTGGCGACCTTTGCCGTGCTTGCTGTGCTGTTCGCCTTGCGCGCGATGGGCGGGGGCGACGTCAAGTTGCTGACCGCCCTGGCGCTCTGGATCCAGCCGGAATGGTTCCTGCGCCTCCTGATCGTGATGGCAATGGTCGGTGGCGTCCTGACCCTGGTGATGGGCATGTGGCACATCGCCCGCCGCCAGAAGGACAAGATCGCCATTCCCTACGGTGTGGCCATCGCCAGTGCCGCGCTCTGGACCATTTCCAGTCAATACCTCCCCGCCTTCCAGCCCGGGGTGCATGCTGGATGAACACCTGATCTTAACCATTTTACCCGATTTCAGAATTGAATTCGGGGTTTTCCAAGGGGGCTAGCTTAGCCATGGACAAGAAGAAGCTGATGCTGCTGCTGGGCGCGCTGGTAGTCGCACTGGGTACCGCGCTCGCCGCACGAAGCCTGTTCGTCGGGGCTTCGGCGCCGAGGGCGGAGGCGACGCAGCAGCAGGCGGTTCCCAAGGGGCCGAAGGTGCTTGTCGCGCAGCGCGCGCTGCCGGTAGGCACGATCATTACGGCAGATTCGATCTCCTTCCAGGATTGGCCCAAGGACCTCGTCCAGGACGCCTATTTCCTCGATGGTGAGGCCGACATGAGCAAGCTGCTCGGCACGGTCGTGCGCTTCCCGGTTACGGCAGGATCGCCCGTCACCCAGGGCGCGCTTGTGGCCCCGGGCGATCGCGGCTTCCTTGCTGCGGCGCTTGGCCCCGGCATGCGCGCCGTGACCATCACCGTTTCGCAGAAGACCGGTGTTGCCGGCTTCGTGTTCCCGGGCGACCGCATCGACCTGGTTCTCACCCAGCTGGTCAAGCCGACCGAAAACGGCGCGACGGGCGACTTGAAGGCCGCCGAAACCATACTCCGCAACCTTCGCGTCCTGGCGACCGACCAGTCGACCGAGACCGAGACCGAGAACGGCCACAGCGTCGTCAAGACCGCGCGTACCGTCACGCTCGAAGTGACTCCGCGGATCGCCGAGAAGATCGCGGTCGCCGATACCATGGGCACGCTCAGCCTGTCGCTGCGCTCCATCGCCGACAACCAGTCCGAGCTCGAGAAGGCGATCGCCAGCGGCGCGGTCAAGCTTCCGGAAGGTGCGTCGAAGGAAGAGGAAGACAAGATCCTCAACCAGGCGATGAACCGTCCGATCGAAGGCGCCACCAGCTATGTTACCGGCGGCGACGTATCGCGCTTCCAGCGCCGCACCCTGCCGACCGCGCAGAAGCTGCGTCCCTTCGGCCCGGTGCCGGCCGTGGCCGGCGGCGAGGCCGGACCCAACGGCCTCTCGCCGCGCGCAACCGAATATGCCGGCCCGGTCGTCCGGGTAACCCGCGGCAAGACCACGACGGCCGTTCCGGTGGGGGGAAAGTAACATGATCACCACACCGAACGGCACGAAATCGCAGAACTTGAGGGGCAAGATGATGAACCGCCGCCTGTTCCAATCCCTGCTGGGCGCCGCCTGTGCCTTCGCACCGCTGGCCCTGGCTCCGACGACCCAGGCGCAAGCCCAGTCGGTCCAGCGTCCTTCAGGCACAATCCTGCTGTCGGTCGGCCGCGGCCAGCTGGTCAATGTCGGCGGACGGATGGTCGATGTCTTCGTCGCCGACGAATCCATTGCCGATGTCCAGGTCAAGTCGCAGAACCAGCTCTATGTGTTCGGCAAGGGTGCCGGCGAGACCACGGTCTATGCCAGCGATCGTGCAGGCCATACGATCTGGTCCGCCACTGTGCGGGTTGGCTCGAACCTCGAGAACGTCGATCAGATGCTCCGGCTCGCCATGCCCGACGCGAAGATCGCCGTCTCGGCTGTCGGGACAGGCACTTTCCTGCTTACCGGCACCGTCGCGTCGCCGGAAGATGGGGCCGAAGCCCAGCGCCTGGTCGAGGCTTTCGCCGGCGGCAAGGACGGCAAGGTCAACGTCATCAGCCGCCTGAAGACGGCGACTCCGCTGCAGGTCAGCCTGATGGTGCGATTTGCCGAGGTCAGCCGCTCGCTGGTGCGCCAGATTGGCACCAACCTGACGACCCGCGACCTCAGCGGTGGCTTCACCATGGGTCTGGGTCGTGGCCGTGTGCCCGGCACCATCGGCCCGATCGATACGACTGGCATGCCCCAACTCGACGCATCGAGCCTGTACGGACTCCCGGCCAACACGCTGAAACTGCCGTTCGATCCAACGACTGGCAAGTTCATCACGGGCGGCACGGCCTATACCTTCAACCCCAACCTTGCGGGCCAGACCGCCATCGGCCTTGCCGGCAAGCTGTTCGGCGCCGACATTCTCGGCTCGCTGGACCTTGGCGAGAAGGTCGGTCTCGTGACCACGCTCGCGCAGCCCAACCTCACGGCCATTTCGGGCGAGACTGCGGACTTCCTCGCGGGTGGCGAATACCCGATCCCGATTTCTCAGGGCCTCGGTACCACTTCGATCGAGTACAAGAAGTACGGTGTCAGCCTGGCCTATACGCCGACCGTGCTGTCCAATGGCCGCATCTCGATCCGCGTCCGCCCCGAGGTTTCCGAGCTTTCCGCCGACGGTGCCGTGACTCTCAATGGGTACAGGGTGCCGGCGCTGACCATCCGGCGCGCCGAAACCACGGTGGAACTCGGCTCCGGCCAGAGCTTCATGATCGCCGGGTTGATGAGCAACAATGCGCAGCATACGATCGAAAAGACCCCCGGCGTTGGTGACTTGCCAATCCTGGGGGCCCTGTTCCGCTCGACCGATTTCCAGAAGGGCGAGACCGAACTGGTGATCGTGGTTACGCCCTACTTGGTCAATCCGGTCGACGCCAAGGACATCAAGCTGCCGACCGACGGCGTCCAGACGCCCGACATGATCCAGCAGGTGCTGGGCAACATGGTGACCGACGGCAAATCCGAGGTTTCGCGTCCGCTGCCGACGACCGGGTCCGACAAGGCGCCGCAGCCTGATGTGTCGCTGAAAAATCCGGCGGCGGTGCCAACCCGAGAGCAGCGCAGGGCGGAGCGGCGTAACCGCAGCTCGGCCTCCAACGATGCAGCCGCGCCCGGCTTCAACCTGAAATGAGAGGGATGACGACGATGACCATGTTCCGTTTCCGGTCCGCAACCAGGGTTTCCGGTGCTGCGTTCGCCCTCTCCATGGGCCTCGCTCTCGCCGGCTGTGGCGGCATGCCGGGCAACAAGTCGCTGGAGAGCGTGCACCAGCCGGTGGTTTCGCATAACAACTACGTGCTGGATCTTTCGACTGGGGCCGGCGGCCTTTCGCTGCCCGAGCAACGCCGCCTGGCCGGCTGGTTCGATGCCATGAACCTGCGCTACGGCGATCGTGTCTCGATCGACGACCCGCTGATGAGCGACGCCACCCGCAACGATGTCGAGACTGTGGCAGGCCGCTATGGCCTTCTGGTCGGTGGCGATGCCCCGGTGACGCCGGGCCATGTCGATGCCGGCATGGTACGGGTCATCGTAACCCGTGCGGTGGCCAGCGTGCCCAGCTGCCCAGACTGGTCGTCGAATTCGGCCGCCAACCTGAAGAACGCGACTAGCAGCAACTATGGTTGCGCCACCAATTCGAACCTTGCCGCGATGGTTGCCAACCCGGATCACCTGATCCGCGGCGACAAGAGCACGGGCCAGACCGTGATCATGAGCGGGACCAAGGCGATCGAATCGTATCGTGAGCAGAAGCCGACAGGCGAAAAGGGCCTGAAGCAGACCGCAAGCAACAATGGCGGGGGTAACTAAGCCATGAACGCGCCCTGGAAATCTGGAGCGTCCGGAAATCGTGACGCCTTTGCCGCCTTCATCTGCGACGAAGCCTCGCTCGACGTTCTTCGGCCAGTCGTCATCGAAATGGGATGGCAATCGGAGAAGTGCAACAAGGGCGGCCTGCGCAATGCCGTGCAGTCACTTTCGATCACGGCCAGCCCGAACATCCTGATGGTCGACCTGTCGGAAAGCGGCGATCCGCTCAACGACATCAACTCCCTTGCCGAAGTCTGCGAGCCCGGCACGGTGGTGGTCGCCATCGGCCAGGTCAACGACGTGCGGCTGTATCGCGACCTTCTGGCCAGCGGCATCCACGATTACCTGCTCAAGCCTCTTTCGCCCGGGCAGGTGCGCGACGCGCTGGCCAACGCCCAGTCGATCTTCGCCGCGCCCAAGCATCACGACGGCGGCGGCGTGCGTAAGCACATTTCGACGGCTGTGATCGGCACCCGCGGCGGCGTCGGCGCATCGACGCTGGCGACATCGCTGGCTTGGCTGTTCAGCGCCGAAAACAAGCTGCCGACCGCGCTGCTGGACCTGGACATCCATTTCGGTACCGGCGCGCTAGCGCTAGACCTTGAGCCGGGCCGCGGCCTCACCGATGCGATCGAGAACCCCAGCCGCATCGATGGCCTGTTCATCGAGCGCGCCATGATCCGCGCGAACGACCACCTCTCGATCCTGTCGGCCGAAGCGCCGATCAACGCGCCGCTGCTGACCGATGGTTCCGCCTTCGTCCAGCTGGTGGAGGAATTCCGCCAGGCCTTCGAAGTCACGGTGATCGATCTTCCGCGAAACATGCTGATCAACTTTCCGCACATCCTCACGGACGTGAACGTGATCGTCATCGCGACGGAAATGACGCTCGCGGCAGCGCGCGATTCCATCCGCCTGCTCTCCTGGATCCGCTCGAATGCGCCGCACGCACAGGTCATGGTCGTGGCCAACAAGGTGCACCAGGGCGTGGCCGAGATCAGCAAGGCCGATTTCGAAGCCTCGATTGAGCGCAAGATCAACTTCATGGTGCCCTTCGACATCAAGGCTGCGGCCAATGCGGCGAAGCTCGGCCAGGCCTTTGTCGATGCCAACCGTTCGACCAAGGCGGCCGGCGCGATCCGCGATGTCGCCAAGTCGGTGCTCGGTTTCGCCGATGCCGATACGATCGACATGGATGTACCTGCGTCGGCTGCCAAGAAGTCGCTGCTCGGCAAGATCGACCTAAAATCGATCCTTCCCGCCAAGAAGGCCAAGGCAAAGGTGCCTGCCGAGGCTGTTTGATGAACTGTCTGCCCGCCGAAGCGCCCTGGCGCTTCGGTAGCGGCAGTAAAAGACGGAAAGCGCAGTACGCCGATGAATATCGTCCAGCTTCTGCTCATTGCCTGCGGCCTGATGACCATCATGGTGATCGCCTGGACGCTCGCGACCGGACGCTCTCCGGCAAAGGAAAGCGCCCGCAGGTTGCAAGCCGTGCGCTTCCGCCATTCGGACAGCACAGAGAACAAGGTCGAGGCGCAGCTGCGCAAGGCAGTGGCCTCGCGCAAGCCCAAGATGCACAAGATCGCGGGCTCCGGTTCGCGGGCCGAGGCTCTTGCGCTGCGCCTGCATCGCACCGGCAAGAACTGGACGATCATCCAGTACCTCTATGCCACCCTGGGGCTGATCGGCGTGCTCACCGTGCTGCTCTTCCTCAAGACAGGCGCCGCCCTGCTGTCGTTGGGCATCGGCGTCGTGCTCGGCGCGGGCGTGCCGCACTTCGTGGTGGGCAATTTCATCAAGCGCCGGCTCAATGCCTTCACCGTCAAGTTTCCCGAAGCCATCGAACTGCTGGTTCGCGGCCTGCGCTCGGGCCTGCCGGTGACGGAAACGCTGACTGTCGTGGCGAATGAAGTCCCCGGCCCGGTGGGCGAGGAATTCAGGCTGGTTACCGAACGCATCAAGATCGGCCGGACCATGGAAGACGCCCTGCAGGAGACCGCGGACCGTCTCGGTACGCCCGAATTCCAGTTCTTCTGCATCACGCTCGCGATCCAGCGCGAGACTGGCGGCAACCTGGCGGAAACGCTTTCGAATCTGGCCGACGTGCTCCGCAAGCGTGCGCAGATGAAGCTCAAGATCAAGGCGCTCAGCTCCGAATCCAAGGCTTCGGCCTACATCGTGGGTGCCCTGCCGTTCGTCGTCTTCGGGCTGATCTATTGGATCAATCCCGATTACCTTGGGGGCTTCTTCAAGGACGAGCGGCTCATGGTCGCCGGCCTGGGCGGCCTTACCTGGATGTCGATCGGCGCCGGCATCATGGCCAAGATGGTCAGTTTCGAAATCTAACCGGGGGCAAGCAGGGATCATGTTGAACACACCGCCCGGACCGACCATTCTCGGCTTCGACGTCATTGCCGTCGGAACCGTGCTTGCAGGCATTGCCGCAATTGCAGTGATGCTGGCGATCTACGCCGCCGTGACGGTACGCGACCCGATGGCCAAGCGCGTCAAGTCGCTCAATGCCCGGCGCGAACAGCTCAAGGCGGGCATCGTCTCGTCGTCGTCGCGCAAACGCGCCAGCCTGGTGCGCAAGAGCGAGACGACCGACAAGATCCGTGACACCATGGCCAGCCTCAAGGTGTTGCAGGACAGCCAGCTCAAGCAGATTCAGCAGAAGCTGATGCAGGCCGGCATCCGCCAGAAGGAATATGCATACTACGTGCTGCTGGCGCGGTTTGTGTTGCCGGTTTCGCTCGGCCTGATGGCGGCGCTTGCACTGTTCGTGTTCAACGTCTTTCCCGATTGGGGCAGCACGAAGAAAGTCTTTGCCTTCGCCACCATGCTGGGCGCTGGCTACAAGGGTCCGGAAATCTATCTGGGCAATTTGATCGGCAAGCGCACCAAGGGTATCCGCAAGGGTCTTCCCGATGCGCTGGACCTGATGGTGATTTGCGCCGAGGCCGGCCTTACCGTCGATGCCGCCTTCAATCGCGTCGCCAAGGAGCTGGGCCGCGCCTATCCGGAACTCGGTGACGAGTTCGCCCTGACCTCGATCGAGCTTTCGTTCCTTTCCGAACGCCGCATGGCCTTCGAGAACCTCGCCTACCGCGTCGACCTGGACTCGGTTCGCGGGGTCGTAACCACCATGATCCAGACGGAGCGCTACGGTACGCCTCTGGCCTCCGCCCTGCGTGTGCTTTCAGCCGAATTCCGCAACGAGCGCATGATGCGCGCCGAGGAAAAGGCCGCGCGCCTGCCGGCGATCATGACGATCCCGCTGATCCTGTTCATCCTGCCGGTGCTGTTCGTGGTCATTCTCGGCCCCGCCGCCTGCTCGATCAGCGACGCCTTCGTCAACACCAAGCCAGGCTCCTGACTTCAGGATTCCGGAAGGTATTCGCCCGTCCCGCCATCCACGGCGGGGCGGGCGAAGCGCATCCTGGAGGGGTGTTCAGTCCTGCCCGGGAGCCCCGCGCGCCAGTACCCGACCCACCACCGCATCGAGCATGGCGACAAGCTTGCGGTCGCGCGTTTCGGGCGCCGTGGCGAAGGCATGGTCGAGCGCATGGTCGATCGGGCTGTGCTTGCGCTTGGCTGGCAAGGCCGCGGCCAGCGCCCGCACGGCGGCGCGCGCCAGTTCGGCATTGGCATGCATCACCGCGATGACCTCCGCCGCTTCGACGGCCTTTTCGTCCTCCCGCCAGCAGTCATAGTCCGTGACCATGGCGAGCATGGCGTATGGGAGCTCCGCCTCGCGCGCGAGCCGGGCTTCGGGCATGGCAGTCATGCCGACGACGTCCGCACCGAAGCTGCGGTATAGGTGGCTTTCCGCCCGGGTGGAGAATTGCGGCCCCTCGATGGCGATGTAGCAGCCGGCATCGTGAACCGTAGCGCCCGCCGATTTCGCCGCCTTGGCGGCAAGGCCGCTCAGGCGCGGGCAGATCGGGTCGGCCAGCGAGACATGGGCGACAAGGCCAGTGCCGAAGAAGCTTCGCGTGCGCCCGTGCGTGCGGTCGATGAACTGGTTGACCGCGACGAAGTGCCCGGGCGCCATTTCCTCGCGCAGCGAGCCGATGGCGGAGAGGGCCAGCACGTCGGTGACCCCGCAGCGCTTGAGCACGTCGATGTTGGCGCGGTAGTTGACTTCACCCGGCGCGATGCGGTGCCCAGGGCCATGGCGCGGCAGGAAGGTGAACCGCACTCCGCCGAGCCTTCCCAGAGTGACCGGGCCGGATGGTTCGCCGAAGGGGCTGGAGACTTCGATCTCCTGCGCGTCCTCAAGCCCTATGCCTTCGGCCAGGCCGGAGCCGCCGATTACGCCGATGTGCCACTCGGTGCCTTTTTCAGTGCGCAAGGATGCCCGCCATGATGATGTCTATGGTGTGCTGGCGATAGCGGTCGCGCAGTTCCTCGGTCAACGTGTCCTGATTGAAGCAGTGCTTCAATACCAGCCGCGCCGAGAAGAAGCGGTCCACCGCGCCAGTGACGGTGAAATAGAACATCTGCGGGTCGACCGGGCGGAACGCGCCGGCACGAACCCCGTCGCCGATCAGTTGCTCATAGGCACGGTACATCGGCGAGAGGTAGTTGTCGGCGATGCGCCGTGCCTCGGCATCGTCGCTCTCGCGCACCAGCCGCATGGTCAGGCGGTTGAGATAGGGCACCATGTAGAATGTATCGACGACCTTGGAGATGTGCCGCCGTAGCTTCGCCTCCGGGTCCCAGCCGTCCTTGGCCAGCAGCGCGTCGACGCTGCTGACGATCGCCTGCCAGTCGCGGTCGAGCAGGGCCTTGAGCAGGCCCGCCTTGTTGCCGAAGTAGTATTTGACCAAAGCAGAGTTCAGCCCCGAACGCAGCGACAGCTCGGACAGGGAGATGTCGACCACGTCGCCTTCGCGCATGATCTCGCTCGCCGTCTCCAGCAGCTTGTCGCGCGCGCCTGGCGGGGCTGTGAGATCGGCTTCGGCCATTGCGACCGTTTGCGGCCTGCTTACTTCGGAGCCATGCGGATGCCGCCGTCCATGCGGACATGCTCGGCGTTGATGTAATCGTGCTCGATCAGGAACAGGGCGAGCTTGGCATATTCCTCGGGCTTGCCGAGGCGCTTGGGGAAGGGCACCGCGGCGGCGAGCGCGATCTGGGCGGGCTCGGGCAGCGACTTCATCATCGGGGTCTCGAAGATGCCCGGGAGGATCGTGTTGACCCGTACGCCCTCGTTCATCAGGTCGCGCGCGATGGGCAGGGTCATTCCGAGCACGCCGGCCTTCGAGGCGGTATAGGCGGCCTGACCAATCTGGCCGTCCTGCGCCGCGACCGAGGCGGTGTTGACGATGGCGCCGCGCTGCCCGTCGGCATCGAGCGGATCGAGCTCGAGCATGCCGGCGACCGACTTGGCGATGCAGCGGAAGGTGCCCACCAGGTTGATCGCGATGACCTTCTCGAACTCGGCCATCGGGTATCCCTTGACGGCCTTTGTCTCGCGGTCGCGGCCGACGGTCTTGATGGCCGTGGCGATGCCGGCGCAGTTGACCAGGATGCGTTCCTGGCCATTGGCGGCGCGGGCCTTGGCGAAGCCGGCCTCGACGCTTTCGTCCGAGGTGACGTTGACGTTACAGAAGACCCCGCCGATTTCGGCGGCGATAGCTTCGCCGCGCTCGGCATTCATGTCGAAGATCGCGACCTTCACGCCCTGGGCGGCAAGCGCGCGGGCCGTCGCCTCGCCAAGACCGGAAGCAGCGCCGGTGACGACCGCGGCAATGGAAGAATCGAGTTTCATGTCTGTTGCCTCATGCTGGAAAGCGGCCGTCCGCGACGGCCCGGGAGCGGAATTTAACCAGCCGGTTAAACGCGTCGCAGCGGGCGGTCAATCGGGGATATCGGCCGCCGAAAGGAGCATCCGGCGAGGCGGGAAGGGGTTGGGGTGGAGCGCGTCCGGACTTGGGGGAATCAAGACGAGCCCCACCCCTCGCCCCCTCCTGACTGAAGGGAGAGGGCGATTGCTGTATCAGCATTTGTGAGTTGAGGACGGTTCAGGCGACCGAGATGTTCAGCCCCCCGTCCGCCTCGTCGATCTTCACCGTTGCGCCATCGGGAATTTCGCCCCCGAGCAGCTTCTCGGCCAGCGGATCCTGCAGGTAGCGCTGCACCGCGCGCTTCAATGGCCGTGCGCCGTAGACCGGATCGTAGCCCACCCGGCCGAGCCAGCGTTCCGCCGCGTCGGTGAGGTCGAGCGCGATCTTGCGGTCCTTGAGGAGGTTGGCCACCCGCGCGACCTGGATCTTGACGATCGGGCCCATGTGCTCCTGCCCCAACCGGTGGAACAGCACGATCTCGTCGAGCCGGTTTAGAAATTCGGGACGGAAATGCGCCCGGACCACTTCCATAACCTGCGGCTCGACCTTGTCGACGTCCTCGCCTTCGGCAAGGCCCGCAAGGAACTGGCTGCCGAGGTTGCTGGTCAGGATGATCAGGGTGTTGGTGAAGTCCACCACCCGGCCCTGGCCATCGGTCAGCCGCCCGTCGTCGAGCACCTGGAGGAGCACGTTGAACACGTCCGGGTGCGCCTTCTCGACTTCGTCGAACAGCACCACCTGATAGGGCCGCCGGCGCACCGCCTCGGTCAGCACGCCGCCCTCGTCATAGCCGACATAACCCGGAGGGGCGCCGATCAGGCGGCTGACCGCGTGCTTTTCCATGAATTCGCTCATGTCGATGCGGACCATGGCGTTGTCGTCGTCGAACAGGAAACCGGCCAATGCCTTGGTCAGCTCTGTCTTGCCCACGCCCGTGGGGCCGAGGAACAGGAAGCTGCCCAGCGGCCGGTTCGGATCCTGCAGGCCGGCGCGGGCGCGGCGCACCGCCTTGGAGACGGCCACGACCGCGTCCTGCTGGCCGATCACCCGCTCGCCGATGACTTCTTCCATCCGCAGCAGCTTCTCGCGCTCGCCTTCCATCATCCGGTCGACCGGGATGCCGGTCCAGCGGCTGACGACGGCGGCGATGTCCTCGCTGGTGACTTCCTCGCGCAGCAAGGCGTTCTCGGATTCGCCCTGCGCGTCGGCCAGCGCCTTCTCCAGCTCGGGGATGCGGCCGTAGGTCAGCTCGCCAGCCTTGGCGTAATCACCGGCCCGCTGCGCCTGCTCCAGCTCCACCCGCGCGGCGTCGAGCTGCTCCTTGATCCTGCTTTCGGAGGCAATCTTGTCGCGCTCGTTCTGCCAGCGCGTGGTCAGCTCGGCCGACTGCTGCTCGATATTGGCAAGCTCGTCGCGCAGATTCGCCAGCCGGTCCCTGCTCGCCTGGTCGGTCTCCTTGCCGAGCGCCATTTCCTCGATCTTGAGCTGGACGATGCGCCGGTCGAGCACCTCGATTTCCTCGGGCTTGCTCTCCACTTCCATGCGGATGCGGCTGGCGGCCTCGTCCATCAGGTCGATTGCCTTGTCGGGCAGGAAGCGGTCGGCGATGTAGCGGTTGCTGAGCGTCGCCGCGGCGACGATCGCGCCATCGGTGATGCGCACGCCGTGGTGCAGCTCGTAGCGGTCCTTGAGGCCGCGCAGGATCGAGATGGTGTCTTCCACCGTGGGTTCACCCACGAACACCGGCTGGAACCGCCGCTGCAGCGCCGCGTCCTTCTCGACGTACTTCTGGTACTCGTCGAGCGTGGTCGCGCCGATGCAGTGCAGTTCGCCGCGCGCCAGAGCCGGCTTCAGCAGGTTCGAGGCGTCCATCGCGCCTTCGGACGCGCCCGCGCCGATCAGTGTGTGCATCTCGTCGACGAACAGGATGATCTCGCCCTCGGCGCCCTTGACCTCGTCGAGCACCGATTTCAGCCGTTCCTCGAACTCGCCGCGATATTTGGCGCCGGCGATGAGCGACCCCATGTCGAGCGCCATCAGGCGGCGGTCCTTGAGGCTGTCGGGCACGTCGCCGT
>CAZVWP010000024.1:5179-55132 GCA_964630805.1 uncultured Novosphingobium sp. | reverse complement strand
CATGAATCAGACATCATCCCGTTTGGGAATCCTCTGAATGTCGATACAGCCTAGAGGTGGTGTCAGAAGAACTGCATCGGCTAGCGAATGGGCCGTGCCGGGGGTCGGGCAGGGGCATGCCCCGTCCTTGAAAACCAGCCAGCCCGTCCCGGTATTTCCATTCTTCGCCGGAGGTGATCCGGCTGGTGGTGATGATGTACGTGCGGTTTCCGTTGAGTCTGCGCAATGTCGAGGATCTGCTGTTCGAGCGGGGCATTGATCTTTGCCACGAGACGGTTCGGCTGTGGTGGAACAGGTTCGGGCCGCTGTTCGCGGCAGACATTCGGCGCCAGCGAATCAGCCGCATGCGAGGCTTCCGGCACTGGCGTTGGCATCTTGATGAAATGTACGTGCGGATCAACGGCGAGATGGTGTACTTGTGGCGTGCAGTCGACCACGAGGGCGAAGTCCTGGAAAGCTACGTCACCAGGAAACGAAACAAATCCGCGGCTTTGCGGTTCATGAAGAAGGCACTGAAGCGCCATGGCCCGGCCGAGAAGATCGTCACCGACGGGCTGCGTTCCTATCCTGCTGCAATGCAGGAACTGGGCAACGCCGAACGCCGGGAAATCGGCAGGCACCTGAACAATCGGGCCGAAAATTCGCACCTGCCGTTCCGACGACGGGAACGTGCGATGCCGCGGTTTCGCCAAATGAAGTCGTTACAAAAATTCGCCTCAGTCCACGCCTCGCTGCACAATCACTTCAACTCGGAACGCCACCTCGTAGATCGTCAGACCTTCAAAGCCCGCCGCTCGGCCGCACTGGCCGAGTGGCAGTGCCTTGTTGCCTGAGGCACGCTGCTCTTTGGGGGACCCTTGTCAAACGGAGAGCGGTTCGCATCGGACTGACACCTCCCCATGTCGGCTTTTTGAAGACCGAGCGCTGGTAGAGGTAGATCAGGCCGTCACGGAACGTCTTGCTCTGCGTGACCGTAGCCTTGGCCGAGGATTCGCGCGCTTTCGCCACCTCTGCATCTGACGCGGAATCTTTGAGACCCATCTTCCCCGAAATCCGAACACGGCCCGGGAAATCCGAACACGATCCGAAGATGCTATTTTTTCGGATTTTTGGGAACAGGGTTTCGCTAAACCCTTGAAAAACTGGAGGCGAAGGGATTCGAACCCTCGACCCCAACCTTGGCAAAACGATTCAAGCACCTTCGCTATCGTAGCCGATTCTACGAAATAACACGATAAATCCAATAGTTGTTGCAGTTCACGTTGCGCCGCCATACGCTCCATTTCGCCACGAAACGGCAAAATCTGGAGACAATATGGAGACAGAGAGCCTCGTTTTGAGCTTTGTCTCCAAATGGAGTTGCAGCAATGCCAACCGCCAAGATCAACAAGCGCTCGGTGGATGCCTTCAGCACGGACGGACAGGCGCAGGCAGTGCTCTGGGACAGCGAGATCCGTGGCTTCGGCGTCCGTGCTCTGCCATCTGGTCTCAAGACCTTTATCGTCCAGTACCGCAATGCCGAAGGCATCAAGCGGCGGATCAACCTCGGGCGATATGGCGTCATTACCGTTGAACGGGCTCGTGACCTCGCCAAGATCAAGCTTGGTGAAGTGGCGTCGGGCGAGGATCCGGCAGTCGCCGTCCACGAGGCTCGCAAGGGCATGACGGTTGGCCAGATGTGCGACTGGTATCTGACCGAGGCCCGGGCCGGAAATATCCTCGGACGCAAGAACCGTCCGATCAAGGAATCCTCGCTCAAGATGGACGAGAGCCGGATCAACACGCACATCAAGCCCCTGCTGGGCAAGCGGCACGCCAAGCACCTGACCATTGCCGAAGTCGAGCAAATGCAGTCCGATGTGCGGGATGGCAAAACGGCCAAGGCGCGTGGCGGCGGACGCGGCGGCAAGGCCGCCGGCGGCCCGGGTGTTGCAGCGCGCTGCCTTGGTACGCTGCAGGCGATCCTGGGCCATGCCAAGCACAAAGGCTTGCTGACCGAGCATCCCACTCGCGGCGCCAAGAAGCTCGCTACCAACAAGAAGACCCGGCGACTCAGTTCCGCAGAAATCGCCGCTCTGGGCAAGGCCATGGCCTATGCCGAGCGCAATGGGGAGAACACCACCGCCCTCGCTGTTGTCCGGCTTCTTGCGCTGACAGGTTTCCGGCGAGAGGAAGGGCAGGCAATGAAGCGTACCTGGGTCCACGCCGAGGGCGGGTTCGTTGCCTTCCCCGACACCAAGACCGACGCCCAGGTTCGCGCAATAGGACCAGAGGCGCTCCGGGTCGTGCTCGCACAGGCCGAGATTGCAGGTAATCCTCACGTCTTCCCGTCATTGACCGGCACCGGCCCTTATCAGGCGTCCAGCGCTTGCTTCATTCGGGTCTGCCGGTTGGCCGGGATCGAAGGGGCGACGCTTCATACATTGCGTCACACCTTTGCCAGTATTGCTGGCGAACTCGGGTTCACCGAACTGACCATCCGCGCCATGCTGGGCCACGCATCCCAGAATGTGACGCAGGACTACATCCACATCGACGAGGCGCTGAAACTCGCCGTCCGGCGGACCTCGGACGAAATCGCCCGCCTCCTCAATGAAGGGGCTGCCAGCTTGCGGCGCCCCAGCCTCCCCGCCTGATCATGAAACTGAACTCTCGACGCAGGGTAACGAATATGTTACCCATGGCGGTGCCTTGTGATTGTTGAGGAGTATGTCTGCGAGGATGGCAGTTGCCCGTTCCGGAACTGGTTCGACGAACTCGATGTCCAGGCTGCGGCCAAGGTAGCGACTGCTATCGTCCGGATGGAACTGGGCAACCTGTCGAACGTCAAGTGGATCGGCGGCGGGCTTGGCGAGTACCGGATCGACTGGGGGCCAGGATACCGGCTCTATCTGGCTCAGGATGGAGATCAGCTGATCATTCTCTTCGTGGGCGGGACCAAGAAACGGCAACAGTCCGATATCAGGCAGGCAGGCGTATTGCTCGACGAGTACAAAGGCCGGAAGGCCAGGGCAAAGAAGACAAGGAGTTAGGCACGGTGGCGCTGACACGCGATTTCAAGGAAACGGTGAAGGAACGCGCCGCGCGCGACCCCGCCTTCGCCAAGGCCATGCTCGACGAAGCCGCAACCGCCTTCCTTAACGGCGAACCGCATGTCGCACGCCTCATCCTGCGCGATCTGGTCAACGCCTCGGTCGGATTCGAGGGACTTGCCGCTGAAACCAATCGGCCCAGCAAGAGCCTGCACCGGATGCTCTCGGAAAAGGGCAATCCGAGCATGGACAATCTTGCGGCCATTTTTGGCGCAGTACGCAAGCGCCTAGGGGTGGCTTTTGAAGCCCATGGGGTCGAGGCCGCCTGACTCGCAGGAAATGTTCTATCCAGGCAAGAGCCCCCGCCGATACACAACGGCGCTGACGCTCTCGCGGCCAGAATAGCACTCAGCGACAATCGAAGTATTCACTTCCGCCGGCCACTTCGGCCTCGAACACCAGTCCGAATTCCACCTCGGGATGACCGCCAATCAGCAGCGCATCCCTGCGTCTTGAGCCATAGTCTACGAAAAGAGATTGTAACCCCGACCCGGCGGGACGCTGCGCATAACCTCAATGTCCGCCGCTTGTGTCGATCGGCCCCTTCGGTTTGGGAGCGAGCCAGATGAGCATCGCCGAAAATGCAAAGACTATGGCGACGACCCCGAACATCTCGAGCGTCGCCAGCATCACGCTTTCGCGTTCGACCAGGAAGCTGAGGCTCGATACCGCTACGTCAGGCGGGGTGCCATTGGCGATCATGCCGTCCAGTACCTGCTGACCGCCCGTCATGCTGTCCGCCAGTGCGGTCTGCTTTTCGCGCCCGGCATTGCTCCATCCGGTCTGTACCAGCGCGGTGGCAAAGGCGCCGGCCAGGGTTCGCATGAAGTTGGAAAGCCCCGCCGCATCGGCGGCTTCATCGGGATCGACGCTGGCCATCGCCAAGCCAGTGACCGGCACGAAGAACATCACCATGAACGCGCCGGACAGGAACGTCGGCCCGGCAATCTGCCAGAACGTCGCGTCGCCCGTAAACAGGGTGCGCCATGCGTTCAGCAGGCCGAGCCCCGCCAGTCCGGTGAAGATGATCATCCGCGCGTCGATTTTTTCCACGGCCTTGCCCACCAGAGGGGCGCAGCCGATGGACAGGACGCCCATGATCCCGGTGGCATAGCCCGCCCACGTCGCGGTGTAGCCCATGTTCTGTTGCAGCCAGAGCGGGAAGATCACAAGCGAGGCGAAAAATGCGCCAAAGCCCGCGCTGTAGGTGATCGCCGCCGCCGTGAACCCGCGATGGCGGAAGATCCGCAAGTTCACGATCGGGTTCTTCTCGGTCAGTTCCCAGAACAGGAACGCCAGGAAACCGACAAGGGAAACGATCCCCAGCACCACGATTTCGGTCGAGGCGAACCAGTCCTTGTTGCGGCCCTCATCGATCATGATCTGGAATGCGCCAACCCACACGATCAGCAAGCCAAGCCCGACCACGTCGATCGAGGCGTGCGCCTTGGGATCAGGCTGTCCGCGCAGCAGCCACCATGCGGTAAGCCCGCCGGCAAAAGCAATCGGCACCTTGATATAGAAAATCCAGGGCCAGCCCGCCCCGTCGCTGATAATTCCGCCCAGGATCGGCCCGGCCACCGGCGCGATCACCGTGGTCATGGCCCAGATCACGCTGGCCAGTGTGGCTTTTTCAGGCGGGAAGATGCGCAGCAGAAGCATCTGCGAGAGCGGCATCAGTGGGCCGCCGGCAAGGCCCAGCAGCACGCGCCCGGCAATCAGCATGCCCATCGACATGGCCAGACCGCACAGCAGCGAGAGTATGCCGAACGCCAGATAACAGGCGATGAAGACCTTCTGGGCCCCGAAACGCCGTGTCAGCCAGCCGGTCAACGGCACGGTAATCGCCTCCGCCACCGCGTAAGAGGTGATGACCCAGGTGCCCTGGCTGGCGGATACGCCGAGCGACCCCGCGATGTTGGGCACCGAGACATTGGCGATCGTCGTGTCGAGCACGACCAGGAAGTTGCCAAAGCCGATGGCGATGGCGGCGATCAGCAGCTTGATTCCGGTCAGGGGTGGATGGCGATCGCCATGTCCCGACGCAGTCCCGGGCTGCGCGCCGGACAGACTGCCCGGTGCTACGGCGGCGGCGGCCATATCTGCGCTCCTTATTCGGAAACGTCGATATCGACGTTCATCGACAGGCCTACGCGCAGCGGGTGCGCTGCGACCTGGGCGGGATCGAGCCTGATGCGCACGGGCAGGCGCTGAACCACCTTGATCCAGTTGCCGGTGGCATTCTGCGCCGGGACGACCGAGAAGGCTGCGCCAGTCCCGCCGGTGAAGCCCACCACGGTTCCCTTGTACTCCACATCCTTGCCGTAAAGATCGGAATGGAGCGTGACGGGTTGACCAGGCTGGACCTTGGTCAGCTGCACTTCCTTGAAGTTGGCATCGACGTAAACGTCGCGGATCGGCACCACGAGCATCAGCATCGCGCCCGGCTGCACCCGCTGACCGACCTGGACCTGGCGGCGGGACACAACACCATCAACGGGCGCGCGGATTACCGTGCGCTCCAGATTGACCCTCGCCTGATCGCGCGCCGCGCGGGCGGCGAGAACATCGGGATGGGTATCGGGCGTCGTATTGGCGATCAGCGCGGTGTTCGCCTGAAGCGTGCTTGCGGCGGTCGCCTGATTGGCGGCGGTGAGTGCCTGCGCAGCTTGTGCCGCGCGCAGATTCGCGTTGGCGGTGTTAAGGGCGTTGCGGGCAACGGTCAGTTCCTCGCCCGACACGGATCCGGATGCGGCCAGCGCCTGACGGCGTTCCAGGTCGATCCGCGCCTTGTCCACATCGCCGCGTGCGCCAGCAAGGCGCGCGGCGGCCTCTGTCCGGTCGGCCGCGCGGGCAGTGACTTGTGAGGCAAGGCCGCTGTCGGTCGCGATCACGCCGCGCACCCGGCGCTGGGCCGATGACAGCGCTGCCTCGGCCTGGGCAAGCGCAAGCCGGGCATCGGTATCGTCGAGCCGCACCAGCACGTCTCCGCGCTTGACCATTTGGGCATCGTCAACCAGCACTTCCGCCACCGGCCCGGCGACCAGCGGCGTCACCTGCGCGACATTGGCGCCGACATAAGCGTTGTCGGTTGTCACATGACGTGAGGCAATCAGCGCGTCATATGCAAACCAGACGAGGCCGGCGATGGCGACGCCCGCCGCCAGACCCAGGAACAGCTTCTTGCGCTTGAGCTTGCGGGCGCTGTCCTCCTCCGGGGTGGTCTCCTCGGTGGTGATATAGACGTCGTGTTCGACGACATGGGTGATCTTGGTCATGGTGAAGGCCTTTTAGGGGTCAGGCGCCAAATCCGCCGCCAAGGGCGCGGACAAGGGCAATGTCGAGGGCAAGGGCGCGGGTTTCGAGGCTGGCAAGCTCGCGGCGTGCAGCAATCAGCGCATCTTCAGCGGAAAGCACGTCGAGATAGGTAGCAAGCCCGCCGCGATACCGGTTGTCGGCGATCTGCCAGGCCGCCTGAGCAGCGACATGCGCTTCGCGCGTATGGCGCAGCCGGGTGTCAAGCGCGCGGCGACTGGTCGCGGCATCGGCCACTTCGCGCAAGCCCTGCGCCACGGCCGCGTCATAAGCGCTGACGGCCAGATCATATTCCGCCTCTGCTGAACGGTATCCTGCCTTCAGTCTGCCGCCTTGAAAGATCGGCAGCGAAATCGCGGCGCCAGCACTGCCAAACAGCGAGTCCCCTTCGGCGAAGCTGGCCAGATTGAGCGACTGCAAACCAATGATCCCGGCAAGGTTGATGTTGGGATAGAAGCGCTTTTCCGCGACGGTAATTCTGCTGGAAGCCGCCTCAGCCCTTGCCCGCGCGGCGGCGATGTCCGGGCGGCGGCCCATCAACTGCGCAGGGATTGCATCGGGCAGCGCCACCGCCGGGGCGAGCCGCGCCGAAGGCCGGGCAATCGTCAGCCCGCGGTCCGGCCCCGCGCCGAGCAGTGCGGCCAGGGCATTGCGGGAAAGGCCGATCGACTCATCGATAGCGGCAAGGTTGGCCTGAGCGGCAGCACGCGCTGAAACCGCGCGGCGGACCGCGCCTTCGTTCTCCAGTCCGCGTTCCTGCCGTCCCTGCATCAGTTCCGCCGTGCGGGTACGCACCGTCACGGCCTCGAGGGCAGCATCACGATCCGCATGGAGCGCGGCCAGTGCCGCATATTGTGCGGCGATGGCGCTCGACAGGCCAAGCCTGGCAGCGGCTTGCTCGGCGCGCGCTGCCTCTGAGTCCGAGGTCGCGGCGGCGAACGCAGCCCGGTTCTTGCCCCAGAAATCAAGTTCCCAGGAAAGGTCGAGCGCAGCGCGGCCATTGTCATTCCATCCGCGCGGGGCAGGAAAGCCCATGTTGTAGCTTTGCCTGTCGGCCTGCGCCGATGCTCCCGCGCTCACAGAGGGCAGCAGATCGGCCCGGCTGACCGCAACCATGGCCAGCGCTCTGCGGGTACGGGCTTCGGCAGCCCGCATGTCGGGTGCATTGGCAAGCGCTTCCTCGATCAGCCGGTTCAACTGCGGGTCGCCATAGCTGCGCCACCAGCCATCGCCCGGCCAGGCAGCGCCAGTGCCAGGGAGGCTTGCAGCGGTGTCGAAGGTCTCGGACGACCTCGGCGGTGCGCCGATTTCAGGCGCGGGAATGGCGGCGCATCCGGTCAGGGCAAGCGCGCCGCCGGCAAGCAAAAGGGAAAGGCGCAGCCTCAGACCGCGCCTGTCTCCCGAAGTGGTCGGGTACATCGATTTCACCTTAACTGAACTGTACGGTCGGTTATCGCGACGATTTGCATCGGTCAATCGAAAAGTGTACAGGCTGGTTCAAAAAAGGATTGCCGCATGCGTGTGAAAACGGACGAACGCCGCCAGGCGATCATGGAGGCAGCCGCTGCGCTGTTTCGCGAAGTGGGGTACGAACGCACCAGCATGGCGGCGATTTCAGCGCGGCTCGGCGGCTCGAAAGCGACGCTTTACAGCTATTTCAAGTCAAAGGAGGAACTGTTCGCCGCCGTCATGATGGAAAGCATGGGGGAACAGGCCGACAAGATGATCGGTCTGCTTGCGGAACCGGCTGGCGACCCGAAATCAGCACTGCTGGCGTTTGGCGAGGCCTACCTCGACCTGGTGCTATCCGATGATGTCGTCGCCATGCTGAGGGTCGGGCTCGTCGATGCCAACCATGCAACCTTGGGTCCGCTGCTCTATGCAAGCGGTCCGGAACACGGTTGGGACCAAGTCGCTTGCCGATTGGCGCTTTGGTCCAGCGAGGGACTTATCGCGGTGACCGATGCCAGGCTTGCGGCACTGCAGTTGAAGGGATTGCTGGAGGCAGGTCTGTTTGAACCCAAGCTCTACGGGGCAACGCCTGCCGTTGACCGGAATGCAGTCCTGAGCTCGGCGGTTGATATCTTCCTGTCAGCGTACAAACCCATTCGCTAAGCAGCGCAAAGGGCTGACTTGAGCTGGCCCCGCCCTTTTGGGCAGACTAGCAACCAAGTTAATGTGGCCTGCACCTGCTAGGGCTCGGTGCGAGGCCCAATCTGACCCTGTCGTGCAAAAGCAGTTCCGTTGGAGCAGGCTTACCATCCTCAGTTTCTGAGCCGGAAGACGGGGTTGATTTGTAATAAATCCTTCTCTTCAATCGATTTTGGTTGCGAGTGCCGCAGAATTCGGCCTCATACTGAGAGTATGTAGAAGGGAGTGCTGCACGAGCGTGACCATCGAGATACGCCAGCTCCGATACGCGCTGATGTCAGCAGATCTTCGCAGCTTTTCGGGCGCGGCTTCCAGGCTCAATGTGAAGCAGGCAACGCTCAGCCGCAGTGTCCTGCAGCTCGAGGACAGACTTGGCATCAAACTGTTCGAGCGGACGACCCGCGGGGCGGAACCGACCGAGACCGGAAAGGTCTTTCTCGAGACCGCGCGCCGCATCATTACCGATCTGGAAAATCTCCAGACCACGGCGCGGGCCGTCAGCTACGGCGAGCAAGGCCGCTTCGCGGTAGGTTATTGCTCCTCGCTCATGGCCGGGCACCTCAAGGCCGCCTTCTCCGACTACCTCACCCGGTTTCCCGATGTGCAGTTCGACGGGGTAGAGGGCGATCCAGACAAGCTGTGCAGCGATCTGCGGGCCGGGACGATCGACGTTGCGATCGCGCCGCTCGGCAGTGAAGAACAGGGGATTGCATCGCGCCCGGTATGGTCGGAACGGCTGGTCGCGGCACTCTACCCCGAGCATCCCTTGCTCGAGGCAAGCCGGATCTACTGGGGCGATCTTCGCCGCGAGATCTTTGTCGTCCCGCGCCAAGGCATTGGCCAGATGATCCGCAATATGATCGCCGCGCGCCTCACCGGGCAGGGCTATCGCCCCAATATCATCACCCAGGAAACCAGCCTCGAGAGCGTGCTGAGCATGGTCCCGGTCGGCCGGTTCATCACCATTGCCACCGAAGCCTCGATGGGTGTCGCATGGCCGGAGCTGCAGTTCCGGGACATCTATGACAATGGCGGCACGGCGCGGATCGATTTTGCGCTCTACTGGCGCGAGGACAACGAGAACCCGGCGTTGCAGCGCTTCTTCACGATGATCAACGAGCGTTACCCCGCCTGACCGCGCTTCGCCTTGGCAAAGGCGCGGTCGCTGGCGATGAACCGCTCCAGCATGGGCGGGATCAGGCGCTCGACCGTTGGCGCGCCCGCTGCTGCCCCGCCATTGACTGCCACCGCATAGGCCAGAAGCTCGCGGTGCAGCCGCGCCGGCAGCTCGATCGTCAGCCGTACCGGCTTTTCATCGGCAATGTCCGATAGCTTCAGCCGTGTCATTGTCCCGCTCCCAGAACAAGGTCGCGAGTGACCAGCACCCGCACCAGAAAACCCGGACGGATGGTCAGCGTCGGCCGGACGTTGAGTTCGCGGCTGACGATCTGCTCGCCCGCACGATTGATGCTGTCCTGCGTTCCGCGCCGGAAGGCGCGGGCAAGATTGCCATCATCGCCGGAGCCCAGCTCCGCGCCGGCGCCCAGCAGGGTCGAGACGAGTGCGGCCTTGAGCACCCCGCCCCAGTGATTGTCGGTGCCGTCCTTCAGCCCGGCAAAGCCCTGGGTGTCGGAAGCCGGCTGCCGCTCGAGCACGATCGAGCGGCCATCAGGCAGGATCAGCCGGTTCCAGGCGAGCAGGACCCGGTTCTGACCGAAAGCGACATCGGCGTCATAGTCGCCAATCAGCCGCGAGCCCTGCGGGATCAGCAGGATCCGCCCCGTTGGACTGTCATAGACGTTCTGGGTCACTTGGGCGGTCACCAACCCCGGCAGGTCCGAACGGATGCCGGTGATCAGGGCTGCCGGGATGACCGAGCCTGCCTGGAGGATGGCAGGGGCGGCCAGCCCCACAAGCCGTTCGCCCGAGACCGTCCGCCGGTCACTGGTGCGCTCGAGGAAGGCCTGCCGGCGCGCCGCATCCGATGAAGGGGCCGCGCCGGGCGCAACGGCCCGCGCCTCGTCTCCCGCAGGCGGACTGGCCAGACTGCCTGCGGCAGAGCCCGCGCTTCCGCCCCCGAAGAACAGGCGGCTGCCGCGGGCGGCTTCGCGCTCCTGCTCGGCGCGCTGCCGGGAGGCTGCGGCCGCGTCTGCAGCGGGATTGGTCGCCGATCCCGTCCCCGCCGGTGGCAGTGCGGCCACATCGCCGCGCTGCCGGGCATCGAGGATCGGCTTGCCGAGATCGCCGGGAAGCGGCGGGCCGAGCTTGGGCACCTGGCCATAGTCCTTGGGCGCCCCGGCGAGATTGTCGGCCACGGCGACGCCATCGGTGTTGTAGAGTTCTTCGGCGCCTTTTCGCCCCTCGGGCTGGAGGGCATAGATCAGGGCGCCGCCGACCAGCGCACAGCCAGCAGCCGAGGCCAGGCCGATGGCCTTGCGCGACAGGCGCATGACGCGCGGTGGATCGCCGCGCAGCTTTACCGCGCTTTCGGGATCGACCAGCGGCTGCTCCCGGCTTTCGGTGTCGACCGCCCCGGTCATGACCGGCCCCGGCGCGCGGTGACGATCCGCACCTTGTCCTGGCCCTTGCGCCCGCCAAGGTGGAGCTCGGCAGCGGCAAAGAGCCGGTCGACAATCATGTAGCGACCCGAGACGCGATAATTGACCAGTTCGGCCTCGCCGCGGGCCCCCAGCACGAACAGCGGCGGCAATTCGCCTTGCGCGACGCTTTCGGGAAACTCGATGAAGACGCGAGTTCCGTCATCGAAAGCGCGCAGCGGCCGCCAGGCCGGCTTGTCGCCCTCGATCCGGTAGCGGAAATCAAGGCTCGCGAGGTCCATGCCGGCTGCGATCGGCGCCGCGCGTTCGGCCTCGGCGTGGGCCCGGCGCAGCGCGATCAGTTCGTCTTCCGGATAGGTCCAGGAGACCGAGGCCATGTAGACGGAAGGATTGGCGCGCAGCTCGAGGTGATAGGTCCGCCGATCGGTGTTGATCACGAGATTGGTGGCGATGTCGGGCCGGGTCGGCTTGACGAGGATATGGACCTGTTCGGCGGCCCCGGTGCCGCTGACAGTGTCGCCGATCATCCAGCGCACGGTATCGCCCGAAGCAACTGGCCCGGGCCCGACCAGACGCTCGCCGGGCTGGAGCGCAATGTCGGTCACTTGTCCGGGCCTGGCATAGACCTGATAGAGCGCGCCCTTGGTGAAGGGGTAGAGCTGGATCGCGTTGATGAACCCGGTGCGGTCCGGCTGTACGCGCGCGGCCTCGTTTGCCGCTCCCACCCGGTCGCGCGGAGCGGGGTGACTCCGGGACGGGCGGGAGCGGCCCGCAGCGGGGGGCTCCGCCTGCGGTAAGCTCTTGAGCTGGCCGGGAAGCGGCAGCGGTACGGCGATGGCGACCACGCTGGGGCGCGAAGAAGGCGCCTGCGGCGTCTCGCTGACCGCCGCAGGCGCGGCAGGCGGGTTCACTGCGTGTTCCCGGGCCTGCAGGGGAATGGCGAGCACGAGGCTCGAGCTGGCAATAGCGAGGGTCAGGGCGCGCGGCGCGCACCGGGTCCGGCTGATCATGATCCGAGTTCCTTCGACCAGTTGATGGCGTTGACGAAAATGCCGAGCGGGTTCTTGCGCAGGGCATCAGGCGTGCGCGGAGGCTGGACGACGGTGGTCAGGATCGCGGTCCAGCGGCTTGTCTCGGCGAGACTGCCGTCGCGGTAGCGGCGCTCGACCCAGGCGACGCGGAAGCTGGTCGGTGATGCCCGGATCACGCTCGTGACATCGACGCCGACCTGTTCGCGCCCGATGAGCGCAAAGGGATCGTTGGTCCGGGCATAGTTGTTGAGCGCGAGCGCGCCCTTGTCGGTCGCGAAGTCATAGGCCCGGAGCCAGTTCTGGCGCACGACGATCGGATCGTCGGGGATGCTGCGGACTTGCTCGATGAAGCGCGCGAGGTGGAAAGCGATCTGGGGATCGGACGGTGCAAAACCGGCGTCGGCAGGGGCCACGGCCTGGGCTTCGCCCAATTTGTCGACCTCGACCACCCAGGGGACAATGCTGCCGCGTGCGCCCTGCCAGATGATCCCGGCGGTCAGGCAGGTCGACAGGCCCAGCGCGCCGAAGAAGGCAAGCCGCCAGCTGCGGGCCTGGACCCGGGCCGAGCCGATCCGGTCATCCCAGACCTGGGCTGCGCGCTGGTAGGGCGTTTCGGGTTCGGGAGTCCTGCCGTAACGAATGGTGGGGCGTCGGAACATGCGTCAGTCCTTTTCCGAAGTGTCGATGGAAGCGCCCGCACCGCTGCTGTCGCCAGCCTTGAGCGTGTGGGCGGCGATGGTGGCGCCTTGCGTGAGGGTCTGCCGGTTCTTCATCGTCCGGGCCCAGGCCGGCTGACCTGCCTCGGCAGTGGGCGGAGCCGGGGTATCGGGACCCGGGGTGTCGGGACTGGGCGTGATCGTGCCGCCGGTATTGGTGATGGCAGACCGTCCGCCCTCGCGGAACGATTGCTGGAGGCCTTCGCCGGCCTTGCGCAGCGGCGAGGTGGCCGCACCCAAGGCGGCATCACCGACAGCCGCCGCGCCCGAACCGATAGCGGCAGCGCCGCTCTTCCCGGCAGAACCCATGGCATAGGCAGTCGTGGCGCCGCCGGCGGCACGAGAGGTGCCGTGGGCAACGCTGGAGGCGGCACTGGCCACCGCGCCGCCGGCAAGCTTTGCTCCGGCAACTGCGCCGGCAGCCGCTCCACCCGCCATGATTGCGGTTCCTGCGGCGGCACCAGCCCCCAGCTGCGGACCTCCGGCGACAATGCCGTTGGCAATGCCGGGTCCGAAAATGCCGAGCCCGAGCAGGGTCAGGCTCGCCAGCACGATCGAGAGTGCATCCTCGATGGTCGGCTCGGCCGGAATGGCGCTGGTGAATTCGCTGAAGATGGTCGAGCCGATGCCGACGATGACCGCCAGGACCAGCACCTTGATTCCGCTCGAGACCACGTTGCCAAGCACGCGTTCGGCCATGAAGGCAGTCTTGCCGAACAGGCCGAAGGGAATGAGGACGAAGCCCGCGAGCGTGGTCAGCTTGAACTCGATCAGGGTGACGAACAGCTGGATCGAGAGAATGAAGAAGGCGATCACGACCAGCGCCCAGGCGACCAGCAGTATGACGATCTGCAGGAAGTTCTCGAAGAAGCTGACGAAGCCCATGAGGTCCGAGATCGCCTCGATCAGGGGCCGCGCGGTATCGAGCCCGACCTGGGCGACACGGCCGGGCTGGAGCAGTTCGCCTGCCGAAAAGCCGGTGCCGCTGGCCTTGAGGCCGAGCCCGGCGAAGCTCTCGAAGACAATCCTGGCGAGGTTGTTCCAGTTGCCGATGATGTAGGCGAAGATCCCCACAAACAGCGTCTTCTTGACCAGGCGGGCGATGATGTCGTCCTGCTCGCCCCAGGTCCAGAACAGCGCGGCAAGCGTCACATCGATGACGATCAGCGTGGTCGCGATGAAGGCGACCTCGCCCGACAGCAGACCGAAGCCGGAATCGATGTAGCGCGAGAAGATGTCGAGGAAGCGGTCGACGACGCCAGTCCCACCCATGTCACTGCTCCACTGCTGGCGGGATATCCGACGGCGACTGCTCAGGCTCAGCCGCAGATGACGCCTCCCCGGGTTCGATCCCGAGGAACCGCTGCCGCTGCTCGGCCCAGGCTGCGCGGCAGTCGGGCGCGGACAGCGCCAGCTCGCCCATGGCGGCGCAGGCCTTGAGTTGACCGGGCAGCGGGTCGCTGTCCGGTTCCTGGATCGTCACCACCTCGGACTGCACCACCTCGCGCTCTTCGCGCAGGGTCAGCACGGTCATGGTCAGCGCGACGGCAATAAAGGCCCCGGCTGCGATCCGCGCGAAGAGCTTGGTGTCCATGGCGCTCAGTCCCGATAGAGCTTCGCGCTGACGGGCACGTAGCCGCGCCCCGGGGCCATGAAGCGGCGCAACTGCTCGCGGGCCTGTGCCTTGGCGGTGGCTTCATTGGCGGCATCAAGCGCCTGGGCCCGGTTCATGGCCGCCATGGTCGCGATCAGATCGGCGAGCTGCTGGGACTGCAGCGCAAGCAACTGGTTTCCGGCCTGGGCTGCCTGCAGCGCGCCGGTCGCCGACTGGCTTGCCGTCACGAGGCTTTGCACAGCGGTGCGGGAGCCGTCGAGGTTCTGCACCGCGCCGGCCTGGACCTTGAGCGCATCCTCGAAGGCGCCGACGCTGGTGCGCCAGCGGTCCTCCGCGCCGCGAACCATGTCGCGCTGCGAACCGGTCAGGCTGGCCGGCGAATAGTTGCGGGCGAACTCGCGCTCGATCGCCTGGACATCATAAGCGATACCCTGAGCCTTGCTCAGCAGCTGCTGGGTCTGCCGGATCTGCTGCTGGATCGGCTCGAGCACGGTCAGCGGCAGGCTTTGTAGATTGCGCGCCTCGTTGATCAGCGACGTCGCCTGGTTCTGCAATGAACGGATCTGATTGTTGATCTGCTCGAGCGTGCGGGCAGCCGTCAGCACGTTCTGGGCGTAGTTGGTGGGATCGTAGACGATCCCGCCGAACCCGAACTGGGCATAGGCCGGGGTGGGGATGATCGCCGTCACGCTCAGTGACAGCGCCGCAGCGCCAAAGCTGAGCACCTGGCGGAGGCCCGGCGGTTTGGGGGTCGGTTTCATGGGCACTACTCCTTGGGTTGGCCCGCAGCCACATCGCTGCCGTGGGCGGGGGGAACGGGATCGGGAGGGAGCATGTCGGCGGCCCAGGGTAGACCGCGATGACGCAGCCAGGCCCGGGCGAAGCCGGCGATGCCATGGGCCTCGGTCAGTTCGCTGATCGCCAGCTGGTCGGTCTTCGAGGAGGCGGCGGCAAAGGCGAGAGCAACCTCGCCCAGACCCAGCTCGAACAGGCGGTTGCCGCGGGCCGACTGGCAGTAATAGTCGCGCTTCGGGGTGGCCTGAGCGATGATCTCGATCTGCCGGTCGTTGAGGCCGAAGCGGCGATAGACCGACAGGATCTGCGGCTCGACCGCCCGTTCGTTGGGCAGGAAGATGCGGGTCGGGCAGCTTTCGATGATCGCGGGCGCAATCGCCGAGGACTCGATGTCGGCGAGGCTCTGGGTCGCAAAGACGACGCTGGCGTTCTTCTTGCGCAGCGTTTTCAGCCACTCGCGCAGCTGCGCAGCAAAGGCCGGACTGTCGAGCACCAGCCAGCCCTCATCGATGATGATCAGGGTCGGCGAGCCATCCAGGCGGCCTTCGATCCGGTGGAAGAGGTAGGAGAGTACGGCGGGTGCGGCAGCCGAACCGGTCAGGCCTTCGGTCTCGAAGGCCTGGAACTTTCCCCCGCCCAGTTGCTCGGTTTCGGCATCGAGCAGCCGCCCGAACGGCCCGCCGATGCAATAGGGGGCGAGTGCCTGCTTGAGCGCTTGCGACTGGAGGAGCACGGCAAGGCCGGTGAGCGTGCGCTCGGCAACCGGCGCTGTGCCAAGCGACGTCAGGGCCGACCAGAGATGTTCCTTGGTCGCGGGATCGATGGCCACACCCTCGGCGGCGAGGATCGCGTGGAGCCATTCGGCAGCCCAGTTCCGCTCGGCAGGCTCATCGATCCGCGCGAGCGGCTGCAGCATGACGGCGCCAGCCCCGTCGCCGGCAAGGCTGGTGCCAAGATCCTGCCAATCACCGCCGCAGGCAAGGGCCGCCGCCCGGATCGAGCCGCCGAAATCGAAAGCGAAGATCTGCGAGCGGTCATAGCGCCGGAACTGCAGGGCCATCAGTGCGAGCAGTACGGATTTGCCGGCCCCGGTCGGGCCGACGATCAGCGCATGGCCGACATCGCCGACATGGAGGGCGAAGCGAAACGGGGTCGAGCCTTCGGTCCGCGCATAGAACAGCGGCGGCGCCCGGAAGTGCGCATCCCATTCTGGCCCGGCCCAGACCGCCGAGAGCGGGATCATGTGGGCAAGGTTGAGGGTCGAGACCGGGGGCTGGCGGACATTGGCGTAGACATGGCCCGGCAGCGAGCCGAGCCAGACCTCGAGCGCGTTCATGCGCTCGACGATTACGGTGAAGTCGCGGCCCTGGATGACCTTCTCGACGAGGCGGAGCTTCTCGGCTGCCAGTGCCGGGTCCTCGTCCCAGACCGTGACGGTGGCGGTGACGAAGGCCATGCCTTGCAGGTCCGAGCCCAGCTCCTGCAGCGCCGCATCGGCATCGGCAGCCTTGTTCGAGGCATCGCTGTCGAGCAGCGCTGAGGCCTCGTTGGTCATCACCTCCTTGAGGATTGCGGCGACCGACTTGCGCTTGGCAAACCACTGGCGGCGGATCTTGCCCAGGAGTTTCGCCGCGTCAGTCTTGTCGAGCATGATCGCGCGGGTCGACCAGCGGTAGGCGAAGGCCTGACCGTTAAGTTCGTCGAGGATCCCCGGGAACGTGGCGGTCGGGAAACCGACCACGGTCAGCGTGCGCAGATGGGCGCGGCCGAGCCGGGGCTCGAGCCCGCCGGTCAGCGGTTCATCGGCCAGCAGCGCATCGAGGTGCATCGGCACTTCGGGGACGCGGACCCGGTGGCTGCGGGTCGAAACACAGTCATGGAGATAGGTCAGCGACTCGCTGTCACCCAGCCAGGCGGCTTCGGGCACGAAGCCCTCGATCAGGCGCAGCAGCCGGTCGGTGCGGTCGATGAAGAGTTCGAGCAGTTCACCGGCCTGCACGCCCTTCCGGGCCTTGCCTTCGTAGAGCCAGCTTTCGGCCCGCGCGGCATCCTCGGCGGGCGGCATCCACAGCAGCGTCAGATAATAGCCGCTCTCGAAATGGGCGCCTTCCTCGGCAAACTGCGCGGCGCGCTCACGCTCGACCAGGGCTGAGGCCGGATCGGGGAAGTCGCTTTCCGGATAGTCCTGCGCCGGGCGGCGCACCGCCTCGACGAAGATTGCCCAGCCTGAGCCGAGGCGGCGTAGCGCGCTGTTGAGGCGCGCGGTGGTGGCGATCAGCTCGGCCGGCGTGGCGCTGTCGAGATCCGGCCCCCGGAAGCGGGCCGAGCGCTGGAAGCTGCCATCCTTGTTGAGCACCACGCCGGGCGCGACCAGCGCGGCCCAGGGCAGGAAGTCCGCAAGACGGTCAGCCTTGTTCCGATATTCGCGCAAGCTGAACATGGATCTTCACACCCTCAGATAGTTGGGGAAGCGCAGATGCCGCCGCGCGACATCGACGAATTGCGGATCGCGCCGGGCCGCCCAGACGGCGACCATGTGACCGAGCGCGAAGAGCACGAGCCCTGCGATCCACAGTCGCAGGCCAAGCCCGATGGCTCCGGCCAGCGTCGCATTCGCGATCGCAAGGCCGCGCGGCGCGCCGCCCAGCAGGATGTGCTCGGTCAGCGCCCGGTGGACGGGCACGGCGTAACCCAGCGGCAATCCGGACGGCGCCCCTTCCATCAGACCAGCGCTCCGCCGCCGAACGAGAAGAAGGAGAGGAAGAACGACGAGGCGGCGAAGGCGATCGACAGGCCGAAGACGATCTGGATCAGGCGCCGGAAGCCGCCGGAGGTGTCGCCGAAGGCGAGCGCCAGGCCGGTGGCGATGATGATGATCACCGCGACGATCTTGGCGACCGGCCCCTGGATCGATTCGAGGATCGACTGAAGCGGGGCTTCCCACGGCATCGAGGAACCGGCGGCATGGGCCGGCATGACCGTGACCAGCGCAGCGGCGGCGGCGAGCACGAGGGCGGACGCGCCATTGCGGGCGTGGGCAAGGGTTCGGGTCACGGGCATTCTCCTTCGGTTGCAGGGACAAGGGGGATGAGGCGGTAGTCACCGGCGGCATTGAGGCCCTCGACGCGGACCAGCTCGGACAGGCGCCGGCCGGTGCCGTCGCGGACGAGCACGGCGATGACATCGATGGTCTCGGCAATGAGCGCGCGCGGCACAGTGACCACGCTTTCCTGGATCAGCTGCTCGAGCCGCCGCAGCGTGCCGAGCGCAGACCCGGCATGGATCGTTCCGACCCCGCCCGGATGGCCGGTGCCCCAGGCCTTGAGCAGGTCGAGTGCCTCGGCGCCGCGCACCTCACCGATCGGGATGCGGTCGGGGCGCAGGCGCAAGGCCGAGCGGACCAGGTCGGAGAGCGAGGCGACGCCGTCCTTGGTGCGCAGCGCGACGAGATTGGGCGCGGCGCATTGCAGCTCGCGCGTGTCCTCGATCAGCACCACCCGGTCGCCGGTTTTGGCGACCTCGGCCAGCAGGGCATTGGTCAGCGTCGTCTTGCCGGTCGAGGTCCCGCCCGCGACAAGGATATTGGCCCGCGCGGCAACCGCAGCGGCCAGCGCGGCGGCACAGGCCGGCGACATGATCCCGGCCGCGACATAGTCCGCCAGGCTGAACACCGCGCCTGCCGGCTTGCGGATCGCAAAGCTCGGCGCGGCAACGACCGGCGGCAACAGCCCCTCAAACCGCTCTCCCGTCCCGGGCAATTCCGCCGAGACGCGCGGCGCAGCCGTGTGCACCTCCACCCCCACATGATGCGCGACCAGGCGGATGATCCGCTCACCATCGGCAGCAGGCAGCGCCGCGCCTGTATCGGAAATGCCGAGGCCGAGCCGGTCGACCCACAGCCGCCCGTCGGGATTGAGCATGACTTCGATGACCGCCGGGTCTTCAAGCCAGGCCCCGATCTCGGGCCCGAGCGCGGTGCGGAGCATGCGGGCACCGCGCGTTGCCGCCTCGGACCGGATCGGAATAACGCTCATCGCTGCCTCGCAATTGCGCGCACCGACAACCGGCCCGCGTGACGAGGCGGATCAAAAGGGCATCAAATCACTTGGGAGCAACAGCAATTTGCCCCCATCGCAGGCTAGCGCAAGGACAGAAGCAAACGGCGTACAGGCTATTCAGAAACGAAGCGCGCCTGATCCCGGTCATAGAGGAAGCTCGTAACCGAGCCGTCACTGATCCGCGTGACCAGTTCGTCGATGGCGCTCAAGGGTACGAGGAACCACTCGCGCGGCTGAACAGTCTTGCCGAACCGGTCTCCGGCCGAAAGGTCAAGTCGTGCGGGGGCCAACGCGCGGTGGATCAGCCCTTCGAGCTTGGAGCGGTTGATATTGTAAAGCCGGTACTCTGCCACAACCTCGACGTCTGCGAGCAGGAATGTCGGATCATTGCGGGCGTTGGCAATCCTGCTGGCTACCGGTCGTCCGGTGACGCCGATCTTGTGGATCAACTGGCGATGCTCATCGACGAACGGGTGCGACGATTTGCTGCGCAGGACATAGATCGTGCCACTTTCGAGGTCGTCCGGCTCTGCAATGCTGCCGAAGAGCGGTCCTGCGAGTTGTTCGGTGATCCGCCGCGCCGATTCGTCGCGGTACAGGGCCTTCTGGAACGACCGCGACAGCACGCTCGCTTCGGTGCCATTGTCGTAGATGACCCGCACCCGCCGGTCAGTCCGTTCGTACTGGGTAACGAATTCCTCTGTCGAAGCGGCTATGTAGGCCAGCTGTCCACCCACGATGAAGAAATTTCCGGGCTGGATTTCCGCGAGGGTGACTTCGGACTGGCCAAGGACCTTGGCCTGACGCGCGCCCGCCGCGAGGTCCGCCTGGACCGCATCGAAGAGGTGCCTGAATTCGGTAAAATCGGCGCAGCGTTCCCGGTTGGCGATCTCATCGGCCGCCCGTTTCTCCGCACGCGGGGCAACATGGCGCAGCTGGGTGATGTCACTGCCCGGATCCGCAGCAATTCCTAGTTCCGAAAGCAAGGCGGCATCATCAAGCCCTTCCGGCGAGGCTGCCGGCACGGCTGCGGCGTCGAGGATGCCGTCGCGGTCGAGCGGCGCCAGCAGTTCCCGTGCTTCGGACATTGCGCGCAGCTGGTCGAGACGAACAGCATAGAGACGTTCGAAGATATCCCGGTCTTCGCCATGCTGCGGTAGCCGGCCATGTTCGCTCACGAACCGCTGGATATCTTCGAACCCGGCGATGATGCGCTCCTGCAGCGGCGTCAGCGACCGCGTCGTCTCCGGTGCCAGGTCGACACCGAGTTCCGCCAGAAGTTCAAGATCGCTCAGTTCAGCCATTGCCGGCGGCCTTCGTGGCGTGTCGCTGGAGAAAGGCGATGCCTTCAGCCATCTTACGCTCCCATGCATCCTGCGAGGTGAGCGAAGGCAGTCGGCCCCGTTCCCGTTTGAATTCCAGCGCCCGTTCGGCAAGCGCGCGGGCATCTTCGTAGGTTAGCTTGTCCTTCTTGGCATTGATCACCGCCTGGACCTGGACAAGCGTCTGGGCGTCCATGGCCTTCGCCAGCACCGCATACGTTGCGCTGAAGGGATTGACCCGGTCAATGAGGTCGATGTCGAGGTCAGTCACACTCAGAGCGAATTTGCGCACGCCATCGACAAATGCGGTGTTGGCGTTGAGCTCGCCGTTGTCACCCTCGAGGATCGCGGCCTTCGCTTGCTGTGTCAGCGTCATGGCAGCGACCGCGTGCTGGCGAACTGCTTCCTGATCATCCTCGCTCAGTTCTGGAAACTTCTCGCGGATGATCTTGCCCATCTTCAGCTGGGTCAGTTCCTCGGGCACCACATCGGGGTCAAACATGCCGCGCTCGACGATGGACTTGTCCTGCACGAAGGCGGCGATGACCTCGTTGAGGTCTTCCCGGCAAATGCGGGTTGCCTCGATGCTGGTGGGCAATTTGAGCCCCTTGATCTCGAAGTGCATCTGCCCTTGGGCATTGACGCCGATGTTGACTTCACCTTCCTTGTAGCCGTCCTCTCCATAGTCGAAGCCCGGCTTCGGGCCGGCGTCCTTGGGCGTGAAATCGAAGCGCGGCGCCAGCACCTGCTCCATCAATAGGCTTGCGGCGATGGCTTTGAGGTAATCATTGATCGCATCGACCACGAGCGGGTCGTCCGCCGCCGGTTCCGCGATCAGGTTGGTGAAGCGTGCGCGCAGCTTGCCCGGCGCGTCGCGGGTGGCGCGGCCGATGATCTGGATGATTTCAGTGAGGCTTGAACGATAGCCGACGGTCAGAGCATGCTCGCACCAGATCCAGTCGAATCCCTCCTTGGCCATGCCGAGTGCAATGATGATATCGACAAAATCCCGATCTTCGCGGGCTTTCGGAGACTTGAGCGCAGCGACGACGCGGTCCCGTTTCGCTGGATCGTCATCGACCAGATCGGCAACCTTGATGACCCTCCCGGTCGACGTTCGGATCAGGTGAAAACCAGTCTCGGGGTCGACGCCTTGCCAGTCGCCGAGATGGTTCATGATGTCCTCGGCCTCGCGGTGCTTGTCCTTCAGGCTCTCGCGCGAGTTGACCGAGGGGATGTGGACGATCGTCTTGACCGTCGGGTCGAGCAGCGCCGAGATCTTCTCGGTGTATGGTCCGGTGTAGAAGCTGTATCCGATGTCGAGGGTCTTAAGATACTCGTAGCCGTTGAGCTGCTGGTAGTAGGTATAGGTGACGGTCTCGAACTTCGTCTCGTCCTCAGGCGCCAGCACGGGAATGGCATCACCGCGGAAATAGCTGCCCGTCATGGCGACGATGTGGGCCTTGTCGCGCGCGATCAGCTGCGCCAGCTGCGCGCCCAGGCGGTTGCCTGCATCGGCAGAAACATGGTGAAACTCATCGATCGCGATGAGCCGGTTGTCGAAGGCTTCGGGGCCCAGCTCATCGAAGGCAAAGCGGAAGGTTGCATGGGTGCAGACCAGAACCCGTTCGTCGCTGGCGAGGAATTCGCCGACTGCCTTTACCTTGGATTTGGCAACCTTGGGATCATCGGCTCCGGGCGCATTGCACAGGTTCCACTGCGGCGCGACCACCCAGTCCTCATGGAAGCCATACTTGCTGAGCGGTTCGCTACCAAAGCTGGCGCCGATCGAGCGTTCGGGTACGCAAATGATGGCCTGGCGCACCCCCTGATTGCTGAGCTTGTCCAGCGCCACGAACATCAGGGCGCGCGATTTGCCCGATGCCGGGGGCGACTTGATCAGCAGGTATTGCTCGCCGCGCTTCTCGTAGGCGAGCGCCTGCATCGGGCGCATGCCCAACTCGTCCGACTTGGCCGACACGCCGGTGTGCGCGGTCTTGAAGGAAACGGTGGGAATGATCTTGTCGTCGGCCATGCGGCTACTTTCGGAAGAGTTCGAGATAATCGTGGAACAGGAAGAGCCGGTTGCGCCTCTGGCCCGTCACTTCCAGAAGCACACCATGCTCTACCAGATCATTGATGAGTGATGCGGCAGTATTGGTCGTCGTCGATAGCAGTCCGGTAACTGCCTTCACATCAATGACCGGCCGCCCATAGAGGTAGCGCATCAATTGTTGGGCATTTTCCTGGCGGCGATGGCTGAAGCGCGGCAGCACCTCCCGCTCGATGCGTTCCTTGAGAGCCAGGATAGCCCTGAATACATTGGCCGAAGCCCGGGCGGTTTCCTCCACGCCATGGAGAAAGAAGATCAGCCACTCGCGCATGTGGTTGCCCTGACGCACGGCCATCATGTGGTCGACGTAGGCGGTTTTGTTCCGTTCGAAATAGTCGGAGAGATACAGCGCCGGCTTCACCAGCAGCTTCTCCGAAGCCAGGTAAAGCGAGATCATCAAGCGGCCCAGTCGCCCGTTGCCGTCGAGGAAGGGGTGGATCGTCTCGAACTGGTAGTGGGCGATGGCGATCTTGATCAGCGGCGGCACCATGATCTCGGCGTTGTGCAGGAACTTTTCAAGATCGCTCATCAGTTCGGGAACATGATCATGATGCGGCGGTACGAAGGCAGCGTTCTTCAGGCTCACCCCGATCCAGTTCTGGCTGATCCGGAATTCGCCCGGCCGCTTGGTTTCCCCGCGTACGCCATCGAGCAGGATGGCGTGGGTGTCGCGCAACAAGCGGTTGGAAAGCGGCAGTCGCTCTAGGCTTTCGATGGCGAAAGTGATGGCGTGGATGTAGTTCTGGACCTCGCTCCAGTCGTCACGCACTTCGGGGAGGAGGTCTTCAGCATCCTTGAAGGCGTCTTCGATGTTGGTCTGGGTGCCTTCGATCCGGCTCGATTGCGTGGCTTCCTTGGCCACATACATGCGGATGAAGAATTCTATGTCGGGGATCAGCTGGGCGAAGGCGTTGAGCTCACCCAGCGCGCGGTCAGCCTGGCCCAGAAGCTGCAGCACCTGAGGGTCGGATATGGTCCAGCCATGGTTGATCGGATCGGGCAGGAAGCTGCGATATTCCAGCTGAGCTTCGTGGCGCCCTGCCTGATAGGCTGAAAGTTCCATAATTCAGAAAAGGCCCCTCAATCTGCCATTGAGATTTCCATATGTCAGATTTGTCCTGACACAAAGGCCTTGTTTCAGATTCTACCCCATTTTCTGATTTACGAATTCCGCTATGTCAAAATCCCATCCGCTCCGGCATGGACGGGTCACGCCGCCTTCGCGGTCATCCGGGTGTAGAGATCGAACAGCTTTTCCAACCGCTCGGTATCGTTGCGGAAGCGGCGGTCGATATAGATCCGCTCCAGCACCTCGTCGTTGCGTTCATGGGCGTGACGCAGGTTTTCAGGCATCTTCTCGGGATCATACAGTTCGGCAATGGTTGCCGGGAAATGGGCCTCGCGCGCCAGCAGGATATTCTCGGCGCAGCGCGTGAGATCCGCCTTGTTCTGCTCGGTCAGCTTGGGAACCGGGAAGGTGTTCCACCCCATGGTGTTCGAATAGCGATAGCGAGTTTCAAGCTTCCCGCAGACCGCAGCGACCCACACCAGATGAAGGCGTGAGGCAACAAGCGCGAGGTTCCAGACCGGGCCATCGTATATCGCCAGCGCTAGATTGGATACGCGCACATCAGGATCAAGCAGGCCACAAGGCAGGTATTCCCTGCGTTCTGACGAAACGCTCGGGACAATGATGGTGCGTTCGCGCCCGATGATGGTCCGTTCAAATTTGTAGGGTGTCTCCAGCCCCGCCTTTCCACGCTCGCTGCCGTTCAGGCGATAATCACGAATGGCCTCCAACCGGGCCGCAATGGGCGGAATCGAATATGCCAGGTCGGCGTCTTCATCGGCGATCCACAGACAGTAGCGCTGCAAACCGTTGATGAACTCGTTTGAGCCCACAATCGGTCGGATCAACTTGGCAGCCTGGGGATAGGTCGCGATCAGTTCCCGCATTTCATCCGACGACAAAAGGAGGTTGCCCTTGTCGCGTGGGATGTTTCCGCCAAACATGACCGACACGTTTGAAACAGGCTCGGACGATCGTTCCACGATCACGGTTTCACCGGCGGAGAGATAAGGGTTGATATTGGCGACCTCTTTTCGGGTCGTGTCGGAAAAGATGAACTTCCGCCGCTCCTGCTTGTCCGCAACACCGACAATCACGCAGGTGACCTGCGCGTTGCGCGAGGCATTGTTACCCCACATGAAATTCTCGTGCGCGAAGTAGATGGACTGGCCGTTGTTGAAAATCCTAGGCCAGATCAGCGGCACCTGAACGCCCTGGCATATGGAATTGGTGGAAACGAACGCGAAACGGCCACCGTGTCGGATGTAATCCGAGGCCTTCCAGAACCACCCGGCAATATAGTCGACAGCACGCACATCCTGGCGTCCGGTCTTGAAGGCCTTCAGGTCCTCCTTCTGCTCCTTGGTCTGGAACTTGTCGCCGATATACGGGGGATTTCCGCAGATGTAGGTTTCGCCCCCCTCGTTGGCGAAGTCGATCTCGGTCTGATCGAGCGGGGTTTCAAACAGATCGTCGGCTCGCGCTTTCACACCCGTGCCAGCCGGCGGGCAGATGCTCAGCCAGTCGAGCTTCAGGGCATTGCCACGAAAGATCCAGTTCTGGCTATCGAGCGGTAGGAACTCGGCCAAGGCCTCCCTCTGTCCGCGATAGAGCACGTCGCATTGGTACTCCGCAATAATCAGGGCCAGCCGCGCGATCTCCGCCGGAAAATCGCGCAGTTCAATACCACGGAAATTGGTGAGCGGGATGTCGCTACGCCGGTCCGGCTCGCCACGACGCCGATTTATCTCGGCCTCGATTTCCCGCATCTGCTTATAGGCGATGACGAGGAAATTGCCGGAGCCGCAGGCAGGATCAAACACCCGGATCCGTGCCATCCGGTTGCGCAGGTTGAGCAGCTTGCGGCCATTGTCGTCAGCTTCTTCCAGCTGGTTGCGCAAGTCCTCCAGAAACAGCGGGTTCAGCACCTTCAGAATGTTCGGCACGCTGGTGTAATGCATGCCGAGCGCGCCGCGCTCCTCGTCGTCGGCCACCGCCTGGATCATTGAGCCGAAGATGTCCGGGTTGATCTTCTTCCAGTTCAGGTTGCCGATGTGCACCAGATAGGAACGGGCGATGCGGCTGAAGCGCGGCACTTCCACGCTGCCGGAAAACAGCTGTCCGTTCACGTACGGGAAGCCGTTGGCATAGCGAGGTATGCTCGTCCCGGCACGATCAGCGAGCTTGGTATCCATCGCGCGAAAGATTTCGCTGATCACATGCGCCGTGTCCGACGAATCGCGCGCGCTGATCTGCTCGACCGTACGGGTAAACAGGCCTTCGCCGTGGAAGATGTCAGTATCTTCGGCAAAGAAGCAGAAGATCAGGCGGGCCATGAAATGGTTCATGTCCGGGCGGCGTTCGGCAGTCGCCCACTCCGGGTTGTCCTTCAGCAGTTCGACGTACAGCTTATTGAGCCGGCTTGTCGCCCGGATGTCGAAGGTACTCTCGCGGATCTGCTTGACGGTGGTGATACCAGCCAATGGCAGGAACACGCCGAAGTGATCGGGGAATTCGGCATAGGGGCAAGCCACTGTCTCGCCACTGGCAAGGTCTTCGGCCTGGAACTGATCGCCGTCGGTTGCCAGAATGAATTTCGCCTTCGCCGCCGCGGTTTTCGGGCTTTCGCGCAAGGCCTTGAGTGTCTCGTCGACAGCGCCCGGGGCGCAGGTGGCAATATGGATATTACTCCGCTGGAGCACTCCGCCGGGAACGTCCGATGCATTGGAAGCCCCGGTGCGCAGCTTCTTGATCGTCGTGGCCTTGTTGCCGAACGCCTCCAGAAACGCGAAGGGAAATTCCGTCCGGTCAAAGGGCTGTTCGGCCAGTTCCGAAATGGCCTGTTCGATCTCTACTGCGTTCATAGCGCAGCATTACGCCGGGTTCGGGGGCGATCACAAGGCGGGAGCGGAAAGCGGCTCTTACCGCGCAAGGCGTTGATCGCTCTCCATCCGCCGCGCGAGTGCCGAGACAAAGGCCGTAAACCGCTCTTGGGCCTGTGCCTGCGCTGCCGGAAGCTGGCTGTCCGGCAAGGCCGGGTTGGAGATGAGCCAGGTCCGCACGAACAGGGCGATGGCCTCGTTGCCGACCTCGACATGGTAATCCAGCTTGTCCAGCTGCCGTGAAATCCGGTCCAGGCGGCGGCTGAAGGCAGCTTCCATCCGTTCGGAACTGTCTGGCGAGAGGAACGATGCCAGCGCCGCCTCGACGACGGCGGCCTGCGAAACCCGTTTGCGCGACGCGTAGTCAGCCAACTGGTCGGCAAGCTCCGGCGGCAGGCGGAAGGTGTGGCGGGTGCGCTTCACAGCTCGATCCCGTCGCCAGGGTCAAGCGCCGCCTGCCGGGCAACGGTCCGCATGCGGTCAGCTTGCCGCCGGCTTTGCGCCAGGTCATCCTCGATCATCGGTTCCTCAAACTCGAATTCGCTGACCACGCGCGGGGGGAGGACGATCTCCTCATGCTCCGGCAGTTCGGGCTCCCGCCTGATGCCGCCATTGTCCGCGTCACAATCGTCGCCGTCCGCCTGGGACGGGTGTTTCTGCGCTGTTGGCGACTGGACGATCATATCCGTCCAGGCACCGGCATTTGCGGTATTCGGTGGTGCCTTCCGGCACTCCGGTGGCGGGAAAATGCGGGCGCTCAGTCGTCGATCCTTGAAATAGCGCGCCTTCTTCGCCCGGATCGGATGCAGCCCGGCCAGCATCACGATCTCGTCATCTGGCGGCAGCTGCATGATCTCGCCCGGCGTCAACAAGGCCCGGGCCGTTTCGGAGCGCGACACCATCAGGTGGCCAAGCCAGGGCGACAGCCGGTGCCCGGCGTAGTTCTTCATCGCCCGCATTTCCGTGGCCGTGCCCAGCGAATCCGACACGCGCTTGGCGGTGCGCTCATCGTTCGTGGCGAAGCAGACCCGGACGTGGCAATTGTCGAGAATGGCGTTGTTCTGGCCATAGGCTTTTTCGATCTGGTTCAGCGACTGGGCGATCAGAAAGGCCTTGAGGCCATAGCCTGCCATGAAGGCCAGCGCGCTCTCGAAGAAATCGAGCCGCCCCAGGGCGGGGAACTCGTCCAGCATCAGCAGGACGCGGTGCCGCTTGCTGCTCACCTCAAGTTCTTCGGTCAGGCGCCGCCCCACCTGATTGAGGATCAGGCGGATAAGCGGCTTGGTCCGGCTGATGTCGGACGGCGGCACCACGAGGTAGAGAGTCGCAGGCTCCTTGCCCGCCACCAGGTCCATGATCCGCCAATCGCACTGCCGGGTGACCTCGGCGATAACCGGATCGCGATAGAGGCCAAGAAACGACATGGCTGTCGACAGGACGCCCGACCGCTCGTTCTCGGACTTGTTGAGCAATTCGCGGGCAGCACTGGCGACCACCGGATGCACCCCGGCTTCGCCCAGATGGGGGGTCGCCATCATGGCAGTCAGCGTCGCCTCGATGGTGCGGCGGGGATCGGAGAGGAAGGCCGCTACTCCAGCCAAGGTCTTGTCCGGCTCGGCATACAATACGTGAAGGATCGCGCCGACGAGCAGCGAATGGCTGGTCTTCTCCCAGTGATTGCGGCGTTCGAGCGAGCCTTCGGGGTCGACCAGAACGTCGGCGATGTTCTGGACATCGCGGACTTCGGTCACGCCGCGCCGCACTTCCAGCAATGGGTTGTATGCCGCCGAGTTGGCATTCGTCGGGTCGAACAATAGGACCCGACTGAACTGGGAGCGGAAACCGGCTGTCAGGTTCCAGTTTTCGCCCTTGATGTCATGGATGATGGCTGAGGCAGGCCAGGTCAGAAGGGTCGGAATGACAAGCCCCACGCCCTTGCCGCTGCGGGTCGGCGCGAAGCAGAGGACGTGCTCCGGACCGTTGTGACGAAGATAGCTCTGTTCGTGCTGGCCCAGCACGGCACCGTGATCGCCCAGCAGTCCCGCGCTAATGATTTCGGCCCCATCGGCCCATCGCGCGGAGCCAAATGTCTCGGTTCGCTTCAATTCGCGCGCGCGCCAGACCGACATGGCGATGGCGACAACGACGGCGGCAAGCCCGCTGGCAGCAGCAATCATGCCGCCGGTTTCGAAGACCTCTGGGGCATAAGCTTCAAAACTGAACCACCACCAGAAAATTGCCGGCGGCGGATAGAACGGGTGACCGAAGACAACGCCCATCGGTGCTCCCAGTTCGGGCTGATATCCCAGAGCCGCTGCCGTCCATTGGGTGGCACCCCAGACGCCAACCACCACGATGAACAGCACGACTACGATTTGACCCCAAAGAATGCGTGTTGCCGACATAAATGCGCTCCCTCAGGGGAACGCTGCGGAGCCGGAACTGGCCGTTCAAGGCAGACTGCATGGCGGGCGCAGAATGGCGAAGTGAAAGAAGAGCCCGGCAGTTTGCCTGCACGATCAGGCGAGTAGGACGGTCGTGCGACACCTTGCCATGGCGGACATGCAAAAGTAATGACATAATGATTTAGCCGGAGGGGGCACGCCGCCATGGAGGCAAAGGCTTCGACAGAAAAGACAGTTCAATTCAAGGTTTCACCAGCGCTAAAAAAGGAAATCCGGCGCAGCGCGTTGGAGCGTGACGAAACGGTGCGCGCGTTCATCTTGAAGGCGCTCAAAGGCCAAGGTGTAGCCATATCGGACGATGACCTTGTCGATCGACGGAAGGCGAGTGGGCGATGACGACCGCTCCGCAAACTTCGATCGAAGCGTCCGTAATCGATCTTTTCTGTGGAGCGGGCGGGCTGTCGCACGGTTTCAAGAGGGAGGCGTTTCGACTGGCCGCCGGGATCGATATCGACGAGACTTGCCGCTTCCCATACGAAGCCAACAATGGTGCGCCGTTCCTGCGCAAGGACGTCGGGAAGCTCACGGCCAAAGAGATCGAAGACCTCTTCGTTCCGGGCACGAAGCGCGTGCTCGTGGGCTGCGCGCCCTGCCAACCATTCTCGACTTACAATCAAAAGAACGAAGACCCGAATTGGAAGCTCCTGCATGCCTTCAGCGACATAATCGAGGCTTCTCTGCCCGACGTCGTATCCATGGAGAACGTGCCGCGCCTTCTCACCTTTCGGGGCGGAGCCGTGTTCAACGCGTTCGTGGCAAAGCTGAGAGCCGCCGATTATCATGTCGTTTGGGACGTTCTTTACGGGCCGGATTTCGGCCTTGCTCAGACGAGATCGCGGCTCGTGCTGTTGGCCTCCCGTCTTGGTCCAATTTCTCTCCCCAAGCCCACTCATGACGCTGAGAACCATCGCACCGTCAAAGAGGAAATTGGCGACTTGCCGCCTGTTTCGCATGGGCAAGTCGACGAGCGCGATCCACTGCACCGCGCTAGCCGATTGTCGGAAACCAACGCGCGGCGCATCGCGTCCGCAAAGCCTGGCGGCACATGGAGGGACTGGGACGAAGAGCTCGTGGCCGATTGCCACAAGGTCGAAACCGGGAAGGGCTATTCGTCCGTTTACGGACGTATGAGCTGGACCGCACCGTCACCGACAATCACGACACAGTTCTATGGCTTTGGAAATGGGCGTTTCGGCCATCCCGAACAGGATCGCGCTTTGACCTTGCGGGAAGGAGCCTTGTTGCAAGGCTTCCCGCGAGAGTACCAGTTCGCGCGCCCCGGCGAAGCGATCCATTTCAAAAGGATCGGACGCCTGATTGGCAATGCAGTGCCGGTCCATCTCGCGAGCGCGATCGCCCGCGCCGTAAGAGCGCATTTGGAAAGTGTCGAATGAGCAAGCCGCGTGAACTCGTAATGACGATCAGCCTCAATGCCTTGGAGCATCTGGGGATCAATCTTTACAGCAACATTCCTGCCGTGCTCTCTGAGATAGTCGCGAACGCTTGGGACGCCGACGCGGCGAACGTGACGGTCACTGTAGACAGGCAGGCGGAGACGATCACGATCGAGGACGACGGAACCGGGATGGACCGGAACGGCGTGATCGACCGCTTCCTTACTGTCGGGTTCAAGCGACGAGAGACGCTGGGTGGCCTAACGACCAAGGGACGAAAGCCCATGGGGCGCAAGGGGATCGGCAAGCTGTCGATCTTTTCTGTTGCGCAAATTGCAGACGTCTACACCACCGTGGAGGGCGAAAAGACCGCTTTTCGCATGGATCGGGAAGTCATTCGTAAGTCGATCGCTGGCACCGGAAAGGACAGCTACAAGCCGGAGGAACTCACTACGTGGCCTGCGGACCTGAAGGCCGGAACCCGGATCGTGCTTTCGCAAATCTCGAAATCTCTCTCCGGTATGACCGTCGAAGGGCTCAAGCGTCGCGTCGCCAGGCGCTTCGCGGTCATTGGGTCGAAGAACGGCTTCTGCGTCACGGTCAATGGCAACGCGATCGGCCCGGAGGATCGCGCCTATCATAACGCGCTTCAATATATCTGGGCCTACGGCGATCAGGCGGACTTCGTTAAGCTCTGCAAGAACCTCGATCGGCCCGCCGACGACCGTTCCGAGGCAGTGAAAGACGCGCTCGCCAAAGCGGGTTTGTCGCTCACAGGATGGATCGGCACTGTCTCGAAGCCTGATCAGTTGAAAGACGAGGACGGAGACAATCTCAATCGCCTTGCCGTCTTCATGCGAGGAAAATTGGCGCAAGAGGACATTCTGGATGAGTTCGGCCAGAAGGAAATCTACGCAGACTATTTGATCGGAGAACTCCATTGTGAGGAACTGGACCTAGACGATGAAGGTGACATAGCGACCAGCAGTCGCCAAGCGTTGAAGCAGGACGATCCGCGCTTCGAGGCTCTGCGGGCGATCATCCATACGGAACTTCGCAACATCGCAGGCCGCTGGAGCGAGTGGCGACGGACGGATGGCGCGAAGGTGGCTGCATCGGTCCCGGCCGTATCCGATTGGCTCGGACAGCTTCAGGGTGACACAAAGAAGAAGGCGGAACGCTGGATCGGCCGATTGAACACGATCAGGTCTAATGACGAAGGCGACAAGAAGGAGCTTCTGAAGGCGTCGATCCTGGCCTTCGAGAGCTACCGCCGGAAAGAAGAATTGGATCGACTGGAAGACTTGAAAGACGAAAGTGTCGAACACATTCTTGAAATATTCAAGAGCATAGATGATCTAGAGCTTAGCTATTATGGACAGATCGTCAAACTTCGTATCGGAGTAATCCGGACTCTTCAGGACAAGCTGAAGAAAAATGACAAAGAATTGGTTCTAAGGGATTACATTTTCGATCATTTGTGGCTTTTAGACCCATCGTGGGAGCGCGCGAAGGGCAGCGAACACGCTGAAACGCTCGTAAAAAAGTTCCTTGATGACAATACGGCCAAGCTCAAAGGCAAAGCGAAGACCGCACGGATCGACATTGGATATCGTACGACCGGCGGCAAGCACGTGATCGTAGAGCTGAAGCGGGCGTCGGTTGCCGTGCCGGTCGATGAACTTGCCCGGCAAATTCGCACTTATCGGGACGGTGCAAGAAAGATCCTCGAAAAGACGACTTACAAGAGTTGGCCGATCGAGATCATATGCTTGCTTGGGAAGCCCCCACCGGAATGGAATGATGCGAGCGGAACCGGCCCGGTCGGCGTGGCGAAGACACTCGAAACGGTCGACGCTCGGATCGTGTTCTACGACGAACTGCTGACGAACGCCGAAAGTGCTTATGCCGACTATCTGGACGAGCACATCAAAGTGGACAAGCTCTGGGGGGTTTTTGAGGCGATTGATGACTTCTCACCCCCCGCAAAGTCATGAGGTAGAGACCACGCGGAGCCAGATCATGCGTGCAGTAACCACAACAGGAAGCCAGTGACACGCGCCGCCCGCCAAGTCCTCTGCGATGTGAGGCTCGCGCTCGACATGCTGCAAGACGAAAACGACGCGGACCGATGGCGAGTGCATTGGGCGGGCGGCGTCGCACTTCTTCGCGCGGTGGGGCACGTCCTGCTCAACGTCGACCAAGCCGCCGACGAAAAACTGGCGAAGATCGCCAACGCCGCCCACCGTCGCTGGAAGAGCGACGATCCGGAGCATGCGGTGTATCGGGAATTTATCCTCAAGGAACGCAACAACATCCTGAAGGAATATCGCTCGAAGGTACATCCGCTTGAGACGGTGCCCGTCGCCGTTCGGCTGACATTGATAAATCCCCAGACAGGTGAGACCAGCTATCTGGATCAGGCCGCCGACCTGGACGAGAACCTGTTCCGCCCCCTGGTCGAGGGTTACGGCGAAGGTGAGGACGCTCGGGACGTTTTCGAGGAAGCTGCCGACTGGTGGGACTGTGAACTCTCGGCGATTGAACTAGCGATGGGCAGCGGCGGCGATGAAGCGCGTTGAATGTTACGGCGATAGCCGCATTCTGACTGGCTGCTTCCACTGTGGCGGTTCTGCGGACACCGTGGACCACGCGCCGCCGAAGGTGTTGTTGGACAAGCCCCTCCCGGACGAAATGATCGTCGTGCCCTCCTGCTACGCGTGCAACAATTCGGCTTCACTCGACGAAAGTTGGCTCGCCTGCGTGATTGAGTGCGTCGTAACCGGCGAGGTCGACGCGGAACGGGTCTCGCGACCGGCTATCGCCAAGATGCTGGCGCACAGTCCTGCGCTGGCGGCCTCAATGGCAGCCATCAGGTCCGTAGATGGGGCTAGGGCGACTTTCAGTCCGGACATGGATCGGGTGCGGCGCATAGTCACGAAGATCGCCCGCGCGCATGCGGCCTATGAGCTACACGAGCACTTCGAGCACGAACCGGCTTCCGTGGACGTTTTTCCGCTGCAGCTGCTCTCTGATGCGGCACTGCGCGACTTCGAAAGTCTGGGCAGTGGTGGCTTCGCGATGTGGCCGGAAGTGGGTTCGCGCGTCATGCACCGACTGCTCGAAGGCTATCCTGGAAACCGGCCCGGCTGGGTTGTGGTCCAGGAGGGCAGGTATCGATACATGGCCGGCGTCGAGGACGGCAGGGTCGTCCGGATGGTGCTCAGTGAATATCTGGGTTGCAAGGTTGTGTGGGATTGGTGACCTCAAACGGGCGTCAGCACCGTGTTCATGATTTGGAGATAAGGTGCACGCCTCGGGGTGAAGGTCAAGTTGTGTCAGAAGCAGTTGTTCAAAACTCAACCGGCGAACGACTGGCTTTGGTCGCCTGCTGCAGTTGCGGCGCAGTGGCACAAGTCGTAACTTTTCAGCTGTGAGGTGCAATGTTCGCGTGCCCCCCCCTGTCGCTCTCGCCCCTCAGAGGCCTCCCGAGAAGTGGATGTTCGTTTCACAGGCTCATTGGGAGGATGGAAATCAGATGACCGATCAAAAAATGATTGGCCTTTAAAAATGCCTCTCGACTGAAGATAGTACAGCTTTAAGTTTGTTAATGATCATAGGGGACGGCTGAACGCGCCATGCATCAATCAAAACATATCCTAGTCCTTCCGCAAGACGTTCGCTGATGCCTCCTCCAATTGCAGCCACCATTTCCGTTCGTGCGACCCTCGCCATGCTTGATGGACCTAAGCGTGAGATCGCAGAAGGCGTGGCCAACGACGAATATGTTTTCTGGCTTGGCTCGGGCATTTCCCGCGAGCGCATGCCGGATCTGCGCGACGTGGCGAAGCGTGTGCTAGTGACGCTCCAGGCTCGGATTGATCAGGCAAACCCTGAATGCCGCTTCAAGCAGGCTCTTGAGGCCGTTGTCACTCTGGCCAATCCGAGCCCCGAGGAATGGAGTCGCATCGCGTTTGACCAGCCTGCCGACGAGTGGGCGGATTTCGATGCATTGGCCGCCCGGCTGGTCGGCAATTATGCGCGTATGCTCGACGTCCCCGTTGATGGCGAAGAAGCGGACTATTTGCTTTGGAGCGTGCTCGACGCTGCCAATGTCTACGCCGATCCTGCGATCGAACCCGACGCTGAGCATTTATGCCTGGCAGCTCTGGCCATTGAAGGCGTGGCTTCCGAGATGCCCACCGCAAATTGGGATAATTTGATCGAGAGGGCCGTGGAGCGGTTGGCGGGCAGCCAGCCCGTCCTGCGCGTCGTCGTCGCGCCCAATGACATCCGCTGGAACCGGCTGCGCGCCAATCTCTACAAATTTCACGGATGCGCACACGCAGCGCTGGCGGATGAGGTCCAGTTCCGCAGCCTGCTGGTAGCGCGCCAGAACCAGATCAACGGCTGGAGCGCGCGGAACCGCGTCATGGCTCCTTTTCTCACCGGGCTGATCACAACGCGACCGACGCTCATGCTTGGTCTATCGGCCCAGGACTCGAACATCCAGAATCTGTTCGCCGAGGCCCAAGCAGCGATGGCCTGGCCTTGGCCGTCGCACCCGCCCGCCTACGTATTCTCCGAGAACGCTCTCGGCATAGACCAACGCGGTCTGCTCCAGAATGTCTATCATCAGCACTATGGTCCAGCGACCCGGCCGGCCATGGAAGTCGAGGCCCTGCTTCAGGCCTATGCCAAACCCTTGCTGCTCTCGCTGCTTCTCTTCGTTATCACGGCGAAGTTGAAGCTGCTCGTAGAGATCGGAAAGCCTGGCCTCGATTCAGTCGATCGCGACAAGCTGCGCGACGGCCTCGACCATGCCAGGAACGTTGTGGCAGATGTGCTCGTGCCAACTGCGCCCGTCGTCAGCGACCTCATCACGCACCTTGGTCGTGCGATGGCGATGCTGCGCGGCGGTCGGCTGCCCGAGGCCGCGAACGGCCTTTATGCCCCAGTCACGACCGAGCCGTTGCACCGGATGCCCGCCGACCAGTACCTACCGGATAGCGGAGTTTGCCAGTTCGCGGTCGCCGTAGCACTCATCGGCCTTGGACTTGAGCGTGGCTACTGGACCGCGTCTCCGGCGGACCCAGCCGATCCGACCTCCGGCGCTATAGTTCTTACGGGGCGGAGCGGTCCGGCTCGCATTTATTTCGTCGCGACCGCTCAGGCCGCCATCCGGCTCGGGACTAATGGGCTCCTCGCCGACAATGACGATGTGGTAATTATCCACAGCCATGAGAATCCGCCATCAATGCCACGCTACCCGCGGCGAGCGCCGGGCCGTGTGGGCTTGGCCGCCGTTCGGGAGACAAGTATGGAAGATCTTCTTGCCGATGGAACCGAGGTAGAAAACCTCCTCGATCGCTTTCGCGGCAAAGTGGCGCTGTGACGGCGGTAGGACCAGCGGAACGTGTGGCGACGCTTCTCGACGACGCCGGCTACAGGCGCATGCCACAACCCCTGCACGTCGCCGGCCTCGATTTCGATGTGGCCGCGGCCTTTGTGGGTGTGGGCCATTCGGCGGACCTGGTCATCATCGGTGACATGGCCGCGCATGGCGAGCGTAAGGTGCTCCAGCAAATCGAGGGCATCGCCCGCGCGCTCGACGTAATGCGTTCTCACCGCCCGCTAACGACGGTCATTGTCGGCCCACGGCCGGTCGGCAAGACGCTGGAGGCGCTCGCGCAGGTCGGACGCATCCTACCGGTGGAAGAGGCCCTCGACCCTACCGATCTGCGCGATCAGCTCGCTGTGCTGTTGCCCCTCGAACTCCCGACTACACTGTCCGCGGATCGCGATCTTGGCACGGGTGAAGAACTCGACCTGTCTGATCATCCATTAGCCACCGAGCTGCTTGAGGCGTCGAAGCTTGGCGAATCCGCGGTTCGCGAAGCGTTTCACGATGCCCTCACAGCTGTTTTCGAGGCCTCAGAAGAGGGTGATCAAAATGTTGGAGACGCGAGCGCATGATCCGCCTGAAATCCCTCTACGTGAAAGATTTCCGAAGCATCGACGGGGAGGTCAATGTTTCACTCGATGCTCCGATCGTACTCATTCACGGTCCGAACGGTTCAGGCAAGACCAGCCTCCTATCCGCAATTGAGCTCGCGCTAACCGGCGGTGTTCCCTCGCTGTCGAGGGCGGAGCCTGATTATCTTAGTTTCCTGCCGCATAAAGACCGCGCGTTTGCCGAAGTTCGGCTCGAGGTCGGGGGCGCGGAGGGGGCTTCCCAAACGGCCGCGATCCGCGTCACCACAAATGAGGTAACCGGCACACCGATCCTGTCGGGCGATGATGCGCGCTTCTTCAGCGAGCGGAGCTATCTCGCTCAATCGACCCTCGGGCGCCTTCTTGAAATCTACCAGTACGCCGACAAAAAGGTCGATTCGCCGCTGACCCGCTTCGTCAAGGAACTGCTTGGCCTAGATCGTATGGAAGCGCTCATCGGCGGTCTCCACAGCGCAGGGAACATCGCCCGGCTCAAAGGGCCTGTTCCCGCCTATGGCGTGGTTCGCGATGCACTCTCCGCAACGCAGAAGGTAATCAACGATCTGGAAGCGCGAGAGTACGAAGCGTCGGCGAGCATCCAGGCCCAAGAGGCAGAGTTGCGGCTGCGACTGGCAGCAATCGATCCAGCACTTCTCGACCTCGACCGAACCGAACTTGTGCGCCGCCTGTTCGAGGACCCCGAAGAGGCGGCGCTGGTCGAGCTTGTGCGCATGCGGCGTGAACTTGAAGTGTCGGAGCAAAGCTGGGGCGCCGCAGGCCAGAGCGGGGGAGTAGACAGCCGGAGCACAGCTGAGGCCAGCAACAAGATTGCCCGCGACGATCTCGATCGATGGATGGCTGATAAGGGCGTGCTGATCGACGCACTTCTTGCGCGCGCGGCAAGCTTCTTCGCTGACGTCTCGGCCACAGCCGAATCGAGTTTTGGCGAGCGATCACGACTTCTTGCCGCCAGGATCAGCGGCGATCTGCATCGCGTAAAGCAGGTTCTCGATGCCCATGAAGAGGCAACGAAGGAGAAGAACGATCTCGCTCGCCAGCTCCAGGAAGCCCAGTCGCGCCTCGCGCGGATCGATCAGGAAGTCGGCTCGGCTGTCGAGGCGAATGAAGCCATCGCAAGAACGCTCTCCGACTTGAACGCCCATATCGACGGAGAGATCTGTCCGGTCTGTGATCGCGACTATGCGGAGGTCTCGTCGATACCGCTCGCCGCTCATATCGCGGCCAAGATCGCAACGATGGTCGAACAAGCCGGCCGGCTCCAAGCGCTGGCCCAGTCGCGCACTACCAACCAAGCCGAGATCACGCGGCTCGATCGCGCGTTGCAGGCGGCTGCGATCAATCTGATCGACGACAAGGAACTTACGCAGCTTAAGATTCGCGCTGCGAATCTCGCTGAGGTCCAGCATCAGCTTCATGAGGCTGCGGCAGAGATGGCGGAGGGTGACCGACAGCGCGGCGTGGCAAACCGCGCTGCTCAGGCTCTGCTATCTCTTCAGACGGCGAGCCACTCTGCAATCGTCCTGCGCAACAACCTCAAGGCGCTGGCGCAGTCTCTTGGCGTGTCAGTCGAGGACGCCCCCCCGACCAAAGCGCTGCTTGGCACGCTGCGCGCGACGGTCGATCAACGCGAGGCGGCGCTGAGTGGTCGTCAACAGGCTCGGCGAAGCGCAGCAGCTGCGATCGATGCACTTGCCGCAGCCGCAGCCGAGCACGCCGAGATCGTCACAAGTCTCGCCACCGCACGAGACGCGATGGCGGTGCTTGCCCGGCAAAAAGGCGACGCGGATGCCATCATCGAAGTAGGTAAGGAGATTACGAGGAAGACACGCGAAGCGCGCAGTCGTGTCGTCCGGCGCGTTTTCAACGATGAACTCAATGCCGTGTGGCGAGACCTGTTCGTCCGGCTCGCACCGGAGGAGCCTTTCATTCCAGCCTTTGCGATCCCGGACGCGTCGGGAGCGGACATTGAGGCCGTACTCGAGACTCATCATCGTCGCGGAGGCAAGGGGGGCAACCCGCGCGCAATCCTCAGCGCCGGCAATCTTAACACGGCCGCGCTCACCCTTTTTCTGGCGCTGAATCTCTCGGTCAAGGCTAAACTACCCTGGCTGGTTATCGACGATCCGGTCCAGAGCATGGACGAGGTACATATTGCCCAGTTCGCCGCGCTGTTGCGGACGCTTTCGAAGCAGATGAAGCGACAGGTGATCATCGCCGTGCACGAGCGGTCGCTGTTCGACTATCTGGCGCTGGAGCTGAGCCCTGCCTTTGATGGTGACCGGCTGAACGTGATTGAGCTCGGCCGGAGCGCCATCGGCCAGACGATCAGCCGTTGGGATCCCAAGCTCTACGTGGCCGACCGGGCGATCGCGGCATGACCTGGCCACCATCCCCGAGGCGCTTGTATGTCAGCTATCCTGTTTTCGCCGCTGTGAAGCGGCCGACCGGATCGTCCGACGCAGTCACCTCAAATTCTTCGCATCAAATCGAAATCGACCTCGACCGAGCAAAACTCCAGTCCACCCCGCCGCGCTGGTTCACCGCCCCGGTCACGGCCTGGCCAAGCTTGCGCTCCAAGGCGGGCTGCCAAGGTACAAGCTGGAACCCCAGGCCGTTGTCGATCATGGCGACGCGTCCTGACGCAAGATCGACACGCTGCCGGTAAATGCCTGTGACGTGCTCGCCGGGGCCACTCGATTGCCGTTCAAGCCCGGTCTGTTGCGAAAGCTTGCTCGCGGCCTCGGCCAACTCCCCCTGGCGCAGGGTCTCGAGAAGGCCGCGTGCAAACAGAAATCCCCGCCCCTGGCGGGTTGCCAGGCCCTCTTCGACCAGATGCTCGGCGCGTTGCTGCAGGGCTTCTTGGACTTCCCGCCCGAAGCCTGCCCCATGCGCCGTCGGCTCCCTCGACACCAGTTGCTGATCGAGCCAGGTTGCCCCTCTTGCGGTGACCTGTTGCCCCAATCCCAGGTCCGAACGAACCGTCAACGCGGCATGGCCCTGTCCCTTGCGATCGGTCCACTGCCGCAGTTCCACGATTGCGCCGGGCCGGGCATCGCTGGTGGCTTCGAGATCGTTGAACCGGAGATGGTGCGTCCGGCCATCGATGCCATCGACGACGGCATAGGCCTTGCCCGACAACTCATCGTGAAGTCCCCTGCTGGCCAGACGGCCGATGATCGGATCCGATGGCAACCGGTCATGAATGGCAAGGCGGGACAGGTCTGATCGCCAACCGCTCTCGGTCATCGAGCGATGGATCGTCTTGATGACATCGCCGCGGATTTCGAGATCGCGCAGGGTCTTCTCGGCATCACCGCGCAGCATCCAGCGCCCCGGCTGCGTTTCGCTTGCCAGCCCCATGCCCGCCAGCGTGTTGACCCTGCCCACAAGCAGCGCCTGGCGCCGGCGGTCCTGATCCGCCGCCGGACGCAGATCGATCACCTGATCGCGATCCTGCATCGTGCGCAGTTGCCGGTCGAGGCCCGTCCACCGCTCCGCCGAGACCTCGCGGGCCATGGCGCGCTGGATGTCCCGCTCGCTGCGCGGCCCGAGCTCGATCGTGACCCGCTCTTCGGCCCGGGCGCGCATGCCCTCGCGGATATAGTCACGGTCGATGACCAGGTCTGCGCCGCCCGCTGCCCGCCCCCGGACGAGCACATGGACATGAGGGTTGTCCGTGTTCCAGTGATCGACCGCGACCCAGTCGACTGGCGTGCCGAGATCGCGGGCCATGTCGTCCATCAGCTCGCGGGTAAACGTGCGCATGTCGGCAAGGTCGGTCGCATCTTCGGGTGACACGATGAACCGGAAGTGGTGACGGTCATCCGCGCAACGCTGCGCGAATGCCTCGCCGTCGGCATTGTCGCCGCTGGCATCGAACAGCTGGCCGCGCTCCTGGTCGCGCGTCACGCCATCGCGCTCGAGGTAGGAAACGTGAAGCGCAAGCGGAACGGCCCGGAACTGCGCGCCTTTGTGACGCACGACCCTCGCCTTGATCACCACGCGGCGCTGATAGGGCGAACGCCGGGCGCGCAGCGCGGCTGTGCGGCCCCGACCATATCTTCCCGTCCCGACAGGCTTCCCGCTTCGGCGAGCCAGCGGCGTTGCCCCGGAGCGGCGCGACACCTTGAGAACCTTGCCGACAAAGGAGGTGGCCTTGCGGTTGGCCGGCATGCCCTGGTCCCGCGATCGGCCCGGGCGGATCTCGAAGTCGTCGTCCTTCATGGCTGGGCCTAAGAGAGCGACGTCGCCTGAAGCGGTGTAAAACAGCGGTTTCGGGAGCGGTGCGACAGCAGCGGGGTCCAAGCGACGTCGCAAATTCCTGAAGTAATCCAATCACCTCCACCCCAGGCGACGTCGCCGCTTTTATCTCGCCATCCTTCCGCTCCTTCTCCCTTCCACGCCAGCAAACCGCACAATCCTGCGCCATTGCACGCCATGGAACGAAAACAGGGCGATGCGCTCATCACTGCGACCGGCTTCCCGAGACGGGCGCGAAGAGCGTGCTGAGCGCGCGGGATGAAGCTGGCAGCGGATCGGATGCCGTCCCGCGAGTGGCAGAACCTGGCGTTTCCCCGACAGCATTTGCGCGGGCTGCGAAGAGCGCCGCCTGTGTCCATGAACGGCGCACCGGCTGCACGGGCGATGCAGCAGCCATGACAGACGGCGTGCTGCCGGTTTGCAGCATCGGCGCGATCCGGGCGACATAGGCGCGGGTTTCAGCGGGCAATGGACGGCCCTTGTCGCGCCAGTCCTCAAAGCGGCCCGGCCCCGCATTGTAGGCGGCAAGAAAGCCGGGCGCGCCGTAGCTGTCGTACATTTCTCGCAGGTATGAGGTGCCAGCCATGATGTTGTCGCGCGGATCGAACGGGTCGGCGCCGAGGCCGAACCGGGCGCGCTGACGCGCCCAGGTTCCGGGCATGAGCTGCATCAAGCCCATCGCCCCTGCTGACGAGACTGCACCGATCCGCCCCGCGCTCTCCACCCGCATGACCGCGTAGATCCAGTGATCTGGAATGCCGAACCGCTGCGATGCTTCGGTGACGTGAGCGGCAATGTCGACCCGCTGCGGCTCTCCCTGCTGGGCAACCGGCTGCGGCAAGGCAGGAGCTGCGGCCAGCAGGGCAAGAGCACAGCAAAGGGCGCGAAACGGACGGCGCAGAGACATCCGTCAGTCCGCCTTTTCGCGGCGGGCCGGACGCGACCAGACCAGCACATGCTCGTTGCCGTCGCCCTGGAAGAGGTTCGCGCGCAGCGGCAGCACGAAGGCCGGATCATCGATCTGGATCGCAACATAGGCGCCAGCCTTCTCGCCAACATGCTTCCAGGCCGCGCCGATCTCGCGCGCTTCATCATCCTCGCCTGCAATCACCCGGTAGTCCGGCGCGTTCTCGCCATCGGACGGATCTGCCGGAACGAGGACCAGATCGATGTCGAGGGTCAGGGTGTGCAAGTGCCCGGCAAAGCCGCCATCGGCCGCCACGAAAGCTCCGATACGCATCATTCATTCTCCTTGGTTGGTGGTGGGGAAAGGGGAGTCCGGGCGTCGGCGAACCACTCGCGGCGGCTATCCCCGAGTTCGTCGGTCCAGACTGGAATGGCCCGGCCGGTCACGGCGCTGACCGGCAGGGGGCCGAAGTAGCGCCCGTCGAAGCTCGCGGGTTCGCCCGGGTTCAGCGTGAAGATCTCACCGTGGCCGAGCACATGGCAGCCGCTCCAGGTCGGCAGCGGGCGACCGAGCCGGTCGCTGGCAAGCGCGAGGGCGACAAGCTGGCCGTCGATGGTGATGCCGTGCCGGAAGCGGCAGACGCGCTGACCGGAAACGGCGGCGACGCGCTTCAGGAGCGGCACGCCGATTGGCAGATAACCGCGCTCGGCCAGCAATCGCCGGATGGGAGCAGGCGGCTCAATCGCGACCCGGTCGCCGATCGCCAGCGCGTTTTTGTCGCCGATCCAGTAGAGCCCGGTCGGCACCGAATGGGTGACGTTCCAGACCAGCAGACGACGCGCCGGGAGTGCCAGCGACGCAACCGCAAGGCCCGCTGCGAGGACGGCGACAATGATGGTGCGCCGCCTCATGATTGCAGCGCCTTGCGCGCGAGCCAGGCACGGTGGCGCTCGGTGGAATAGCTGCGCGGCGTCTCAGCCACGATCAGGCGGTTGTGAATGTGGCGCCAGTGATCGGGGACCACATCGCACGGGTCTATGCCCAGTGCCTCGATCGCATCGATCAGGCCAAAGACCCGGCGAACCTTCCGCCAGCCCGTGACCGACAGCAGGACGTCCGCTCCCGGCGTGACGTGCGGAAACCGGGTGACCGGCTCTCCTTCGGTGACGGCCAGCAGGACATCGAGGCGCGAGAGGACGGTTCCGTAATCGTTGGAAGCCCAGCGCACCAAGCCGAAGACCTGCCCGGGTGCGTAGCATTCCACCCGGCGCCGGCGGTCACAGATCCGGCTGGCCACGGGCTTGCCGAAGCGCAGCCAGTGCTCGCGCACGCCCTCTTGCCAGTAGAGTTCGACCTCGGTGAGCCTGCCGTGCCCAGGATGCGCTTGCCGCCCGGTCGCCCCGTCCGCCTTGCGGTGCGGTTGTCCACAGGCCTCGGGGGTTAGCAAGAATCCGAAGGATTCTATGTTAGCATAGTTAAGGGGCTCAGAAGTGCAGGAGTTCTGGGGCTTTGCAGGCGATTCCGGTTCCCGATAGTCCGAGTTTGCGGTTCCTGTTCGTCCGAGTCCTGCGGTTCCTGATAGTCCGAACACACTCATGGCTTATCCACTCCGCGGTAGCCGAGCCGCCGCATCGCGGCATCGAAGGAGTCCTCGGGGATGCAGACGAAGCTCAATCGTTCGCGGCCGAGCGCATGCTCGAGCTCGAGACGGTAGCCCGGCAGCGGCTGGCGCCGGACGATGTCGCGCAGTTCGAAGGCAAACCGCTTGAGCGGCGACAGCGCGCCGGATTTCAGATGGAGGTGGGCGACATCGAAGCTCCAGCCACCCTTCTGCTTGCCGCCATGCTTGCGCACGATCCGGTAAAGCCAGCGCTCCAGGCCGCCCGTGAGGCCGAAATAGGCCCGGTCGATCGTCAGCACGAGCGCGGCATCGAGCACCCCTTCGTAGAACCAGTCCGGAACGATCATCTCGATGCCCAGCGCCCGGCCGGAACTGTCGAGGCATTCGCGCCATTCGTTGATCCAGGAGAACCGGTGCCGCCGTCGTTGGTGCGGCTGGCGGATGGACGTGGCGACCGTGGTCGATTGCAGCCGGTCGAGCCCGGCCTTCAGGCGCTCGTAGCTGGCCTTGCCGGTCCCGCGCCGGGTGAAGCTGAGAATTTCGTGAGGCGTGGCCGCGATCAGCCGGGAGGTCGAGCGACCGCAGTCGCGGGCCTCGACGATCTGGCTCGCCACCCAGATGAGCACATCGGCATCCCAGATCGTCGCCATGCCATGCTCGGCTGTCGCTTCGACCAGGATCGAGACTTCTCCCATCCGGAAATCGATCGGCCGCACCCGCTTGGTCTTGGCGAGGCTGAAGAAGGGCCAGGCCATCAGGTCCTGAGCGTCGCGGGCGGCGATGTTGCTGCCCGCACCGACGAACAGGTCGAGCTGACCATCGCTTCCGGCAAAGACGGAGGGTCGGCGCATGACCAGGCCTCAGCGCCGCACTGGCGGCATATAGCCATCGACGCGCTTTGCCGGGTGGACCACGCCTTTGCCGGGATCACTGGTCGAGCGCCGCAAGCCCTGCTCGGCCCAGGCGTCGAGATCGGCAATCGCGTAGACAATGCGCCCGCCAAGCTTGCGGTAGATCGGCCCCGTGCCGAAGCAGCGATGCTTCTCGAGCGTGCGGGCTGACAGGCCGAGGTGGACGGCCGCGTCTGGGGTTCGCAGAAACCGCGGCACGACCGGCGTAGGAATAGCATCCATGGTTAGGCTCTCTCGCGTCTGGGGTTAGCGGCGGACAGAGCCGCCGACAGACGCAAGCCATGGCGAAAGGCAGGGGGCGGAAAGGAGTGACCGAACGCGAGGCGTGGTCTTTGTCACCCCGGCAAATCACCCCTTTTCCAGCAGGGTCCGGTAGCCATGGCGGCACATGCGCTGCGCCTCGCCGAGCAGGCGATGGGCGTGGCGACGTTCACCTGACCCTTTCCACACCGCGCCCACGAGCGGCTGATTGCGCGGAAAGACGATTGCGAAAGCGATCTGCCGCAAGGAATGCCCCGCCACCTGGGCGTCAAGCATAGCAAGGAGCTGGATGAGCCGCCGCTGGCGATAGGCGGTCAGCAGGTAGGGAGCGCGTGCTTTCTCCGATGCCGCTAATCCGAGCAGTGCTGCGTAGCTTTGGGTAGCCTTCAGGCGAAGCGAAGCGCCAGACAGGACCGGCACAGAGAACGCAGGTGCCCTGCAGGCAGGATTTCGTCGGAGGAGTAAGCGGTGCCGTACGCGGGCGACATCCACAACGAGATGGCGTCCGGTGTCCAGCTCGCGATCAACGACAATGTCAGCACCGGCAGGGATCAGGCCGTCCTGGGCTTCGTCCGATGTTTCGAGAATGGCCGTTCCTGCTGCGAGGTCCGGGTCCCAGATTGCCGGGCTGCGCGATGGCGGCTGGTTCGGATCGCAGGGGAAAGCTCAGGCCCCATCGTCTGGCCAGACCCTCCTGTTCTGCATCGGCCTTGCCCGGATCGGCAGTGGCGCGTTCTTCCGTGGCGGCAAAGTCGCGCTGATACTCGGGATTACGACGCAGGAATTCCTGCGCGAAATCGGCAAGATCGTGACCCGCGTAGTGTTCGACGGCGGCTGGAGACCGCCACGAAGACCCTCCCGACATCCGACTCTCCGCTTGGCTCGTGCAAACCGGCCAAGCCCGGCATGGTCGCCGAATCGAAGGAGCGGACAAGTCGCCCTGATGGATCAAGCTTATGCTTACCGGCAGGCAACGCTTGATCCGCAATCGCCCTTATCGGCCTAAGCCTTGAGGATCATGGAGTTTTGCGCGCGAGCAGATCGCGATAGCCGGCCTGCGTCATCCAGCGCGCCCGGGCGAGATGACTGTCGTGGAGACGACGCGCGAAATCGACGTCCTCACCAGGATCAACTTCGAAGATGATAAGTACCGCCTCGCGCCAGTCCGCGCCTTCTGCCGCCGCATCGAGGAGGCGCAAATAGGTCACGAGATGGCGCTCGTCATATTCGGTGAGCGTATCGCTTGCAGGCGGTTCGGCTGCGAATGGTGGCATTGTCATCGGAAGAGCCTCGCGGGCGAGTCAGTGCCGGCGCGCGCGTTCATAGCAGCTTCTCCCCATCTGACGGAATTGAGTTCAATTGCCCGCAAGTGGGGAGATCCCTATCCGCTACAGAGAACAAGTCCAGAGTGCAGGCGAGCGGCTCTGTATCGCGGAAAACAAGCGAGCATTATAATACGTCGCACTATAATACGCGACTGGTTTCTAAGCTGCGGATGGACATCCGCAAGCTCTTCGGGACCAACGTGAAGCGGTATCGCGAGGCGGCCGGCTTGAGCCAGGCCGAGATCGCCGCGCGCATGGGCGTCGACAGGGCTTATGTCAGTGCCATCGAGCGCGGGCTGCAGAATGCGACCCTTCTTTCGATCTGGGAGATTGCGCAGGCGCTCGAGGTCCGGCCCGTTGCGCTGCTCGAGGAACCGGACTTGTCGGCGCTACCCAGTGACAGCTGAAAGCCCCGCCCGGCACTGCCGGGCGGGGCCTGGTGGTTGCCATCAGTCGTTGTTCGACTTGCGGGCCCGCGACCAGATCAGGTTGTAGGTCTTGCCGTCCTCGTCATCGAAGAGGTTGGCGAAGATGGGGGCGGTAAAGCTCGGATCGTCGAGCTTCAGCGAGAGGTAGTCGCGGCCTTCGCCCGAGCGCTTGGTCCAGGCGGCGCCGATTTCCGCGCGGCCGACGAAGACCCGGTGGCTGGGGGCGTTCTCGTTGGCAGTGCCCTCTTCGGCCACGATCCGGACGTTCTTGGTCTGCACGCTCATGGTGACGATTTCGCCCTGGTAGTCATTGCCGACCTTCTTGAAAGTGCCGATGTTCGCCATGTTCATTCTCCTTCAGTGCTTCGATCCCGCGCCCGTCGCGGTCTCGATGGCTGGGTGAAGGCAGGACATCGGGCCGCCGCACCCGTCAGGGCCGCAGCGCCAGCGGAGGATGGCAGTGCGCCAATCTTTCTTGTCCGCGCGAGGAATGCCGCGCAGCGGCAGGGGAAGAAAGTTGGCAAGCAGCCATTGCGGCAAGGTCAGATGAGGCAACGCCATTCCTGCCAGCCAGGGCCATGGAGAAGACCGCATTGGGCGCAAGGGTCGCGCCGGAACGGAGACTGGCGGTTAGACGATCACTCAAGGTGGCGGAGTACTAGGGCGAGGCGCCTCGTGGAGCAGACCTCTCCGGACCGAGTGGCGGTTGGGCCCGCCATTCAACGCCTCTGCCTGTCTGTAGCGGCATAAGGGGAATGCGCTGCCGGACCTGCTCGGCAGCGCTGCCGGATACCCAAAGCAGAGCGGCGATCCGTTGCACCCGTCTCCAATCGACCGCCCTCGGGACGGGGCGGCCGACCAGAACCTGAACGCGGGCCATCATCGATACGACTGACAGCGCCGACCAAGTCCAGCAGTGCCGGACGGGGCTTCAGCCCTGCGGCGCGGAGAGAAGCTGTTTCTGGGCAGCAAGGCCGAAGTACAATGCGGCGCCCGCTCCGACGATGATGGAGGCCGTGCCGACGGGAGCGAAAGCGCCCCAGATGCCTTGCACCGCGTGATATCCGGCCAGGGCCGCCGGAAGGGCAAAGGCAAGGCTGACGATGACGCGGGCCGGGATGGACGTGCTGCCAACCAGCAATTTGGCCGCGACGAGCAAGGCAAAGGCCGAAGCCGCCGCCGCCAGGACTGCCGCAGGGATCCCGAGTCCATGCTGCCAGGCGTACATGGCGGAAAGACCTGCGCAGTAAAGCGGCAGCGCAAAGACGATCATGCTGGCGAACAGGCGGGCGAGCAGCACGATCGCAGTGATGGAAACAAAAAAGGCAAGGATCATCGCATCCTCCCGATAAGCGGGTTCAACAGGATGCGCTTTCCACCACCTCCACAAGCGCGTGCGGCAAGACAATAGCAGGCATGGCGAGAGGCCGGAAGGCGAAGTTGCGCTTCCGGCCCTGGCGCGACGCGGCGTGAGCCGCCTTCAGAACGGATCGTATTCATGGAGGATCTGGCTGGCATCGCCGTCGTATTCGGCGCTGGGCATGACGCCGTAGGCCGCTCCGGCTCGGAAGAGAGTGACGCAGACCATCAGTGTTCTGGCGAGGTTCCATGCGTGGCGCTGGGCAAGGGGAAGCGGCATGTTGCGATCTCCTGTCTTGCGGCGGGGACCATCCCCGCTCGACAGGCGACCGACGTGTCGCTCCGAACCCTGCAATCACCGCGGCGGCAGTCATGCCGCAAGGCCGCACGCCAGGGGCGTAGCGGACCCTTCACGGGTTGATGGCGTCAGGGGGGCGGAGCGACCAAGGATTGAGCCTCAAAGGGCGGGAAGGTCCCGGACCGTTTGGCAATCAGCAATTGCCGCTTTCACCGAGCCATGGGTGTGACCCACTCCTGCCGGGCGAACCGCGGAACTAATGGCGAAGATGCCGGATGACGGAGGGGCCCTGACGAAACGGACTTTGCGGAAGCCCGATCGCCGCATCGAACACCGTCACCCATCTTGCGACCGATGGAACCGGCCCGATCCGATGCCTCCCAAGCCTTTGGTGATCGCCTGTGAACATCAAAGGCGTTTGATGTAGGCAAAACCCTATTTCGCGATCATCAAATGGTGTAGCTGTTGATAGACGATCATCAAAGCGCGCTGCGATTCGAGCGCGCGAGCCTACGCCCGTCTGACGGAGACGCCATTGCCTGTTGTCTATCACGAAGGACGTTTCCCGCCCGCAACCCTTGACCTGGGCGCGCTGTTCCCGCTGGTCGGGCCGGCCAATGCTGCCATTGCGCGCTATGAGGGCGTCCTATCCGGCATTCCCAATCCCGACATTCTGCTTTCGCCGTTGACGGCTCGCGAAGCCGTGCTCTCCAGCAAAATTGAGGGAACGCAGGTAACGCTTGGCGAGGTGCTGGAATTCGAGGCGCAAGGGCATCTGTTTGACGAGAGCACGCCCAAGAAAGCCGACGCACGCGAAGTCTTGAACTATCGCGCCGCCCTGCGCGAGGCGGACAGTCTGATGGCGGAGCTTCCGCTGTCGCAACGCCTGATCAAGGCCACGCATCGGGTTCTGATGGATGGTGTGCGCGGTCGCCACAAGGATCCGGGCGAATACCGCCGCATCCCCAACTGGATCGGCCCGGACGGTTGCACCATCGAACAGGCACGCTTCGTACCGCCAGGTGCCGATCGTATCGAGGACGCAATGGCGGGCTGGGAAGCCTATATTCATGCCGATGCGCCGGATAGGCTGGTGCAACTAGCGATCGTTCACGCCGAGTTTGAATCGATCCACCCCTTCCTTGATGGCAACGGGCGTATCGGGCGACTGATCATCCCGCTGTTCCTCTATGCCCATGGGCTGTTGTCGCGCCCCAATTTCTACCTGTCGGAATACCTCGAAGCCAATCGGGACGAGTATTACGACCGGATGCTGGCCGTTTCCCGCGACGACGATTGGAGCGGATGGGTGGCCTTCTTCCTGCGCGGCATCATCGCCCAGGCCGAAGCCAACACCCAGAAGGCCCAGGCGATTCTGGCGCTGCATCAGGATAAGCGCGATTGGGTGGTCGAGATCACGCACTCGCAATATGCCGTGCGAGCTTTGGACTGGATCTTCCAGCGCCCGATCTTTCAGACACCGGACTTCATCGCCTCGGCCCAGATCCCGCCGGCGACCGCCCGCAAGATTATCCGCGACTTGCGGGACAACGGCTTGCTGCGTGAACTGGTGCCCGCCTCCGGGCGGGCACCCGCAACATTTGTGTTTTCGGAATTGCTGAACATTGCGGAGGGGCGGGAGGCGTTCTGACTACAGGCGCAATACCCATTCGCCCGGCCTTCTGCGGGCGAATGGGTATTGCGCCGTCAGTCATCCCAGCGATGATCGAGCCGGGTTGCGAGCACCCGCTTGCCGGCAGCATCCATGACGAGTTCGATTTCGCGTTCCTTCGCGTCATAGCCTTCCAATTCGATCCGGCCACCGTCGCGCTCGACTTCCTTGACCCGGACAATACCGGCCCGGCGGATAGCGCTCGCTTCGTGGCGAAGCGGTCCGGGGATGACAAATAACCGATCATCGCATAGGGCGGCCCGACATGAACCTTGTTCGCGCCTTTTTTCTGCGACATCGCGCGCTGGCTATCGTGCTGG
>CAZVWP010000024.1:0-5079 GCA_964630805.1 uncultured Novosphingobium sp. | reverse complement strand
GCTGGCGCTGGCATTCATCCTGGCTCTGGGCTTTGTGCCGACCCGCACGGCTTACCCCGAGCGCGTATTTCATATCCGTCCGCCGCTGCGCGGACCGCCGGCGCTCGTCTGACAATCTGAACCGATTTGTCGGACCGGCCGGTCTTGCGCCCATTTTGCGCGTGCACCGGCTTAGCCGGAGCACATTTCCATGTACGAACTGTTGTGCCGCTCATCGCAGCGGCCCTGGGCGCCCCAGCCTGAAAAGCTGGTTGCAGTGCCCGATAAGGGCAATTCCAAGCCCCTCATCCTGCACATGCAGGAGAACCGTTCACACCTGACGCAGGACGCGCGGGTCTGTTTCAGCGCCATTGCCCTGCTGTTCATGGTGACCAGCATCGCGCCCGCGCTACAAGGTCACTGGCTCGTCCCTGCCTTCTCGATCCTTGCCCTTGCGGGTCTGACGTTCGCGCTCGAACGGCATGGCAAGTCCCGGCCTGCCAGCGAAACGCTCGAACTTGCCGAAGGCAGGGTGCGGCATCGTGATAGCGCCGGGCAGCAGGTCGAACTGCCCTCATTCTGGATGCGGCTTGCCGCAGAGGGCCGCGGTCCATCCGAATTGCGCCTGTTCCTGCGGGGACGGGACGGCTCGATCGAATTCGGCCGCTGCCTCAGCCTTGATGAACGCCGCGCCGTTGCTCCGCTGGTAGCCGCGGCCCTCGCGCAGACCCGGGGGTGCTGAGCCGTGAGCATTCTCGCCGTTTCCGACCAACGCCACCAGAGCCTGAAGCGATTCCGCCTCAAGGTATGGAAGGCAATCGTTCTTTGCGCCGCGTTGCGCCTTGCCGACACCGCGCTCGGCTTTGGTTTCATCGAACCCACCCACTCTCTCGCCGCACAGGAAATACCTGCCGGCTCTGTCGCACAGGAGTGCAATCCATGATGTTCCGTCCTTCAAGACTTCTCGTTCCCATGGCGGCATTGGCTGTCCTGGGCACCGCCGCCCTGGCGCAAGCCAACCAGTCCGATGGCCTTGCTGTTCATCATGCGTGGTCGCGCGAGACGGCTACCGGGCAGTCCGTGGGCGGCGGGTTCATGACCATCTCCAACCGCGAGGCCGCAGCGGACCGCCTCCTGTCCGGCACCAGCCCGGTGGCCGCCGAAGTGCAGCTCCACACCATGACCATGGATGGCGGCATCATGCGCATGCGCCGGGTCGAGGGTGGCATCGCCGTGCCAGCCAGAGGCACGCTCGAACTCAAGCCCGGCAGCTATCACATCATGTTCATGGGCCTGAAGCGCCAGTTGCGCCAAGGCGAGCGCTTTCCCGTAACGCTGCGTTTCCAGCGCGCCGGCAGCGTGACAGTGCAAGTCTCGGTTCAGCCCGTGACCTCCTCGGGCCCGATGGACAGTGGCCATGCAGGACACTGAGCAGAAAGCCGGGTGCCGATCAGGCAGGTACAGGGGCCTGGCGAGGCTGCGCACAGTCCTGTGGGCGGCTGCAGGTGTGAGCGTATTGATCGCACTGGCCGTGATCTATGATCGCGGCCATCCTCCCGGCGATCCAGCCAGCCAGTATGCCAGTGCGTTCGGCGGCCCGTTTGTTCTGACCGCCCCGGATGGATCGAGCGTCACCGACAAGACGCTGGCGGGCAAGCCATACGCGATCTTCTTCGGCTTCACCCGTTGCCCCGATGTTTGCCCGACCAGTCTTGCCCGCATGGCCCGCCTGAGGAAACAACTCGGCCCGGATGGCGCAAAGTTCAATATCGTCTTCGTCTCGGTTGATCCCGGCCACGACAAGCCGGCTGATATTGGCAACTATGTGGCGCTGTTCGGCACCCCGATCATCGGGCTGACCGGCACCGAGGCCCAGCTAACCCAGATCAAGAAGGGGTATGGGGTCTACTCCGCCAAAGTCCCGCAGCCGGGCGGCGATTATACCATCGACCATACTGCCGCGATCTACCTGATGACCGCCAGAGGCGAGTTCTCGGGCACCATCGACGCTCACGAACCCGACGCCACGGCGCTGGCCAAGCTCAAGCGCCTGATTGCGTGAGCTGTTCTCCGAATTTCGAAACATTATCCGAAGAAAGGCATATCATGAATTCGACAATCCTCTCGCTGCGCGTCCTGCTCGCAGCGTCATCCGCGCTGCTGCCGCTTGCCGCCCACGCTCAGGACGCCACGCAGCTGCCCCCGGTCGATGCCGATGCTGCCAATCCTATCGACAACGTGGGCACCGCGCCGATCACGGGGCAGGAACTGACCCGCGAGGCCATCAAGCGCCGTCAGAACTCAACCAGCGATACCGGCGATCTGCTGCGTCAGTTGCCGGGTGTCAGCGCCAATTCGGGCGGGGGCTTTTCCTCCATGCCGGCCCTGCGCGGCCTGTCCCAGCAGCGTCTGCGCATCACGGTCGACGGCGCGCCGATCGATCTTTCCTGCCCCAACGACATGAATACGCCGCTGTCCTACACGGTCCCGCAGACGATTGAATCGATCCGGGTGGTGCCGGGTGTGGCCCCGGTAAGTATGGGCGGCGACAACATCGGCGGGATCATCTCGGTCGAGAGCGTAGCGCCGCGCTTCGCTACCGACGGTTCCACGCTGGTGACTGGCGAGGTTTCCGCGTTCTATCGTTCCAACGGCGATGGCTTTGGCGGCTCGGCGCTGCTGACGGTGGCCAACGCCAACCTCAGTGCCACTTACACCGGTTCCTATACGCAGGCGCAGCAATACACGGCCGGTGGCGATCTCGGGCGGGTCCGCTCGACCGAATACGCCAAGACCGATCATGCCCTCGCCCTCGCGTTTCAGAACGATGCCGGGCTGTTCAAGCTGAAGGGCGGCTACCACTTTTCGCCCTATGAAGGCTTCGCCAACCAGGCGATGGACATGGTTTCCAACAAGTCGTGGTTCCTCAACGCTGGCTATGACGGGGAATTCGACTGGGGCTCGGTGAAGTTCACGGCTGATTACCGCGATACCGACCACGAGATGAACTTCCTGGAGGACAAGCTCCCTGGCGCCATGCCGATGATCACCGAGGTCCATACCTTCAGCACCGCGCTCAAGCTCGAACTGCCGGTATCCGCGCGTGACAAGCTGCGCTTCGGAGGCGAATACCACCACCAGTGGCTGAACGACTATTGGCCGCCGGTAGCCGGCAACATGATGATGGGGCCAAACACTTTCGTGAACATCAATGGCGGCACGCGCGACCGCATCGGCGGGTTTGCCGAATGGGAGGCCCACTGGAGCGACACGCTGTCCAGCGTGATCGGCGCGCGGCTTGACCATGTCCGCATGAATACCGGACAGGTCCAGCCCTATTCCACATCGATGATGAACATGGCGGATGCCACGGCGGCGAACGCTTTCAACGCGGTGGGACACAAGCGCACCGACAACAACTGGAGCGCATCCGCGCTGCTGAGCTATGCGCCCACTTCAGGGGTCGCGATCGAGCTTGGCTATGCGCACAAGGCCCGCTCGCCCAACCTATATGAACGCTACACCTGGGGGCGCGGCACCATGGCGAGCCGGATGATCGGCTGGTATGGCGATGGCAACGGCTATGTCGGCAATTTGGACCTGAAGCCGGAACGCGCCGATACGGTCAGTGCCGCCATCGAGTTCAAGGGCGCGGATGATGCCTGGTCACTGCGGGTTTCGCCGTATTACACCCACGTCAACGACTACATTGACGCCGCGTTCGTGAAAAATCTGACGCACCCGATGTCGGGCCTGCCAATGCCCTTTGTTCAACTGCAATTCGCCAACCAGAAAGCCGAATTTGTCGGGGTGGACCTGTCTGGCCAGGTTGAACTTTGGGATGGTGGCAAGGATGCCGGGACGCGCCTCAGCGGGGCGCTGTCCTGGGTGCGCGGCCAGAACCTGTCGGATAATGCACCGCTCTACCACCAGATGCCCTTGAACGTTAAGGTCGCGCTCGACCATCGCCAGGGGCCAATCGAAGCGGGCGTCGACCTGGAATGGGTGGCAGAAAAAACCCGTGTGGACGCGACCCGCAACGAACCGGTCACCAGCGCCTATGCCCTGGTCAATCTGCGCCTTGCCTACAATCTGGGGCCGGTAAAGCTGAGCGTCGAGGCGGAAAACCTGTTCGACAAGGGCTACAACCTGCCGCTCGGCGGCGTATCGCTGGGCGATTACAAGGCGACCGGCGTGCTGCGACCGGTGCCCGGTCGTGGGCGTTCGGTAAACTTCGGCCTCAGCGCCAGCTTCTGAGCATGAACACAGGCGGGCAACCAGATAGGGCATCGCAGGGTCATCAGCCGATGGCCTTGCCTGCCTGCCTGACGGGTGCCCGCCTGTTTGCCCTGTGCGCGACGACAATCGTGCATCTGCTTGTGGCGGCAACTCTTGCCGATCTGCTCGATTTCAGGCCCGATGGCGTCAAGGATCGGGGGGCGGCTCTAACCGTCGTGACACTGGCAGCGATACCGCCCGTGGCAGTGCGAGAGGACAGGGCAGAGCTGCCGCCCGCCGCTCTACCGGCTTCATCATCGCACCTCCCACAACAAGCAAAACGTCCGCCGACCAGAGCGATAGGTGCCGAAACGTCATCGGCACCAGGCTCGTCTGCCCCTCTCCCCGCGGCGTCCGAATCCGTAAAACCTGCCGAAATGAGCATTTCGGGTCCGGCCCCAGAAAGGCATTCGACTGCGGCCGAACGGGAATCGGCACTCGAGCTCTACCGAGCGGCGCTTTGGCGACAGATCGATGCGCATCGGCCCCGTGGTGTCATCATGCGCGGAACTGCCATGATCCGGTTCCGGCTTTCACCCGACGGCGCGCTGATTGAATCTGCCGTTTCGCGAACCAGCGGCCTGATCCAGCTCGACAAGATCGCGCTTCGATCCGTGCGCCAGGCAGCGCCTTTCCGACGTGCTCCGACCGGCATCGCGGATACGCAGCTGACGTTCGAGATACCTATCAATTTTCGTTAGGTGGCCTGGACCGCAGGGTCACTGCGGCAAGGATATTCAGGCTTGGCGGCCGTTGTCGAAATGGGCGCTCAGCTGCCGCCTGCGCCCACCTTCCAAACCTTGAGCCCCAGCTTGCGGGCCT
>CAZVWP010000023.1:0-59021 GCA_964630805.1 uncultured Novosphingobium sp. | reverse complement strand
GGCGACGCAGCGGCCTTCGGTCGACGTCATCACCGGCGTGATCAAGGCGAACCTGCCAACCCGCATCAGCTTTGCCGTCACCAGCCGCATCGACAGCCGGACGATCCTGGGCGAGCAGGGCGCCGAGCAGCTGCTGGGCAAGGGCGACATGCTCTACAAGCCCAACACCGAGGCCGTGCGCCGTGTCCATGGGCCCTTCGTCTCGGACGAGGAAGTGGAGCGGGTGGCTGATTTCTGGCGCGGCCAGGGCGAGCCCGAATATATCGATTCCGTCACCGAGGAGCCCGAAGAGGGCATGTTCGGCTTCGACGACCTCGAAGGCGCCTCCGACAGTCCGGAAGACCGCAAGTACCGCCAGGTCTGCCAGTTGGTCTTCGAAAGCCAGAAGGCTTCGGCAAGCTGGCTCCAGCGCCAGATGGGGGTGGGCTACAACACCGCGTCCAAGTGGATCGAGCGGATGGAGCGGGACGGCTTCGTGGGACCTGCCAACCACGTCGGCCGCCGCGACATCTACCGCGATCGCGACGGCAACCCGCTGTAAGGCCGGTTCAGGACAAGCTCCTGACTGGGTGTTAATTTTGGACTTCCCACTTCCCCGGCTTTGACATAGCTTCGTCCCCGAGCTGGTCATCAGCCGGGGAGGAACTTCATGGAACGTCGCACGAATCCTGCGTTCAGGCGCATTCTTCTTGCCACCACTGGGCTTGCCATCGGCATCTCGGCGCCCGCCTATGCGCAGGGCAGCAATAGCGAGGGCATTCAGGAAATCATCGTCACCGCGCAAAAGCGCGAACAGAACGTGCAGGACGTGCCGATCGCCATCACGGCGCTGGGGCAGGAGCAACTGGAAGCAAACCGTGTCGTCAGCGTCACCGACCTGACCGGCCTTGCCCCGGGCCTGACCGTGGCGGAAAGCGCCGGCGGGCAAAAGATTCCCTTCTTCATCATGCGCGGCGCCAACAGCGCCGGCCTGGTTCCCGGTTCCGACAAGCAGGTCTCGCTCTATCTCGACGGCGTTTACCTGGGCTCGACCCGGGGTTCGATCTTCGACCTGCCCGACGTTTCGCGGATCGAAGTGCTGCGCGGTCCGCAAGGTACCCTTTTCGGCCGCAATGCGACCGCCGGGGCGGTCGGCGTCTATACGCGCGATCCCAAGGGAGAATGGGGTGGTCGGGTAGAGGGGTCGGTCGGCAACTATGGCCACTACCGCATCCTTGCCAGCCTCGACCTCCCGCAGGTGGGGCCGTTCAGCGGCTATGTCAGCTACGTGAGGACCTACCGGCGCGGCGACATCGAAAACGTCGGCGCGGGTCAGGTTTGGGATCGCCGGGCATCGTTGACGCCCCGTGTCGCCAAGGTGACCACTTCTCCCAGGTACCTGGGCACTGTCGACGGACATGGCGTCTTCGCCGCACTCAAGTTCCAGAGCGGTGACTTCACGACGGTCTACAAGTTCGACTGGAACAAGGACACCGGAACCAACCGGGGCACCGCGCTGATCGATTACAACAAGAATGTTCCCCTGCTCGGCAATTTCCTCGACACGCTGATCAGGACCCAGCCGGTGCCCGTGCCGCTTGCATCCGACGGTCTGCGGCCCAAGACGGTGAGCAACGCCTTCGTGGTTCCCACGGACCAGGAATCCTCGGGCCACAACCTGACCAGCACCTGGCAGGCGTCCGACAGCATCACGGTCAAGAACATCCTGGCCTATCGCAAGAGCTACATCGCCGGGCCGTCCGCCATCGACGGGGTAAGCTCGCTGGTCATCACCCAGCAGTCCATCCTGCCGTTCGCCACGCTTTCCGCCTTTTCGACCTTGCCACCGGCTCAGGCGGCGGGCGCCATACCCACGTTTGTGCAGCAATTGACGCCGCTGATCGGTTCTCCCTGGGTCGGCGTGGCCGGACTTCCCGAAGCACGCAGCTGGCAGGTCAGCGACGAACTCCAGCTCAACTACACGTCCGAAAAGCTGACCGCCACGATCGGCGCGCTATGGTTCCTCGGCAAGGACTGGGTCAACGAGCACGGCTTGCAGAACACCCTGACCTTTGCCCCGATCTTCGGCGGCGTGATCCGGAACGCCAATATCGGCATCAACTACAACAAGCAGGTATCGCTCGCGGCCTACGCCCAGCTGGAATACAGGATCACCCCGCAGGTCGAGGTGGTCGGCGGCATTCGCGTGACCAGCGACAAGAAGAGTGGAACGTTCACCTACGGTCCGACTCTTTCCACCCTCAAGGTTTCGTCGTTCGAATACAAGAAGACCAGGCCCACCTTCCTTGTCGGAGTGAACTGGAAGCCGAACGAGGACACCCTGATCTACGGCAAGTTCTCGACCGGGTTCGTCTCGGGCGGCAGCGTGGCCGGGCTGGAATTCGAGCCGGAAACGGTCACTTCCTTCGAAGCGGGCATCAAGGCCGATTTCCTCGACCGGAAGCTGCGTACCAACCTTGCGCTGTTCCAGGCGAGCTACAAACATGTTCAGGGCCCGAGCGCGCCGACGTCGCCCGAGGCCGCCGCGCTTGTCGACACGGTCTGCGGCTGCACCGATCTCAAGAGCTTCATTGGCACTTTCGTCGCCGACCTCGGTGACATCAACGCCAAGGGCTTCGAGCTCGATATCACCGCCAAGCCATCGCGGTACTTCACGCTCGGCGGCTCGCTGAGCTACACTGATACCGACTATGTGAAGATCAACCCGCTGCAAATCCCGGCTAACGGCATCCTGCCGGTTCTCACCAACCGGGCGCCCTGGCGGGGATCGGTGTATGGCCAGTTCGATTCCCCCCGGATCGGTATGGGCGATGCCTATGTATCCCTGCGCCTCGATGCATTCTGGCAGGACAAGTATTACCTGACGCCGTCGGCTCTTGGACCCGATTACCAGGCAGGCGGCTTCGCCCGGCTCACTGCGGGGACCCCGGCATACTGGCTGATCAACGGGCGCATTTCGCTGCGTGAAGTGCCGCTGGGCCCGACCACCCTCGAAATTGCCGCCTGGGGGAAGAACCTGACCGACAAGAGAGTGATGAACGCCGGCCTCAACCTGAGCGGCATCATGGTTTCGGGCAACTACATTCCGGCCAGGACCTATGGCCTCGATCTGAACATCAAGTTCTGATCGCTGACGGGGGTGCCATCAGGCACCCCCGTCCAACACCTGCCGGAATATTGGGTTTCCATCGGGAAAAGCTGTAGTACTGCGCCAGGGCTTGCGGCGCCCAGCGGAGTTGATTTGCGATGAAGCCTTTTTCCATTGCCCTTGGCGCGGCGGCGCTGGCGGCTTGCACCGTGGCGGCGGCCATGCCGGGTTTCACCCCTCAGCGCTGGGAAATGCGCCAGAGATGGTCGACCATCGGCAACCTGCCGAGGCACCAGCTGGTCAGGGACCACGGCGTGCCGGCGCCCTTTGCTGCGATGACCAATCCCTTGCCCAAGTCGCGCGACACGATCCGGCGCGGCGGCATCATCTATGCCGGGCAGTGCCAGTCCTGCCACGGCGCGACAGGCAAGGGCGACGGCCCCGAAGGGCTAAAGCTCACGCCTCGCCCGGGCGACCTTGCCTGGCTGTCGGAAATGCAGGTTTCGCGGTCGGACGGCTTCATGTACTGGACTATCGCCGAGGGCGGCGCACCGATCCAGTCGGCCATGCCGGGGTTCAAGGACAGCCTGACGCCCGAGGAAATCTGGTCCGTCTCTGCCTATATCCAGGCCCACCTGCCGGTCCGCAGGTGACCGCCTAACCGCCCAGCGCGTGCTCTTCGGCGGTCACCGGATCGCCCTGTGCCGGCCTGAGCGACAATGCGCCGGTAATCCAGATCGCCGATAGTGCGACGATGGCCAGAATGAGGCTGATGGCCAGAACATACCTGACGATATGAGGGGTTTCGCCCGCGCGCGCTTCGTCGGTTTCGAGATGGATCTCGTCGCCAATTTTTCTCATCGCTGCTCTCCAGACCGTTGCCGTCAATGCAGCCCGGAGCCGTTGCACCATCACCTCGCAACCTGCAGGGTCTCCGATCCGCCGATGGAGTAACGGCGGCAGAAACCGGAGATTCCGCGCGGTCCCTTGCTTGACGACAGTACCGGGCAGCATCGGCATTATTACCACCTCTGGCCGAGTCGAGGCAAACGATCGCATGGCAATCTGCGGGAAACATGGGCCCCAGGCTTCCACCGGGCCTCTGCGGTACTAAATGGGGTTTGAAGGAGTCGACCGATGCTTGTCGGAACAGTCCGTGAAATCAAGGACAACGAATTCCGCGTTGGCCTGACGCCGGAAAGCGTGCGCGAGCTTAGCGGGCATGGCCACCAGGTAATGGTGGAGACTGGCGCGGGTGCCGGGATCGGTGCGACGGATGCGGACTATCGCGAGGCCGGGGCGCAGGTCGTGGCCAGCGCGGAAGAGATCTTGGCCACCTGTGAACTGCTGGTGAAGGTCAAGGAGCCGCAGGACGGCGAACGGTCCATGCTGCGACCGGGGCAGGTGCTGTTCACCTACCTTCACCTCGCCCCCGATCCGCAGCAGGCGGCCGACCTCGTGAAGTCGGGGGTAACGGCCATCGCCTATGAAACCGTGACCGGCCCGGGCAACACGCTGCCCTTGCTCAAGCCGATGAGCCAGGTCGCAGGCCGCATGGCGGTCCAGGCCGGGGCTTCGGCGCTGGAGAAGGAGCATGGCGGTCGCGGGGTGCTGCTGGGCGGCGTGCCAGGGGTGGCGCCGGCGAAGGTCACGGTGATCGGCGGCGGCGTGGTGGGCTTCAACGCGGCGCAAGTGGCGGTCGGCATGGGCGCCGACGTCACCATCCTCGATCGCGAACCCGACGTGCTGGAACGGCTGGGCATCCATTTCGAAAGCCGCGCCAAGACGCGCTTTTCCAACCGGGCGAACCTCTCCGAATGCGTCGCCCAGGCCGATCTCGTCATCGGCGCCGTGCTGGTCCCCGGCGCGGCGGCGCCCAAGCTTGTAACGCGCGACATGCTGGCGACGATGAAGCCGGGCGCGGTGCTGGTCGATGTCGCCATCGACCAGGGCGGCTGCTTCGAGACCTCGCACCCGACGACCCATTCCAACCCCACCTTCGTGGTAGACGGCATCGTCCACTATTGCGTCGCCAACATGCCCGGCGCGGTGGCGCGCACCAGCACCTATGCGCTCAACAACGTGACCCTGCCGCATGTCCTGAGGATCGCCGATCTCGGCTGGCGAGAAGCCCTGCGGGCCAACCCGCACCTGGCGGCGGGGCTCAACGTCCACGAGGGCCAGGTCACCTGCGAGGCGGTGGCGCGGGAGCTTGGCTACCCGGCCGTCCCGGTGCATGCGGCGCTTGGTTAGGTATTTGTGCGTTGGCGATTAACCGCTTCTAAGGCCGCAGCGCCTAAGGCGGTGCGCAATGGGTCACGGGGTCTTCCGAATTCTGGCTGCGCTTTGCGCGGCGGCCTGGCTGCTCGTGGCCGGATCGCCCGCCCTTGCGCGCGACTTTGCCCCCGGCTCGACCTGCCGCATCTATCTCCAGCCGGATGAGACCTATGCCTCGGCATCGCGCAGCGCGGAGCGGTGGAACTGCAATGCCACCGGCTGGCACGTCGAGTCCGACCAGGCGCTGGTGCGCTTCGATCTCAGGGACAGGCCCGAGGGCGAGAGGCCCGGCCATTTTGTTACCCGCGCGGCGCCATTCGACCGGATCACGCTGACCTCGCTGGGCGCCGATGGCGAGAGCCGCAGCGAGGCCTGGACACCGGAAACCATGCGGATGGCCGATGCCGTTGCCAGCATGACGGCGCCGATCCCCAGGACCAGAGCGTCTCCGGTCGCGGTCGTGGCGCGCTTCGAGAATCCCGGATATGCGGCTGAAGTGGCCTATGCCAGGCTGACCCAGCGCGAGCCGTTCGGCTGGGTCGGCTCGCTCGATGTCTTCATCCTGCTGGTCTGCGGCCTTCTGGTCGCGCCGATCCTGTTCGACATCGCCTATTACTGGGTCCTGCGAGAACGCTTCCTGCCCTGGCACGCGGCGATGGGGGCGATGCTGCTGGGCCATGCGGCCATATCGGGCGGGGCGTTGAACCGCGTCGCGCCGATGATGGTCGGCACCTTCCAGCCTTGGATGACCTGGACCTTCAGCCTTGCCATCGCCTCCGCCGCCATGTTCTATCGCAGTTTCATCGAGCCTGGGGCGCTGACCGAGCGGCATCGCCGGCTCCTTGAAGTGGCCGCTGTGCTCTGCGTGCTTCTGGCCCTGCTGCAAACCTTCCGGCCCTTACCGGAGCCATGGATGCAGCCGGTCTTCTATGCCGGCTGGCTGCCGATTCTCGCGATCATCGCCTGGCTGATGTTGGTCCCCCTGTGGCGGGGCAGCCGCGCGGCGCGGTTCCAGGTCATCGCCTGGTCGCCGCTGCTGCTGACCGGGCTGTGTCGCATCGTGGGCAACCTTGGCTTGTCGCAGGAACCGGTGGACGCTTTTCCCGCCTTCTACGGGTCGATCGCCTTCGAGGTGATCGTGACGGCGCTTGGCGTCGCCGACCGGTTCATGACGCTCAAGCGCGAGCGCGACAGGGCCAAGGTGGAAGTGCGGCTGCTGGGCCAGCTCGCGGAGCGGGATTCGCTGACCGGCCTGCTCAACCGCCGGGCGATCGAGATGCGGTTCGATAGCTTCCTGGCCAGCGGCTACACTACGGTGGCGCTGGTCGATCTCGACCATTTCAAGTCGATCAACGACACCATGGGCCATGCCACGGGCGATGCCGTGCTGCGCACCGTCGCCCAGGTGCTTTCGCCTGACGAGGATGCCCTTGCAGCACGCCTCGGCGGCGAGGAATTCATTGTTCTCCTGCGCGGCAAGGGCGCCGCCGCGCGAGCGGAACAGTTGCGAACCCAACTGCCGCTGCGGATTGCCGCCGAGGTGCCGGGGCTCCAGCGGCTGGTCACCGCCAGCATGGGGCTGGTGGAACTGCCCGGAAGCGGCCCGGTATGGTGCACTTTCGCAACGCTCTATTCGCAGTGCGACAGGCTGCTCTATGAAGCCAAGAACACCGGTCGCAACCGCACCATGCGCGAGCGGATGCAGAGCTTCGAAGGTGGCCGGCGGCGGGTGGCGGCTTAGCAAGGCAGATGCAAACTGCTGAAACGCCTCTCCCACCGGGAGAGTTAGCGGCTAACGCAGCTGGGTGAGGGCCAACAGGGATTCCCTCACCAACTCCGGCTAGTTCGCTCCGCTCTCAAGCCAGCGTACCCACTCCCGATGGGAGAGGGGGGATATGGTCAATTCTCCACGCCCAGCTGCCAGAGGATGAAGGCAAACTCCTCCGCCGTCTCCTCCAGGCTCTCGAACCGCCCGGACTTGCCGCCATGGCCGGCGCCCATGTTGGTCTTGAACAGCAGCTCGTTCTGGTCGGTCTTCACCTCGCGCAGTTTTGCCACCCATTTGGCCGGCTCCCAATAGGTCACGCGCGGATCGTTGAGGCCGGCGGTGACGAGGAGGGGCGGATAGGCTTGCGGCTTGAGCTGGTCGTAGGGCGAATAGCTGCGGATCAGCTCGAAGGCCGCGCGGTCCTCGATCGGGTTGCCCCATTCGGGCCATTCGCCGGGGGTGAGCGGCAGGGTCTCGTCCAGCATGGTGCTGAGCACGTCGACGAAGGGCACGTGCGCCACCACGGCGCCCCACAGATGGGGGTCGGAATTGACCACCGCGCCCATCAACTCGCCGCCGGCAGAGCCGCCGGCGATGGCGATGCGGCCCGCCTCGGTATAGCCTCGGTCGATCAGGCCCTTCGCCGCATCGACGAAATCGTTGAAGGTGTTGGTCCGCCGTTCGAGCTTGCCGGCCTTGTACCAGGCGCGGCCAAGGTCGTCGCCGCCGCGGATGTGGGCGATGGCATAGGCAAAGCCCCGGTCGACGAGGCTGAGCCGCGCGGTCGAGAAGCCGGGCGGGATCGAGATGCCATAGGCGCCGTAGCCGTAGAGGTAGAGCGGGCCACCGGGCTGCCTGTCCTTGCGCATGACCACGGAGACCGGGATCGGCGTGCCGTCGCGTGCCGGGATCTCCAGCCGCTCGGTGACGTAGAGCGAGGCGTCGTAGCCCGACGGGATTTCCTGGACCTTGAGCACTTCCAGCGTGCGAGCCGCGACATCATAGTCATAGACCGTCGCCGGGCTGACCATGCTTTCGTAGGACAGGCGAAGCTTCGAGGTCGACCATTCGGGATTGTCGCCCAGACCGGCATCGTAGCTCGCTTCAGGAAAGTCGATGGGCTCGACCCTCTCGGGCTCGCCGTAATAGCGGATCTCGATCCGGTCGAGGCCGCGCACCCGGCTTTCGGCCACCCAGAAGTCCTCGAACAGCTCGAAGCCGGTGAGGTAGACCTCGTCGCTGCCTTCGATCAACGGGGCGGTCGCCGTCGGTTCGGCCAGCGGCGCGAAGACGATGCTGAAGTTTTCGTGGGTGTCGTTGGCATGGATGAAGACGATGTCCTCGACCAGGTCGACGTCGTATTCGACGCCGGTCTTGCGCGGCCAGATCAGGATCGGCTTGGCCAAGGGATCGGCGGCTGGGACGAGGCGGACCTCGCTGGTCTCGTGATCGCTGGTGCCGATGATCAGCCATTCCTCGTTGGCCGAGAGCGAGGAGCCGACGCGGAAGCCTTCGTCGTCCTCATGATAGAGTTCGACGTCCTGGTCGAGCGGCTGGCCGAGCCAGTGGAGGCGGGCATTGTCAGTGCGCCACTGCTCGTTGGCGAGGGAGTAGACGATGCCCTTGTCGTCGGCGACCCAGACCAGCGAGGACAGGGTGCCGGGAATCTCGTCCGGGAAGATCGCTCCAGTGGCGAGGTTCTTGATCCGAGCGGTGAAGCGTTCCGAGCCGTTGTCATCTACCGACCAGGCCAGCAGCTTGCCGTCCTTGCTCACCGAGATCGCGCCGAGACGGAAGTATTCCTTGCCCTCGGCCAGCGCGACCTCGTCAAGGATCAACTCGTCCGGGCCGCCGGCAACAGGCCTGCGCCACCACTTCTTGTATTCCGCGCCTTCCTCGTATTCGATCCAGTAATGGTAATCGCCGTCCTTCTGCGGCACCGACTTGTCGGCTTCCTTGATGCGCGCGCGCATTTCCTTGAACAGCTTGTCGACCAGCGGCCGCTGCGGCTGCATCCGAGCCTCGAACCAGGCGTTCTCCGCCTCTAGGTGGGCTAGCACTTCCTTGTCGGTGACTTCGGGATAGCCGGGATCGCGCAGCCAGGCATAAGGGTCCTCGACCGTGATGCCATGGTGGGTGTAGCTGTGCGGTTTCTTTGGCGCGACCGGCCAGGAAATGGGGGGAGGTGTGGAATCTGTCATCGCTCGCATCTATGTTGTGACCAGAAGGACCGCAACATGCTGATGAACACACACGAGGCCCGGCTGGATGCACTGCGCAAGCAGATGAAGGCGATAGGAGTCGACGGCTTCGTGATCCCCATCTCCGACGAGCACATGAGCGAATATGTCGGCGCCTATGCCCAGCGGCTGGAGTGGCTGACGGGCTTCAACGGCTCGGCGGGCACGGCGGTGGTGCTGGCCGACGCTGTTGACGGTCCTGGGGCGGCGATCTTCGTCGACGGGCGCTATACCCTGCAGGTGCGCGATCAGGTCGACGGCAGGCTCTATTCTTATGAAAGCGTGCCGGAAACCAGCCCGGCCAAGTGGCTGGGAGAGCATGCTCTCAAGGGCGGCCGCATCGGCTATGACCCATGGCTGCATTCACGCCCCTGGGCGCTGGCGATGGAGAAGGAGCTGGCGAAGCGGAATGCCGAACTGGTGCCGCTTGCCGCCAACCCGATAGACGCCATCTGGCAGGACCGCCCCGCGCCCTCCGCCGCACCCGCGCTGGTGCACGAGGACCGCTATGCCGGCCAGCCGAGCGAGGCCAAGCGGGCGGCCGTCTCGGAATGGCTTGCGGAACACCAGCTCGATGCCGTGGCGATCACTGCGCTCGATTCGATTGCCTGGCTGCTCAACATTCGCGGCACCGATGTCGAGCGGACGCCAGTCACGCTGAGCTTCGTGCTGGTCCATGCCGACGGCACGGCGGACCTGTTCATCGCCGAGGAGAAAGTGACGCCGGACCTGCGCGCCCACCTCGGCAATGCCGTGCGGATCGCGCCGCGAGAGGCCTTTGTCCCGGCGCTGCAGGCGCTCTCGGGCAAGAAGGTTGCCGCCGATCCGGAACGGGCAGTGCAGGGGATTTTCGTCGCGCTGCAGGATGCCGGGGCCGAGGTGGTCGAACTGCGCGATCCGACCGTGCTGCCCAAAGCCCAGAAGAACGAGGCCGAGCAGGCCGGCCACCGCGCGGCGCAGGCGCGTGACGGGGCGGCGATGGCGCGGTTCCTGCACTGGCTTTCGGTGGAAGGCCCCAAGGGCACGCTCGACGAGATCGCCGCCGCCGAGAAAGTGCACCAGTTCCGCCGCGAGTGCGGCGACCTGCGCGATCTTTCCTTCGACACCATTTCCGGCAGCGGGCCCAACGGGGCCATCGTTCATTACCGTGTTAGCGAGGAAACCAACCGCAGGCTGGAGCCGGGTTCGGTCTATCTCGTCGATTCCGGCGCGCAGTATCCCGACGGCACCACGGATCTCACCCGCACCGTCTGGATCGGGCCGGACGCCCCCCCCGCCGAAGTGAAGGACCGCTTTACCCGCGTCCTCAAGGGCATGGCCGCGCTCAGCCGGGCGGTGTTCCCCAGGGGCACTATCGGCAGCCAGCTCGATGTGCTGGCGCGGCAGTTCCTGTGGCAGGCGGGGCTCGAATACATGCACGGCACCGGCCACGGCGTCGGCAGCTTCCTCTCGGTCCACGAAGGCCCCCAGCGCATCGCCAAGCCGCGCGGCGGGCAGATGGGGACCGAGCAGGACCTGCTGCCGGGCATGATCCTCTCGAACGAGCCGGGCTACTACAAGGCCGGCGAATACGGCATTCGGACCGAGAACCTGCTGCTGGTCGAGAGGCGCGAGATCGCGGGAGCGGAAGGTGATTACTTCGGCTTCGAGGCGCTTACACTGGTGCCGATCGACCGCACGCTGGTCGACCGCGCGATGCTGACGGACGAGGAACTTGGCTGGTGGAACGCCTATCACGCCCGCGTGCTGGCAGTGGTCGGCCCGCAATTGGAAGGTGATGCCAGGGCCTGGCTCGAAGCGGTCTGCCAACCCCTGTAATAGACCGCTTGCCCAGCCGCGTCCGGGCTGCTTGAATGGCCGCAATCAAACTGGAGAGAATGTCATGCTGGTGAATACCTGTTTCGGAACCCGCGACCTCGACAAGGCCGGCAAGTTTTACGACGCGGTCATGGGCGCTGCCGGCCACGCCCGCACCGGGCAGAGCGAGCGGTCGATCTATTACGGCAGCCAGGGCCAGGGCGCCGGCTTTGCCGTGACGCTGCCCTACAATGGCGAGCCGGCCACCAATGGCAACGGCACCATGGCGACGGTCGGCGTTGCCGACCGCGCGACGGTCGATGCCATGCATGCCGCAGCACTGTCCAATGGCGGTTCCTGCGAAGGTCCTCCGGGGGTGCGGGACAACGGATTCTACGTTGCCTACTGGCGCGATCCCGACGGCAACAAGATGAACGCCGTTTCGATGGCCGGCTGAGGCTAAGTCACGGATTTCTCGCAGATGAATTAGCCGAGGAATCCGCGACAAATTGCGACAAAATCCCCGCTTTCCGGCATAATTGCGCGACAGGTCGGTCTTATTGACGATTTCGGAAGCCGCGCTGGCCTTGGCACATCCCCCCTTCCCTAAGCCAAGGTCCGGCGGCTTCCACACCTCCCGCATTTGCCAACATGAGGTCGCTCGATGAAAACGCTTGCCTTTGGTCTTTCGCTCGCCGCGCTTGCAGCGTGCGGCGTTGCCTTTGCCCAACAGGCTGCCCAGCATGATCATGCTGCCGGTCGACCGGCAGCGGGGCCGGTCACCAAGGCCCAGGCGCAGGAAATGGCCGGCGCGATGTTCGACCGGATGGACGCCAACAAGGACGGAAAGGTGGATGCCAGCGATCGTGAGGCACGACGCACCGAAATGAAGGCGGCTATGTTCCAGCGGATGGACGCCAACAACGACGGCCAGATCTCGCGCGATGAATTCATGGCCTTCAAGCCGGGCGGACCCGGTGGCGGAATGGGAGGCCATGGCATGCATGGTCCCATGGGCGGACATGGCATGGGAAGGGGCATGGGCGGCATGATCATGCGCATGGCCGATGGCAATGGCGACGGCACGGTGACCCGCGAGGAATATATGGCGGCCTTCTCGAAGCATTTCGACGAGGTGGACGCTAACCACGACGGCACGATCACTCCCGAGGAGCGTCGCGCTGCGCATCGGGCCATGCACCGGCGCATGCATGACCATATGGGTGGTCACGGGATGGGCGGTCCGGGCGGCGCCACGCCCCCGCCGCCGAAGAGCAACTGAGGGGGAGCAAAGGGGCCATGCGCGACGTGTCATCGGCAAGCCTGCTGCTTGTGGATGACGAGTTGACGCTGCGCGAGCCCCTCGCCGCCTACCTGACGCGGCAGGGGTTTTCCGTCACTGAGGCCGAAAGCGCCGCCCAGGCGCGCAGCCGTCTGCGCGAGGAGCGGCCGGATATCGTTCTGCTCGACATCATGATGCCCGGCGAGGACGGCCTGTCGCTGTGCCGGCACCTTGTCGAAACCCGTGACATCCCGGTCATCCTGATTACCGCCAAGGGAGAGGCGACCGACCGCGTGGTCGGCCTGGAGATGGGTGCCGACGACTATGTCGTGAAGCCTTTCGAGCCGCGCGAACTGGTCGCACGTATCCGCACCGTCCTGCGCCGCGCGGCGCGCGGGGCGCAGCCGGCGGGGCAGGAAGACCAGCCCTATGAATTCGACGGCTGGCAGCTCGATCCGCTCAAGCGCCGGCTGACCGATCCGCAAGGAGCGGTCGTTTCGATTTCCTCGGCGGAATTCCGCCTGCTCAAGGCTTTCGTCGAGCACCCGCGCCAAGTGCTCGATCGCGACAAGCTGCTCGACATGGTGCAGGGGCGCGAGGCGCATCTGTTCGACCGCGCGATCGACAACCAGATCAGCCGCCTGCGCCGCAAGATCGAAGCGGATACGCGCAATCCGCAATTGATCCAGACAGTCTGGGGGGGAGGCTACATGCTCGCAGCGGACGTCAAGCGCGTTACGGCAGACGCGTGAAAGCGGCTTTCTGGCCGTCGAGCCTGACCCGCCAGATGTTGGTGGCGGTTGCCCTTGCGCTGCTGCTGGCTCAGGCCATCGGTCTTGTCCTGATCCATCGCGCGCAGACCGCGACCCGCGAGGCCGGGATGGTGCATCTTGCCGCCATGCGCCTGCTCAGCCTGACACGCGGCGAGGGAGATCCCTACGCGCCCAGCCCGGGGCATCGTGAATTCTGGCTGGAGCGCACCCCGCAATCGCCACAGCTTCCTGGCGAAGAGCGCGACCCCCGGGCCGAGGCCATGTTGCGCGAGATTCTTGACTCGCAGGAATCTCCGGTAAACGGCCTTGTCGTTGTCAGGCGGGAAGTGGCCAAAGACCCACCGCTAATGCGCCGGATCACCGAACGTGCCGCCACTTACCACCTGCGTGACAGGCCCGTGCCCGACTACGAGTTGGTGGCGGGCATGAAATTGACCGGAGATGAAGGCTGGCTGGTCGCGCGCGTGTTCGAGCCCCCCGGACGGCAGGGCCTGCTGTTTTCCCTGATCGGCCAGACGCTATTCATCTATGCCCTGCAGGTCAGCGTGATTGCTCTGATCCTGCGCCGGATCACCCGGCCGCTGGCCGCGCTCACCACGCGGATGGAGCACTTTGCCGAGACCCGCGATCCCGAAGGCCAGATGCGGCCGGCAGGGCCTGACGACATCCGCAGGCTCGTTGCCGCGCACAATGCCATGGAGGATCGGCTCGTCGCGCAACTTGACGAGAAGGACGTCATGCTCGGCGCGATCGGCCATGATTTGAAGACGCCGCTGGCGGCGCTGCGGGTGCGGATCGAGTCTGTCGAGAACGAAACCGAACGAGCCAGGCTGGCGGCGACCATCGAGGAGATGAACCGTTCGCTCGACGATATCCTGTCGCTGGCGAGGGCAGGCCGCGCGCGGGACCCTCAAGAGCCGACCGAGCTGCTGGCCCTCTCCGCCTCGGTTGTCGAGGAATACGAGGACCTGGAAGAGCCGGTGACTCTGGGCGAGGCCAGTCGCATCGTCGTGCCCGTGCGCGCCACCTGGCTGCGGCGCGCGATCCGTAACCTCGTCGGAAACGCCCTGCGCTATGGCAGGGTGGCGCGGGTCTCGCTGCTGCGCGAGGGTGGACAGGCCGTGATCCGGATCGAGGACGACGGACCGGGCATTCCGGAAGGCGATATTGCCCGCATGCAAGAACCTTTCACCCGAGGTGAACCTTCGCGCAATACGGGGACCGGTGGCGCCGGGCTGGGCCTGGCGCTGGCCCGGGCCATTGCCGAACAGCACGGCGGCAGGCTGGTGCTGAGCAACCGGATTGGAATGGACGGGAAGGTAGAGGGGCTGACAGCGGAACTTCGACTGCCTTTGTCCTGAGGGGCGCCCCACGCTTCACTTCAACCGGACCACTTGCTCGGAAACTTCGAGCATCCTCGCCGAGCGCAGCAGCGCGCAGTTGCGCACCCGTTCTATGGCCCGTTCCAGTTCCAGTGCCCCCGGCTTTCCGGCGAACAGCGGTCTCAATTCCCTGCCGAACTCCTCGGCGCGGGCGGTGGTGCAGAACCCGCCCAGCATCTGGGGAAGGCGGGCAGAGAAGAAAATGCCGTCGCTGCCGCTCGTCAGCTCGTCGAGGTGGGCGCGCAGCCATTTGTAGCCGATGTCGCGGGTGCGCCCGGTGGTGATGACGCCGCGCAGCAACAGGCGCTGCTCGCTCGGCCGCACGCGTTCGTCCTTGAGGTCGTTGAGTAGCCAGTTGCCGACTTCCTGGCTGCCGCTCATCGCCAGCGCATTGAGCGCGGCCAACCGGAATTCGCTATCCTGCGAAGGAAGCGCCTTGTCGAGCAGTTGGCGTGCTGCCTCCTTGCCGCCTTCGGCGATCCAGACGTCAAAGGCGAGATCGTACCAGGCCGGATCGAGTGCTGCCGCATCGCCTCCGATATATCTGCCCGCAGCCTGCTTCAGTGTCTGGCGCAGCGGCTTGTCGCGCTCGGAATCCGCCAGGCGTGATACGGCAATGGCGCGCCGCTGCGACAGTTCCGGGTCCTCGCCGGCATAGGCGCCGCGCCTCGGATAGAATCCGGTTGCGGCCAGCACCGGCTTGTAGAGGCGGGCGACGAAGGTTCGGTAGCGGTCGATTGCCATCTGGTCGATCAATTCGCCGCCGGCCAGCCCGCCGATGATGCCGGAGCCGGCGGCGAAGGCATAACTATCCCTGTTCCGAGTCAATTTTTCGGCCAGGTCAAGAAGTTGGTCGGCTGAGGCGCGGCCGGCGCGGAAGCTGGCGAGCAGCGAGTCGGCGAGCGCCTGGGCCTCGCCGCCGGGCAACTCGTCGGCCCTCTCGATCAGCTGGTTCCAGTCGCGCCGGGGGAGCTCGAAACGGTAATAGCCGGTGCCGCCCGCATTGGGGAAGGGAATGGTCTTGTCTTCCGCCGGCAGGACCACGGTCTCGCCGTCCATCATGCTGCACTGCCGCTGCTGCCCGCTGCGGGTGCAGAACGGGATCGTCCAGCGGGTCGGCGGCGGCGTACTGCCAAGCTGCCCATAGCGGCTTTGGCGGACCTCGAAGCCGCCATCCCTGCGCTCGAAAGTCAGCAGCGGGACGCCCTGCTGGCCGGTGAAGCTGCGCATGGCATCGACCACGCGCGGATCGTGGGCTTCGGCGGCGAGTGCGGCGAAAAAATCTTCGCTGGTGGCGCTGCCATGGCGGTGTGCCGCAAGGTAGGCGCGAACCCCGTTGCGGAACCTCTCCTCGCCCAGGTATCCGGCGATCATCGCGATCACCTGGCCTCCCTTGCCATAGGTGATTGCGTCGAAGGAGGCGTCGATCTCGTTGTTGGTGTTGATCGGATGGCGGACTGGGCGGCCGGCCAGCAGGGCATCGGTGTTCATCGCCGCGAAGCCCTCGCTCACCGCGCCGGCGCCGATGTTGAGCTCAGGCCGCCATTCATGGCCGATGCGATAGCCCATCCAGTTGGCGAAGCTTTCGTTGAGCCAGATGTCGTCCCACCAGGCTGGAGTGACAACATCACCGAACCACTGGTGCGCCAGCTCGTGGGCGACGACCATGCCGAATTCGCGCTTCTGGGAAACCGGCGAGTTTTCGTCCAGCACCAGTATCGAGTCCTGGTAGAGGTCGGCCCCGGCGTTCTCCATGGCCCCGGGCATGATCGGCGCGGTGATCTGGTCGAGCTTTGGATAGGGGAATGGCTCGCCGAAATAGGCTTCGAGGCGGTCGACTATGCCCTTGGTGCCGTCGAGGGCGAAGGTCAGCCTTTCGGCATTCTGCTTCGTCGAGACTATCCGCAAGGGCAGCGGCGTGGTGCGCACCGCATTGGCCGGAACTTCGCCGGTTGCCATGGCGAAGGGGCCGGTCATCATGGCGACGAGGTAGGTCGGCAGGGGCAAGGTAGGCTTGAACCGGTGGACCTGCAGGTTTCCTTCCAGCGTGCTCGATGCTTGCGGCGCATTGCCGATCGCAGTCTGGCCCGGCGGCGTGCGCAGGGTGACGGTGAAGGGCACCTTGAAACGCGGATCGTCGAAGCAGGGAAATGCGGAGCGGGCGTCGATCGATTCGAACTGCGACCAGGTGTACCAGTCATAGCCAACCTGGGTCCGGAACAGGCCTGAGGGGTTCTGGTTGAAGGCCGCGTCGAACTCGAAGGCGAGAGTCACGGGTCCGGCCGGCAGGGGCGAGGCAAAGGTCAGCAGGGCCACGCCAGTCGGGTCAGCCTGCTTCCATGTGCCTGCCAGGGTGTTGCCGCCTGCAATGGCTACGGCGCGGTGCATCGCGAGATTGCGCCCATGCAGGGCGATCGTGCTGGCCGAAGCTTTCAGCCGGGCGTCGATCTCCACCTTTCCGGAGAAGCGCTCCTGCGCGGCATCGACGGTAAGGTCCAGCCGGTAGGAAAGCGGCGTCACCGCGTCGGAAAGCTTGCCCATAGGAACGAGCGTTGCCGAGACGACCAGCGGCGCCGGAACGACCGGCTCTTCGCAATAGCCGGGGCGCGCGCCGTACAGCGCCAGGGCAAGGGCTGCCCCAGCCAGCCGAGCCCCCCAACCCCTCAGCGAAGCAGTCCGCCCAGCAGGCCCCGAGCGAAGCGTCCGAGCGCCGCGCCCCCGATCGACGTGGCGAGAGAACCGGCAATGGCGCTAGCAGTTGTCGCCACCGGGGAGGCGCGGGACTTGCGGCCCGAAAGGGTACTGGCGAGCACCGAGCCGGCCGAAGCTGCCGCCGCGCCCATCGCTGCCTTGCCGGCCCTTTCCCACATGCTGGGAGTCTGCCGGGGCTGGGCGCGTTGAGCCTCGATCCCCTGCTCCTCGATCACCTGCGCGGCTGCTGCTGCATCCTGCGCCTTCCGTGCCAGAACTTCGGCGGCCGATTCCCGGTTCACCTGGGTATCGTACTTGCCGTCGTAGGGGCTGATCGACTGGATGATCGCGCGTTCCTTGTCGGTGATCGGCCCCAGCCGCGAGTGGGGCGGGGCGATCAGGGTGCGTTGAACGATCCCGGGCGCGCCGTCGTCATCCAGCATGGAAACCAGCGCCTCGCCCACCTTGAGCTGGGTGATCGCCGTCTCGACGTCGAGATCCGGGTTGATCCGGAAGGTCTCGGCCGCCGCCTTGATCGCCCGCTGGTCGCGCGGGGTGAAGGCGCGCAAGGCGTGCTGCACGCGGTTGCCTAGCTGGCCGGCGATCTTCTCCGGGATGTCGATCGGGTTCTGCGAGATGAAATAGACGCCGACGCCCTTGGAGCGGATCAGGCGGACGACCTGCTCCACCTTGTCGACCAGCGCGTCGGGGGCATCGTCGTCGAACAGCAGGTGCGCCTCGTCGAAGAAGAAAACCAAGCTGGGCTTATCCGGGTCGCCGACTTCGGGCAGCGCTTCGAACAGTTCGGAGAGCAGCCACAGGAGGAACGTCGCATAGAGCTTCGGGCTCTGCATCAGCTTGTCGGCGGCGAGAATGTTGATCAGGCCCTTGCCGTTCTCGTCGCAGCGGATGAAGTCGTTGATCTCGAAGGCGGGCTCGCCGAAGAACTTGTCCGCGCCCTGGCTCTGGAAGGCGAGGAGCTGGCGCTGGATGGTGCCGACGCTGGCCTTGGAGATGTTGCCGTATCTGGTGGCAAGCTCGGATGCCTGTTCGGCGCAGGTGATCAGAACCTGTTGCAGGTCCTCGAAATCGAGCAGCAGAAGGCCGTTGTCGTCCGCATACTTGAAGGCGATGGTCAGTACGCCTTCCTGCGTCTCGTTGAGGCCCATCAGGCGCGAGAGCAGCAAGGGGCCCATCTCGGAGATGGTCGTGCGGATCGGGTGGCCCTTTTCGCCGTAGAGATCCCAGAAGACCGCCGCGTTGTCGTGGTATTCGAAGGGATCGATTCCCAGTTCCTTGGCCCGCCCCTCGATCACGGCGGCATTCTTGAAGTCATGGCTGCCCGGCATGCAGATCCCGGAAAGATCGCCCTTCACGTCGGCAAGGAAGACGGGGACGCCCATGCCGGAAAACTGCTCGGCGATGGTTTGGAGCGTTACAGTCTTGCCGGTGCCGGTGGCGCCGGCGATCAGGCCGTGGCGATTGGCCTTACCGGGCTTAAGCACTTGCCGTTCCTTGTTTTGCGCAAGCCCGATGTAGATGTCTTCCAAGGTGACCTCCCGTAGGTAATCGCATGGTGATAGTGCGCTCCTGCGTGCTGCGCGAGAGGGTTTTTGCAAGGTCGCTCGCGCGCCGCTACAAGCCGCCGCGATGCCCGATCCCTTTGTTCTTCTCGATGATGCCCGAAGCGAGGGAGCGAGCGAAGCGCGGCTCTTTCGCGATCCCGCCGAAGTGGTTGTCGCCCGCCGGGTGGAGGAAGTGCTGCCCGCGCTGGCGCGGATCGAGACCTTGTCGCGCGAGGGTTGGCATTTGGCCGGCCATCTCTCCTACGAGGCCGGGCTGGCGCTGGAGCCGAGGCTGGCCCCGCTGGCGGCGGGGCGAACCGGCGCGGACGGGCCGCTGCTGTGGTTCGGAGCCTTTCGGGACTTCGAGACGATCGAGCCCCAACGCGTGCCGCAATGGTTGCGCGAGAACGGCGGGGGCAACGCCTCTGTCGGCCCGCTGGAACCGCAGATTTCGCCGGGGGCCTATCGCACGGCCTTCGAGATTTTTCAGCAGGCGATCCGGGATGGCGACATCTATCAGGCCAACCTCACGTTTCCGCTGGCAGGCGGCTGGCAGGGCGATCCGCTGGCGCTCTATGCGGCGATTCGTCCGGTGGCAGGTGCAGGGCATGGCGGGATCGTCCACGATGGCTCGCACTGGCTGCTGAGCTTTTCGCCCGAGCTGTTCTTCGCGCTGAAGGATGGCCTCGCCACCGTCCGCCCGATGAAGGGTACCCGTCCGCGCGGTCGCGATGCGGCGGAAGATGCCGCTTTTGCCGCCGATCTGACCGCAAGCCCCAAGGACCGGGCGGAAAACCTGATGATCGTCGATCTCATGCGCAACGACCTCTCGCGCGTGGCGGCGGCGGGATCGGTGCGGGTGGAAAATGCCTTCGCCGTCGAGACCTATCCGACGGTGCACCAGATGGTCTCCACCGTGCGTGGGCAATTGCGGCCCGGCGTCGGCGCGGTCGACGTTGTCAAGGCGTTGTTCCCCTGCGGTTCGGTCACCGGTACGCCCAAGATTCGCGCCATGGAACTGCTCGCCCGGGCCGAACGCGACGCAAGGGGCGCCTATTGCGGCAGTATCGGCCGGATCGACCCTAAAGGGCCAAATGGGGCTGGAGACGCGGCCTTCAATGTGGCAATCCGTACCCTGCGCCTCACGCCCGGGGAGAACGGCCGGGGGCGGGCAGTGCTCGGGACAGGCTCGGCCTTGGTCGCCGATTCCGAGTGGCTGGCCGAATGGCGCGAGTGTCTGGTCAAAGGGGGTTTCGTGCGAGAATCGGCTGCCGGTTTCGACCTGATCGAAACCATGGCCTTCACCCCCGACGAGGGCATCCCGCTGCTCGAACTGCACCTTGAGCGGATCAAGACCTCCGCGTCGGAGCTGGGCTTTTCCTTCGATCGCCATGCGGTGCGAAACGCCATTCAGGCGCTGTGCTTCGATGCGGACAGGCCGGCGAAGCTGCGGCTCATGGCGTCTCGCTCGGGGGCCTACAGCCTGGAGCTGGCCGACCTGCCGCTCGCCTTGCCCGATCCGGCGACCTGTGCGGTGCTGCGCTTGCCTGTCGATGCCGGGGACTGGCGCCTGCGCCACAAGCAGAGCGACCGAGGGATGTACGAGCAAGCCCTTGCCGCCGCGCGCGAGGCGGGGGCGGACGAGGCCCTGTTCCTGCGCGATGACGGCCTCGTCACCGAAGGCAGCTTCACCAACATCTTCGTCGAGCGCGCCACCGACTCTGGGGCAATTCTCCTCACCCCGCCGCTACAACTCGGACTGCTGCCCGGCGTGTTGCGGCGTTCGCTGATCGAACAGGGCAAGGCGCGCGAGGCGGAACTTCGGCTGGACGATCTCGCCAACGGTTTCTTCATCGGCAACGCGCTACGCGGCCTCACCCCGGCAAGGCTTCTCAAATGACACGCACCTCAACCGCCCTCTCGCGCATCGCCCCCTCGCAGACCTCGGCGATGACCGACCGCGCGACGCAACTGCGCGCCGAAGGGCGCGACATCATCTCGCTCTCTGTCGGCGAGCCGGACTTCGCCACCCCCGCGCACGTGATCGCGGCGGCCAAGGCGGCGATGGATGCTGGCGATACCAAGTACACCCCCGTCGGCGGCACCGCGCGGATGAAGGTAGCGGCGGCGCTGCACTTTGCCCGCGACCTCGGCATCGAAGTGCCGGCCAGCCAGGTCACCGTCAGCGCCGGCGGCAAGCAGGCGATCTTCCACGCGATCATGGCGACGGTCAGCCAGGGCGACGAAGTCATCGTCCCCGCGCCATGGTGGGTCAGCTATCCCGAGATCGTCCGCTTCGCCGGCGGCTCTGTTGTGCCCCTCATCACCCATGCCGAGCACAATTTCCGCTTCACCGCCGGCGATGTCGAGGCGCTGATTACGCCGCGCACCAACTGGCTACTGCTCAACAGCCCGGGCAACCCCACCGGCGCGACCTATCCCGCCGAGATGCTGCTGGAACTGGCCGCCGTGCTGCGCCGACATCCGCAGGTGCTGGTGATGAGCGACGATATCTACGCGCCGCTGATCTATACCGGCCAGCGGCATGCGACTTTGGCCGCGCTCGCCCCCGACCTTGCCGACCGCATCCTCACCGTTTCCGGCGTGTCGAAGAGCCATGCCATGACGGGTTTTCGCATCGGCGTTGCCGCCGGGCCGCAGTGGCTGATCTCGGCCATGGAAAAGCTCCAATCGCACAGCTCGGGCAATCCGGCCTCCGTCAGCCAGGCGGCTGCCGTCGCCGCTTTCGAGGGCCCGCAGGAGTTCCTGCTCGACTGGCGCGAGCGCTTCCGCGCGCGACGCGACATGGTGGTCTCGGCAATCAATGCGATCCCCGGCCTGTCGACGCCGGTGCCGGATGGCGCCTTCTACTGCATGATCGACGCCAAGCCCCTGATGGCGCGTTTCGGCAATGACGAGGCGCTGGTGATGCAACTGCTCGATCATGGCGTGGCGGTGGTGCAGGCCTCGGCCTTCGGCGGCAAGAACGGCTTTCGCATCAGCTTCGCGGCCGACGAGGCCAAGCTGCAGGAGGCCATGCGGCGGATTGCGGCGGCGGTGGCTTAGGGAAGCTCGCACAACGCCAAATAGCCATCAAGCAGGGGGCTTGCGGCGGAACCGCCTTCGGGCTTGGGACATGAGGGAAATGAACCTATAGGCCTGCAGCCCGCAGTCGTGTCTTTGTGGCTTCGTGGCTTTGTGCGAGCCCATCAATGAACCTCCCCATCCTATATGAAGACGCCGAAGCGCTGGTCATCGACAAGCCCGCCGGCCTGCCGCTCGACCGCCCCCGCGCGGGTGGCGAGAGTCTGGACGACCATCTCGAGGAACTGAAGCTGGGCTTCCAGCGCCCGCCGGCTCCGGTCCACCGGCTCGACCGCGACACCTCCGGCTGCCTGCTGCTGGCGCGCAATCCCAAGGCGCTGAAGCGCTTCGCCAGGGCCTTCGAGGAGCGCAAGGTCGGCAAGCGCTATATCGGCATTGTTCGGGGGGCGCCGGAGGGGGAGGAGGGCACCATTTCCCTCTCCCTTTCCAAGATCAGCAGCGCCAGCGAGGGCTGGCGGATGATCCCGGCGAAGAAGGGCAAGCCCGCCGTCACCCACTGGCGCAAGCTGGCGGAGGCGGGCGGGCTGAGCCTGATCGAATTCCGCCCGGAAACCGGCCGCACCCACCAGATCCGCATTCACGCAGCAGCCGGGCTGGGCCTGCCGCTGCTGGGCGATCCGATCTACGGCGATGGCTCAAATGCAGGGAGGGGCGCGGCGCGCACCATGCTCCATGCCGCCGGGCTGACGGTCGAGCGCGAGGGCAAGGGGCCGATAGAGGCGCAGGCGCCGATGCCCGCCGATTTCGTCGCCCTGGGTTTCAGCGATGGATGACGTGGTCGCCCGCGCGATGGACCTTGTCACCGAGAGCTTCATCGCCTCGGCCGGGCCAGGCGGGCAGAATGTCAACAAGGTGGCGACGGCAGTACAGCTGCGGCTGGACGTCTTCGCCCTGCGCCTGCCGCCGGAGGTGTTCCACCGGCTGAAGCAACTGGCGGGCAGCAAGATGACCGCGCGGGGCGAACTGGTGCTCACCGCCCGGACTTACCGCACCCAGGAAGCCAACCGCGAGGACGCCCGCAAGCGCTTGGCCGAGCTGCTGGAAGAGGCGCAGAAATTGCCCGAAAAGAGGGCCAAGAGCCGGCTCAACCGAGTCGGCAAGGAGCAGCGGCTCAAGGGCAAGAAGCTGCGCGGCTCGGTGAAGGCTGGGCGGGGGAAAGTGAGCTTCGACTGATTGCGCTTGCATTTCCGGGCGCGGCGATGCCAGGTCCGGTCATGGCTCCTCACACTCGCGCGATGGTCGCTGCCGCCGCCTATGCCTTCATCTCCGGCCGGAAAGTCGCCGGCATCCACGATCACTGGTCCGGCCAGGACCTGGAGATCGCCGCCGAGGCGCGCGGCCAGCACCTGCAAGGCTACGACGGTGATCGAAGGGCGCAGTTCGCTGCCACCTTGCCTGAGCTCTACGATGCCGGGGATAACAATTTCGTTTCGTTGGAATTGGCCGGCTCGAAGGCGAGTGGCTATGATCGGGCTTCGGCCAGCCATTACGCGGCGGATGTAACCGCCGGGCAGGTTCAACTGTACGATTACAGCCAGGGCGCGTGGTTCGCGTTCGACATTCAGGTCGCGGAATAGCGTTGCTTCGCACAAGGGAACCACCGCCGGTGCCACAGGGAGTGGGCAATCCGGCGGAGGTTCCCCCAATGGTTTCGCATTGTTGCGACGCCGAAGGCTCTTCTTGGTTGGAGCTTTAGGCCAGCGTCCCCTAGGTTGGTTCGCCGATTTGCGTCCAATGAATATTATGGGTAACTTATATTCCCATGATGAATGCAGACCTGCGACAGATCCGACACGTCGTCACGCTTGGCAAACTGCTGAGCTTCACCAGGGCCGCGCAGGAGCTGGGCATCACCCAATCCGCTCTCACCCGCAGCATCCAGGCCATCGAGGAGAAAGCCAAGGTCCGCCTGTTCGACCGCAGTCGTGGCGGGGTCCGCCTGACGGAAGTGGGCAGGAGCTACGTCAAGCGCGGCGCAAGCCTGCTGAAGGATGCCGAGGAGCTTGACCGGCTGCTTGATGGAGCGGCCAGCGCCGAAGTCGGCGAGGTGCAGTTCGGCGTCATTCCGGCCATCACCCTCACCCAGATGGCCAAGGTGCTGGCAAAGCAACTGGCAAACCGGCCGCAATTGCGTGTCGGTATCCTGATGCGTCCGGCTGATCGCCTGATCGAGCTTCTCGAGTCCGACCAGATCGAGTTCTGCATCTGTGGCGAACGGCCGAACGCATCCGCGTCGCTCAAGGCATCGGTGATCGGCAAGTTTCCCCTGTCCCTGCTGGTGCGGGCGGGGCACCCGCTACTCGACACGTCCACGATGCTGGACCCTCGGGACTTTCCCTTGGTCTATGGCGGGCAATTCATGCAGAACTGGCGCATTCCGGAAATTTCAGGACCTCATCTCCTTGCGCCCCCGCAAGTCACGATCGACGACATCGGTTTCCTGGCGAATTACACGGCCATGAGCGATGCCATCTGGATCACCACAGAGCTTGTCGTTCCCGACGAATTGCAGCGCGGCATTCTCAAGGAGCTGCCATCGCCCAACATCGGGAAAATCAGCGACCGGATGGTCCTCTATAGCCACCGCCATCGAACGCTATCGCCGGCGGCCCGGCATCTGGCCGGCTTGCTCACCAAGGAAGTCGCTCGCTGGATTGCCAGCAAGGGTGTGAACTGAACCCCGGACAGAGCCCTCAAGCCGAAGCCGTGGCGCTCATCACCTGCCGGCCATCGCTGGCAAAGGCCGCCAGCTCGACCGCCTCGCCCGCGCCGCGCATCACCAGATGCAGCTCCTCGCCGCAGACGCCCGGGGTCAGGCCGCGGAAGGCGAAGGTCTTGAGCGCGTTGTCGCCCAGTTGCCGCCGGGCGAGGTCGAGCAGCAGGGTTGCGGTCAGCGGGCCATGGACGATGAGGCCGCGATAGCCTTCCTCGCCCATGGCGTAGGCGAGGTCATAGTGGATGCGGTGGCTGTTGAAGGTCAGCGCCGAGTAGCGGAACAGCAGCGGTTCGGTGGGAACCAGCGCGCGGTGGGCATCCCAGCCGGCGGGGTCGAACTTGCCTTCGCCCGGGGCGGGCGGGGCCGGGGGCGAGCCGGCGGGCGGTGCCTCGCGATAGACCAGGCTCTGCACTTCGCGCACGGCAAGGCCGCTCTCGCCGCTGGTCTCGTGCGCGACGTCGACGAAGACGAGGCTGCCGGAACCACCCTGCTTGGCGGTGACCGACTGCACGCGCGAGCGGCGCTCCACTGCCTCGCCGAGGTGCAGCGGCTGGAGGAACTCGATCTTGCTCGATGCCCACATGCGGCGCGGCAGCGGCACGGGGGGGAGGAAGCTGTCAGGGCTATCGTCGCGCAGGGGGTGGCCGTCGGTGCCGAGCTTCGCGGTCGGCGCATCGGGCAGGCAGAGGCAGAAGTGGAAGCCCTGCGGCACCGCGTTGCCCGAGGCGGCATCGCGGTCGAGCGTCGCCAGCCAGCGCGTCGCGTGCCCGCTATCAACCCGGTCGCTGCGCAATTCCTCGCGGCCGATCCAGCTGTCCCATTCGCTCATGATGCCTGTACCTTCGTTTGATTGCTGCCGCGCTCCTTGGCAGGCGCGGCCGCGAAGGCAAGCATCATTTGGCGGAGGCGGGCGCTGTGGCCGATTGAGCTGGGGCGGGCGGGCGCAGGGCGTCCGCGGGCAAACGCTGCTGTTCGATCATCTCGGCCGCGTCGTCGAGCGCCTTGCTTTCGGCGGTCGTCACGCCGCCTGGCCCGGACCGGTCATCGTTCCCGCATCCCGCCAGCAACACGGCCAGCGCGGACGCGAGGATCGCGATGCCGCGCACTTAGCGCGCCCTCGCAAGCTTCGACCCGTCGATGGTCCGGGCGCCGGCATGGTGGCGGTCGAGATGGCGGCGGATGATCCGGAGGTTGCGGGTGTTGGAGCGGAAGAAGAAGTCCATCACCGGGCCGGCGAAGGGCACCAGGCCGATCAGCCAGTCCAAGCCGACATTGCCCACCATGCGCGCCTGCTGCCACCGGCTCATCTTCAGGTTGCGCGCTTCCCAGATCATGTAGAGCCCCATCACTGCGGCCACGGTCTCGCCCGCGACGGGGATGACGTCGAGCAGCACGTCGAGCCCGACCCTGCGGTTTATCACGGGCACGACGAACATGCCTTCGAGCAATTTTTCCATCGCCTCGATCCGGCGACTGACCGAGCGGGGATCGGTGCCGAGCGGCAACTGGTCCGAAAAGCGCAGGGTGGCTTGAGCATTCATCGCGGCAGGTTCCAGGTGTGGACCGCAAGCCGGTCCGGGGCAGCTTATTTGGGGCGCATGGCCATCGGCATCAAGGGGTGGAAGGCCAGCGTGTTCGGGGCAAAGCCGCCCACCGTTCCGCCGACCAGCGACCAGCGCACTGGCTGGCCCAATGGGACGAACAGGTTGGCGCCGCTCAGGCTGGATTCGGCCTGGCTCAGCAGTTTTATGCGGGCATTGGCATCGGTTGCATTCTGCGCCGCGGCGAACTGCTTGTCGGCATCTGAATCGCACATGTTGCGTTGGCCCGAGCAGTGGAACTGGTGGAAATACCAGCTGGCCCGTCCGATGGGCGCCACAGCGTCGAGCAGCCGCAGGTCTGCCGCCGCGCCCTCGGCCACCCGCGCGGCAGAGATGCCGATCGCCGCAAGGTCTTGCCTGAGCTGGCCGAACAGCCGGTCAGCACCGGGACCTGCCGGCATGGCGATGCGAAGTTGCAATGCGTCGTTCCTGCCTGCCTTCCAGCGCAGTACGCGGGCCTTGGCCAGGTCGCGGCGCTCGGCGAGCGAGAGGTTGGCCCAGCGCTCGCCCGGCGCAGGGAAATTGCCTTCGAGGCCCGGGGGTATGACCCGGGTCGTCGATTGCCATCCGCCGACGCCGATAATGCCGGCGATGCTGTCTCGGTCGAGCGCCATGGTAATGGCCTCGCGGTTCGTCGCCTGCGCGAGGAAGCCATCGTTATGGGCCACGGCGAGGCCGAACAGCCCGTTCACCGGGTCGATCCGCAGGGCCCCGCGCGAAATCCCCGCCGCATCGACCAGCGGCAGGTTGGCGAAGCTGCCGCCCGCGACCACCGCGACCTTGCCTTGCGCGAACTGGTTCACCGCCTGGTCGGCCGGCAGCGCTTGCAGGTTGACGCTGCGCAGGCGGCTGCTCCAGCTCTCGACCGATGGCAGGCCCAGCTTGGCCGGCGGGATGGGCTTGAGCAGGGCGGCATCCTTGTCGCGCGTCATGCTCATCGGTCCTGCGCCGCTGCCCTTGCGCACCAGCCCTAGTTCGGGCTGGGCCAGCAGCATGAGGAAATCGGGCTGGGGGCTGGAAAGCCGGATCTCGATCACCCGGCCAGCCATCATGCGAATGTCCTCGATCACCGAGAGGTCGAGCGCCATGGGCGTGCCGCGCTGGGCGGCAATCGCCTCGCGCAGGGCCTGGCGACCGCTTTCGGCGGTCATCGGGCTGCCATCCGGCCAAGTGCCGTTGCGCAGGCGAAAGATGTAGCTGAGACCGTCGTCGGTGACGATCCAGCGGTCGGCTACGGCGGGGACCGCGCGACCCTGGGCATCGAGGCTGACGAGGCCTTCCGCCGTGGCATTGCGCAGCAGCTTGGCCGGGGTCTGCCGCGCGGAAGTGTCGAACAGCGAGGCAGGCTGTCCGATGACCGCGACTTCAACGGTCGCATCGGAACTGTTCGTGCAGCTCGCCAGCATCAGCCCCGGTGCTGACAGCAGGGTCAGACGGGCAATAGGCTCGGCAAGGCGCATGTGCATCGTCCTAGCCGATTTTTCCTGTCTGAGGAATTGCTCCGGCGAGGGTGTCCTCAGGGTCTGTCTGGAAATACGCCATCCGGCGCATTTGCCGGCTGGGGCCGGACAGAAATGCGATCATTCGCGCCTTTCCAGACAGACTCTCAGACCTTGCGCAGGATGCCAGGTTTCGTCCGGGTCTTCTCGAACAACTGGGTATGATAGAGATTGTTGTGGACGGGCGCCAGATCGGCACCGGCCTTGGCCGAACGGGCCGCCTGGATGTCGATCTCCTCGCAGAAGGCGACGCCAAAACGGTTGTCCTGCACCCAGGCAACCGTTCCCTCTACCCATCCCGTGTTGCGGACATTGACGCTGACCGGGTTGCCCCGGCTCACGCGCACGGTGCCTTCCCCCATCATTCCGCCTGCGGAGAGATTGCGGACCTTGATGCGATGCAGCCCTTCCGATCCGGAAAGGCGCATGTCCGCCAGCACGAAAAGGCTGTCGCGCGCGATTTGCCTTTGTTCGGTCTCGTCCATTCCTATGCCCCGAAACTCACGAACAGGTTGCCCCGACCGGAACAGGAAATCCGGCATATGTGGCGGATAGGAGGGGCACGGCAAAAAAAGACTTAATGCCCCGGCAACCTTGCCCGGAACATGAGCCCTTGACCCATTGCGGGACAGTTCCAGGCCGGAAATTAAACTGGGACGCGCTCAGTCGTCCCGAGAGATCTTCTCGCGGCGTTCGTGGGCTTCCTGGGCCTCGACCGTCATGGTCGCGATCGGGCGGGCGATCAGGCGGCCGATGCCGATCGGCTCGCCGGTCACCTCGCAATAGCCATATTCGCCTTCCTCGATGCGGCGCAGGGCGGAATCGATCTTGGCGATCAGCTTGCGCTGGCGGTCGCGGGTGCGAAGCTCGATGCCCCAGTCGGTCTCGCTGGATGCGCGGTCGTTGAGGTCCGGTTCGCGAATTGGGCCGTCCTGAAGCGACTGCAGCGTGCCGGCAGATGCATCGAGGATCGACTTCTTCCATTCCAGCAACAGGCGCCGGAAATAGTCCAGCTGAGCCTCGCCCATGTAGGGCTGGCTATCGTCCGGGACGAAATCGCCGCCAATCGCCTTCTTGGCCTTGACGAGGACATCGATTTCATCGGCTCGTATCGTTGTCGGCATCAATTTCTCCGTGCCCCTGTATGCCCGGAACTGCCGTCCCTGCGGTTCCGAGCATTCCCGGTAACTCCCGCCCAGCCAAGGCTGGCGCGCCTATAGGGTTCGGCTGGATAGGGCACAAGCGGCAAAGCAGTGGCGGCTATGGATTTTCCGCAGGTACTGAAAAATTCAGCAGGCTCGTTAACCCTTTGTTGACCATGTTCGGGCGAGCTTGGCTTCGACGGCGAGCAACAGGGGCTTCGCCGGCACCAAGATGGGGGTAAGCGACATGGGCAATGCCTGGATCGATGCGAGGGATCTCGAAGGGGCCGTTGAGGCCAATAGCTGCGGCGAGGACATGCTGGTGGCGAGCTGCCTGGCAGCCGCTGCCGATGGCGACATCGACGCCTATTTCGACCTGGGAGTGGCCTATTCCACCGGCAGCCACGGGGTGAACTGCGACCTGATCGAAGCGCACAAGTGGTTCAACCTCGCCGCGGTTGCCGGCCACGATGAAGCGCAATGGTGCCGCGCCGACATTTCCGAGGAAATGAACGTCCGCGAAATCGCCGAGGCCCAGCGCCGCGCGCGCGAATGGCTCTCCGCGACCAGCCGCAAGGCCGCCTGAATTCACTTTTGCAACTCCAGCCATTGCCCGGTAATCCGGCCCCATGCCGGATCGGGCTAATTCGACGGCCCCGGTAAAGGGGCGGCTGGGACAGGTGGCGGCCTTGTTCTCGAAATTCGTCCGCCTGCCATTGGCCGAGAAGCTGCTGCTGCCGTTGGGCTGGCTGCTCTTGGCGTTTTCATCCATTGCTGTCGCGCTGCTGCCATTTCGCACGATTGCCCCGGTGCTGGGAAAGCCTGCGGGCAAGGATCATGGCCCCGCGCCGCTCGACCCCGCCCATTCCCGCCGCGCCCAGTGGATCAGGAGCGCGGTCAACCGCGCCGCGAGGCTGATGCCGCTTCGCTCCGATTGCCTGCCGCAAGCCCTGTCCGCCAGCCTGCTGTGCCGGCTGCTGCGCCTGCCGTCTTCGGCCCATATCGGCGTGAAGCCCCAGCCGGGAGAAGACGGCACCATTGCGCATGCCTGGGTGCTGGTGGGGGATTTCTGGGTATCGGGCGGCCTGTCGATCCCCGAATACCAGATGCTGACCAGCTTCCGCAGGCCCTAGCCGGCTGTGTCGATATCGATCGGCAGGCGCTTCAGCCGATAGACGCCATTCCAACTGGACTCCGTTCGCAAAACGGAACATAAAGTGAACATAAGCGATTCGAAACATGAGCGGCAATGTCTTTGCATGGGAAGGCGCGCGTGGACTGCGGGAGAGGCCCGTGGGGCTTCCGGCCTGCGGTGCGGGTGAGCTGCACGAAGTGCACGGGGCCGGCGATGACCGGGCCGCCGCGCTTGCCTTCGCGCTCGGCTGGGGCCGGGGTGGAGGGAATGAGTCGTGCTTCGTGCTGCGCCTCGCGCGGCAGGCGCGGCGGGTGCCGCTGTCAGGTCAGGGGCTGGCCTCGCTGGGGATCGACCCGGCCCGGCTGACTTTCGTCGAGGCGCCGGATGAGCTGGCCCTGCTGCGCGCCGGGCTGGATGTCGCCCGCTCGCAGGCGGGGGGCACCGTGCTCGTGGAAACCATGGGCCGGCTCGCCCTCTACGACCTTACTGCCAGCCGGCGCCTGGCGCTGGCGGCGGAGAAGTCGCGCTGCCGGGTGGTGGTGCTGCGCTGCGATGGCGAGCCGAGGCCCAGCGCGGCGCGGGGGCGCTGGGCGGTGAAGAGCGCTGCCTCGACACCGCTCGAGGCGCGGGCGCCGGGCTGGCCGGCGCTGGATGTTGAATTGCTGCGCTGGCGCGGTGGCCCGAGCCATTACAATTCCGGGCAGCGCTGGCGACTGGAATGGGATGCAGGCCATGCGTGCTGGTGTGAAGCAGACAGGGAAGGGGGAGCAGGCGGCGCGGCGCTGCCTCGCCCTGTGGTTCCCCTGGCTGCCCTCGGAGCGGGCGCGGCTGGCGATGGGGGAGCGCGGGCAGCCTGAAGCCGTACTCCCCTTCCGCTCGCAGGGAGGCGCAGACGGCGCGCAGCGCCAGTTCCCCTCCCGCTTGCGGGAGGGGCTAGGGGTGGGTGAGTCAGTTGCGGCGGGGCGCTTGTCCTGCGTCCGACAGGCCCACCCCCGACCCCTCCCGCAAGCGGGAGGGGAGAAAACACAGCGGCATCTCGAAGCGATTCCCCTCGCCCTCACCACCCGCGAGGGCAATGCCATGCGCCTCGCGGCGGTCGACCGCCAAGCGGCGGAGCTTGGCCTCGCCCCCGGCATGACGCTGAGCGACGCGCGCGCCCGCTGTCCTTCGCTCGAAACCTTGCCGCACGATCCCGATGCCGACGCGCGCGTGCTGGAGTGCATCGTCGAGCGGATGCGGCGCTTTACCCCCATGGTCATGCCCGATCCGCCCGATGGCGTGCTGCTGGATATCAGCGGCTGTGCGCACCTGTTCGGCGGGGAGGAGGCACTGGCCCGGCAGGCCATCGCCACATCGGGGCATACCGCCTGCCATGCAATCGCCGACCATGCCGCCGCCGCGCGGGCGCTCGCCCGGCATGGGCGTGAAGGGCAGGACGTGCGCGATCTTCCGGTCACTGCGCTGGAACTGTCGGAAGCCTCGCTCATTGCGCTGCGCCGGGCCGGGCTGCGGCGCATCGGCGACCTCGCGCAGCGGCCCTCATCCGCCATAGCCGCGCGCTTCGGCGAGGAGGCCGTGCTGCGCCTGCGCCGTATTCTCGGCGAGGCGGCGAGCCCGCTGGTGCCGTTCCAGCTGACAGAGCCGATCCACGCCCGTGCCCGCTTCGCCGAACCCATCGCCCGCACCGAGGACGTGCTCGACGTCGCCGAGGACCTGCTGCGGCAGGCCGCGAGCCAGATGGAGCAGCGCCACCTCGGCGGACGGCGCTTCGAACTGACGCTCCACCGCAGCGACGGCGCCAAGCGGCGACTGGCGGTGGAGACCGGCCAGCCGGTGCGCGATCCCCAGCCGGTGCTGCGCCTGCTGCGCGAGCGGATCGACGGCCTCGCCGATCCCATCGACCCGGGCTTCGGCTTCGATGCGATTTCCCTCTCCGTGCCGTGCACCGAGCCGCTGGCCGCCCGGCAGGCTGCGCTGGAGGGCGATGGGGAGGCGGCTCTGGAAAGCACCGGTGCGCTCACTGACCGGCTGATGGTCCGCCTCGGTCCGCGCAACGTCTATCGTCTCGCCCCGCGTGACCGGCACTTGCCGGAGGGGGCCCAGCGCCCCGTCCCGCCGCAGGCGAAGCCTGCCGCCTGCCCCTGGCAATTGCCCGATGCCCTGCCCCGGCCGCTCTACCTGTTCGACCCGCCGCAGTCGGTCGAGGTCGTCGCCGGCGTGCCCGACGGCCCGCCGCAGCGCTTCCGCTGGCAGGGCGCGCTGCACGAGGTGCGCCTCGCCGAAGGGCCCGAACGCATCGCCACGGAATGGTGGCGCTTCGAGCAGGGCCATGCGGGAGAGGGCGCGCCGACCCGCGACTACTACCGGATCGAGGATGCGCAAGGCCGCCGCTTCTGGCTGTTCCGCCACGGCCTGTTCACCGAGAAGCCCGATCCGCGCTGGTTCGTCCACGGGCTCTTCGCGTGACTTTCTCTGAGCCTCTCGCTGCGACCAATTTCAGCTTCCTGCGCGGCGCTTCGCACCCGCACGAGATGGTCGCGCGCGCCCATGCGCTGGGCATGGCGGGGATCGGCATTGCCGACCGCAACACGGTCGCCGGCGTGGTGCGCGCGCACATGGCGTGGAAGGAGCTGGGCGGCGCGACGAGCCATTTTCGCCTGATCGTCGGCGCGCGGCTGGCCTTTGTCGACGGCACGCCGGACATTGCCGCCTATCCGATGACCCGGCGCGGCTGGGGCCGGCTGACGCGGCTCCTGACGCTGGGCAACCGGCGGGTGGAGAAGGGTGAGTGCGAGCTGCGCCTTGAGGACCTCCTCGCCCATGCCGAGGACCTCGTCCTTATCGCCACCGAGGGCGACGCCACGCTGCTTCACAAGCTCAAGGAGGCCTCGCCGCACCTGTGGCTCGCCGCCACCATGCCCCGCGCCGGGCAGGATGCGCGGCGTCTGGCGCGGCGGATGAAGCTTTCGGCCGAGACGCATGTGCCGCTGATCGCCAGCAACGATGCGCTCTATGCCCGTCCGGAGGACCGCCCGCTGCACGACGTGCTCACCTGCATCCGCGAGGGCGTTACCGTGCAGACCGCCGGCCGTCTGCTCATGCCCAATGCCGAGCGGCACCTGAAGAGGCCGGAGGAAATGGAACGGTTGCTGCGCGCCTGCCCGGAGGCGCTGGCGGCGACTGAGGACATCTTCTCTGCGATCACCTTCACCCTCCACGAGCTCGAATACCAGTATCCGCTGGAGCCGGTGCCCCAAGGCCGGGAGCCGCAAGGCTGGCTGGAACACCTCGTTGCCGAAAGCGCCGCCCGGCAGTTCCCCGAAGGCCTGCCGCCGGACTATCGCCGTGTGCTCGATGAGGAATTCGAGTTGATCCGGGCGAAGAACTACGCTTGCTACTTCCTCACCGTCCACGACATCGTGCGTTATGCCCGCAGCCTCGATCCGCCGGTCCTGTGCCAGGGGCGTGGCTCGGCGGCCAATTCGCTGGTCTGCTACCTGCTCGGCATCACGCCGATCGACCCGGTGAAGGAGAAGCTGCTGTTCTCGCGCTTCCTCTCCGATGAGCGCAACGAGCCGCCCGACATCGACGTTGATTTCGAGCACGAGCGGCGCGAGGAGGTGATCCAGTACATCTACCGCCGCTATGGCCGCGAGCGCGCCGGGATCGCTGCCACCGTCATCCACTACCGCCAGAAGAGCGCCATCCGCGAAGTCGGCAAGGCGCTGGGGCTGACGGAGGATGTTACTGCAAGGCTTTCCGGCACGGTCTGGGGCAGCTGGGGCGGCGGGGAAATGCCGGACCAGCGCATGACCGAGGCCGGGTTCGATGCCGCCAACCCGGAAATGGCGCGGCTGCGCGAGATGGTCGGGCGACTGCTCACCTTTCCACGCCACTTGTCGCAGCACGTCGGCGGCTTCGTGCTGACGCAGGACCGGCTCGACGAGCTGGTGCCGATCCATAACGGTGCCATGCCGGATCGCACCTTCATTGAGTGGGACAAAGACGACATCGACGCCCTGAACATGATGAAGGTCGACGTGCTGGCGCTCGGCATGCTCACCTGCATCCGCAAGAGCTTCGATCTGATGCGCCGGCACGGCCTCGGCGGCCTGACCCTCGCCAGTGTCCCGCGCGAGGACAGCGCGACCTACGACATGCTGTGCAAGGGCGATTCCATCGGCACCTTCCAGGTCGAGAGCCGGGCGCAGATAAGCATGCTGCCGCGCATGCGCCCGCGCGAGCTTTACGATCTCGTCATCGAGGTGGCGATCGTGCGGCCGGGGCCGATCCAGGGCGGCATGGTCCATCCCTATCTCAGGCGGCGCAACAAGGAGGAAGCGGTGGAATATCCCGGCCCTCCCGGCGAGCTGCGCTCAGTGCTCGAAAAGACGCTGGGGGTGCCGCTGTTCCAGGAGCAGGCGATGAAGCTCGCCATCGTGGCGGCCGGCTTTACCCCTGCCGAGGCCGACGGCCTGCGCCGCGCCATGGCAACCTTCCGCAACCACGGCACCATCGGCAATTATCACGACCGGCTGGTCGAAGGCATGATCCTGCGCGGCTATCCGGAGGACTTCGCCGAGCGCTGCTTCGAGCAGATCAAGGGCTTCGGCGAATACGGCTTTCCCGAAAGCCACGCCCAGGCCTTCGCCTGGCTGGCCTATGTCTCGGCCTGGCTGAAGTGCCACTACCCGGCGGTGTTCACCTGCGCGCTGCTCAACAGCCAGCCGATGGGGTTCTATGCCCCGGCGCAGCTGGTGCGCGATGCGCAGGAGCATGGAGTGGAGGTGCTACCGATCGATGTGGGGGCGAGCGGGTGGGATAACCTGTTGGAGAAGGAGCGAGTGCTGCGCCTCGGCCTGCGCCAGATCGACGGGTTCCGCGAGAGCTGGGCCGATGCCCTCGTGCAGGCCCGCGTCGTCGCGCCCTTCGCCAGTATCGAGGACCTCGCCCGCCGCGCCGCGTTGCCCTCGCAAGCGATGCGCAGGCTGGCCGATGCCGATGCGCTGGGCTCGCTGGGCAAGGGGCGCCGCGCGGCGGGCTGGGACGTGCGCCGCCTGCCGCCCGAGCAACTGCCGCTGTTCGCCGCGCTCGACGCGCCGGAACTGGGCGCGGAGCCGGACCCGGAACTGCCCCCGATGCTGCCGGCCGAGGAAGTGGTCGCCGATTACCAGACCCACCGCCTGTCGCTCAAAGGCCACCCGATGCAGTTCCTGCGCGGCCATTTCGCCCAGAAGGGCGTGCTCGACTGCGCCTCGATCAATGCGGCCAAGGATGGGGCGAAGGTCCGGGCGGCAGGCGTGGTGCTGGTGCGCCAGCGGCCGGGCACCGGCAATGCCATCTTTATCACCATCGAGGACGAGACCGGCATCGTGAACGCCATGCTGTGGTCGCGCGACCTGGAGCAGCAGCGCCGGGCGGTGATGGCGGCGCGGCTGATGGTGATCGAGGGCGAGATCCAACGCAGCAAGGAGAACGTCGTCCACCTGATGGCCAAACGGATCATCGACGCCAGCGATGTCTTGTCCCGGCTGTCCGACGGCAAGGCGATCCAGCCGGACAAGTCGCGCGGGGATGCGGTGCGCAGCCCGGTCTATCCGCGGCTGGGCCATCCGCGGAAGGTGCGGGTGCTGCTCAAGTCGCGGGACTTTCATTGAGAGTCTGTCCGTTCGACCACGCCTTCCGTCCGCACAGGTCCAGCTCGCTTGCGCCCCGGCCAATTTCTGCCAACCTGCGCGCCTTGGGAGAATTGCACACGGGAGGAAAACCCATGGCGAGGAAGGACGGCCTGCTTTCGGCCAGCGACGAGACGATCGACGACGCGATCCAGTATGCGGACCCGATGGTCCTGCGCGGTCTGCTCTACCAGTTGACGGCGGACAAGGAGGTGCTCGCCACCAAGATCGCCCCGCTGGGCACGCCCGGAGCCTATACGGCAGCAGGTGGCATCCAGATGGTGCAGGACAAAGCGGACATCGCCCTGCTGCGCGCCAGGGCATCGCAGTTCCTCAAGGCCCACCGCGATGCCGGCGCGCCGGAAATCGGCTTCGGACCCGTAGAGCGGCTGAAGGAAAGCTTCCCGCTCACCGCCGGCCAGCCGGTGCCCGAGTCGGAATGGGACATGTGGGTGGAAACCAGCGCGCTCTATCCCTTCGTGCGCGGCATCGAGTGGAAGGAGCCGCCGCCGAAGCAGAAGCGGGAGAAGTTCCTCGTCGGCGTGATCGGTTCCGGCCTTTCCGGGCTGGATGCGGGGGTTCACCTCAAGCGCGCGGGCATTCCTTACGTGATCCTCGAGAAGAACGACGACGTCGGCGGCTGCTGGTACGAAAACCGCTATCCCGGCGCGCGCGTGGATTCGCCCAGCCGCAGCTACACGCACCTTTTCGGCACCAGCTTTCCCTACCCCTACAACTACTGCCCGCGCGACGAGAACATGAAGTACATGCGCTGGGTCGCCGACAACTTCGGGGTGCGCGAGAACATCGAGTTCCGCACCGAGGTGAAGCGGGCGATCTGGAACGAGGCCGAGCAGGTCTGGGACGTCGAGGCCGATACGCCCGAAGGCCGCAAGAGCTGGAAGTTCAACGCGGTGATCAGCTGCGTCGGCTTCCTGTCGCGGCCGAACATGCCCGAGATCGAGGGCATGGAGAGCTTTGAGGGGCAGAGCTGGCATACCGCCATGTGGCCGGAGAATGCCGACATCGCCGGCAAGCGCATTGCCGTGATCGGTTCGGGCGCCTCCAGCTACCAGACCACGCCGGAGCTGGCCAAGGTCGCGGGCCACCTGCACCTGTTCCAGCGCACGCCGAGCTGGTGTTTCGAGAACCAGATGTACGTCACGCCGCTGCCCGAACAGTCGGTCTGGCTGGACCGGAACTTCCCCTGGTACGCCGAGTTCGCGCGGTTCCGGCTGAGCTGGCTCTATGGGCCGCAGAACGTCGGCCCCTCTTCAGTGGCCGATCCGGATTTCAAGGACCCCTACGCCCGCAGCGCGCCCAACAAGGCGAGCCGGGACGCGCGCATCGCCTGGCTCAGCAAGAAGCTGGAGGGCCGCCCGGACCTCATCGAAAAGATGATCCCCCCGGCGCCGCCGATGTCCTCGCGCCCGATCATGATCGACACCGAGGACAGCATCTTCGAGGCGCTGATGCGCGACAACGTGACGCTGGTGACAGAAGGCATCGAGCGGATCACGCCCAATGGAATCGTTTCGGCGGGCAAGGAAATCCCCTTTGACGTCATCGTCTATGCCACCGGCTTCAAGGCCAACGATTTCCTCTGGCCAATGGAAGTGCGCGGGCGCGACGGGGCGAAGGTAGAGGAGTTATGGGCCAAGGACGGCGCGCGGGCCTATATCGGCTCGATGCTGCCGGGCTTTCCCAACTTCTTCATGGCCTATGGCCCCAACACCAACAATTTCGGCGGCTTCCAGATCATCGACCTGCTGGAAATCGAGATCCGCTTCGCGCTGCGCTGCATCGCCGGGCTGATCGAGCGGGAGAAGCACGCGGTCGATGTGAACCCAGATGCCTACTGGCGGTTCAACGACGAGCTGGACCGCTGCGAGAAGCGGATGATCTACATGGATCCCCGCGTGAAGAACTATTACCGCAACGAGCACGGGCGCTCGGCTGTCAATGGCCCGGTGGACTTCCGGCGGATGTGGAACTGGCTGTATGACCCGCGGCGGCCGGTACCGAACGAGGTGGACGCGGGGCTGAAGCCCTATTTCGGGGCGGACCTGGTGGTGAATTGAGGTCATGCCCACTCCTCTTCAGAGGAGAGGCAGCGAGACTTGGTCTTGCGCAGTAAGGCTTAGTCGCAGCGGAGTGGTGCTGAGCACAAGCGCCATGCTGCGCGCCGCACCACCGACCCGACCCCTCCTCTGAAGAGGAGCGGGGAACAGTGCCTAACCGGCCCGGATCAGCGTCCCCGCGCCCTTGGAAGTGAAGACCTCAAGCAGCATGGCATGCGCCACCCTGCCATCGAGAACGACGGCTGCCTCGCAGCCAGCCTCGACCGCATGGACGCAGGTTTCGAGCTTGGGGATCATGCCGCCGGAAATGGTGCCGTCTTCCTGGAGGCGGGCAATGTCCGCAGGCGTGAGGTCGGTCAGCAGGTTGCCGGACTTGTCGAGCACGCCCGTGACGTCCGTCAGCAGGAACAGCCGCGCCGCGCCGAGGGCCGCGGCGATGGCGCCGGCCATTGTGTCGGCATTGACGTTGTAGGTCTCGCCATCCGCGCCGGGGGCAATGGGGGCGATCACCGGGATCATGCCGGCGGCGACGATGGTTTCTATGACACTGGTATCGACCGTCTCCGGCTCGCCGACGAAGCCCAGGTCGATAGCCTGTTCGATCTGGCTGTCGGGATCCTTGGCGGTGCGGGTCACCTTACTGGCCGTTACCAGCCCGCCGTCCTTGCCGGAAATGCCGATGGCCTTGCCGCCGGCGCCGGCGATCCAGCCGACCAGTTCCTTGTTGATCGCGCCGGAGAGCACCATTTCGGCCACTTCCGCCGTCGCCTTGTCGGTGACTCGCAGGCCGTCGATGAAGCGCGATTCGACGCCGAGCTTCTTCAGCATGTTGCCGATCTGCGGCCCGCCGCCATGCACCACCACCGGATTGATGCCGACGGCCTTCAGCAGCACCACGTCCTCGGCAAAATCGCGCGCGAGTTCGGGATCGCCCATGGCGTGGCCGCCGTACTTGACGACGAAGGTGCGGCCTTCGTAGCGCTGCAGGTAGGGCAGGGCTTCGACGAGGGTTTCGGCTTTCGCCAGCAGGATGGGGTCGTGCAGTCCGGACATGGCCCCGCGCTTTAGGACTGCCGGGCGGCTACGTCCAGCGTTCCTCCAGCACCATTTCGGCGCCCTTATCGGCAATCATCATGACGGGGGCATTGGTGTTGCCCGATGTGATGCGGGGCATGACCGAGGCGTCGATTACTCGCAGGCGCTCGGTTCCGATCACGCGCAGGCGGGGATCGACGACGGTTCCCATGGCGGCGGTGCCGACGGGGTGGAAGATGGTGGTGCCGATTTCACCCGCCGCGCGCCGCAGGTTTTCCTCGCTCTGGAAATCAAGGCCGGGGCGTACCTCCTGCGGGCGGTAGCGCGTGAGTGCTGGCTGGGCGACGATCTCGCGGGTGATGCGGATGGCCTGGGCGGCAGTGCGGCGGTCGGCCTCCTCGCAGAGGTAGTTGGGGCGAATGGACGGGGCGGCGGAAGGGTCGGCACTGGCGATGGCGGTGCGGCCGCGGCTTTCGGGCCTGAGGTTGCAGACGCTGGCAGTGAAGGCGGGGAAGGGGTCGAGCTCGCCGCCAAAGGCCGCGAGGCTGAGCGGCTGTACATGGTATTCAAGGTCGGCACTGGCGAGGCGGGGATCGCTCTTGACGAACATTCCGAGCTGGCTCGGCGCCATGGCCATCGGGCCAGTGCGGCGCAGGACGTATTCTAGGCCGATCAGGGCCTTGCCGAACAGGTTCGAGGCGCGCTGGTTGAGGGTGGAGACGCCCTGAACCTGGAAGGCGCAGCGCAGTTGCAGGTGGTCCTGCAGATTGCCGCCGACTTCCGGTCGGTCGATGCGCGGATCGATGCCGAGTTCACGCAGGCGGGCGGCATCGCCGATGCCGGAGCGTTCGAGCACGGCGGGGGAGCCGATCGCGCCCGCCGCCAGCAGCACTTCGCCCGCATGGGCAACCCGCTCCTCATTGCCAAGGAGATAGGCGACGCCGGTGGCGCGGTTGCCTTCGAACAGCACGCGGTCGGTCAGCGCGCCGGTGATGACCTTGAGGTTCGCCCGCCCGCGCACCGGTTTCAAAAAGGCATCCGCCGCGCTCCAGCGCCAGCCGCTTCGTTGAGTAACGTCGAACAGGCTGGAGCCAGCATTGTCGCCGGTGTTGAAGTCGGCGACGGGCTGCACGCCCCACTGCTCGGCCGCCAGCTGGAACTGCTCCAGGATTTCCCAGCGCAGCCGCTGCTTCTCCACCCTGATCTCGCCGCCCGCGCCGTGGAAGGGGCCGGCGCCCGAATAGTGGTCTTCCGCCCGCAGGAAATAGGGCAGCACTTCGTCCCAGCCCCAGCCGGTGCATCCCAGCTGCCGCCAGCCATCGTAGTCCACCGCCTGCCCGCGCATGTAGATCATGCCATTGATCGAGGAGCAGCCGCCCAGCACGCGTCCTCTCGGGTATTTCAACGCGCGGCCATTGAGGCCGGGCTCGGCGTCCGTCTGGTACATCCAGTCGGTGCGCGGATTGCCGATGCAGTAGAGATAGCCGACCGGGACTTTCACCCAGATGTAGTTGTCGCGGCCCCCCGCCTCGAGCAGCAGCACCCGGCTGCGCGGATCGGCGCTGAGGCGATTGGCCAGCACGCAGCCCGCGCTGCCTCCGCCAACGATGATATAGTCGAATGTGTCCATCTTGCGCGCTGCCGTTGCGGCGATAGTCTGCCCCCTGGAATTACGCAAACAGGAGACTGACATGACCGACCCGCGCGCCATGGTGCAGACCATGATCTCGCTTGCTTCCGCCTCGCTCGGCCTGGTCGCCGCGCTGGCCTGGAACGAGGCGATCAAGGCCTTGCTGGCGCAAATGCACCTTGGCGACAGCCTGGGCGGGCTGTTCACCTATGCCATTATCGCGACAGTAATTGCCGTGGTCGTGCTGGTGATCCTCGGCAAGCTGGCGGCCAAGGTGGGCGGCGAGGCGGCGTTCGAGCGCGAAGCCGAAGGATGAGGCCCGCACTGAAGCGCCTGCTGGCCGCCGCGCTGCTGGCGCCTTTGCCGCTTGCGGTTTCGGCGTTGGCGGCAACACCAGAACAGGTGGCGGAGGCCGCGCTGAAGGCGGCTCCCGTCTGGGATGGGCACAACGACGTTGCCGAGCAGTTGCGCGACCGGCGAAAGAACGTGATCGACGGCTTCGATTTCGCCGATACCCGCATGACGGCCGATCCGGCCCATTCGCTGCCCGCCATGCAGACCGATCTTGCCCGCCTACGTGCCGGGCATGTCGGGGCGCAGTTCTGGTCGGTCTATGTCGATTTCCGCCTGCCCGAGCCGCAGGCGGTGCAGGCGACGCTGGAGCAGATCGACACGATCAAGCGGCTGGTCGCGCGCTATCCGCAGCAGTTGCAGCTCTGCACCAGCGCCGACGAGGTCGAAAGGGCGATGCGCTCCGGCAAGGTCGCGTCGCTGATCGGCATGGAAGGGGGCGGCTCGATCGGAAGCTCGCTCGGCGTGCTGCGGCAAATGCACGCGTTGGGCGCCCGCTACCTGACGCTGGCGCACTACAAGACCATCGGCTGGGCGGATTCATCCAACGACGAGCCCAGGAATGGCGGTCTCTCCGATTTCGGCAAGCAGGTGGTGCGCGAGATGCAGCGGATCGGCATGCTGGTCGATCTCAGCCACACCTCCGAAGGTACGATGATGGATGCGCTCGACGTGGCGCAGGCGCCCGTGTTCTTCAGCCATTCGGGCGCAAGGGCGGTCGACGGGCATCCGCGCAACGTCCCCGACGCGGTGCTCGACCGGCTGAAGGCCAATGGCGGCCTGGTCATGGTCAACGCGGTCGACTATTTCGTCAGCGAGGACCTGCGCCAGTGGCGCGCGGAGCGCTCGGGGGAGGAAGCGCGGCTCAAGGTGATCCACACCGGCTATCCGGACCGGGTAAAGCCGGCTCTCGACAAATGGGTCGCGGCGCACCCGCAGCCCAAGGCGACGCTGGCGCAACTGGCCGACCATGTCGATCACCTGGTCAAGCGCATCGGCATCGACCATGTCGGCCTGGGCGCGGATTTCGATGGCGGCGGCGGGGTGGAGGGATTCACCAGCGTGGCGGACTATCCGGCGCTGTTCGTCGAGCTGGCCCGGCGCGGCTATTCCCAAGTCGGCCTCGAAAAAATTTCCAACCGCAACATGATGCGGGTTATGCGCGCTGCAGAAGCCTATGCGGCGGCGCACCGGGGTGACCCGCCGGTCGAGAGTCTCACCCCCTTCTGATGCCTGCCGACCTCGTCCTCAATCCCCTGACCTATGGTCGCCTGCTCCCGTGCGAGGAGGGGCTGGCGGTACTGGAACTCAGGTGCCATGCCAGCGGCCGCAGTCTGGAATACGTCAAGCTCGATCCCTGCAAGGATCCCGGCCTGTTCGAAGCGCTGTCGGCCTGGCTGGGCGGCGGTCCGGCCAGGCTGCCCGAGCTGGAGCCGCTGACCGAGCTGAAATTATGCGCGCAAGGCCTGCTGATCACGCGCAAGGAACTTGCTTCGCTTCCCCAGGGCATTGGTCCCGAGTGGGGGAGCGGTCATGCAATGGCCGCGGCCTTGTGCCCCGAAGCGGCCGACTTCCTCGCGCATGGTCCTCGCCTGCCGCCGCCACCGGCCGTGCCGGACGGCAATTTTGACGCAACGGGATACTGCGTGGTCCCTCCGGTGATTTCATCCTCGGATCTCGCCGCATTGCGTTCCTATTACCGGATGATCAACCTCAACGGCTGGCTACGGCTGAGGGACGATGGTGCTCGCCGGCGGTCCGTGCACAACGATCCGCTGGCGCGGCTGCTGCAGAGCCGGCTGGCCCCATATTTCTCGGCGTTGATCGGCCATGAGCTGCGGCCGAGCTTTGCCTATACCGGGCATTACGAGGACCAGACGCCGCTGAACCGGCATCTGGATCGTTCGCAGTGTGAATTCACCTTCAGTATGCTTGTCGAGTACAATCCCGACTTCACCGGCGAAGCCTGCCCCTGGCCGTTGCTGGTCCACACGGAGGCTGGCGATGTGGTGCTGCATCAGCAATATGGAGGCGGCGTCCTGTTCCGGGGCCGGACACTGGAGCATAGCAGGCCGCCGCTTCCCGAAGGGCACACCGCCCAACTTGTTTTCCTCTGCTTTGTCCTGCCGGACTTCGCCGGTTCCCTGGATTGATCGGCCATCGCCGGACGACTGCGCCTGACGGCGAATTCGTTGCGGTACCGGCCCGCTCCCCACGTCAGTGGAAAATCAATGCGCGTCGATGCGGCCCAGCATGCGGAAGAAGAAGGCGGTCGACCAGCCGATCAGGACCATCCCCAGGATGCTCTCGAATGCACCCAGCAGGCGCCAGTGCGGATCGATGTGCAGGTCGTTGTAGCCGACGGTCGAATAGGAGATCGTCGAGAAATAGAGCGAGTCCTCGAAGCCGCGGACCGCGCCGAGCACCTCGTATAGCGCGGCGAAGGCCCAGATCTCCACGCCGTGCAGCGCGAATATGGCGAGGACGATTCCCAGCGTGAACATCGCGCCGCGACGCGACAGCGGATCGATGCGCCGCAGCCGCTCCATCGCGGCCTCCCCGCGCAGCGCCTTGTTCAGGCTGGCAAGGCCGAAGCCGTGGAAGATGACGCAGGCCACCAGCATAATGGTGGAAAGCGCGAACTGCATGAAAAGGCTGTGGGTCATGGCCTGGCGAGGAGGTCCAGCGTGCGGGCGTCGCGCTTGCCCGAGTGAAATGCATTCAGCGCGCCGCCAAATTCCGCGCCGCCGCCGGCTGCCTCGAACAGGGTCATCGAACTGGCGAACTTGAGCGCATCGATCGAGCCGAGGATTGCCTCCGCGCTGCGCTTGCCCGCCCAGTCCAGCATGGCCCCGGTGCATTCCTGCAACCGGGGGCCCAGCACGAGGTGCGCGAGGTAGGCCTGTGCTTCCGCCAGGTCTGCAATCGCATAGCGCCGGGCCATATCGCTTTGGCCGAGGCCGGCGATCTGCGGGAAGACGAACCACATCCAGTGGCTGCGCTTGTCGCCGGCGCGCAGTTCGTCAAGCACGCGGGAATAGACCGTGTCCTGCGCGGCGACGAACCGCTCCAGGCTATCCCCGCCGACCACTCAGTCGCGCAGCAGCTCGTTGACGCCCGTCTTGCTCCGGGTTTGCGCGTCGACCGTCTTGACGATGACGGCGCAGTAGAGCGACGGGCCTTGGCTGCCGTCGGGCAGCGGCTTGCCGGGGAGCGAGCCGGGAACGACCACGCTGTAGGGCGGCACGCGGCCCATGTGCACTTCGCCGGTCGCGCGGTCGACGATCTTGGTAGAGGCACCGATGAACACGCCCATCGACAGTACCGAGCCTTCGCCGACGATCACGCCCTCGGCCACTTCGGAGCGGGCGCCGATGAAGCAGTTGTCCTCGATCACCACCGGGTTGGCCTGCAGCGGCTCGAGAACGCCGCCGATACCGGCACCGCCCGAGATGTGCACGTTCTTGCCGATCTGCGCGCAGGAACCGACCGTGGCCCAGGTATCGACCATGGTGCCTTCGCCGACATAGGCGCCCAGGTTCACGAAGCTCGGCATCAGCACCACGCCCTTGGCGATAAAGGCGCTGTGGCGCACCACCGCGCCGGGCACCACGCGGACGCCGGTGGTGCGGAATCTGGCCTCGTCCCAGTCGGCGAACTTCAGCGGTACCTTGTCGAAGGCGGGGGCGCCCGCGGCTCCATAATCCATCACGCCGTTGTCGTTGAGGCGGAAGGAGAGGAGCACGGCCTTTTTCAGCCACTGGTTGACTTTCCAACCGCCGCTCCCGTCAGGCTCGGCGACGCGGGCCAAACCCGAATCGAGCAGCGACAGTGCCGCATCGACGGAGGCGCGCACGTCGCTGCTGGCAGGGGTGACGGTGTCGCGCGCTTCCCAGGCGGCTTCGATGGCACTTTCGAGGTCGGACATTGAGGCAAGCTCCTTGAATCTGTCGCGCGCGCCTATAGCCTGCCATGGTGGCGGGCAAGTGGTTTGCGCTGGACCATCTGGCCCATTTCCCGCTAGCTCCATTGCGATGCCCGGCCAGACCGGGTGAGAGGATGCAACTCCCGGAGGCGGAACACCAATGACCGACAAGACACTCGATTGCTCGGACCTCGACAACCACATGGGCAAGCCCATGACCACGTGGACCCTGCGCGACGACCTGCACAACAACGACTTCCGCCGCTGGGCGCAGGCCATGCACTATCCGAACCTGCTGCACTACGACGACGATTTCGCCGCGCGCGGCCGCTATGGCCGCCTCGTCGCGCCGCAGAGCTTTGCCGTCGCGGCGGGCGAGGGCCATGGCGCCTGCCCGGCCGGCATCGGCATGATCCCGGATTCGCACCTGATCTTCGGCGGCGACGAGTGGTGGTTCTCCGGCACGAAGCTGTTTGCCGGCGACCGGGTGGTCCACGAGAAGATTCCGTTCGACTACGTCGTCAAGGAAACCAAGTTTGCCGGCCCCACCTGCTTCCAGCGCGGCGACAACAACTATTACCGGCAGGACGGTACTTTCGTTGCCAAGCAGCGCTCCACCGCGATCCGCTATCGCCCAGACCTCGCGGTCGAGATGCAGTCGATGACCGAAACCGAGGACCCTGTCTGGACCGACGAGGAACTGGACCAGATCGAGAAGCGCAAGCTCGAATTCATCGACGCCATGCACGATCTCGGCCACGACCGCCGCTGGTGGGACGACGTCAAGGAGGGCGACTCCCTGCCGGTGCGCGTCTTCGGCCCGCACTCGATCGCCAGCTTCGCCACCGAATGGCGCGCCTACCTGATGAACCTGTGGGGCAGCGCCCACCGCAACGAGGACTGCGATCCCAAGAAGCTGGGATACCTCGGCCCGATGGCCGACTGGGAAATGGATCCGCACCTGGAAAAGATCAATCCGGAGGCGACCGACGGGGCCTATATCGGCGCCTCGCGCGGCCACCTGTTCAAGCGCTATGCACAATTCGTCGGCATGCCGCGCGAATATGGCTATGGCGCATCGATGGGCGCCTGGATTCTCGACTACCTCGCCGGCTGGGCGGGGGAGTGGGGGCTCGTCGTCCACATTAATTCGCAATACCGCGGCCCGGCCTTCACCGGCGACATCACCATCATGACTGGCAGCGTGACCGGCAAGGAGGTCGACGCCGAAGGCCGCAACATCGCCAGGGTCGAGTGCAAGATGGCCAACCAGCTTGGCACGACCATGGCCGTGGCGAAGGGTGAAATCGAGTTGCCGAGGAAGTAGCGCGCCGCCGGCTCAGGAGATCCCGAACAGCAGCCTGTCGCGCTGCTTCTGGGTGCCCTCCTTGTAGGACTCTGCGAACCACGGCTCCATCCCCGGAGCCGGCGGTTTCCTGAGAGTGATTGGCGTGGCTGCAACAGCCTTGGAGGCGTCCGACATCTTGGTGCGAAAGTGCAGATGGTCGAACATCCGCAAGGCCTCGATGGCATAAGCGGTTGCGACGCGGGAATCGCCGATCTGGATAAGATGGTCGCCATTGCCTTCCTCGCCGCTGACCGACAGGTTGGAGGAGCCCGCGAAGACCTTCGCCGTCGGCAAATTGAAGTCGATGACGACGAATTTGTGGTGAATGGTGATTCCTGCCCCGCCCGACCACTCCTTGTCGAATGGCGGGGGAGCGTGCTCGGCGAGATATTTGAAGTCGACAACGCCGGTCGATCCGTCCGGCTTGATCAGCTTGAGCCCGGTCTTGCGGTTGGCGATCCCATAGCTGAACACCGGCTTGTCGGTCACCCGGTCAAGCGCCTTGCGCACGGGCCCCTTCGTGTCCTGCGCGAGGAATGCAACGGAGAACAGCACACTGGACGTGGCCTGATCGATGGCTCCGGCGACCGGTGAAAGCGACAGGTCGCTATTGCCGGTTCCATGGGAAGAATAGCAGGCGCGCAGCGAACTCCCGGCCGGAAGGGTGGCTGCCGCCTGCCATACACTGGGGAATGTACTTTCGTTCCAGTGGTCCATGCCCTTGAAGGCCAACTCGAAAGCTTGGGCGAACCAGCCGACCACTTCGGGCGCGGTAAAACTCAGCAAGTTGTTTGCCTGTATATACAGCCCGCGGAAGGAAAAATTGGTCGAGCCGCCGATTGCCCGGACCGGCGTGCCGTTCTTCCGAAGAATCATGACCTTGTTGTGCTGGAGGCCGCTGAAATGGTGCCTCGTGACGGCTGCCCCCGCGGCGGCCAGCCTAGTGGCTGCCTTGGTTTCGGCACTGTCGGCCTCGCCATGTTCGGCGGAGTTATCGATCAAGATGCGCAGGTTTGGATTGCACTGCGTGCCGCGACGGGCAACCGCTTCCAGTGCGGCCAGGAGATCCGGCTCATTCAGGTCGTAGGCCATGACATCGAGCGAGGCGGCCTGGTCGTTGCGTGCATCGTTCAGAACGTTCCACAGCAGGTCGTTCGCCTTGCCCGCCAGCCAATCGTAGACTCCCGCCGGTGCGGAGGTCTTGTCGAAACCAAGGCCTTGCTTCGCCCTGGCAGGCAAGATCCGCTTGCGGGATTCCTCGTCCTTGAATTTCTCGGTAAAGGCTTGCGACGAAGCAAAATTGCGGGTGAAACCGATGTCGACCACCCCGGGCACGGTCTCGTTTAACAGCTCGATAACCGCGCTTGCGGAGTCACCGGAAAACAACTTCCCCGAAGCATCCATGTGCATGGCGGTAACGCGGTAGCTGTAGGTACCTGCTTTCGGTTCCTGCGGAAAGTGGATCCAGCGGAAGGTCTGCAGCGGCGCCTTGCTGGTCGGATATTGGCGAAACCCGGTGGGCGTCACTTGATCTGCATAGTCGAAGGCAATGCGGTTGCGCAGGTGCGTGTACTTGTTCGCGCCGGGTGACTTCACGGCAATCGCAAATCCGACAAAATCGTCAGTAGGCTTCGGGTCCATCGACATGCCGATAAGGCACATCCGTTCGCCGCGGCGCAGCACCAGGGTGAGGCTTCCCGACTTGGTGGTGCTTGTCGTCATCGATGCTCCCCCAGTCACACGCATGTATTCGAAAGAAGCGAATCGCGATTGCTCGACGAGCTTAATTGCGGGGTATCTTATTACTACAGCGATATTGGCTCAACTCTGTTTGGTGATCGTCGAAACGGGCTGTTCGCGCGCAGCACCAGGCGTTAGGCTGGCTCAAGAAGACATGACGATGCAGGAGAGCACCATGGAAGGTTTGCAACCGCTGCCATTGAGCCACGACGGCGATGCGCTGGAAGGCTATATCGCGCGGCCAGAGGGCACGGGGCCGATCCCCACAGTTATCATCTACCATTCGGGGTTGGGGCTGAAGCCTTTCGAGTGCGACAAAGCAAAGGCGCTGGCCAAGCTGGGCTACCTCGCCGTAGTTGCCGACATGTTCGGGCTCGATGCGCGCAGCCCCCAGCCGGGTGACCTCAGCTCATACCAGCGGATCACCTCGAAGGAGGGCTTCCTGCGCGAGCGGGTGGTGGCATGGTTCGACACCATTGCTGCACTGCCCGAGGTGGAAGCCTCACGCATCGGCGCCTTCGGCTTCTGCATGGGCGGCAGCTGCGTGCTGGAACTGGCGCGCAGCGGGCGGGATGCCTGCGCGGTGGTTAGCTACCACGGCACACTGACGACCCATGCGGCGGCGAAGAAGGGCTCGGTCAAGCCGATCGTCGCCGCCTATTGCGGGCTGGAGGATCCCTATGCGCCGGCGGAGACGATCTGGGCCCTGCGCGAGGAACTGACTGCGGCGGAAGCGGCGTTCCACATCGTCGAGTTCGCGCAAGTAGGCCACAGCTTTACCAACCCGGAAGCGACCGGGGAAATGCCCGGCCTCAAGTACGATGCCGTGGCCGATGCGGTGAGCTGGGCGGGGACCCTGGCGTTGTTCGAGACGACGTTGCGGGGGTGAGCGGACAGTATCCTCTCCCATCGAGAGAGGATACGCAGGCTTGAGGGCCCGGAACCGTGAAACCAGCCGGAGATGGTGAGGGCTCTTGAGGTTCCCTCACCCAGCTGCGCCAGCCGACTGAAGCGGCAAGCTTCGCTACCTCTCCCAACGGGAGAGGCGGAAGAAGGCAGAATTAATCCGCCCGGCGCTGGTAGCGATTTCCGCCGCCGGAGTTGCGCTTGCCACCCTGGCCACCCTGACCTTTGCCACCATGAAATTGCCGCCGCTCGCCCTGCTGGCCGGAGCGATGCTCGCCATGAGGCGCGGGGCGGCGTTCGCCTTGGTGCACGGACCGATGTTCGCCCTGCGCTCGGTGCTCACCGTGGTGCGCAGTGCGATTCTCGCTCTGCTGGGCCGGACGCCTCTCGCCCTGCCGCTTCGGACTACGCTCGCCGCGATGTGCGGAACGCTCGCCGTGCTCCTGCTCGCCGAGCGGATGATAGTTGGATGCCATCTCGCCAAACCGGCGCTCACCCTGCGGAGCCTTGCGGTAGCTGTCGCGGTGGTGATCGTCGCGCGAACGGCCGTCGCGGCCCTGGCCGCCGTTGCTACGGTTGTTGTTGCGACGCCCCTCGTTGCTGCCCTGCTTGGGTCGCCCGAACCGGCCGCGCTGGTCGCGTTCCTCGCGGATGGCATCCTGCGCCGCCTCGGCTGGCTTGCGGCTGGGGGCGGGGAGGCGCGAGGCTTCCTTCTGGAAGGCCTCGGGCAGGCTCATCGGCATGAGCTTCACCCCGGTCAGCCGCTCGATGTCGCGCAGGTAGGGCTTCTCGTCGGGGGCGACGAGGCTGATCGAGATGCCGTCCGCCCCGGCGCGCGCGGTGCGGCCGATGCGGTGGACGTACTGCTCGGGAACGTTGGGCATCTCGAAGTTGAACACGTGGCTGACGCCCGAAACGTCGATCCCGCGCGCGGCGATGTCGGTGGCGACCAGCACCGGCGTCGCGCCCTTGCGGAAAGCGCCGAGGGCAGCGGTGCGCTGGGCCTGGCTCTTATTGCCGTGGATTGCCGCGGCATTGACGCCTGCGGTGGAGAGGTGGCGCACCACCCGGTCCGCCCCGTGCTTGGTGCGGGTGAAGACGAGGGCGCGGTCGATGGAGCCGTCGGCCAGCCCGGCGCGCAGCTTCAGAGTCAGCAGCGCCTGCTTCTCGCTCTGGTTGAGGTGGGTGACGTACTGCTCCACCCGCTCGGCGGTGGTCGCCTGCGGGGCCACCTCGACACGCACCGGATCATGGATGAACTGCTTGCCCAGTTCGGCGATGGCCTTTGGCATGGTGGCAGAGAAGAACAGGCTTTGCCGCTCCTTGGGCAGCAGGTTGGCGATGCGCTTCAGCGGCACGATGAAGCCGAGATCCATCATCTGGTCTGCCTCGTCGAGCACGAAGATCTCGACATGCCGCAGGGTGAGGGCGCGCTGGTCGATCAGGTCGAGCAGGCGACCCGGCGTGGCGACGAGCACGTCGCAGCCCGGCACGAGGGCGCGGGCCTGCTTGCCGACGGGAATGCCGCCGAACACGCACTGCACGGAGAGGTTGAGGTACTTGGCATAGCCGCGCATGTTCTCGGCGATCTGTGCTGCCAGCTCGCGGGTGGGCGAGAGCACCAGCATGCGGCACGCGGCGTTCTTGCGGGGCTGGGGGTCTGCGGCGAGCAAGTGCAGCGAGGGCAGCGAGAAGGCCGCGGTCTTGCCGGTGCCCGTCTGGGCGATGCCGAGGAGATCGCGCCCCTTGAGCAGCGCCGGGATGGCCTGGCGCTGGATCGGGGTGGGATCGGCATAGCCCTTGGCATCGAGGGCACGGACGATAGGCTCGGCCAAGCCGAGATCGGTAAAGAATGTCATGGAAGTAATAGACTCGTTCTGGCGCGCGGGCATGCTGCCGGCGCGCGGGGAGGGTTCGTTCGATGCGACCCTGCGTGAAAAAGGAAGCTTCAGGCGATGTTTCGCGACGGCCTGTCCGGAGCGGGTCTGCGTTGAAACGCGGCCCTCACGCTGCTCGGGACTTGCGACGGGATTTGCCCGCCGCACGGCCGTTCGGAGCTTCGATAAGGAAGATTGCCAAGAAAGACAAGAAAATTACGCAAGCGCGCTGAGACTTTGGCAGCAACGGCTACCCGGCTGTGCCTGGCTTGAATATCTCACAGGTTTGCAAGCTCTAATTCGAGCGCGTCACGGATTCAGCTGTCGAGTCGACCCGACCACACCCCGCCAAACCCCGCAAGTGCGGAACGTGGGGGGCTGGTTGCCCCCCACACCCATGTTTACAGCCCGTCGACCGCCTTGCTGACCAGGATGTTCACCGCCACCCGGCGGTTCTGCGCCTTGCCTTCGGGCGTGCTGTTGTCCGCGACCGGATCGGCCATGGACATGCCCGCCGGCGTCAGCATGCGATAGGGCTTCCAGTGGCAGGCCTGCTGGAGATGGTTCATCACGCTGGCGGCGCGCCGCTCGCTCAGCACCTGGTTGTATTCCTGGCTGCCCACCGAATCCGTATAACCTACCACCAGCAGCAGGGCGTTGTTCATCCCCTCGGCCTCGTTCGCCGTGGCGCAGAGCTGCGCCTTGGCCTCCGGCGAGAGCACGGCCTTGCCGGTATCGAAGTTCACACTGGTGGTGTTCTTGATGTTGTAGTTGTCGATGTCGCCCATGCGGCCGCGGAGCGCCTCGGTTGCGGCGGTCTGTTCGGCGAAGCTCTGGGAAGTCCCGTTGCGGATCATCGAGGCGGTCTTGAAGTCGCCGTTGCGGAACTTGATCTGGCTGGCGAGAAGCACGCTGCCGGCCTGCATCGTCTTTACCGTGACCGGCAGTCCGTTGAGCAGTGCATCCGGGCCGAGGTTGCCGCGCCCGCCGAATAGGCCACCACCCGCCTTGATCCTGGTGGTGTTGTTGAAGAACACGACAGTGCTGGCGCCGTCGGCACTGGTGATGCGCACGCGATCGGCGCCACGCGCGGTGATCATGCCCTTGATTTCCGGGCCCGGCGTCATTGCCGTGGTATCGGGCAGGGGATCGCCGCTGACTACGATGCTTGGATCGCGCGGTGACTGCGGCTGGGCTGAAAGCCCGGTTGCGAGCGCCAGGGCGAGCGCTGAGAGCAGGCAGGCATGGATTGTCTTCGGGGGCATCAAGGTCATGGACCATCTCCTTTAACCGCCCCCGGAATGGCCGCAGCCGTGGTGCCCGCAACCTTTCTGCCAGATGAACAGGCCGGGCATCCCAGGGTTTCGCACGGGCAGCTTGGGTGCGACTTGCGGCGAACCGAAGCTAGGTGTCGGATCGGAGCTCGCGAGGCCCGAGGGCACTACCGGCGACCTGTCAGAACTCGTAGGCCTGTAGTTCGAACTGCTGCCCTACCGTCAGCAGTCCGGTGCTGATCACATCGGTCCAGATCCACAATTGCTTGACCGGCATGTCCCCCGCGCGGGCTTCCTCCAGGCTGCGCTCCATGCCGAAGCCAAGTTCCAGCCGGCCCTTGAGCTTGCCGGAGGCCAGCGCCTGCAGCCGTGCGATGTTCTCGTCCAGCGCTGCGACCGAGGGATGCGCATGCCGATGTGGTTGACGCGGTAGGGCCGCTCGCGCTGGAGGGTGCGGAAGCTCTCGATGCTGCTGCCGATTCCGGCCCCGGCCATGGCCTTTTCCAGCGCCAGTTGTTCGGGCTCGGCCTCCGAGGCGAACATGTCGTTCTGGCCGTGCGGCGAGCCGTCGAGCGAGACGACGACATAGGCACCATAGGGCGGCGTATCGATCACGCTGCACGAACAGCCCAGCGCCTCGAACAGCAGGACCGCCAGCGGGCCCTCGCCGGGGCGGTGGGCGAATTCGACGTGGTTGAGGCGGGGCCCCTTTCCAGAAAAAGCGCCGGTCATTTCTTCCAGAGGCCGACAGGCGCGCGTGGCAGGCCGACGTCGACCAGGCCGAGGATGCCGGCGCGGGCCTTCTTGATGTCGGGCAGGGCCGAAACGGCGGGGAGCGCGGTCATCACGTCCCAGTCGTGGTTGGTCCAGCCGGGCGTCGGGGTGTAGCGCAGGCGCATGAGCACGTCGGGTTCGCCGGTGACTTCGACGCGGTGCTGGTCGGGATCGATGTCCCAGCCTTCGACGAGCTTTTCGGTGAGGTACCAGACGACCGTCAGCTTCACCACCGTCTCGCCGTTGACGATGCCGTTCCAGCCGCCGCGCAGGGCCGCGTTGGTGCCCTTGTCCATCTTGAACCAGCCAAGGTCGACCGTTTCGGCGGCGGTGGCGTATTCGCAGAAGAACTCGATGTCGTCGAACTTCACTTCGATGGAATCGCCGATCCGCTGCACTGCGTCGCGGAACAGGATCAGCCAGGCGCGGGCGCGCTCCATCAGCTCGGGCGTTACGCCGCCAGGCTCGCCGATGCCGAGGAACGACCAGGTCTCGACCGATTCGTAAACCGAGCAGTCCGCCGATTCGATCAGGTGGACCTTGCTGACCCGGCGGCAGATCGCGGTGAGCGCAGTGGTCATCGAATTGACCCAGCCGGGGTTGATGCCGGTGATGTAGAGCGAGCTGTTGCCTTTCTGGCAAGCGGCCTCGAGCCTGTCCTTCACTTCGCCGACGATGCCGCCGACGTTGAGGAACAGGTTTGTCGAGACTACGTCGGCGCCGCATTCGAGCAGACGAATGGCATGGTCGAGATCGGCCTCGAACGGGGCGTAGAACACGCAGTCGGGCTTCAGTGCGATCAGCGCGTCGACATCGGAAGTGGCCTTGATCCCGGTGACGGTTTCGGGCCGCCCGCACAGCTCTCCCGCGTCCTTGCCGGCCTTGTCTGCCGAGTGGGCATAGAGCCCGACCAGTTCCAGCCGCGGATCGTCGATGATCGCCCGGGCCGAATGCTTGCCGACCTTGCCGGTGGTCCACTGGATGACGCGTAACTTGTCCATTTCGCCTATGCTCCTCTCGCAAGCCGCTCACGGGCCTGTTGAACCGATGTTAAGCGAATTAGCGATCCAAATGCACGTCTAAAACAATCCTCTCCATCGACTTGCGATGGGGGGGCCGCCGCGAAGCGGTGGTGGAGGGGTTCGTTCGCGCTAGGTCATCGCCCTTCCGTCAGCCCTGCGGGCTGCCACCTCCCCATCGCAAGTCGATGCGGAGGATTTGTGGTGGTTTGACTACCCGTGCTTTTCGTGGAAATCGCGCCGCGACTTTTGGAGATGTTTACGATGACTGCCCTGCGCCCCGACGTCGATCCCGATGGCCTGCTCGAATACTCGGTGGTTTTCACCGACCGCTCGCTCAATCACATGAGTCAGAGTTTTCAGCAGGTCATGCGCGACATCCATGAGGGGCTTTGCGGCGTCTACAAGGCGGAGCGGGCCACCGTGGTGCCGGGCGGCGGCACCTATGCGATGGAGGCGGTGGCGCGGCAGTTTGCCACCGGAAAGAAGGTGCTGGTGGTTCGCAACGGCTTCTTCTCATTCCGCTGGAGTCAGATCTTCGAGATTGGATCGATTCCGTCTGCCGAAACGGTGCTGAAGGCCCGGCGGCAGGGGACGGGGGCGCAGGATCCTTTCGCTCCGGCGCCGATCGACGAGGTCTGCGCGGCGATCGCTGCGGAGAAGCCGGTGGCTGTCTTCGCGCCGCATGTCGAGACGGCTTCGGGCATCATTCTGCCCGACGACTACATCCGCGCCATGGCCGATGCGGCGCATCGGGTAGGGGCGCTGTTCGTGCTCGATTGCGTCGCCTCGGGCTGCGTCTGGGTGGACATGGCGGCGCTCGGCGTCGACGTGCTGATTTCCGCGCCGCAGAAGGGATGGTCGGCGACGCCGTGTGCGGGCCTCGTGATGATGAACGGGGAAGCGCTGGAGCGGTGCAAGGCCAGCCAGTCGACCAGCTTTGCCGTCGACCTCGGCAAGTGGACGACGATCATGGATGCCTATCTCGGCGGCGGCCACGCCTATCACGCGACCATGCCGACCGATGGCCTGCGCACCCTACGTGCGGCCATGCAGGAGACGCAAGGCATCGGTTACGACAGGCTTTGCGCGGCGCAGTGGGAGCAGGGCAATGCCGTTCGCGCCATGCTGGCGGCGCGCGGCGTGCGCTCGGTCGCGGCGGATGGCTTCGGCGCGCCGGGGGTGGTGGTGAGCTATACCGACAATGCCGAGGTGCAGAATGGCAAGAAGTTCGCCCAGATCGGCCTGCAGGTCGCCGCCGGCGTGCCGCTGCAGTGCGACGAGGGGCCGGACTACAAGAGCTTCCGCATCGGCCTGTTCGGGTTGGACAAGCTCAAGGATGTGCCGGGCAGCCTCGCGCGGCTGGAAGCGGCGTTCGACAAGGTGTTCGGATGAGGTTAGACCACTCCCGATAAAAAATGGGAGAGAGACCATGGCAGGAGATGCCGAACTCGCCTGGACCCCGGGCTGGCGCTTGCGCGAGATGTTTGTCGACAAGCAGTTGTCGCCGCTGGAATTCGCCGACCTGCTGCTGGCGCGGGTGGAACGGCACGCCGATCTTGGTGCTTTTATCACGGTCTTCGGCGATTTCTATCGCGAGAAGGCGAAGGCAGCGACCGAGGCCTATGCCGGAGGCGCCGACCTGCCGCCGCTGGCCGGGTTGCCGGTGAGCCTGAAGGACTCGGTATTCACCAAGGGCCAGCGCACGACCTATGGCTCGCTGCTGTTCAAGGACGACATTCCGGAGAAGGATGCCGTTGCGGCAGAACGGCTGCGCGATGCCGGCGCGATCTTCTTTGGCAAGACCAACCTGCCCGAGTTCGAACTCAACCGCCGCAGCGTGAACCTGCTGGGCAGGGAAACGGTGAACGCCTGGAACCGCGCGCGCACCTCCGGCGGGTCTAGTGGCGGGGCCGGAGTTGCGGTATCGGCGGGGTTGGGTCCTTTGGGCATCGGCACCGACGGGGGCGGGTCGATCCGCATCCCCTCCAGCTTCAGCGGCATCTTCGGGCTGCAGCCCGGGCGCGGGCGGGTGCCGGACGGGCACTGGCCGATCCAGCTCGTCTCTTCGGTGATCGGCCCGATGACGCGCGACGTGCGCGATGCTGCCATGCTGATGCAGGTCATGGCCTGCTGCGATCCGCGCGATCCGCGCACGCGCACCGATGCGCCGCCAGATTATCTCGGCGGGCTGGATGAGGGGGTCGCGGGGGTGCGGATAGCTTGGTCAAGCGATCTTGGCCGGGTCATTCCCGACGAGCCGGCGGTGGTGGCGATCTGCCACGAGGCGGCGCAGGTGTTCCGCAAGCTGGGCGCGAATTACTCGGAGCCCTCGTTCCGCTTCGAGGACCCGATGGATGAGCTCGAACTGGACGGCGACTATGCCAAGCACAAGATGGGCGCATTTTCGAAGGAAATGCTGCCGGGCTCGCTCGACCCGATCAGCTATGTCTACAGCCTGCCGCGGGACCGGCAGGGCCTCGCCACGATCTACATCCGCGACCGGTCGGACCGGCCCACCGCGCTGGAATACACCCTCTCGATCAAGCCCGAGGTGCGCAACCGCGCCCGCACCCACATCGACGATTTCTTCAAGGAGCAGGACCTGCTGCTCTGCCCGGTGATCGGCAACACCGCCTTCGAATGCGGCGCCAACAACATGACGCCGTTCCAGTACACGGCCTACACGTTCATTACCAACCTGTCAGGTTATTGCGGTGCCTCGGTGCCGGCTGGCTTCCACCAAAGCATGCCGGTGGGCCTGCAGATCATCGGCCGGCCGAACGAGGAAGACCTCGTCCTGCGCGCCGCCCGCGCCTTCGAGCGCGAGCGGCCCTGGGCGCACCTGCGTCCGCCGGGACTGGACTGAGGGTTCTCTGTTTCAGTTGCACTGAAACAGTAGCGGGCCGGTGCCGCTTACACGCAAGTGGAATGGTCCTTACTTCCCCCGCGCCATGGCGAAGCTGTAGCCGAGGTGGTCGTTGAAGCCGCTGGGGTAGGGCTCGAACACGACCTGCTGGCTGCGGTCGCCGATCTCGTCGAGCCGGGCGGCGACATCTTCGAGCGTCCATTCCGGCTGGTAGACGCCTCGGGTCTCGGCGACGTAAGCCTTGGCCATGCGGCCGGCGAGTGAAACGAGAAGCTCGCCATTCGCCTTGCAGTTTTCGTGCGCGAGCCAGCCTACCGCCGGGGCAACCAGCTCCGGCCCCCATGGCGGGAACTCGGCGGTGTCGCGGCCCTCGGCCAGCCGCGTTTCGGCGGCGGGCACGATGCAGTTGGTGAGCACGCCATGGGCCGCGCCTTCATGAGCCAGAGCATTGGCCAGGCCGATTAGCGCGCCCTTGCCGACGCAGTAGGCGGCAATGTTGTTCTCGCCATAGAGCCCGGCGATCGAGGAAACGAGGACGATGCGCCCGTAACCCGCGTCGCACATCCGCGGGAAGGCCTCCTTGGCGACATGGAAGGCACCGTTGAGATGCACGTCGAGGACATCCGAAAAGTCCTTGAAGCTCATCTCGCGGAACGGGCCCGAGCGGTTGATCGTCGCATTGTGGACGACAATGTCGATCCGGCCCCAGGCCTCGAGTGCGGCATCGACGATGGCCTTGCCGCCCTCGGGCGTGGCAACCGAGTCGGCATTGGCGATCGCCTCGCCGCCGCCGGCGACGATCTCGTCGACCACTTCCTGCGCCGGGCCGCGGTCCTCGCCGGTACCGCGCCGGTCGGTGCCGATGTCATTGACCACCACCTTGGCGCCCCGCGCGCCCAGTAGCAGCGCATAGGCGCGGCCAAGGCCACGCCCGGCTCCAGTGATGACAGCTACACGTCCATCGAAACGCAGTTCTGGCATTTCCCTCTCCTCCAGGCTTGGACACTGCCAGCAATCCGCGCTGGCCGGGCGGATGATTATGCCTTGCCGGCGGCCAGCATGTCCATCAGCGCCCGGACGGGCGAGAGATCGTAGCCGGCCTGGGCGGCCTGGGCTGTCAGCTCGTTGGGATCGGCGCCCATGCTCGCCTTTGCCAGTGCCCAGAGCAGGGTAGAGCGCGTTCCGGAGCGACAATAGGCCAGCACCGGGCCCTTGGCTTCGGCCAGCGCCTTGGCCATGGTAGTGACCTGTCCTTCGCTGAAGCCGGCATGGGTGACGGGAATGGCGCAGTAGTCGAGCCCCGCTGCGCGGGCGGCGGCCTCAATTTCGCTCCCCGGCGTCTGGTCGCCGCTCTCGTGTTCCGGCCGGTTGTTGACGATCATGGCAAATCCCATGGCCTTGGCCTCGGCCACTTCTGCCAACCCGATTTGCGGGCTGGCGCAGACTTCGTCGGAAAGTTTGCGGAACATCGATCTTCTCATGCCTGCGGGGGTTCAGGCCCGCGCGAATTCGCCACTGCCCCCTTTTGCCAAGACCGGCGCGACGGGGCAAGCAGCGAGAAACTGGCAAAAATGTCACACTCCTGCCGCCGCAACTGAATTTTTCCTGAATCGATTCGCTATTGTAAGCAAATTCGGCTACATCCGATCCTGCAGAGGAAAGTTTCACTCGCGCATGCGGGCATTTCCCTTGTTCCGGCGCGAGTCGTCCGCGTGGCCGGGCATTCATTTTTGGGCGAAGCGAAGGTTATTAGGCGTATATGGGTTTTGACAGAGGACGTCGCGGGCGGGGCCGTGACAAGCGGGATGGCTTCGGAGAGGACGGTTTTGATCCATTCATGGCCGGTGGTGGCGATCGCTTCGGCGGCGGAGACCGGTTCGGGTCGGGCGGCGATCGCGGCGGCGGTTTCGGCGGTGGATCGCGCGGCTTCGGCGGCGGCGGTGGACCACGCGGCGGTGGCGGCGGCGGAATGCCGGCCCAAGTCGTCGGCCAGGGTAAGGGAACCGTAAAGTTCTTCAACAGCGGCAAGGGATTTGGCTTCATCCAGCGCGATGAAGGCGGCGAGGACGTGTTCGTCCATATCAGCGCCGTGGAGCGCGCCGGTCTCGAAGGCTTGGCCGAGGGACAGCAGCTGGAGTTCACCCTGGTAGATCGCGGTGGCAAGATTTCCGCCAGTGACCTGGTGGTCGTCGGCGACGTCATCGAGGTCCAGAAGCGCGAGGCGCCGCAGCGGCAGCTAACGGGTGAAAAAGCCACGGGTACAGTCAAGTTCTTCAATTCGATGAAGGGCTTCGGCTTCATTACCCGCGACGATGGGCAGCCCGATGCCTTCGTGCACATTAGCGCGGTGGAGCGGTCCGGCCTGTCGGGCCTCAATGAAGGCGACCGGCTGGAATTCGACATCGAGGTCGATCGACGAGGCAAGTACTCGGCGGTCAACCTGGTGCCGCGTCAGG
>CAZVWP010000022.1:0-60014 GCA_964630805.1 uncultured Novosphingobium sp. | reverse complement strand
CAGTCTATGCCTCGCCGCTCTCAGCTTCTGGTGCTGAATGTCGATTCAGCCTAGACCCAAACGTGCCCCTGCCTCAATCTGACACTCAGCGCCGGTTCGTCGATGCGGAACGGGATGAGGTCCGCTCGGATCTTTACGCGCATATCACGCGCTGCAACGACTGGTTCGGCCTCTACAAGGTCATGGAGTTGGCCCAACAAGTTGCGGGCGGCAAGGATGCATTGCGAAAGGCACTCGGTACTGAATGGCAGCAATGGGTCGATGCGCGGCAGACTGCCAACCACTACAGGCATGCGCCCCATCCCACGTTAAACCAACTTCCCGCCACACCGCCTGAATTCAGCGAGGCCCGCGAATTTGTCCTGCGAGCCGTTCGCCCCTTGGTCTGAAGAACATTGCGGGTCCTACCTGGCCGGTTTTGCGGTGCTTAGCGACGGGCGACCGCTTTTTTCCTCCGAGGCGCAAATTTTGGCATTGGTTACAGTCCGAAGTCCCGAGTCAGACGGGGTCAACGTGAGTGATCGACAAGTCGGATTTCATGGAACGGCGGAATGCGCTCCTATACTGGAAGAGGCTCAATCCTCAATGCAATCGCTCCGGCTCTTGGCAGGCGAGTATTTTCATCTACCTCTCTGTCATGACTACTGCCATCTATCTCGACGAATCCGGGTTCACCGGCGACGATCTCTACAACCCCGACCAACAGTTTTTCACAATCGCCTCGACGGTTGTCGACGATGATGAGGCCAAGGAAATTCTCGTTCGTTGTTTTCCCAGATACCAAGGCAACGAATTCAAGTTCACGAACATTTGGAAGCGCGAACGATCACGCCAGGGACTTCGCACTTTGGCTTCCGAAATCCCCCGCTTTCAGGACAGGGCTTTCGTTTGGATCATCGACAAGCGCTTTTGCCTACTCACCAAGTTGATCGACTATCTGATTGAACCTGGCGCTTATGAAGCAGGTTATGACTGGTACGCTGATGGCTGGGGGCTTCGGTATTTGAACACAATCCACCGTGACCTGGTCACGAATGGAGCTCACCAAGTGTATGAGCAAATGATCCGTAGTTGGGATGCATTTGCACGCGATCCAAAAGGTGAACGCCTCGACGTCCTTAAGGCCCATTTGGAGCGCGGAAGGGCAGAAAGTGACGCACCGCTGCCGAGCCTATTCGATATGCTCTTGCGCGGGCTGGAACACTTCCGGGTTCGTAATCCGGATCTCTCACATTTTACAGATACGAGTGAAATTCAGATCACCTCAGTGTTCTCGTCGATTACGTGGTGGCGCCAGCGACGGTCCGAGGACTTCGCGATCGTCCACGATGAATCCAGCGCGTTTCTGAAACAGCGGGACCTGTGGGACACCATGCTTCGGGACGACTTCGTCGCACCGCCTTTTCCGATTGCTAACGGAACCGAAGTCGAACTCCCATTGCGCGTTCGATCGACCACCGGCGTACGCTCGCACGAGTCTCATTCAGTGCAGCTCTGCGACATCCTTGCCGGGCTGCTTGCAAAAGCTGGGCCCGGCCTGGTCGGCGGTCCCCATGATCCGTTCATTGTCGAGTTGGTCCAAGCTGGAGCGGGCGCCCTAAACTTCAGTGGGGTTATGCCCCATGCATTGTATGTGGATGGCCCACCGAAGCGCAGGGACGGGCCCGACATGGTCGATCGGATGACCGAATTGCTCCAGCCATACCTAACTAAGAAGATGGCGGAGCGGGGGGAGTCATAGGGAGCGGCTCCGCAAAACCGTCCACCTTCGACATTTGGAAGAGTCAGAGTATTTGCTGCTGGCGCACTGGCTTTGGCTCTCCAAATCCACTGAGGTCTACAGCGATTTCCTTGAGAAATGGCGCGTCTTGAAGACGGCTATATAGGTTCAGCATCCGTCGTTCTGCCTTCGTGATAAAAGTCTCGAAGGTTATGGCCTGTGTCCGAACGTTACCCTGCTTTAGGGGCTCCGTCTCGAAAGCATCCCGCTTGGATCCGAGAACGAAGCACGTGACCTTGGTTGACGCTTCCACGAGCCCCTTTTTCCGTAGCTCTCGGGCGTACCCTCGGGCCTGCTCCATTTGCGAAGCGCCGATCTCGACGCCAGGCTTCTTGAGTTCGACAATCACAAGGTGGGCGACTCCGGCCGGTTCGCCATCGTCTCCAAAGGCTGGTCTCGAATACAGCCCGACGCTACTGTCCGGCAGGATGGCGAAGTCTGGCCGCTTCAGGCTGCCCAGTGGCTCCTCAGGTGCGCCGACCTTTTTTCCACGCGTCTTGCTGAACAGCTTGCTGATGACCGTCGACATCCCTCGATTCGAGGTGAATTCCAAACTCTCAAACTCCGGCCCGAATGCCCAAAGGGACCGCTCGAATAGCGGTTGAAGGTCGCGCACCTCGTCCGCCCTTTCGTCTCGGAGAGTCTGGTGCATTTCGCGAATCAGCCCAAGCCGGCTCTTGATCTCATCGAGAGCCTCTTTGACCGTCCGCACGGTCCAATCCGTCAGCAGCCGGTTGAGCGTATCCAAGTCGCCAGACTCCAATTTATGCAGCTTGGAAATTAACTCATACTTTGACGTGGAGGCTTCCAGTCGTGCCAGGATGCCGGCCACCTGCGTAATCTCGTCGGTAGTTATACTCGGACACGTTTCAACGACCTGATCGACGAACGTTTCCCACCTCTCATGGCCAAGGGGCGGGAGATCGCGCACCTCAGCCGAAAGTCGCTCCCGCACTTCCATCTTCGCCTCGGCGCGTTTGCTCGCGACCGCGTCGCGGACGAGCTTCCGGATATGCTCGACGATGATGGGATAGGCGGATTTCCATTCCGAGCCGTTCGGATCGAAATCGGACCAGTCTTCTTTGACTGATCCCTCGAGAAAATCGGCCAAGACAATGAATGTGAAGCGCTTGGCTTCGCTCGTGCGACCGTCGACGACTGCAAGCAGGTCTGTCCCCCTCCAGCGACAGTCGCCGACCAGCCGGTTGTTTACCCACCATGCGATGCCATGCTGTCGCGTCGTGCGATCAACTCTCTGCGCATCGATCATCAGCACTACAGCCGTTCCCAAACTGGGTACGGCGACCTCGCTGCGCACGATCTGCTCGTCAGACAAATCCTCAAATGAGACTGCCGCCCCATCTACGGTCACCACGAAGCTAGGATCCGTCAAAAATCGCGTGCCGATAATCTCGCGGGCAGCGAAGGCAGTAATGCCCACGGGGTCGGCAGAGCCCGTAATCTCAGTCCCATGGCCCGCGGCCCCGTCCTTTTCAATCATTAGGTCCACGTCGAATGGACGCTCGGCCGACGTTGCTTTGGAGATAGCGAAAATGGCCTCGTGTCCGTTTCGCCACGTCCGCACGCGATAAGGGTTTGCGAAAAGAAAGGCGGCGTGCCGACCCTTTCCATTGCGGCCATAGACCGCTCTCGGCTTTGCGTCTGGAATATCAGCCGGTGGAACGGAACGGTCGCCTTGTTCGATCAGCCGCTCGTAATCGAGCATTCGCCACCGATGCCGAAATTCCTCCGGTGTCATGCCCACGCCGTTGTCGCGTATCGAGAACGACCGCTCTCCATCGGGCCACGTAATGTCCACACGAGTAGCATGCGCATCCCAGGCATTTGCCACAAGTTCGACGATCGCAGTGGCCGGGTCGGCGATTATCTGACCCGCGTACCGAGTCAAAAATCTTTCACCAAATAGGACCTCGTCGCTCATGCACTGCTCCCCTTACATTGTAAGGCTAGAAAAGTAGCGGGGGCACGGCAACCACAAGTACTAATCCCACGAGAATGCTGTCCGGCTCGTGAGTAGCTTACAATGATGACTTGGGAAAAGGTCTAAGGCCGCAGCGGGATCGTTGAAGCCACAATATTGCGGCTCAACTGCCGGCAGCTATCGGCTAAGCTGGTTTGGCGAACTGAACATCGACGACGTCGGCGCAAGCTGCGCTTTAAGCAAGATTGATCACAGCCGGCTTCGTTCGATATCGCGCCAGTCTGCGCTGTTGCGGAGCTATGAAGAACGGGCCGCGGACACGAACCTGTGACCATTGCGCGGGTATCCGGAGAATTGAGCTCGTCATCTGCAAAAGAAGGGGGCCGGAGTTACCCGGCCCCAGTGCCTCGCCCCGAAACCGATCAGGGGCGAGGTCCCAACGGCAGACGCGGAAAAGGACAAAGCGCCTGCCAGCGAAGTAGTCAGGGCATGTGCACGGCCGAGGCGACGCGACACGGCAGGGCTGGGCCTTTGCCTTCCAGCCGTGCGAGCAACGCGAGGGTGTCGCTGTCGACCTCACGCCTCTTCGCAAATGGAACGATCGAATCCCCGCCGCCGGCTATGGCTTCCATGGTGCGTTGGAGCCGGTCGACTTCCCCGCGGCCCGCACGGGTTGCGAGATTGATCGCAGAGAGTGCGACGAAGCTATCGACGATCGATTGAGCGGCTTGCCGGGCTTCCGCCGCCAATGCCTGCGCCATGGGGGCGACAGCTTCAGAGAGCCGCCCGAATGCAGCGCCCTCAATATCGGCTATGTCGCGCCGGCGTTCGTCGATACAGCTCTGCAACTCTCGCATCGCAGCGCCCAGGGTGTCGCGCTCTTGAGTCAGCGCTTCACGATTAGGGCCTACTGCGACCGCGTCGCGCGGGCTACCCGTGGCAAGCAGCGCATCGGCAACAGCGACCGCATCGGGGCCGCGCCAGTTTGCCAAGTCGCCGATGATTTCGCCGCGCCGCGCTTCGGCTGCCAGGATCGCTTCCTGCAGGTGAGCTATCTCAGCGTTGATTGCTTCGGCGCGGGCATTCAGGTCCGACAGGTCGAGCGCGTCGATCGCCTTGGCGGCGGTGTCCAGTGTCTTCGCGTCCATGATCAGCCTTCGAAGCCGTTGCGGCGGTTGAGGCCGGCGATTGCACGATCCCAGGAAGCATCGATTGCGGCTTGCCGGCTGGCCCGCTGGCGCCGGTCCCTTTCGCTGTCGCTGCACCGGCTTCGCAGTTCGGCGATGATGGCCGTTGAAGTCTTGAGCTTGGCATTCCGGTCGCAGGACGCCAGCAAGAGCTCTGCTGCCTGTTGTTCCCGGCCGGCATAGGCGGAGGAAGCCATAACGGCGGCCGCCCGCGCCCTGGCCTCGCTGCGAGCCGTTGCGATCTCCCGCCGCTTGCAGTCGGCTGGCGACTGAGCGGCGGCCGGCCTCGAGGCGGTTACGCGCCCGCGTTCGTTGTGCCGTAGCGCGGCCAGGCGCTGGGAAATCCCGCCGCCCCTCGCTGCCGCAATTCGAAGTGAATCGTATGCCATGGAAAATCCTTTCATGCTGATGCGGGCCTAAAAGTGGGCCCTGTCGGGGAGCACCTCCCGTGCCGGCTGGTCGGCCGAGGTTGCTGGGGGTGAATGTAACGGGACGGAGTGTCGCGCGGGCCGACCGCGCGAGAAGAAGGGAGGGCGAGGGCCATTATGCCGCGCTCCTGAGTTCTATTTCGTCGAGGATCCGTCCGGCCTGGTATCCTGCGGGGTCGCCCGCATGACTGTCGGCAACTTCGAAGAGGTAGGCCTCAAAGGTGACGCGCTCTTCATAATCCCACGCGTCGACGTTCCAGTTGTTTCGTTTCAGCGCATCTTCGATCCGACAGAGCTTCGCTTCCTGGCTGAGTCTGTTCCAAGCATCGCCGCTTGGCAGATGCTCTCGGATTGACACCTTCCTGCGAAGCCCGGCTTCAGCCGAATTTTTTCCTCTGCTTTGGTTCCTGCCAATCCGAGGGCGTGATAGGTCCTCGAAAACCGCATTTATGAAATCAACTTCCTCTTTGCCCCGCGCGTCGCGATTTTCGCGATGCGCACCTTCAGGTGAATCTAGTTCCTCCGTTTTTACGGAATGTAGTTCCCCGTTTAACGGAATATAGTACATGCCGTTTTCGGTAGAAACTTCAGGTGTTTGCGATTTCGCGTCACCAACTATCTCGGGTGAATTGGTTGGTGGTTTCGCCAACGATCCATTGGCATGGTTGGTCGTTTCGCCAACATTCCCAGCCTCCTCCTCATCGGGCGATGTTTGGTCGTTTCGCCAAGTATCAGTCTCGCTGAAAATAACTCTGAGCGTGAAGCGCCTGCGGTCCATTTGTTGTGGCTCGCGTAGGATGTACCCCAGCCGCACAAGCTTGCTGAGCGACTTGGAGAAGTTCGAAATGTCGGTTTGGACCTTGGCGGCAAGGGTGGCGTGACTGGCAAAGCATCCGGCCCCTTTGCCGTTTAGGAGGCTCATTCCATCATGCATGCTGATCACACCGAGGCAGCGCAGGTCCAAAGCGCTTAGCTGGGTGTCAGCCAACGCCCTGGCCGGGATTGTGGTGAAGTTGCGCCCCTTGCCCATTAGTTACCGGCCGTGCAGCGGTCGACGATGGGCCAGCCCTCAACCTTGGCCAGTTCTTCGGCGAAGGCCATGGCTGCCCCATGCTCACGGAAGTGACGCGGTAGCCGGGTGGAGGTCGGCGGCTCAACAAGCACGTCGACGCCGCGCCATAGGCCTGCAGCGAGAATGATCTTGAAGGCGCCGGGTGCGCTCATTCGGCGGCCACCGGGTCGGAGAGGTTGAACAGCGGCAGCCCTTGCGCGTCGGCCTGTCCAGCCGCCCAAGATAGGACGTCAAGCTCACTGGCAAAGAAGCGCCTAATTATCCTGCCGCCTGGTTCAGGATTGACTGTGGCTCCCCAGACACGCGAGCTGGCTAGCTCCGCGGGTTCGACATAGACGCCAAGCCAGTTGCCAACGCAAAGGGCTGGAAGTTCGATGGCGGTAGGTGGGTGCGTGAAGTTCGCCACCTCAGGCGGCCTCGCTGGTGGAACCGACAACCTTGCTTGCAAGCCATTCGTCGAGGTCCGACTTGCGGTAGCGCACTGCACCGCCGATCTTGACGAAGGGACTGCCGCCCCCCTTTACGCGGAGCTTATCGAGAGTTGGCTTCCCAAGGCGGCAATAATCGGCCGCCTCTTTGGTTGTGAGGATTTCGCGCATGTCTGTCGCCTCGTTGCTGTTGGCGACAGTCCATTTATGTCATAAATTATCGTGGACCTAAGGTGCTGTCACGATTTCCTTGGAGCACCCCGTTTCCCAAACCGATCCCGATACCGCCCCCAAAGGTCCCTGATGACCTTTTGGTTTCTGTTCCCGATGCGCGGATCGCGTCGGATGTGCAGCCAAAAGTCATCCCCATTGGCGCGCGGCCAATCCAGAATGATTTGGCGAAGTTCCTCGTCGCTGTAGAAAAGCACCCGATCGGCAAGGCTTCGCGATACCTCCAGGCCAAAGAATTCCAGTCGTTCGCTGCGAAGCCAGTCTTCAACATCTTCGTCTTCAATTACCCAATAGACTGCTTCTAAGGTTCCGCTCCGCCAATCGGCAAAGGTTGAGTCATGCGGCTTCTCGTCGTCGTCGGCCCAACTGGAGGTGCATTCTGATGTAACGGTTTCCAGTTTATCGAGCAGCCACTGGGGAACCGGCTGGGGCTCATAAAGTGGCGGACGTTCCTGCCACCCGGAAAATGGCTTTTGGATTTTGCTGAGCTCCTCAAGCCGTGTGGAAATAGCCAATCCTTGATCGGTAAAATCGGGGGCGCTGTGTTCAATCAAATCGGCCAGAGAAGACATTTCCTCCATAACGGCGTCATACCGCCGAACTTCCTCCATTGGCGGCGAGACGTAATCGTAAGCCCTTATCGTCCCGCGGAGGCGATCCGAAGGCCTGGGGCTGCGCAATGCCGCCAGAAGTCTATATGCTGCATCCGAAGCGCTGATGCCCCAAAGGTTTGCCTGCGCAAAAAGGCTGCTGAGGGAAATCCAATCGGGAAGAGTTTGAGCCATGCCCGCCCCCCAGCGGCCCCCTGTGACGGTGGCGGGGCAGCGCAGCGGGGGACCGCGCGTGCGGGAGGCCTCCCGGCCCCGCCATGTGTAGGTATCGCCCCCATCCGAATTTGCAGCAAGGAACCGGGCACGGAATTTCCACCGCTGCCGCCTAGTCTGACAAGTGGCGCGGCTGGGATAGCTGCTAGAACTCCCAGACTAAGCCGCCGCTGCAAACTTGGCGTGTGCGCCGGCCAATTCGATTTGCTCAGCCATATCGATGATCTTGGGAGTTATTTCCTTGTGCAAGTCGACGAGGACCCACGCCCTATCGATGCGCTCAGGGAGGCTTTCGACAGTATAGCCGGATTCGAGATCAAGCGCTCCCTCAATCGCCACAACAAGTGCCTCAAGTTGCCTGGCACGTTGTTGGATTTCATAGGCGATATCGGGCACCGACTTGGTATCTCCCGGCGCAATGCCCTTGCGAGCGGCTGTTGCGGTTGTAGTTGGTTGTGTAGCCATGATGCACTCCTACTGTGCGTTGTGGTTAGGTCCGGTGCGGCGCCCACCGCCCCGCCGGACCGCTTTCATCGGCTCAAGCCGATTTTTTAGCCGCGTCGATGGCGACAACATTTGTTTTGTCGGCTGGTGCGAGGAGCCCGGCAATATGGCGCCCCCAAGCTTCAAGCGCGTCGCGCTTCTCGGCCTTCCAATCGTGCCGTTGGTAGATGCCTGCCACTCCGCCCTTGGCGCCGGAAACGTGATTTAGGACTGCCTCGGTCACTTCGAAGCGTGTTCCGATTTGCTGGAAGCCCGTCGCGAGCGTGCGCCGAAGGTCATGCACCCGCCAATGAGGCAAGGGGCTCGCCTCGGCCCGCGCCTTTGTCGCTTCCGCGTCCAGCAATCGCTTCGCCTGCGAAAAGCAGGAAAGTGACACTCCACCGCGAATGGACATAACCGGGCCGCCCTTGGGCCAGCGCTTCGCGTCTGGCTCCGGATCCTCCGCCTTCAACTGCCGTGCAAGCGAAAGGCGGTCCAGTTCCTCAACCACCATCGGGGCGAGGGGCACAAGGTGCGTCACTCCATTCTTGGCGCGGCTGGCCGGGATCGTCCATGTTGCCGTTGCGCGATCAAGTTCGGCCCAATCCATGCCGGCCACTTCCTCCCGGCGCTGTCCGGTGAGCATTAAGACGCGGTAGAACTGGCTCAGTGGAGTGCGAAGCGATCCAGCGGCCCTCCAGATAGTCGCTAGCTCTTCGTCGCTCAGTACCCGATCACGCGCCTTTGGCGCCTTCGGCTTGGCCATGGCCTGCAATGGGTTCTCGGCGATGTATCCGCGCTGCAGTGCCCAGCCGAAGAATATCGAGGCGTATGCGAAGATGGTGCGCCGGGTGGCGAGTTGGCGAGCCGGGATGCTGTCGACGATTGCCTGCAGGTCCGCGCGCGTGATTGAGGGCAACGGCCTCCCGATGAGAGCGGGCGAAAGGTGCTTGTTGATGGCCAGCGCGGCTTGTCCATAGCTTCGTGGCCGGTGGCCTAGCTCGTAGTCCTCGAGCCATCGCCGCGAGATGTTTTCGAAGCTCAAGTCGCACTCCAGCCGCGCTCTCTCTTCGGCCTCCTTCTCGGCTTTCGCTCTTGCTTCCCGCTCATCGCGCTCCGCTTGGAGCGGATCGATTCCACGATTGACCAGCGCAGCCAGTTCCTTCGCTCGGTCACGCGCTTGGTCTGGGGTGAGGGTGCCGTGCTTGCCGATCGTATACTTGCGGGGCGGGGTCTTGTCCGCCTGGCCAGCGTCGGCGAGCCGGTAGCGATAGATATAGACCTTGTTTCCGGCTGGCGTGACTTTCAGGCCAAAGCCCTTGACCGTTTCCTTCCCGCCGTGATCCCAAATCACATATTCAGCGGCGGCCGGCTCGGCCGCATCGACGGTGCGTTTCGTTATTGGAGCTTTGCCCATGCCTGATGCCTATTCACAATCTGGGCATCAGATAGGCATCAGATTGGAGGAAAGCAAGGATAACCTCAGATAATGCCTTATGACAAAAGTCCGCATATTCCTTGGATTATGGTGAGGCATCCTCCATAAGCCCGCCATATTTCCTCTAACTACGAATCTGAGGGTGGGACGTTCGAATCGTTCCGGGCGCGCCATTTTTCCAACAAAACCACTAAAACCCAATCCCGGACGCCTCGCCGGGGGGGCGGCAAGGCCGTTTTTATCCCTGGCGGTGCTATTGACCGTCGTTCCGCCACCTTCTGGATCGGTGAGCCAGCCAGCCTTGCGGGCGGATATATTCAACATCGGCGATGCGAATCGGTTACTGCATGGATACGGGCAAATTTTCGGCACTCCACACGTACCGCAATAATCGATCCAGCGGGAATGGTTCGGGAACTCGTTTAGAAAGCGTCTTTCAAAAAATCCGGCGGCGAATAGATTTGACGCAAGCTGCAAATTGAGCGGAGGAACGTTACTCATGGCCATTCGCTTTGAAAGAACCACCGCCCCGGTAGGTGTATTCGTATCCGGTCTGGATGTCCGGTGCATGTCCAAGGGAGACGAAAGCGAACTGTACCGCGCATTCCTTGAATTCGGGGTGCTGGTTTTCAGGGGAATGAACCTCGATGTCGCGGAACATGTGCGGCTGGCCGGGCTGTTCGGCCAGTTGAGCGATCCCCATGCCCTGCCGGAACTGCAGCTTCCCGAGGAGCCCCGGATCAGCCTGCTGGCGGCCAACGGGGGCAAGCCCGTGGAGCCGGGCGATCCCGATGCCGACAGGGTGGTGGGGGCAATCCCCTGGCACGCCGACCAGATGTACACACCCAGGCCGAATCGCGGCGCGTTGCTGCGGGCGGTAGTCATGCCGGAGGTGGGCGGCAACACTGGCTGGATCGATACCGAGAGGCTGTATCGGACGCTGCCCTACAAGGTGAAGTGTCGGATCCAGGGCCTGGGCATCGTGCATAGCTACGACACCGCCCACAAGGCCCAATCGATGGTGAAAGGCGGGGCAGGGCAGTTTCCCGCGACGGTCCATCCCCTGATCATCGTCCACCCCGAGACCGACCGGCCTGCGCTCAATATCAGTCCGGTCACGGCGACGAGGCTGGTCGGCCTGCCGGAGGACGAAGCCACCGAACTGCTCGATTACCTCCTGGAGTTTTCCACTCGCGAAGAAGAGGCATATGTCCATGAATGGGAGCCGGGGGACCTGGTGGCCTGGGACAACCTGCGCTCGATCCACCGCGCCTATGGCCATCCCAAACGCTACCCCCGGCTGGTCCACTCGCTGGCGCTCAAGCCGGAACTGACGACGGGCCGGTTCGTCGGCGGCGAGGCCATGGCCGATCTCGCTCCGGTGATGTGAAATCCCGGCCAGACGGGTTCCGCTTCAGGTATTGCTGATCCCCAGTGCTTCGGCGATGCGCGGCGTGTCGAAATAGAGCACCTTCGCCTCCGCGGCCTTTTCACCGCGGAAGGTCCAGACGACGCAGACCAGCGTTTCCATCCCCGCCACCGGACCGTCCGGATGGCCCGTGAGCTTGAGCACGATGACCATGCGATCGCCTTCGGGCGCGACGCATTTGGAGACGATTTCCAAGGCCCAGTAAGTGCGCACCTTGTGGCGCAGGGCGATGAAGCCGTCGCCGCCCTCGAAGGTGCCGCCATAGGGCAGGCCGAAATCCTCGTGGACCTTGAAGTCGGGGTGGAAGAAGCTGCGGGCGGTTTCGTCGTCATTGCCTCGAAGTGCGATAACCAGCCGGTCGTAGATCGCGATAAGGTCGGCCATGTTCATCAACTCCAATCAACTGAGGGAAGAGGACGCCAGTGCGCTGGCCGTCCAGTCAGATGCCGTTACCTATCGACGGACCAGGCCCTGGGGTTTCAGGATCCCCAGGTCGAAATGGGTGAGGAGGCCCGGCCGCGCATCGCAGACCGCAGGCACCGCGGTGGCGCATAGCAGGCCGGTCCAGGGCAGGCCGTGGAACAGCCTGCGGCCATCGGCTTCGCGCCCGCCCATCAGCTTCATTTCCAGCGGCGGGTCGCCGTCGATGACCACGCGGTAGCAGCTGTCGCTGGTGTCCCATTTGGGCTCGACGTGCTCGCCCATGGTCCAGACCGTGCGGTAGGTCATGAAGGGGGCGCCATCGACCCATGCGGTCCATTCGTATTGCTGGCCGCCGACCGTGCCCTTGCGGATCACGCCGCCGCCGGGAATGCCTTCGCCCAGCGTATAGGGGATGTCCTGCGTCGCCCGCGCCACCTGGAAATCGGTGGTCAGCTTCTCGATCTTCTTGCCGAGCCCTTCGATCACCATGGCCATCGATTGGGCGAAGAAGTGCGGAGCTTCGGTGGAGCGGCGCGGCTTGGCGAGCAGCTCATCGGGATCGGTGCCGAAGCCCATGACCTCGATGTAGATCATCGGGTTTGCCTTCTTGTCGATGATCTCGGCCACTTCGATGCGGTCGATCCGGTTCATCAGCCGGGCGAGGGTGAGGGGCAGGATATCGCCCGCGAAACCGGGATGGACGCCGCCACCATAGATCGAAACGCCACCTTCCTGGCAGGCCGCCTCGATTTCGGCGAACTGTTGCTTATAGCGTTCGGTGGGATAGAACGGGCCAAGCGGCGAGATCACGTTCTTGCCGGAACGCAGAATGCGGCAGACCATGTCCCAATCATGCCGGATCGGCGCGAAGACCACGCAGTCGGCATCGAGCGCAAGGATCGCATCCACATCGTCGGTGGCCAGCACCCCGGTCGGCGGTAGTCCGACGAGGTCGCCGGCATCCTTGCCCACCTTGTCGGCCGAATAGACCAGCACGCCGGCCAGTTCGTACACCGGGTTCTCGATGAAATGGCGTAGCGCCGCCTGGCCGACCACACCGGTGGCCCACTGGATGACGCGATATTTCCTGCCCGACATTGCTGCCTCTCCCTATATGACTGCCCGGACCTGCCCGCCGTCGATGCGGTAGTTGGAGCCGGTAATGAAGCCGGAGCGCGGGCTGGCCAGCATGCAGGCGACGATTGCCACGTCCTCGGCATTGCCCGCCCGGCCGACCGGCGGCATCTCGAAGATGCCGGCATCGGCGATGCACTGCGCGACTTCGTCGAGCGTCATGCCGGCATGGCCGAACTTCTCGCGGCCCCAGCGGATGACATTGTCCACCAGGATCACCCCGGGTGTGATCGTGTTGACCGTCACCCCGACCCCCTTGAGCGAACCGGCGAGGCTGACGGTGAAATTGTTCATCGCCGCCTTGGCTCCGGAATAGTCAGATCCGAGGTTGTTGGGCTGGAGGGCAACGGCGCTGGAGACGTTGATCACCCGCCCCCATTTGTTCTCCACCATGTGCGGCACGGCGAGCAGGCACATCCGCACCGCCGCCAGCGCGTTCATCTGGTAGTTTGCGATCCATTCCGCCGCAGTGATCTGGAGCGGTGGGCGTACGTTGCTGCCGGTCTGGCTGCCGCCGGCATTGTTGACGAGGATATCGATGGGGCCGCCCAGGGCCGCTCGGGCCTGGTCATGTACCGCCTGCGCCTCGTCGTCCGAAGCCAGCCCGCCGATCGCGACGCCCGCCGCGCCGATTGCGGCAGCGATCTTCTCCGCCCGCTCGCGGTTGCGGCCGTGAACCACGACGCGGCACCCCTCCTCGGCCATCATCCGGGCAATGCCCTCGCCGATCCCCGAGCTGCTGCCGGTGACGAGCGCGCGGCGCCCGTTCAGTTGCAGGTCCATGGCGGCCTAGACGTCGCTGGCGATCAGGTGGGAGCGGGCATTGGCGCAGAGCGTCCGGTCGAGGAACTTCGCCTCGTCTTCCTTGAGGATATGGTGGATCTCCGGATCGCCGGCGATGCGTTTCAGCTCGGCGTAGCCGCCCTCTTCACGGAACACCAGTTCGGTGAGGCAATCGTAGGAATTCTCGATCGTCTCGCCGTCGCTGAAGCGCATGCCTTCCGGGATGTAGTGCCGGCGATAGGAGTGGAACAGGTGCCCGAAATACTTCTCGCCCAGCTTGGCGTGGTTCGCTTCGTAATGCGCGCGGAACTCGTCGAAAGTCATTCCGGCCTTGCGCTTCAGCAAGACGAAAACGGTTTCCATGGATGTCTCTCCCATTGCCGGACGCTGCACTTTTTCTGGCAGTTGACGCCCCGGTTTGGTCGAGCAGGCTGGTATCCTTGTCAAGTTCGCGGGGTGCGATTCGTGGAATGTTCGCGCGCTGCGTTCCACCCTGGCGACAGGCGCCCGGTTGCCTTGCCGCCGACCGCCCGGCACGGGGGCAGGAGGACGAGGGAAGCGGATGGAATTCGACTACATCATTGTCGGCGCGGGATCGGCCGGCTGCGTGCTGGCAAACCGCCTGTCCGAGGATCGCGCGGTTCAGGTGCTGCTGGTCGAGAGCGGGCCGGTCGACAATCATCCCTTCATCGAGATCCCCCGCGCGGTGCCCAAACTGCTCTCCGCCGGCAGCAAATATATCTCCGTGTACCGCGTCTCGCCGGGCGGAAACCGCGCGCCGACCGCCTGGGCCAAGGGCCGTGGCCTGGGCGGGTCCAGCTCGGTAAACGGCATGATCTATGTGCGCGGCCATCCGGCGGACTACGACGGGTGGCAGGCGCTTGGCTGCGAGGGATGGGGCTGGGAGCACATGGGGCCCCGCTTCGCGGAACTCGAGGATCACGAACTCGGCGGCGGCGATGGCAGGGGGGCGGGCGGCCCGCTCAAGGTCACGCTTTACCCCAAGGGCGATCCGTTTTGCGAGGCCGTGATCGAAGCCGCCGCCGCAGCGGGCACGCCGCGTGTCGCGGACATCAATGACGCGCCGGACGGCGGCTTCGGCTACCAGCCGTGCACCATCTGGCGCGGCCGCCGCCACAGCGCCGCGCGCGCCTTTCTCGACCCGGTCCGCTCGCGGCCGAACCTGACGATAGCCACGGAAACGGATGCCCTGGCCATCGAATTTTCCGGGAAGCGGGCCAGCGGCCTCGTGCTGCGCGATGCGCGAGGCGAGAGGACCGTGCGCGCCCGACGGGAGATCATCCTCTCGGCCGGCGCGATCGCTTCGCCGTTGCTGCTCCAGCGATCCGGCATCGGGCCGGGGGACGTGCTGCGCGGCGGGGGCGTGCCGGTGCTTGTCGATGCGCCCGAGGTCGGCCGCAACCTGCAGGAGCACTTCAATTACACGGCGGTCTACCGGGTGTCGCAAGGCAGCCTGAACGCGCAGTATTCCGGGCTGCCGCTGGTCGTGAACATGCTTCGCTACCTTCTTACGCGCGGCGGGCCGATGAACCGTTCGGTCTGGGAAGTGGGCGGCTTCGTGAAGACAAGGTCTGGCCTCGTCCGTCCGGACGCGCAGATCGGCGTCGGTCTCTATTCGGTTGGTGCAAACGGGCCGGACAGCTTTCCGGGCCTGACCATCTCCGGTTACACGGTGAACCCGGCCAGTCGCGGCGAGCTGCGGATTGGCGGACCCGATGCCGACACCCCGCCGGAGATCGAGGCGAACTTTCTTGGCGAGCAGGCGGACCGCGAGGCGGCGGTGGCGCTGATCCGGCACATCCGCTCCATCGCGGCGCAAGAGCCCTTGCGCCGGTTCGTACTGAACGAAGTCAACCCGGGACCGGCGGTGGAAAGCGATGCCGAGATCATCGAGGATTTCCTCGACCGCGCCTCCACCGCCTTTCACGTCTGTGGCACCTGCCGCATGGGGAGCGATGCCGCATCCGTGGTCGACAATCGCCTGCGGGTGCGCGGTGTAGAAGCCCTGCGGGTGGTGGACACCTCCGTGTTTCCGACTTTGGTTTCCGGCAACACCAATGCGCCGGCCATGGCCGTGGCACTGCATGCATCGGCGATGATCCTGGCGGATGCGAAGAGCCGCTGAGGTAGCCGGGCCCCCGCCGGGCCAAATGTGGAGCAATGCGCGCTCGATATCCAACAATGTGCAGCTTGCAGGCTGCAAGCCGTGCCATGAAGCTATAACGACATAGTCGGAAATCCCGAGGGAGAGTGTATTGACTGCGCAGGACGCGAGCATGTCGCCGGGCGATCTGGTCCCCGCGCTGCCCCACATCCGGATCGACGAGCGCGGGCGGCCGATGCTGGCCGGATCGCGCTGCTCCGCATGTGGCGTGGTGGTTGAGGGCGAGCGCGTAGCTTGCCCGGCCTGCGGCGCGCGCGGATCGCTGAAGGTGGAGGCCCTTGGAAGGACCGGGACGGTGGCTGCCCACACGCTCGTCAGCCGCAGCCTGCCGGGTGTGCGCACGCCGTTTTTCTCCGTTGTCGTCGATCTCGATGGCGGCGGTTCCGTGCGCGGGACGCTGAACGGCGTCGATCCCAAGGCGGAGCTTCCGGCAGGGCAGCGGGTGGAGATGGTCTTCGGCGAAAGCGCCCAGCGCAATGCCGAGGGCAAGCCGTTCCTCTGTTACCACTTCGAGCCGGAAGGGAGCGTCGCGCAATGAGCGATGTCTATATCGTCGGCATCGACATGATCCCCTTCTCCCGCAATTCCGGGCGGACGGCGGCCCAGCTCGGGGCGGACGCGGCGCTGCTGGCGCTCGACGATTGCGGCCTTTCGATCCGTGACATGCAGGCGCTCTATTGCGGCAATGTCCTGCGCTCGCAGCTCATGGTTGGCCAGCGCATCCTGCACGAGATCGGCGAGACAGGTATCCCGGTGGTCAATGTCGCGAACGCCTGCGCGACCGGCGCGACGGCCTTCCGCGAGGGCGTGATCGGCATCAGGGCGGGGATGTACGACCTTGTCCTTGCCGTCGGAGTCGAGCAGATGGGCTCGGGCCTGCTGGCCCTGCCGGGACGGCCCGATGGCTTTGTCGAGGAAGGCGAACTGGGCTCGCAGACCACGCCCGCCATGTTCTCGCTGATCGGCAACGAGCACAGCCGCAAGTATGGCACCACCTTCGAACAATTCGCCCGCGTCGCGGTGAAGAATCACCATCACGCCCTGCTGAACGACAAGGCTGTCATCCGCCGGGAAACTCCGCTGGAGGAAGTGATGGGCTCGGAGATGATCTCCTATCCCAACACCAAGCTGATGTGCTCGATCAACACCGACGGTGCGGCGGCGGCGGTGATCGCCTCGGAAGCGGCGGTGAAACGCCTGGGGCTGATGGGCCGGGCCATCCGCGTGCGCGCCTCGGAACTGACCAGCGCCGCCTTCACTCCGCGCGAGGACGCGCTGACCGATTTCTCGCAGGTGACCCGTAATTGCGCCAGGCTCGCCTATGAGCGCGCCGGGCTGGGGCCGCAGGACATGGCGCTCATCGAACTGCACGATTGCTTCGCCACGGCCGAGCTGATCCACTACGAGAACCTTGGCCTGTGCGCCGATGGTGAGGCGGGGCGGCTGATCGACGAGGGTTATACGGCGCACGGCGGCAAGCTGCCGGTCAATGTCTCGGGCGGGCTCCTGTCGAAGGGCCATCCGCTCGGTGCGACCGGCATCGCCAATCTCTATGAAGTCTCGCTGCACCTGCGCGGCGAGGCCGGGGCGCGGCAGTTGGAAGGGGCGCGGCTGGGGCTGGCGCACGTCGTCGGCGGCGGGCCCGAAATGGGTTCCTCCTGCGCGATCCACATTCTCGAGAAGGCTTGATCCGGATGGACTGGGGTCGGCAGAAATGAGCGGGTTCATTCCGATCGGCTCGGTCCCGGCGTTCCACGCCGCCCGCGATCCAGACTTTCCGTTCTTCACCCAGGACGGCGTCACTGTAAGCCGCGGCCACTTCGAGGCACGGGCCAACCGGCGGGCACGTGCGCTGGCGCAACATGGCATCGGCCAGGACGACCGCGTCATCATGCTGATGCCGAACGGCGTCGCATTCTTCGAGACCAGCTTCGCGCTGTGGAAGCTGGGCGCCACGCCGGTCCCTGCCTCGCCCAACACCACTGCGGCGGAGCTGAAGGTCTTCGCCGAGCTGGTCGAGCCACGCGCGGTGATCGGCCAGCAGGCGCCGGACAGCGGCATCATCGCCATCCCCGCCGATCTTGCCATCGATCCGGCGCTGTCCGCCGAGCCGCTGGGCGAGCGCATGCCGGCGCATTGGCGCATCAACATGTCGGGCGGCAGCACCGGCCGCCCCAAGGTGATCGTCGACCGCACCCCGGCGGTGGCCGATCCGCTCAATCCGATGCTGGAGCAACGGGTCGACGGAGTGATGCTGAATCCGGGGCCGCTCTATCACAGCGGCCCGTTCGGCTTGTCGCATCGCGCTGTTTTCGCCGGCAACCATATCGTCAACATGAGCAGGTTCGATGCGCTCGGTGTGCTGGGCCTGATCGAGCAGCATGGGGTCGACTGGCTCTACATCGTGCCGACGATGATGCACCGCATCTGGCGGCTGCCCGAGCAGGCTCGCAGTGGCCACGACCTTTCCTCGCTGCGCACGGTCTTCCAGATGGGCGCCGCCTGTCCGCAGTGGCTCAAGCAGAACTGGATCGACTGGCTCGGCCCGGAGAAGATCTGGGAGCTCTACAGCGGGGCCGAGAATCCCGGTCGCTGCGTCATCAATGGCACCGAATGGCTCGCACATCGCGGCTCGGTCGGCAAGGTGCAGCCTGGCGCGGAGCTTGCGGTGTTCGACGAAGCCGGCGAACCATGCGCGACCGGCGCGATCGGCGAGATCGGTTTCAAGCCGGTCAGTGACGATTTCACCTTCCGCTACATCGGCGCCGAGCCGAAGATGTTCGGTGATTTCGTGTCGCTGGGAGACCTCGGCTATCTCGACGAAGACGGCTATCTCTATCTGGTGGACCGGCGCACCGACATGATCGTCAGCGGCGGGGTAAACGTCTATCCTGCCGAGATCGAAGGGGCGCTTGAAGAACATCCGGGCGTCGAGAGCTGCATCGCCATCGGCCTTCCCGACGCCGACCTTGGCAACCGTGTTCATGCGATCGTTCACCGGGAACCGCAGGCCGCAGACAAGGTCGGCGTCGACGAACTGCGCGCATGGCTGGGCACCTTGCTGGTCGGTTACAAGATTCCGCGCAGCTTCGAATTCGTCGATGCGCCGCTGCGCGACAACGCCGGCAAGGCGCGGCGCTCGGCGCTGCGCGAGGAACGCGCAAACAATCCCCATTTTTCGAGGTAAGAGAGCCATGACAGCATTCGCCCCCATCCAGACCAACCCGGAAAACTTGTGGCGACTGGAATCGCCCGGCGACGCAGGCTGGGCGCGCACCGCAAGGCCCGGAGAGCAGGACCGCAAGAAGTACTTCATCGTCTCCTGCGACACCCACCTGCAGGCGCCGCCCAAGCTGTTTCTCGAACGGGTGGACGAGAAGTTCCGCCACCTGCTCCCGCGCATCGAGTTGCGCGACGGCGTACGCTACCAGGTGCACGGCGAAACCGGCGCGACCGACCGGCTGGTCGAATCCGACCTTGAGGGCGAAGACCTTGTTCGCAGCAAGTCCGGCGCGGCCTTCCGCGGCGATACCGACAGCGACTATGGCGATTTCACTCCCGTCGCCCAGCGCATCGCCGATCAGGACCTGGATGGCGTCGATGCCGAACTGATCTTCCCCAATGGCCCGGCACTGCTGATCTGGGCCTCGAAGAACGTCGAATTCGTCGCCGCCCAATGCGCCGTTTGGAACGACTGGCTGATGGAGCAATGTCGCGACAATCTTGACCGCTGCATCCCCGCCGCCGCCATCCCTACGCTCGATGTCGATGCCTCGATTGCCGAGGTCGAGCGGGTGGCGAACCTGGGCTACCGCGCGCTGACCTTTCCGACCAAGCCCTTCTGGGGTGCCGAGGACGGCAGGCCGAACTACAATCACAAGGATTACGAGCGCCTGTGGGCGGCGACCCAGGACCACGAGTTGCCCATCGCCTTCCACTCCGCCACCGGCAAGGATCCGCGCGCGGTGCGCGGGCAGGGCGGGGCGATCATCAATTATGTCGTGCATGGCTGCATGCCGGTGGTCGAACCGGCGGTGACGCTCTGCGCCTCGGGCATCATCGAGCGCTTCCCCAAGCTGCGTTTCGCCATCGTCGAGGGCAATGCCGGCTGGCTGGGCTGGATGCTCGACATGATGGACGAGGCCTATCTCAAGCACCACTTCTGGGTGCGCCCGAAGCTCAAGGAACTGCCGAGCACCTATTTCCGCACCAACGGCGCGGCGACGGTCTGCGAGGATCGCTCGGCCCTGCTGCTGGCCGAACCGCTGGGGTTGGAAGACAATCTGCTCTGGGCCAATGACTACCCGCACCACGAAGGCACCTGGCCGCATTCGCCGCAAGCGATCGAGCGGCAGATGGGGCACCTGCGCGAGGATACGCGGGCCAAGGTTCTCGGGCTGAACGCCGCGCGGATGTTCGGCCTGAAAGTGCCGGCGGACCTGGCCTGAGGTAAGGAGTTCAAACGATACTCCCCCTCGGGGGGAGTACAGACGACGGTTAGTCGAGCAACTCCCCGCCCGGCAGCGCCACCGTCACCACCCGCAGCCGTTTGAGGTGGATCGAGGCGAAGCGCCACTGGCCTGCGACCTTGCGGTAGGTTTCATGATAGTGGCCGTGCCCGTGCAGGCGCTTGTCCTGGTACTCGACAATATCTTCCATCGCCCAGATTCCCCGCGCCTCGGTGGCGGAGAGCAGGTCGATCTCGTGGGTATGGCCGTGGTGGACAGTGTTGCGCAGCGGCCCCATGCGAACGAGGTATTCGCCGATGGCCTTCCGTCCGATCAGCCGCAGCGGTGGTTGCGCCTCTTCCCAGATTGTCCCCGGTTCGGCGGTCAGGGTGGCATCCTCGGTCAACTGGGCGAGCCAGCCATCCCAGTCCTTGGTGTCGTAGAAACGGAAATATGCCGCCTTGAGCCGACGCAGGGCCTCGATTTCGAGAAGCTGTTCAAGACCGTCCATCAAAGCCGTGCGGCCGCGTCGATGCGGATGTTCTCGCCGTTGATGTAGCTGTTGCGGCACAACTCCAGCGCCAGCCGGGCGAATTCCGATGGCTTGCCGAGGCGCTTGGGGAAGGGCGTGAGGTCGATCAGGCCCTGCAGTACCGCAGGCTGTGCCGTCGCCAGCAGCGGTGTGTCGAAGCTGCCCGGCAGGATCGCGTTGCAGCGGATGCCGTTGAACTGGAGATCGCGGGCGATGGGCAGGGTCATGCCCGAGATGCCGCCCTTTGAGGCCGAATAGGCCGCCTGACCGGCCTGGCCCTCGACCGCCGCGATCGAAGAGGTGTTGACGATCGCTCCCCGCTCGTTGTCCTCCAGCGGATCGAGCGTCAGCATCCCGGCGGCGGAAAGCGCGATGCAATAGAAGCTGCCGAGCAGGTTCACCCGAAGCACCTTCTCGTAGTCGGCGAAGGGAAAGTGGGTGACCTCACCCGTCTTGCGCGATTTTGTGGCGGTCTTGCAGACAATGCCGATGCCGGCGCAGTTGACGAGGATGCGTTCCTGTCCGTGGGCAGCCCGCGCCCTGGCGAAACCTGCCGCCACCGAAGCACTGTCTCCGACATCGACGGTGCATTGGATCCCGCCGATCTCAGCCGCCAGCGCCTCGCCCATCGCGGTGTCCAGATCGAAGATCGCCACCTTCACGCCGGCAGCGGCAAGCGCCCGCGAAGTCGCCTCGCCCAGGCCCTTGGCTCCGCCCGTCACGACTGCGCTGTGGCCTTCCAGTTCCATGTATTCTCTCCCGTTTCACCGTCACATAGCGTCAAGCCCGTCGGTGTCAGGGGTGAATTCTGGGAGCAATCAGCGATTTGCTCCAATTACCGCTATTCGCGCACCAGCTTGAGCAGCCCCCACAACAGCCGCTCACGCAATTCGGCCATCGGAAAGGGGCGGTCCGCCCATTCCACCCATACCGCCGTTGAATAGAACACGAGCTGTTCGGCCAGCTTCCTGGGCGAACTGCGCTGTGAAAGGCGGCCCGCCTCCTTTTCCAGCCGCAACAGCTTGGTCATGCCCCTGATCTGGATGTCGCGGAAACGGTAGTAAATCTGCCGGGAGGGCGTCAGCATGATGAGGTTGCACTGCCGGGCGAAATCCGGGCAGGCCTCGGCCGCCTCGATCCATGTGTCGACCAGCCGGGGCAGCGGTTCCTTGCCCAATTCTTGCGAGGCGACGCGACCGACGAACAGGCTGTATTCGCTGATCGCATCGGTGATCGCGTGATCGCGCGGGCCGACGAGGTTGTAGATGGTCTGCAGGGCAAAGCCGGAACGGCGGGCGATCTCGCGCACTGTTACCGCCTCGCACCCTCTTTCGGCGAGCAGTTGCCTTGTCATGGCAAGGATGGTCGCGCGGCGGTTTCGCTGGTTGCGCCTGGCGAGGTCCTTGCCTTCCAAGGTGGCGCTGCGCATCGGCAGCGGCGCGTAGGGGTCGAAGCGCGGCGAGGCGATCCCGTCGCCACAGGTCTCCTTCTCTGCGCTCTCTTCGCCTGCCATTACCCTGATCCCCGGAACCTTGGTCTGGTCCGTGCCAACGGTGCAACCAAGGGGCCAGTCTGTCCAGTCTCGCGGACAGGGCATTTGGCGGACGCATGGGGGAAAATGTTCTAGCCTTCGGCCCGTTCAAGGCTGGTTCGGCTGTTTGCGGTTCCCTAGGCTTCTTGGGCGCAAGCGGCGATGCGGGGGAGAAGGAGTGGCGCATTCGAAGTACCCGAGGGTGTTCCGCCCGATCCGGCTCGGTCCGATCGTGGTGCCGACGCGCTTTTTCTTCGCACCCCACGGCAGCTCGCTCAGCGTCGGCACCAAGCCGGCGGATGATCTTGCCGCCTACAGTTCCGAGCGCGTGCGCGGCGGCGGCTGCGGCCTGGTCATCGTTGCGCTAGCCGCCCACGACCGCGCCCGCACCCGGCAGCCATCGCCCTATCCGCCGGAAAACATCGGTGCGTTCCGGGCCTTGGCCGACACGATCCACGATGCGGGCGGCAAGATCTTCGGCGAGCCGTTCTACTGGTGGGGCGCGGTGGGCCAGTGGCAGCCGCTTAGCCCGCCGGCGCCCTCCTTCGGTCCCTCCGTGCGACAGTTCGGCCTCAGGGACCGGTCCAATTCGACCCATGCGATGAACCGCGAGGAAATCCGCACGATCCAGGCCGTGATCCGCCAAAGCTGCGCCAACCTGCGCGAGGCGGGCTTCGACGGCGTCATGCTGCATGGCTCGCATGCGGCGATGATCGAGCAGTTCGTCTCGCCCTATTTCAACGAGCGCACCGACGAATACGGCGGCAGCTTCGAGAACCGCATGCGCTTCCTCGTCGAGTTTCTCGAAGCGGCGCGAGAGGGCTGCGGGCCGGGCATGGCGCTGGGCATCCGTATGAATTGCGACGAGATGATCCATGGCGGCTACGGCACCGAGACGTCGCGCGAAGTCATTGCCGAGATCTGCCGGCGCGGCCTCGTCGACTTCGTCGATCTCGATGTCGGGCTGGAGCCTCAGCAGCTGCACTATGGAATGCCGACGGCCTTTTCCGACGTTGAGACCTACCGCCCCTTCGTGGAGCAGGTTCGCATCGCGGCGGGCGATGTACCGGTGCTCAGCGTGCTGGGGCGGATCACCCGGATGGAGCAGGCGGAGGAAGCCCTTGCCTCGGGCGTTTGCGACATGGTCGGCGCGGCGCGGCAGCTGATCGCCGAGCCGGAGTTCGTGCAGAACGCGCGCAACGGGCTGGAAGCGAACAGCCGGAGCTGCATCGCCTGCAACTGGTGCATCGGCTCCTCGGGCGACGGGGCGCAGGGCTGCACGATCAACCCGGCAAGCTATCGGGAGCGGCTCTGGGGCGTAGCCTCGTTCACGCCCGCGCCGAAGCGGTGCAAGGTGGTGGTGGCCGGCGGCGGCGCCGGCGGTCTTGAATCGGCGCGCGTGGCGGCGCTGCGGGGGCATCAGGTGGTGATGTTCGAGGCACGCGATGCGCTGGGCGGCGGGCTGGCGCTTTGGGCGAAGCTGCCGGGTCGCGAAGTGGTGGGCGAGGCGGTTGCCTGGTGGACGGCGGATATGGCGCGGCTGGGAGTGGATGTCCGGCTTGGCGTGGCGGCTACCCCGGAAGCCGTGCTGGCTGAGCAGCCCGATGCCGTCATCGTTGCCACCGGTTCGCGCTACAGCCCAGGCGGCCGCAGCGTTACCTGCGACAGCGACCTGCCCGGCTGTGACCAGCCGCATGTCTATCGCCCCGAGGATATCCTGCTGTATGACGCGCGGCCTTCCGGGAAGGTCCTCCTCCTTGACGGGGAGGGCCATCATGCCAGCTCCGGCGTGGCCGAGATTCTCGCCAGGGCCGGGGCACAGGTGACTTATGTCACCGCCGGGTTCACGCCGGTTTCGGCGCGGCTGGTGGACAGCTTCGAGGCGCGCTTCGTCGTCGCGCGGCTGAAGCAGGCGGGCGTCGAGTTCGCGCCGTCGCAATGGGCGCGCGAGATCGGTACCAACCACATCACGCTCTACGACATTCACACCGGGCAGGAGCGTCATGTGCCAGCCGATGCGGTGGTGCTCTCGACCGGACGCGAGCCGGTGGATGGCCTTGCGCGGGCGCTGGAAGGCAAGGTCGCCCAGCTTTTCGCCATCGGCGACGCCATGGCAGCCCGGGTGCTGGCGGCGGCGACATACGAGGGCCAGAAGTTTGCCCGGCTGATCGGCGAGCCTGGTGCGCCCACGACAGTGGGCGAAGCCTTTTTCCGTCCCGACGATCCGGCGATCAATCCACTCCCTGCCGACATCCGGCGCGCATCGTAACCTTCGAAACTTCCGGAACCCAGATGACGGCAAAGCCCAGACTTGAAGACTTCATCGCCCACCCCGAAGCCTTCTTCATCGGCGGCGCATGGACGAGGCCGTCCAGCGATGCGTCCTTCGATGTCGTAACCCCCTCCACCGGGGAGCGTTTCGGCATGGTCGCGGAAGCGCAGGCGGCCGACATGGAGCGCGCGGTGGCTGCGGCCCGCGCCGCTTTCGACTTCGGCCCATGGCCGCGCATGATTCATCGCGAGCGGGCGGAATACCTTCGCGCCATTGCTGCCGAGATTACCCGGCGAGCGGGCGATCTCGCCACCACCTGGACCAGCGAGATGGGCGTGGTGCACAGCTTCGCCCAGTGGTTCATGCCCAGTGCCGGCGGTGTGTTCGACTTCCACGCCGACATGGCCGGGAGCTTTCCCTTCGTGGAACGCCACGAGCCGGAACGCGGCGGCTTCGGCCTGCTGGTCCGCGAGCCGGTGGGCGCGGTCGCGGCGATCATCCCGTGGAACTTCCCGGTCATGCTGATCTCGTGGAAGCTCGCGCCCGCCTTGCTGGCGGGATGTACGGTCGTGCTCAAGGCCTCGCCCGAAGCGCCGTCAGCGCCATACATCTTCGCCGAGATTGCCGAGAAAGTGGGCCTGCCCAAGGGCGTGCTAAACGTGGTGACCGCCGAGCGGGAGGTTTCCGAGGCCCTGGTGCGCAACCCGGCCGTCGACAAGGTAACCTTCACCGGCTCGACCGCCGCCGGTAAGCGCATAGCCTCGATCTGCGGCGAGCGGATCGCGCGTTGCACACTCGAACTGGGCGGAAAGTCTGCCGCCGTCATCTGCGACGATTACGATCTGGAATCCGCCGCGGTCTCTCTCGCCGCCGGTGCCCGGACCATGACCGGGCAGGTCTGTTCCTCGCTCACCCGCGCGATAGTCAGCCGCCATCGTCACGATGCTTTCGTCGATGCGCTATCGGCGGCCTTCTCGGCCATCGAAGTCGGCGATCCATTCGCTGCCGCCACGCAGATGGGCCCACTCGCCATGGCGCGCCAGCGAGACCGGGTGATGACCTATATCGCGAGGGGCAAGGAGGAAGGCGCGCGCCTTGCCATGGGCGGAAGTGCACCGGCGCATCTGGACCGAGGCTTCTACGTCGAGCCCACCGTCTTTGCCGGCGTGGACAACGCCATGACCATCGCCCGTGAGGAAATCTTCGGCCCCGTCCTCTGCGTCATCCCGGCAGAGGACGAGGCAGACGCCATCCGCATTGCCAACGACAGCCCCTATGGCCTCAATGCCGCCGTCTTCACCGGCGATCCCGGCAAGGCCTACCGCGCCGCGCGCGAGATCCGCTCGGGCACGGTTGGGCAGAGCGGCTCGCGCACCGACTTCACCATCGGCTTCGGCGGCTTCAAGCAGTCCGGCATCGGCCGCGAAGGGGGTGAGGAAGGCTTGCGCCAGTTTCTCGAAACGAAGACTATTGTGCTCGACGCGATGCCCGAAGAACTGAAGGGAGAATTGGGTGAGTGAACCTGTAGCCATAGCGGCTGCCTTCGAGCTGCCGCCGGGCCGCTATCCGGACCAGGACTGCGTCGGCCTGTTCCGGCAGGTGCTGAAAGGGGTGATCGGCCAGTGCCCGATCCGCCCCCAGGACATCGACGGCCTGCTGACCTGTCCCTCGGGCGGGGTCGCAGGCTTCGATCCCTACGTGCACGAGAAGCTGACCTCGGAACTCGGCATCCGCCCGGCCATGGCCGAGGTGATGAACCTCGGCGGAGCGACCTTCGCCGCCATGGTAGACCGGGCGGCCAATGCGATCCGCTCCGGCCTTGCCAGCGCCGTGATATGCATCGGCGCCGGCAAGTTCATGAAGCCGAGCGCGGGCGGGGCCGAGCTGATGGCACGGGTGACCAGCGATACCGTGCTGGAGATGCCCTATGGCACCTTCATCCCCGCGCTCTACGCCCTGATCGCCAGCCAGTTCATGGCCGAACGCGGCGTGACCAAGGCGGACCTTGCGCGGGTGGCGGTGGCGCACCGCAAGTGGGCCGTTCGCAACCCCCACGCCCGCATGGCCGGCGCAGGCGAAATCAAGGTGGAGGATGTGCTGGCCTCCCGCCCGATCGCAACACCGTTCAACCTGCTCGACTGCTCCGTGCCCTGCGATGGCGGCGGCGCGGTGATCGTCGCGCGCGGTGACCTCGCGCGCAAGTGGACCGCCCAGCCGGCCTGGGTGCTTGGCTATGGCGAGCAGCATTCGCGCGGTGCGCTGAGCGATCGGGGCAACCTGCTCGACACGGGCGCGGCGGAGGCGGGGGCACGGGCCTTTCACGAGGCCGGCCTTTCACCGGCCGACATCGACGTCGCCCAGCTCTACGACGCCTTTTCCAGTTCGCCGCTGATCCTGCTCGAGGAACTGGGCTTCTGCGCGCCGGGGGAGGCGGCGGGGTTCGTCGCAAGCGGGGCGATCGATCCGGGCGGTTCGCTGCCGGTCAATACCTATGGCGGCCTGCTCTCCTTCGGCCACACCGGCGACAGCTCGGGCATGTCGATGCTCACCGCCGGGGCGCTGCAGGCCATGGGCAAGGCCGGGCCGACCCAGGTCGACAAGGCCGACCGGGTGCTGGTCCACACCTATGGCGGCATCATGTTCGATCACGCAACGCTCATCCTGGGACGCGAGCCATGAACGAGAAACCCGTTCCCGAAATATCGGACCTCAACCGCGAATATTTCGAAGGCTGCGCCTTGGGCGAGCTGCGCATCCGCACCTGCAAGGCTTGCGGTGCGCGGTTTCGCTTCGCCCATGCGTGGTGCCCGCAATGCTGGTCGGACGATCTCGGCTGGGAGCGCGCGAGCGGCCGGGCCAGGGTCAGCCACTTCACCGTCGTTCATCAGGCTCCGGTGCCCGCCTTCCAGGCGGAAAGCCCCTATGTCCTCGCCATGGTCGAGCTTGACGAGGGCGTGCGGATGATGACCAACGTGGTTGGCTGTGACCCCGATAGCGTCGCCATCGGCATGAAGGTCAGCGTGCGTTTCGCGGCGCGGGGGGACGTGAGGATACCGGTCTTCGCCCCCGATTAGCTGCTAGTCTAGACCATCGTGTCGCGCAGGATGGCGCCACCCTGGGCGCCACCTTCGAACCGGCCAAGGCCATAATCGCCCTTGATCGTGGTGCGATACATGATCCGCTCGTGATCGGGATCGTGGCCCGATACCGCGTGCAGCATTCGCCAGTTGTCCCAGATCAGCATCTCGTCCGGCCGCCATTTGTGGTGATAGCTGCATTCGGCGGCGAGGCGGTCGATGGTCTCGGCGACTTCCCGGAATAGGGCTTCGCCTTCCGGAGTTTCCTGCCCGACGAACCCTTCCGCCATGTAGGGAGAGATGTGGAGCACCTTCTCGCCTGTCCGGCGGGTCCAGACGGCTGGGTGGATGGCGCGCGGCATCGCCTTGGCCTGCGCGTCGAAGTCCGCGCTCAGCGGCTTCGAGCGGATGATCTTGAGGTCTGGGGGATTGCCGAACTTCTGCGTCTCGTAGTGCGAATTGAGGGTGTAGAGGACTTCGCTCCCCTCGATCTTCTCCAGCAGGACCTTGGGGAACAGCTTGTAAAGGGCAATGCCGTCGAGGAAGCCGGTGATGCCGCCGGTGGGCGAAACCTTGGCGGAGCGCAGGATGCCGGCCCGGTTGAGTTCGTCGTTGTAGCAATGGTCGAAATGCCAGGGCAGCCAGTGAGACACCCGCTTGCCGCCGAATTCGACAATGCCGCCACGATCCATGCCGCTGCGCAGCTCGATCACCCCGGGCATGGCGTCGCGGTCCACTCGCGCGATGGAGGGCACCGGATGCTCCTTCAGCGGCCCGAAGATATTGCTCAGGGCAAGCTGCATCGCATTGCTGGGCTCGACACCCTTGAAAATGATCAGCCCCTCGCGTTCGAACAGGGCATTGATCTCGTCGCGCACGGCCGGGTCCGCGGCAAGTTCGCTGGTCATGCCTGACACCGTGACGCCGAAGCTGAGCTTGGGGTCGATGGGGCGAATGTCTAGCGGCATGATACGTCCTTCTGCCTGTTGCGGCCTCGCTCGATGTGACCGGCGGTGGGCACGCTTGTCTTGCGCCTGGCTTCCGAAGGCAAAGAGGCTGCTCCTGTCAATATGCCAGGCGGCGCGAGTTAGGACAACCGGTTCGATTGCTCCAGAGTGCCGGTTTGGCATGGACCAGGTCCAGCGTAGGCGGGTCGAGGCAGCCTGTGCATTGGGGGCCTCCGATTACAACTCCGGCGTCAGTTCGGGCTTCATCTCGATCGCCATGCCCGATACCGGCGAGCCGCGCCCGTACCGGATGGCAAACTACTCGACCTGTCGGGTCGTTAACGAGACCCCCTACATCTGCGCCGCCGCGCCGGGCATCCGCACTTCGGCGGACCTGCCGCAGATCGTGCCTATCCTGGCCCAAGAAGCGGGCATCGCCATCACTGCCCAATTTGCATGCGCTTCTCCCAAAAAAGGAATGCACAAACAGGCAGCCTTTCCTAGGACGAGCCTGCGCACCGGGGTTGAAGCACGAATGGCCAAGACGAGCACCAGGACGACGAAGTACCAAACGCCCTTGCGCCAGGCGCAGCGCGATTTGATCCGCCAGCGCATAAAGGATGCGGCGAAAGACCTGTTCTACCGCCGGCACTACGACTCGACGACAATGGACGAGATCGCGGCCGCCGCCGGCGTGGGGCGGTCGACCATCTATCTGCACTACAAGGACAGGGACGAAATCCTGGCCGATGTGATCGCCGACTATGTTCCCAAGGCGAAAAAGCAGCTTTCCACCCTTCCCGGGCCCCACCCCACGGTCGAACAGATCGACAGATGGATCAGGAAGGTCGCAAAATTCGTCGAGCAGGAGCGCGCGCCCTTGTCGATCATTCTCGAACTTCGGCGCGATCGCAACTACCTGCAAACTCTCGAGGAATTGACCAGCGAATTGATGGCGGGGCTGGGCCGGAACAATCCCCGTTTCGCAGAGGCTTCGCGCATGGATGCCGAGCCCGCCTTGCGGGCCCGGGGCCTGCTGTTGTTCCGGCAGCTGACCTATTCCTGCGAGTTGTATCTCAGCGATCCCGCCGACGCCCGGAACAAGGCGCTGTTGCGCGTGACGGCCGAGGATCTCCAAGCCTTTCTGGGCGAACAATAACGGTATTGTCCGAATGATTTTGATGGACAGTATGTCCATGAATTTATATCGGATGCGGAGGGTGCCTTGAAGTGGGCAGGGGAAGGCGATGGACCGCTTCCCGTGATCCGCTGACGATGCCGGGGCATGTTCAGGCTGGGCCGTCCCTTGCGGGTTCGCTCAGGGATTTTGGTGTACCGCTTTTCGGGAGAAAATGGGTGATCGGGCAGGAACTGTTAGAGGCGGCGGACTCCACGATCGAAGACGCGGTCGGCTATGTCGAGCCGATCGTCCTGCGGGGGCTGCTTTATCTACTGACCGGCGATGAGGAAGCGGCAGCGGTTCCGGATGGAACGGTCACGAACGGGGTGCTTTCTTCGGTCAAGGCCGTGACCGACCCCGGCGACATCGCGCTGCTGCGCGAAAAGGCGGCGGCTTTCCTTAAGCAGCTTCGCGACAGCCGCGCCGAAAGTGTCCCGCTTGTCGAGGCCCGGCTGCCGCGCAGCCTCGAGCTGACAGCCGGCGCCGCGATCCCGGATGCGGAACTGGCCATGTGGCTCGAACAGAGCGCCTTCGACCCGATGGCCCGCAGCTATGACGGCCCGCCGTTGGCCGCGGATAAATTGAGCGGGGAATTCAAGGTCGCGATCATCGGCGCCGGCATGGCGGGCCTCAATGCCGCCGTGCAGTTGAGGAATGCCGGCATCCCCTTCGTCTGCATCGAAAAGAACGGCGAAGTCGGCGGCACCTGGCGAGAGAACCGTTATCCCGGTGCGCGGCTGGATACCTTGAGCCGCAGCTATTTCCATACCCTGGGCGCTGAATTTCCCTGCCCCGGGCCCTATTCGGTGCAGGCTCACAACGAGAGCTACATGCAATGGATGGCCGACCATTTCGATCTGAAGCGGGACGTCATGTTCAATACCGAGGTGACCTCGATCGACTGGGATGAGCAGGGCAAGGTCTGGACGATCCAGGCGAAGACGCCGGAGGGCGAGCAGACCCTGCGCTTCCAGGCGGTGATCAGTGCAGTCGGCTTCCTGAGCCGGCCCAACATTCCCGATTTTCCCGGTGCGGACCAGTTCCGGGGCCTGAAGATCCACACGGCCAAATGGCCTGCCGATCTCGATTTCAGCGGCAAGCGCATTGCCGTCATCGGCAGTGGCGCGACCAGTTACCAGATGGTGCCGGAACTGGCCAAGCAGGCCGGCCAGCTGACGCTGTTCCAGCGTGAGCCCAGCTGGTGCTTCGAGGCCCCGGGCTATCTGTCCCCTTATCCGCCGCAAGTGACCTGGCTGGACCGCAACTTTCCCTACCTCGTCAATTTCCTGCGATTCCGCGCGAGCTGGAATTTCCGGCCCGAGGTCACCCTGCGGCGCATCACGATCGATCCCGATTTCGCGGACACCCACGCGGTAAGTCCCTTCAACAAGGAAATCCGTGACAACTGCCTGGCGTTCATGCGGCGCAAGCTGGGCGGCCGGGAGGATCTGGTTGAAAAGATGACGCCGAAGAGCCCGCCGTTCAGCTCGCGCCCAGTGCTGGTCGACAGCAACGGCAACATCTACGATGCGCTGCTGCAGGACAATGTCGAACTGGTCAGCGACGGCATCGACAGCTTCGTTCCAGAGGGCCTCCGGACCGTCGACGGCAAGGTGCATGAGGCGGACATCATCGTCTATGCCACCGGTTACCGGGCGAATGACTTCCTCTGGCCAATGGACATCCGCGGCCGCAACGGCGCTAGCTGCGAAGCGCTGTGGGCCAGGGACGGCGCACGTGCCTATCTGGGCGCGATGCTGCCGGACTTCCCGAACTTCTTCATGATATACGGGCCGAACATGAACAGCTTCGGGATTGGCCTGGGCATCATCGAACTGGAGGAGATGGTCACGCGTTTCGCGCTCAACTGCATCGGCGGCATGCTGGCCAAAGGCCAGCGTTCGGTCGACGTCACGACCGATGCCTTCAGCCGCTACAACGCCCTGCTTGACCGGCATGAGGCGGGACGCGTCTGGTCGGACCCGCGCTCCACCAGCTACTACCGGAACGATTACGGGCGATCCGCCTGCAACTGCCCCTTCGATATCAGGCTGCTGTGGAACTGGCTGCGCGATCCGTTAAACGATCGGCCGCCGGGCGAAGGCGTGATCGAGCCGACGGTCCGCCCGTGGTTCGGCGCCGATCTCGTCGTTGCCTGAACGCCCCGGCCCTGGCCGCGCATGGAGACTAAAATGCCCTATTCTACAGTCGACCTGACCCCGAGGATCGGAACCGAAGTCAAAGCCGATCTCGCAACGCTGCTCGATGGAAGCGTGGCAAAGGAAGTGCGGGCCCTGCTGGAAGCGCGCGGCGTGCTGATATTTCGCGGCCTCGAGATTTCCGACGAGCAGCAGATGCGGTTCGGCGCGACGCTGGGCACGATCCGGCAGGAACACGGCGATTCCGTCATCCGGATCAGCGCCAATCCAGAAATCAGCCCGATCTTCGCCGAATATACCCAAGGCACCTATTTCTTCCACATCGACGGCACCTATACCGACATGCCGGCGCTTGCCTCGATCCTGCGTGCAAGGGTGGTGGCGCCGAAGGGCGGCCAGACCGAGTTCTGCAATACCTATGCGCTCTATGATGACCTGTCGGATGAGGACAAGGAACTGCTGGAGGGCCTCGAAGCGGTCCATTCGCAGGAAGTCATCCAGCGCCGGGCCTTTCCGGACCCTACTCCCGAGCAACTGGCGCATTGGGGTGTGGAGGCCGTGCCGGAGAAGACCCATCCGGTCGTCTGGCACCATCGCAGCGGCCGCAAGTCGCTGCTACTCGCCTGCACCATTTCCCATTTCGTCGGCATGGACCGGGCGGAGAGCGATGCCTTGCTGGCGAGGCTCCTCAAGATGGCCGACGAGCCGCAGTACATCTATACGCACGACTGGCAGGTCGGCGACATGCTGATGTGGGACAACACCGGGACCATGCACCGCGTCGTTCCCTTCGATTTGCAATGCGGCCGCGAATTGAACCGGGTCACGCTGGTGGGAGAGGAACCCATAACAGCGCCGCGAAAAGTGCCGGCATAAACAAAAAGGGGAGAGTTCGGGATGGGAGGCAGGGTCGAAGGAAAGGTGGCCTGCGTCACCGGCGCTGCGAGCGGTATCGGCCGGGCAACGGCAACATTGCTGGCGGCGGAAGGCGCGACGGTGGTGGCGACCGACATGCAGGAGGAAAAGGGCCGGGCTGTGGCCGAGGAGATCGAACGCTCCGGCGGCAAGGCCTGCTTCATCCAGCATGATGTCACCGACGAGGACCAGTGGCGCACGGTGATCGGCGAGATCGAAGCGCGCTTCGGCCGGCTCGACATCCTCGTGAACAACGCCGGCGTCGGCTATTCCGGGCCCGTCACCGAGATGAGCCTCGAAACCTGGCGGCGGCAGATGGCGGTGAATGTCGACGGCGTCTTTCTCGGCGTGAAGCATGGCCTTCCGCTAATGCGCCGGCATCGGCCGGGCGGGAGCATCATCAACGTCTCTTCCATCGCGGGCATAAAGGCCTCGGCCAATGTGGCGGGCTATGCTGCCAGCAAGGGGGCGGTGCGCCTGTTCACCAAGTCCGTGGCGCTGGAATGTGCCGCCGAGGGCGACGGGATCAGGGTCAATTCGCTGCACCCCGGCATCGTCGAGACGGCGATCTGGGATACCATGTTGCACACCACCGAGGACGGCTCGAATGGCCGTCCACGCGGCGCTACGCTGGATGCGGCGGTCGCGGGTACGATTCCGTTCGGCTACAAGGGAACGCCGGAGGACATGGCCGCGGGCATCCTCTGGCTGGCGAGCGACGAGAGCAAATATGTCACCGGCACCGAACTGGTGATCGATGGCGGTCGTGCGATCGGGTAAGCGGCAGTGGGCAAGTCTTCCAACGAAGTCCGCACCTTTCCCGGCCACGGCGATCGCTTCGGTTTGGCGGGGCGGACCGTGTTCCTGAGCGGGGCCGCGGGCCACCTGGGCCGGGCCATGGCGATCGGTTTTGCCCAGGCCGGGGCACACGTGATCCTCAACGGGCGCACGGAGGCAACGCTACGGGACTTTCGGGATGAACTGGCCGCAGCTGGTTTCTCCGCATCGGTCGCGGCCTTCGATATCGCCGACCGCGATCGGGCAAGGCCATTCCTGAACGGGCTCGAACGGCTGGACGTGCTGGTGAACAACGCCATCGGCGGCCTCGGCAAGACAAGGGTTTCCCGGCCCGAGGACTTTCGCGCGACGATCGAGACCGGCGTGATCGCCACGCACCAGAACGTCTTCGATGCCATGGCCGGGCTGGAGGCGGCGGTCGCGGCGACCGGCCATGCCTCGGTTATCAATGTCGCTTCGATCTGGGCGCATGTCAGCCCGCCGATGTACCTCTACGAGGAAGACGACACGCGTTCTCCGCCGCAATATTCGGCGGCCAAGGGCGGCCTGCTGCAACTGACGCGCTATCTTGCTTGCGAGCTCGCGCCGCGGCGCATACGGGTCAATTCGCTGAGCCCCGGCATTTTCCCGGGCGACGATGTGGCGGCGATCGATCCGCCGCTGCTGCAGCGCTTTGCCGCGACGCCGCCGATGCGCCGGCTGGGTCACTCGCACGAGATCAGCGGTCCGGCGGTGTTCCTGGCTTCGGATGCATCGGCCTACATGACCGGAGCTGACTTGCGGATTGACGGGGGATGGACAGCATGGTGAGCCTGACGCTCGACAAGGAACTCGCCGCGATAATGGCGGCAGCGGCACAGCCGGATCAGCCGCCACCACCACCCGTCACCGATGTTGCGAGCCTGCGCGCCACGACGGACGCGGGGCTGCAATTCATCTTCTCGCGCATGCCCGAAAGCCCTTCGGTGCGGCGCTCGGAGTTCGAGACTGCCGGCGAAGACGGTGCCCCCATTTCGCTCCTGTGGTATGAAAAGGATAACGCCGCCAAAGGTCCGGCGGTGATCTATGCCCATGGTGGCGGCATGGTTTCCGGATCGGCCGAAATCTACGATTCCCTGCTCCGTTACTACGTGGAACTGTCCGGCGTGAGCTTCCTGTCGGTCGACTATCGCCTCGCGCCGGAATTTCGCGACGCTGGCCTTGCGCGCGACATGCTGTCCGCGCTTCGCTGGCTGCGGGCCAATGCCGCCATGCTTGGCGTCGATCCGGAGCGGATCGCCCTGATGGGTGACAGCGGCGGCGGCGGCGTTGCCGCGGGAGCCTGCCTGCTGGCGCGCGATGAGGGTATCGCCCCGGCACGGCAGATCCTGGTCTATCCCATGCTCGACGACCGCACCCTGACGCCCGATCCGCTGCTCGAGCCGACGGCCTCGTGGACCAGCGGCAAGAACCGGATTGCCTGGGAGGCCATCCTGGGAGAGCACTTCGGGACGGAACACGGCCTGAGCGACCGCGCGCCCGCCCGGGCAGGCAGCCTGGAATGGCTGCCGCCGACCTATATCGACGTGGGCGAACTCGACATCTTCCGGGACGAGTGCGTGGCCTATGCCCGCAGGCTCCACGCAAGCGGCGTATCCTGCGAGTTGCACGTCTATCCCGGCGCGCCGCATGCCTTCGACTGGATCGACCTTGGGCTGCGGATAAGCCGGCAGGCCTTCGCCGACAGGACAAGAGTGCTCCAGTCTCTGTGAGTGTCAGTCAGGCCTCGTTGAATGAAGCAGGTCGGAGATTGCTAGGTTGAGGCTGCCTTTGACAGGTCCTCCTCGACCGTTTCGCATGACACTTTCCAGCAGTGCGCAAGGTCGAACCAGCGCGCCTCGTCGGCCTGGAGCAGTTCGATGTTTTCCCGGGAAATGCGGCCCATTTCGGCGGCTGCTGCCTCGTCGCGCAGGATGAATTCGGAAACGGCATCGAAGCCGATCACGTCGATGCCGGATAGATCCCCGTCGAAATTGCGGGCCGCGGTCAGGTAGTTTCGCCGGTACGACAGCCAAAGGTGCCCGAACAGCCGCACGGCGAGGCGCGAGTGGCTGTTTTCATAGCCGTCGCGAAACTGCTCCGGGGTCAGCCCGGCCTTGCGCCTGACGAATACCAGCATCCGGATCGGCATTGGCAACTCCCTTCAAAAGCAAGGCCCGGCCGGAAGCTGCGCTGCCGGCCGGGCCAGATTGGTTACCCTTCGGAAATCCGAACGGTCAGAACCGCTTGGACACGCCGATCTTGACGATGCGGCCCAGGGTAAAGCCGTTGGCGATACCGTTGAGCGAGTTGCTGAGGCCGCGGTAAAGCGGCGGGTCGGTGTCGAACAGGTTGTCGATGTTGAGCGAGAAAGAGAGGTCCTTGAGGATCTTGCTTTCGCTCGGCACCTTGTAGTTCAGGTAGAGGTTGAAGATGCTGAACGCATCCACCCGGCTCTGCTGCAGGTTGGCGGCATTCGGCACTTCGTTGACACCGTCGTTGTACATCCAGGTGAGCTGTGCCTGGAGGTTCCCGTAATGGGTGCCAACCGTGGTCGCCATCTTCAACTTGTTGTTGGTGTCGAAGCCATTGACGTCGGCAAAGCCGGTTGGCCCGCCTTGGCTCAGGCTGAGGATGCGGTTGCCTGCAACGTCCAGGTAGACGTCGCCGAAGCCGGTAATGTGGGTGTAGCGCAGGTAGAAGTCTAGACCGGTGGTCTTGACGCCTGCCTGGTTGGCGACCCTGCCGTCCATGACGGCGTATACGCTGCTGTAGTCATTGCCGACAGCGGCCAGCGCGTTCGCCACGGCTGCCGCCGAAACGCCGGTTTCGGCAACCAGGCTGTTGAAGTAGCTCTGCATCGCGGCATCGCCAGCGGTGAACTTCACAACGTTGGTGGCATAGTTGGTGTAGAACGATGGCAGCTGGATCGGCGCCTGGGCGATCAGGCCCTTGAAGTTGATATTGTAGTAAGTCAGGCCGGCGGAGAAACCGGAGGCCGGCGGCTTGATGTCGAAACCGACCGACCAGGTCTTGGCCTTCTGCGGTACAAGCGGCAACTTGGTTCCGCCGAAGGCCAGCAGGAAGGCGTTGTGCCCGACCGCCGGTGGCGGCGTGGCGGGATCGAAGAACGGCCGCAAGGTCGTGGGCAGCGCGCCGAGTGAGGGAGCCGAAGCCAGGAAGATGTCGGACAGCCCCGGCGCCTGGAAGGCCTTGCCCCAGTTACCGCGGATCCTCAGCCAATCCACCGGTTCGAAATTGATGCCTAACTTCGGATTGAAGGTGTGCCCGGCGTCCGAGTAGTCGTCGTAACGGCCTGACGCAGTAAGCGACAGACTATGGAAGGTGCCGCGGTTGTCCTCGCCGATGATCGGCAGGTTGATTTCGCCGAACACCGCCTTGACGTTGCGGCTGACCGACCTGTCGGCCCCGGCTGCGATTCCGGCGTTGGTGACCGTGCGGTTCTGGAAGCCGGTGTACTTTTCATGAACGTATTCGGCACCGATGGCCACCCGCAGGTCACCGCCCGGCAGCTTGAACAGCGGCCCGTCGGCGACCATTCGCGCGTTCACCAGTTCGTTGACAGCACGAGCATAGATGAACCAGTCCTTCGCCGAGGCAATGGTCGCGGCGTTGCCTGCGGCCGCCAGATTATAGGGATTGAACGCCCCGCTGGCCGCGCCGGCGTTCAGCGGAGCGGTGTTGATCAGGCCGCCGAGGAAGCCGGCCTTGCCGCGCCCGTAGTTGAAGAAGGCATTGATCTGCCATTTGCCGCCAACATCGACCTTGACCGAAGGCGTTATGCCGAAGGACTCCATCGAGGAGACCTGGCTGACGTTGTTGCCCAGCACCGGCCCGAAGTTGATCCGTGCGGTCTGGTTTCCGCTCTGCCCGGCAATCGGAATGTAGAAGGGGCTGGCGGGAGTGACCGTGACGTCCGCGACCAGCGGCCCGGCATCGGAGGTGTTCTTGCGATTGACGTAGAACGCCTTGATCGAGAACGACCAGGCGCCGCCCGGATCGATCAGCAGGCTGGCCAGGGCGGAATGCTTGGTCTCGCGAGGATAGAAGGTCGCCAGGTCGGTGACGTCGCAGCGGTTCACGCTGGAACTCGACAGGCCCGGAAGACCGAAGATGGCGGAGGTATTGGGGAAGGATATGTTGCCCGGCACGCAGTTGACGCTGGCGCCGACCGGGCTTCCGGCGGCTTGGGTCAGCGGCCAGTTGAGCGACTGGTTCCAGGCGCGATTGTAGCCGTAAAGCTCGTCGTGACGGCCATAGTCGTAGGAAACGTAGAATGAACCGCCATCCCACTTCTTGCCGGCGGTGACGGTGGCATTGAACTGGTCGTAGTCTGAGCCGAAGCCGTATTGAGCCCGCGCCTCGACGCCGTCGAATTCCTTGCGGGTGATGAAGTTCATCACGCCGCCGACCGCGTCGGAACCATAGGTCGACGATCCGCCGTCGGTGACGATCTCGACCCGCTCGATCGCGCCGGCGGCAATGGCGTCAAGGTCGGCGGAGGTCTGGTTGACGCCCATGCCCGGCATGCGGTGGCCGTCTAGCAGCAGCAGGGTGCTCGCCGTGCTGCTGGCGGTGAAGCCCAGGTAGCGCAGGCTTGGGCGGTTGACCGCCAGCGAGAAGTTGGAACTGCCGCGCACGCCGACAAAGGAGTTGAAGTTGCCGGCCTGAGGAATGGCGGCGATGAGGTCGGACGTGTTGGCGGCGCCGATCGAAGTGATCTTGGCCTGGCCGACGTCGATTGCCTGCGATCCGCCCGGCGCGATACCGCGAATGAGCGTGCCGGTGACGACGATTTCTTCGGCATTGTTATTATTGTTGCTGTTATCCGCCTCTTGGGCAAAAACAGGAGTCGAAACGGCAATCAATGCAACTCCCGAAAGCGCGATATGACGTAGCTTCATGATAAGGTTTCCCCCCTTTGTTCACGGCAATTCTTGCCCTGTTCTTCTCACTTGCCAACGTGACGCCTGCACGAAGCAATCCCATTCTTGAACAGACTCATGCTCGTCGCCATCCAAGATGCTAAAGCAAGGCTGCCTGACTTAGTTTTATTTTGTCCTGCCCTTGTGGAGCTAGCCAAGCATGCTTATCGAGCGCGGCAGGAAGATCAAGATTCCGACCGGCGCAAAACTGGACGCCTAGCGCCTAAGCGTCCAATTTGTGCCGGGCGAAAGTGTGCGGGGAGAGATGGCCATGGAAAAGCTCAGGGTCTTGCAGTGGACCACCGGCAAGGTCGGCAAGATGGCGCTCCGCGCGATCCTCGACGACCCCAGGCTGGAACTCGCCGGAGTCTATGCCCATTCCCCGGACAAGGCCGGCATCGATGCAGGTGCACTCTGCGGCCGGCCCGATTGCGGCATTGCCGCGACGCACGATGCCGATGCGCTGGTCGCGCTGCGTGCGGATACCGTCATCTATGCGCCCTTCGAGGCGGACCTCGCCCACCTTGTGGCCTTGCTGGAAAGCGGCAGCGATGTGATCAGCACCAACCTGCTGGCCAATCTGGGCGGCATCGTCGGCGAGGTCAGGGACAAGCTCGAGGCTGCCTGCGCCCGAGGTGGTTCGTCGCTCTACATCACCGGGATCAATCCCGGCTGGATTGACACACTTGCCGCGGCGGTGACGCCGATCTGCCGCGACATCCGGTCCGTCTCGGCAACGGAATGCGTGAAGGTGGCGCATTATGAATCGGCGGAGACCTGGCTGGCGGTGGGCATGTCGATGTCCGACGCGACGCCGGAAGTGGTCCAGTCGGCGCGCGGCGCGCTGACCTCGTTCCGGGACTCGGTCCTGCGCGTGGCCGAAGCGCTTCAGTACGAGCTCGACGACATCGATTTCGTCGTCGAATATGGCAAGACGCTTGAGACCATCGATCTGGGCTGGTTCCGCATGGAGAAGGGCACCCATGCGGCGCTGCGCGGAAGCTGGGAAGGCAAGATCGGGGGGCGGACCGTGATCCGCAACCGCATCATCTGGTACATGACCGAGAACATCGACCAGGACTGGGAGATCGACCGGAACAATTACCTGGTCGATGTCGAGGGCGAGCCGTCGATCGAACTCAGGATCCGCGTCAGGACGCCGGACAACTGGTCGAACCTTGAGCATGCCATATGCACGGCCCTGCCGGCGGTGAACGCCATATTCCAGATCAAGGCGGCTGCCCCGGGCATTCTTGGACTGCAAGGCGGAGGCCTGCCGAGCGCCCCGGCGGGCGTCTGGCAGCGGGCAAGACACGGCGGCTGACTCGTTGGCAAACCAGCGCTAGCTCGGTTGGCTTCTACTATGGCGGCGGGCTAGGGCTGGATGCGACGGCCCGGAGCATGTCGGAAGTACTGCTCAATGGCGTGCGCGAACGGCAGAAGTTCGTCCCTAGGCCCGAAAATCCAGCCATTGCGCATCTTCGGAGAGGATCGCATCCGCGTGGTTGGAAAGATCGTGCCGGTTCTCCGGCAGGCGGCGCAGTTGGTCTTTGCGCTCGGGCTGCCAAGCCCAGCAGCCGCCTATGGGGCCGCGGTCGCCCAGAGAGGCGAAATCGTGGCCGCGGCCCTGGCTGACGAACAGCGCCCGCCGCAGGACCAGCGCATATTCCGCCTCGTCGCGGTCCAGCGTCGCGGTGAACTTGGTGAAGCCCGCACCGAGCGAGCGGTTTTCGTAGGGAGCGGGTCCCTCAATGGTCATGCCGTTGACTTGCCAGACCAGCACTGGCCGCCCATCCGCATGCAGTGTCGCAGTGGTACGCCCGTCCTGGCGGTCCGGAATGACGGCATCGTAGATGCGCACCGGCCGTTCGATCGCCAGGGCTGCCACGCCGAGCCCGGCCAGGTCGAACTGGTGAGTGCATTGCTGAAACTGGTCGGTCTGCCTGAAAACCGCCGCGCTGGCGGGATCCAGCTCCATGCCGACAAGCTCCTCCAGCCGCCCGCCTGCCGCTTCGCACAGGGTGTTCGGTGAGCGCAGGGCCTGGTTTCCGGCCGACACGATCCTGCCGTCGCGCGCCTCCAGCATGACGCGGAAATGATGGAAATCGTCCTCCACCGCGCACCGCGCCTCCAGGCTCCCGTCCTCCCGCGTGCGGGTGGCGATTCCCACGCGCCGCCGGAAGGTGCCTTTGCTGGCAACCATCGCTTCTCCCTTTCGGTATCGTTCGGACATTCGTTGGAGCGCCATATGGCACAGTGATGCCTGCTGGCTAGATGACGGTTGACTGGGCCCGCAGGAGTGCCAGTCTCGGCAATGCGAGCGCACCCTGCGGCAGGGCGGGGGCGGGCGCCTGCGAGAGGAGCAGAACGGCCATGGATCTCGATCTTCACGTAACGCGCTTCGATTGGGCCGGAGGGCCGGCCAGGATCGGCCCCGGCCTGTCACATCTGGCCCGGACCGCCGAGAGTGTCGGCGTGCGCGCGCTTTCGGTGATGGACCACTTCTTCCAGATGGACATGGTCGCGCCGGGCGAGGACCCGATGCTGGAATGCTATACCACGCTGGGCTTCATCGCGGGCGTTACAGTGAAGCTGCGCATGCGGGTTTTGGTGACGGGCGTGACCTATCGCCACCCCGGCCTGCTCGCCAAGACCATGACGACGCTCGATGTCCTCTCGCAGGGCCGGGCCGAACTCGGCATCGGCGCGGCCTGGTACGAGCGCGAGCACAAGGGCCTCGGCGTGCCGTTCCCGCCGCTGGGTGAGCGGTTCGAGCGGCTGGAGGAGGCGCTGCAGATCTGCCTGCAGATGTGGAGCGACAACAACGGCGCCTACGAAGGCAAGCACTACAAGCTCGCCGAGACGCTGTGTTCGCCGCCTCCGGTGTCCTCGCCGCGCCCGCGCATCATGATCGGCGGCGGCGGGGAGAAGAAGACGCTGCGGCTGGTCGCGCAATATGCCGATGCCTGCAATCTTTTCGGCCCGCCTGAAGCCGTCGCCCACAAGCTCGACGTGCTGCGCCGGCATTGCGATTCCGTTGGCCGCGACTTCGCCCAGATCGAGGCCACGGCCTTGCTCTCCGCTACCGAGGACTGGACGCCGGACGATGTCGTCCGGGCGGCGGAGGCCTATGGCAAGGTGGGGGTGGCGACGGTCATGGCATCGGCCCTCGGGGCGGACCCGGCCGGCAAGCTGGAGAGCCTGTTCGGTCCCGCCGTCGAGCGAATCCGGGCGATCGTGCCCGAGGCCTCGTGACATGCTATCCAGGGAGCAAAACGACCGGCTGACTTCGGTCGAGGGCGATGCCCCGCTGGCCCGGCTTATGCGCGAGGTCTATTGGGTCCCGTGGAGCAGGGTGCAGGCCCTGCGCTCCGACGCGCTCGCCCCGACAAAAGTGCGCCTGTTCGGCAGGAACTATGTCAGTTGGCGTGCGCCGGACGGGCGGATCGGCTTCATCGACGAGCGCTGCCCGCACCGGGGCGTCTCCATGGCGCTGGGGCGGCTGGATGGATGCGGCCTGCGCTGCATCTTTCATGGCTGGCTTATCGATGTTTCCGGCAAGTGCACCGAAGTGCCGACCGAAGGAGAACGCTCGGCCGAGATTGCAGCCCACGTGCCGGTGAACAGCTATCCCATCCTGGAACGGGGCGGCCTGATTTGGGTTTTCCTGGGCGAGGGCCGGCCGCCGCCGTTCCCCGACTTCGGCTGGCTCGACCTTCCGGAAGAGAACATCTGGATGACGCGCAGCCACTGGCCGGTAAACTGGCTGCAGGGGCTGGAGGCGGCGATGGACACGGCCCATGTCGGCCATCTCCACAGCGGTTGGGCGCAGCAGCGGCCGAATTCGACAGGCGGGCAGCAAAGCCTGTTCGAGATCCAGCCGCGCTTCGAGATCGAGGAGACCGGCTACGGCTTTCGCTCCGCCGGCATCCGCAAGGGCGGCGATGGAGTCTCTTATGTCCGTATCTCGGAATTCCTGCTGCCCTTCACCGCCATGACGCCCGGCGCGCTCGATGGTGCGAAGGGGGAGTGCAGCCTCTATTTCTTCGTGCCCGTCGATGATCACAGCCACCTGCAGTTTTTCGGCTTCTTTAGCCAGCACGAGCCGCTCGGCCAGTTCTTTATGCGCGAACGCTGTACCGATCCCGACAACTACGTCGAGGTTACCGGCGGCCGCGAGAACAACTGGGGGCAGGATCGCAAGGCCATGGCCAATGGCCACTACAGCGGCTTTCTCGACCACGTCTTGCTGGAAGACGCGGTGGTGCAGGCGAGCATCGGCCCGGTCGCCGACCGAACGTGCGATTTCCTGACGCATACCGACATGGGCGTGCAGCGCCTGCGCCAGACCCTGTTGCGCGCGATCGACCGCTTCGAGGCGGGTGAGAAGTTCGATGGTGCCATGCCCAGTGTCAATCGGCATACCATCGCGAGGGGCGCGCTAATCCAGTCGGACAGTGACTGGCGGGATATCTAGGGGACACGATGCGGCGGTTGAGCGACAGGGCGCTTCGAGGCGTCGAGACTGTCCGGGACATGCTTGGGCGAGGTGCAGCTGAGGCACTCAAGAAGGTCCCCATGTCCGATGGCTTCGAGGCGGCGCTGGCTCACTAGGCGCTGGCATTCGCCTATGCCGACAAGTGGGACGAAACAGGGCTCTCCCGCCGCGAGAGAAGCATGGCGTTGATCGGGGCCCTGGTCGCCCTGAAGCAGCCGAACGAGTTGAGGAATCATGTTCGTCGGCCTGGCGAACGGGATCGAACCGGCCGAACTGGAGCAGATTCTGCTTGAGTCAGTGCCCTGCGTCGGCTTTCCGGCAACCTCTACCGCCTCGGCGGCGATAAGGGACTTGCTGCATTCTGAGGGCCGGCGTCCCAAAGGTTCCAGCGGAGCTGGATCGAGGGAGGTCGGGTAAACTTCGATCCCGCGCGCGATACGGCCGCGGAGCTGGGCCCGCCCACAGGCAAATGATAGGCAATAGGCCTTTCTCGAAAGGCAAGGCTTGCAGCCGGACGCATTTGCCTGAATGACGGGCGTCGATGGATCACGATTATCCGCCCCCATTCCTGCGGAACCTGATAACCCTGTTCTCTTTGACCGGCACCTTCATGGTGCAGCTCGACACGACCATCGCCAATGTCGCGCTGCCGCACATGCAGGCAAGCACCGCCGCCTCGAGCGAACAGATCACCTGGGTGCTCACCAGCTACATCATCATGTCGGCGATCTGCATGCCGATGACCGGCTGGCTGGCCGGCAAGATCGGGCGCAAGCAACTGGTGCTGATTGCGCTTACCGGGTTTACCGTCAGCTCGGTGCTCTGCGGCCTTGCCGCCAATTTCGAACAGCTGGTTGCCTTCCGGATGCTGCAGGGCATGTTCGGCTCGCCGCTGGTGCCGATGAGCCAGGCCACCATCCTCGACATCAATCCGCCGGAACGCCACGGCAAGGCCATGGGGCAATGGGGCATGGGCGTTGTCTTCGGCCCCATCGTCGGCCCGATCCTTGGCGGCCTGCTCACTGACAACTTCTCGTGGCGGTGGGTGTTCCTGATCAACATTCCCTTCGGCATCATGGCCGTGGCCGGCCTGTTCTTCACCATGAAGAACGTGCGCGACGTGGACCCGCCCAAGTTCGATCTGTTCGGCTTTGCCGCCCTGGCCACCGCAATCGGTTCGTTCCAGCTGATGCTCGATCGCGGCCAGATGCTGGACTGGTTCGATTCTACCGAAGTCTGGGTGGAGGCGACCGCAGCCGTGACCAGCTTCTACCTCTTCGTTGTCCACACCGCGACGGCCAGGCGGCCCTTCGTCAGCCCGGCGCTGTTTCGCGATACCAACTACATGCTGGGGCTGGTCTACGGGCTGGCCGTGGGCGGCGTGATCTATGGCGTGATGGCGCTGCAGGCGCCGCTGCTGGCCAACCTGATGAACTACCCGATCCTGATGGTCGGCCTGGTCATGGCGCCGCGTGGAGTGGGTACGCTGATCGGCATGCCGGTTGGCGGCTATCTCATGGATCGGTTCGACGCGCGCTGGCTGGTGCTGGCCGGCATGGTGCTGTGCGCCTGGTCGCTCCTGCTGCTTTCCCGCAGCAACCTTGAGATGGATTCGTGGCTGATGATCGAGGCGGGGGTGATCCAGGGCTTCGGCGTTGCCCTGCTGTTCGTTTCGATCACCACCGCCACTTTCGCCACCGTCGATCCGGGCATGCGTAACCAGGCCACCGCGATGAATTCCCTTTGCCGCAACATGGGCGGATCGATGTGGATCGCGATCCTGCAGGCGACGACCATCCGCAGCGAGGCATCGATCCACTCCCGGCTTACCGAGGGCGTACGGCCTGACAATCCGGTACTGGGTCTGCGCGCGCCGGATTTCGATTTCGGCGCGGTGGCAGCCATTGCGCGCATGGATGGCGAAGTGGGGCGGCAGGCGCTGATGGCGGCCTATATCCAGTCGTTCGATATCCTGCTGGTCATGTGCGTCGTCCTGATCCCGTTCATCTACTTTTTCGGGAGAGGACGGCGGAAGGTGGCCTGAGCAGCTTGCTCCAAGGGCAGGTCGAGCCGGGGCGGGTGGCGCCCGTCCCGGCCCACCCGGCCTAACTCAGCAGGAAGATGGCCACGATGGCCAGGATCGGCACCATGACCAGCGCGACCGCCTTCGTCGCATCCGGCAGAGTCAGCCTGTCGATGTGGTCGATCCTGAATCGCCGGTATCGTTCGGCGATCAGTGGATTGCTGGCTAGCAGCCCGACGTCATAGGCAGAGGCTTCGTGATCGAACCAGTGTTTAACGGTGTGGATCTGCTCCGGGGATACATCTGGATAGCAATCGAGAATGGCCTCGATTTCGACAATGCGCTCGATGCCCGCGCGGGCACCAATAGGTTCATCTTTCATCGTTTAGTCCTGAAATTGTCAGGCGTGTGGGCAAAGCCCGTCGGAAGACAGTTTCAGTAGAGCGGTGGCGCCCTGGGGGAGGGTTGTCGCGCCAGTATTTCTTCCGCGGGAGGGCCGGTCGAGTCCGGCAGTGCATGGCGCCAGCGAGGAACCAGTGATTCGCTACTGCGATCAAGGCGTGGCTGGGATTGGGGCAGGGGGATTTGCGGGAGGACCGCGTGCCGCTCAACGGCCTGGCGGTGCTGTTCGGGAATGACTATGACATCGAGGGTGGTGGCGCAGAAGGCTGAACCCCGGACTCGCTCCAACGGCGGTCCGGCAGGGGCTGCGGCATGCAATCCGATCATCGCCAGAAGCGTGACGAGCAGCAGCCTCACGGGCAGCAGGGAATCAAGCCGGTTGGTCACGCGAAGCTTGTGCCGTCCCCGGCCTCCGGTTGCAACATCATCCGGATTGCACCGGATCTGTGCCAGGTTACGAGGCCGACCGCCCCGCCAGCCGGTTGCTCTGCCCATAAGTGAACTGCGCGGTTACCTGTGGGTCAAGCAGGCTGTCCAGGTCCCAGCCGTTGGGGTTGAACCGCGCGCGGATCAGTTCCGGTTCGGCGAAGACCGACAGTTGCCCGCCAGCGATGTAGAACACCCGGTCGTTGATCGCCGCGGTCTGCGGGCTGCACAGCCAGGCGACGACGGCGGCGACGTCCTCGCAGCGGCTGGTCGGCTCCTGTCCGTTCATGCCGGGGAACCACTGGTTGGAAAGCGGCGTCTGGCCCAGCTCCTGGACGACGCGGGCCATGTCGGCCTGGATTTCCTTCACGTCCCCCATCCGGGTGTCGGCGCATGGCAGGATGGTGTTGCAGCGAATGCCATGTTCGCCCAGCTCGCGCGCGATGGCGCCGGTGAAGCCGACCACGCCCATCTTCGACGAGCCATAGGCCGTCATGCCATAGTGCCCATAGGCGGAAGGCGAGGTGACGTTGACGATGGTGCCGCTCTTCTGCCGGATCATCTGCGGCGCGGCGTGGTGGACCATGGCGAAGACGCTCTTCAGGTTCACCCGGATGACTTCGTCCCAGACGCGTTCTTCCAGCTCGTGGACCTTGCCGTAGCCGAGAATCGCCGCGCCGTTGAATAGTACGTCGATGCGGCCGAAGTTGCCGATGGCGTCACTCACGGCAGAGGCGGCACCGTCCATGGTGGCGAGATCGGCCGCGTTGGCCAGGGCAGAGCCACCGGCCGCGCGGATCTCTGCGGCGACCTCTTCTGCGACGCCGGCATCAGCCCCGCCGCCCTTCACGCCGCCGCCGAGGTCGCAGACCACGACATTGGCCCCCTCGCTACCGAAGAGGCGCGCTACAGCCCGCCCGATCCCGCGCCCGCCGCCGGTGATGACTGCCGTCTGTCCTTCGAAACGCCCTGCCATGTCCATTCTCCCCCGTGTGCCGGTTCAGCCCGCCGCGCCGGCGGGCTTATGCCGCTTGCGCCGCAGGTATTTCCACATCTCGCGCTGGGAATAGATCTGGGCTTCCCAGAAGCTGGAGAACCCCTTTTCGCCTGCGACGCCGGTGGCCGGGAACTCGTCCTTACCGGGGTGGTAATAGGTGCCGAAGAGCACGTCCCACATCGGAAACTGAAAGGCGAAGTTCTTGTCGATGTGGCGCGGCTCGAGGCTGTGATGGATGCGGTGCACCTGCGGCGCGCACCAGATGCGGCTGAGCCAGCCGACATGCCAGCGCACGTTCATGTGGCTGAGTGTCAGCACGTTTTCGAGGAAGCCTGCGGCAAGCCCTATCGCCAACCCCTTGTCCCACTGGTTGAGGCCCTCGGCCTTGAACAGCACGATCATCGGCACGGCGATGAACAGCGAGTTCAGCACCGCCTCCATCCAGTTCTGCCGCGCCGTGCTGATCGCCTCCAGCTCGGTGTCGGTGTGGTGCATCTTGTGGTGCTGCCAGAGGAACTGGTTCACGTGGGTCCAGCGGTGATACCAGTAGAAGAAGAAATCGCCGACGATCGACGCGACCCAGAGCGAGGGGATCAGCGTCAGGAGGTCCCCGGGCCGCGACAGCCTGAGGTCGATCAGGCCGAGCTCGAAGCCGTAATTTTTTGCCAGCGCCGCGCAGCCGAGGAAGGTTCCGATCCCCAGGCCGACCCGCAGGATCGAGAACAGGATGTTGACCTGCAGGTGCAGCAGCCAGCTCGCCAGCGACTTGCGCGGGCCGGCGGGGGCGCAGAGGCGCTCGACCACCGATTGCAGGATCACCGAAGTGGTGGTGAAGGTTCCGCCGACGAGCACCGCCCACAACGCCGTGTGTCCATCGCTGAGTGCCAGCGCCAGCAGGGCCAGCAGGGCGAGGAGCACAAGTGCGAAAAGACCTTGCAGCAATAGGGTCGCGGGGCTGGCTTGTGTCTCGTCCATCGGCATCTTGCTCTTCGGAATCCTCTGCGCCGCAGACTGCCGCGCTTGCGCCAATCCAGCAAGGCCCTTCGCCCTGACGATCCCGTGCCGACACCGCCAAAGGTCCACATTGCCCTTTGCGGCGTGCAATGCCATGAGCACGCGATAGCGATAAGCATCGAGAGGAATTGAAGCCCCATGTGGCATGACCTTACGTCCGACCAGGAACTGCTGCGCGACACTACCGCGCGCTATCTTGCCGACCATGTTTCCCTCGCCACCCAGCGCAAGGTGCTGCGCGAGGACCCCGTCGGCTTCGCGCCGGATTACTGGACCAGCGGCGGGGAACTGGGCTGGTGCATGCTACTGGCTTCGGAGGAAGACGGCGGCGGCAGCGTCAGTGGGCGCGGGGCGGTGGACCTGGCGCTGATCGCCTATGAGTTCGGCAAGCATTCCGCTCCGGGGCCGCTGGTGGATTGCAACGTTGCGGTGCTGGCGCTCTCGGGTCAGGGCGGGGACTTGCAGCAGCAGGCGCTGGGCGAAGTGATGATGGGGCAGGCGATTGCATCGACTTGCCTCGGCGCGGCGCCGTGGATGCTGCCTGGCGAGAGCGCGATTGCGATCCGGCGCGATGGTGGCGACGTGATCATCGACGGCACGATCAAGCCGGTCGAATCGGCGGCGCAGGCGGGCTATTTCCTCGTCACCGGCATGGGAGAGGGCGGCATGACGCAGGTGCTGGTTCCCGCCGGCACGGCTGGTGTTACGGTCAAGCCGCTCAAGGCCATCGACGTGACGCGCCGCTTCGCCAAGGTGACCTTCGAAGGCGTGCGGCTTCCGACCTCTGCCGTGATCGGCGAATACGGCAAGGCCGATGCCGCCGTCGCGCGGCAGATCCAGCATGCTGCGGTGATCCTTTCCGCGGAATCGGTAGGCGCGATGGACGCGGCCTTCGACATGACGATGGACTGGATGTTCAACCGCTACACCTTCGGCCGTGCGCTCGCCTCCTACCAGGCGCTCAAGCACCGGGCGGCGGACATGAAGTCTTGGCTCGAAGCCAGCCATGCGATTGCCGATGCGGCAGCGGAAGCGGTGGCTGATGGCACTGACAACGCTGGCGAACTGGCCAGCTCGGCCAAGAGCTACATCGGCATCCAGGGCCCGGAGCTGTGCCAGGAAGGCGTGCAGCTCCACGGCGGCATCGGCGTCACCTATGAGCACGACCTGCACTTCTTCCTGCGCCGGGTAACGCTGGACGCGCTGCTCTACGGCACCCCGGCGGAGCACCGTCGCTGGCTGGCGGCCATGCAGATCGACCGGGAGAAGGCGGCTTGAGCCACGCCATCGCCAGCATCGAGGAACTGGAGGCGACGATCGGCACGCCGATGGAGATCGTGCGCCAGAAGATCGTCACCCGGCTCGACGACCTGATGAAGGAATTCATTGCCCGCTCGCCGCTGGTTTTTGTGGCAACCAGCGATGAAGCGGGGGAGATCGACGTGTCGCCCAAGGGCGATCCAGCGGGCTTCGTGGAGGTTGATGGCGAGGGCAACCTGCTCATACCGGAACGACCGGGCAACCAGTTGGCCATGGGCTTTCGCAACATCATCGGCAACGGCAGGATCGGCCTGATCTTCGTCGTGCCCAACCAGCGCGAGACGCTGCGGGTGAAGGGCAGGGCAAGCCTGCGCAGGGACCCGGAAGTGCTGTCGCGCATGCAGGTGAACGGGAAGCCGGCGCTGCTCTACACCCATGTCGAGGTGCAGCAGTGCTTCATCCACTGCGGCAAGGCGATGGTGCGCTCGAAGATGTGGCAACCGGACAGCTGGGACAGCGCGGGCCGCTCCATCGGCGCACTGCAGATCGCCAACCTGCTGGGCGCGCGCAGCGAAGAAGAGATCAAGGCGTCGTCGGAAAGGCTGGAACAGGCCTACACACACACGCTCTATTAGGGAAAAGGCGAGGAAATCATGAGCGAGGACATGGAAAGCGTCGAGGAGTTCCGGCTGCGGGCTCGGGAATGGATCAAGGCCAACCTGGGCCCCATGCAGGGCTGGGACATGAGCCAGCACTGCGAAAGCGACGAGGAAGAACTCCAGGCCGTCGCCCGCGACCGCGCCTTGCAGCGCAAGCTGTTCGACGGCGGATTTGCCGGCATCTGCTTTCCGAAGGAATACGGCGGCCAGGGCCTGACGCCCGAACACAACCGCGCCTTCAATGAGGAACTGGCGGGCCACGAATATCCGTCGCGCTTTGCCGTGCCGACCTTCAGCCCCTGCGCCTCGACCCTGTTCGAGTTCGGCACGCCGGAGCAGAAGGCGAAGCACCTGCCGGCGATCCTCAAGGGCGACGAGGTCTGGGTGCAGCTGCTATCCGAACCGGGTGGCGGTTCCGACGTGGCCGGCATTTCCACCAGCGCGGTGCGCGACGCCAATGGCGACTGGATCCTCAACGGCTCCAAGGTCTGGACCTCGCGCGCCTGGTGGGCGGACTGGGGGCTGATCCTGGTGCGCACCAACATGGACGTGCCCAAGCACCAGGGCATGACCGTCTTCATCATGCCGCTGCACCAGCCGGGCGTGGAGATTCACCGGATCGAACGGCTCAATGGCGAGAGCGAGGCCTGCCAGGAATTCTTCACGGACGTGCGCATTCCGGACAGCGACCGCATGAGCGAGATCGATGCCGGCTGGACCGTTGGCCAGCGCTGGATGTACCACGAGCGGCTGGGGCACAACTCGCCCTACGTGTGCTCTCCGATCGGCGGCCAGAAGGCGACGCCACATGAGCCATCGACCGTCGCCATCGCCCGCAAGGCCGGGAAGCTGGGCGATCCCGCCGCGCGCGAGCTGATCGGGGAATATCGTGCGCTTGGCCTGGTCACACAGCAGTTGCAGAAGCGCATCGCCACGGCCGCGGCATCGGGGCGGGGTAATACCGATCTTTCCGCCGTGGATCGCGTGTTCCGCGCCGTCAGCCACATCCGCCGGGCGACCATCGCCTATGAACTTGCCGGTGCCAGCGCTTCCGTGTGGGACGAGGACGAGGAAAGCGCGACCCAGTCTGTCGGCATGAACTTCCTGCTGCGCCAGACTTCCGCCATCGGTGGCGGCACCACCGAAATCTCGCGCAATGTCGTCGCCGAACGCGTGCTCGGCATGCCGCGCGAGGCTTCGGGCGACAAGGGCGTGCCCTATCGCGACATTCCCAAGGGGCCCAAGCGCGGCTGAGGCAGGGCGAGGGGGGAAGATCGCCAACAGGCCGCTCAGGGCATGAGCGAGCAACTGCACGTCGATCCGGCGAAGCGCACGGTGATCACGCTGAGCGCCGTGCTGGCGTCCGCCATGGTGGTGATGGATTCGACCATCGCCGGAGTGGCCCTGCCGCACATGCAGGCCAGCACCGGCGCGACATCGGCGCAGATCATGTGGGTGATGACCTCCTACATGGTCGCCACCGCCATAAGCCTGCCGCTGTCCGGCTGGCTGGCGAGCCGGTTCGGCAAGCAACCGGTGATGCTGGTATCGCTGGCCGGGTTCACGCTGGCCTCGATGGCCTGCGGCGTCGCGACGTCGCTGTCCGGCCTGGTGCTGGCGCGTACGGTGCAGGGGATTGCCGGCGCGGGCCTTCAGCCCGTGACCCAGGCCGTGCTGCTCTCGATCAATCCCAAGGAACGCCACACCCGGGTGCTTGCCTATCAGAGCATGTCCTCCATGCTGGGCCCGCTGTTCGCGCCGACGCTGGGCGGCTGGCTGACCGATACCCTGTCCTGGCGCTGGGTCTTCTTCATCAACCTGCCGGTTGGCCTGCTGGCCTTTGTCGGCCTACTCTTGTTCCTTCCCCGCGACCGCAACATCGAGCCGATCCGCTTCGACCTGTTCGGGTTCTCCGTGCTGGCCATGGCGGTCGCTTCGCTGCAGTTGTTCCTCGACCGGGGCGAGCAGCTCGACTGGTTCGATTCCCCCGAGATCATCATGTGGACCGTGGCTTGTTGCCTGGGCCTCTATTTCACCGTGGTGCACACCCTGACCGCCAAGAGCAGCTTCGTGCCAAGGGACCTGTTCCGCGACTGGAACTTCATGGTCGCCAGCTTCCTCGGCACGGCGATTTCCATCGCCTCCTTCGGCTCGCAACCGCTGATCACCTTCATGATGCAGCAACTGATGGGCTTCAGCGCCCTGCGATCCGGCACGCTGGTGGCCATGGCGTCGCTCAGTTCCATGATCGGCGTTGTCGCCGTGGCCACGCCGGTGCGCAAGCTGGGCGAACGGACCATAATTGCCATTGGCCTGCTGCTGCTCGGCTGGAGCCAGGTGCTCTACGCCAGCCTGAGCCTCTATGCCGACCAGTGGCCGATCCTGATTGCCGGCATCGTCAAGGGCGCGGGTGTGGGCCTGACCATGACCATGCTGCCCGGCATCACCTTCAGCACGCTGCCCGCCCACCTGCGCAACGAAGGCGCGGCCTTCAGCGCGCTGGTGCGCAACATGGGCATGTCGGTGGGCGTGACGCTCACTCAGATCATGGCGATCCGCGAGACGGGCATCGTCCGGGCGCGGCTGGTCGAGGGCGTGCGGGAAGACAACCCGCTACTGCACTTTGCCTTTCCGGGATTCGACCTGAATTCGTTGCCCTCGGTCGCCGCGATCAGCGGGGAGATATCTCGGCAATCCGTGATGGTCGGCTATGTCGATGCGTTCCTGGCTGCGGGGATCATGGCTTTTGTCATGATCCCCACGGTTATCCTGATCCGCAAGCGGCGTTAGGCCCCCTTACAGGTTAGGCCTCGGCGGCGGCGCCTTGTCCGGCTGCCGCGTGCCCAGCGCCTCCCGAGCCCTTGCCCGGATGTAGGCGTGAATCTGGCGGATCTGCTCGTCGGTCAGGTTCTGGAACCGGGGCATGCCGCGTTCGATCAGCAGGCCCTGCTTGAGCACCTGGCTCATCGAGGCGAGGTCGAGCGCGATGCTCGATTCCCGCAGGTCCGGTCCCGGCGTTCCGGTCGCCTGCAGGCCGACGCCATGGCAGGCGGCGCACTGCACCGAGAGCGCGCGTCCGGCCTGGACGTCCGCCTCGTTTAGCACCAGTGCCGGGTCGTCCACGGCATGAACCTTCATGTCCGGCGGGGCGGAGGCGGGGATGCTCGCCTTGCCGTCGATGGCGAACGTCAGCAGGCGGCGCGGCTGCGCGCCGTACTTCCAGCCAACGTTCATCACGTCGCCGAAGGCCGCGGTGGTGCCGCCATATCCGACCAGCACCGAGATGTACTGCTTGCCGCCGACGCGATAGGCGATCGGCGCGCCGACGATTCCCAGGCCTGCGTTGAACTTCCAGACCTCGGCACCGCTCAGGGCGTCATAGGCATGGAACCAGCCGTCGGCCGTGCCCTGGAAAACGAGGCCGCCCGCCGTCGCCAGCGTGCCGCCATTCCACAGCGTCTGGTGCTGGACCTTCCAGACCTGGCGCTGGGCGACCGGGTCCCAGGCAATCAGCGAACCCTTGCCGTCGCCGGGCTTCTCGACCACCGAGCCGACCATGAGGCCCATGACGTTGAAGTCGTTCACCCGCTGCTCGCCACGCGACATGCGCAGGCCGATCTGCTGTTCGGGGACATAGACCAGGCCGGTCTTCGGGCTGTAGCTCATCGGCTGCCAGTTATGCCCGCCGATGGTGCCCGGCCATAGCTTGGCCTCGCCGTTTTCATAGCGGATGCCCGGCTCCTCGATCGGCCGGCCGGTCTTGATGTCGATGCCCTTGGCCCAGGTAATCAGGCTTGCCGCGCCGGCCGAGATCGGCTTGCCGTTCTCGCGGTCGAGCACATAGAAGAAGCCGTTGGTCGGCATGTGCAGCAACACGTCGCGCGGCTTGCCCTCAAGATTTAGGGTCGCCATGACGATGTTGGGCGTTGCCTTGTAATCCCAGCTGTCGCGAGGGGTTTCCTGGTAGTGCCAGATGTACTTGCCGGTATCGGCATCCAGCGCGACGATCGAGCTGGTGTAGAGGTTGTCGCCAGTGCTGCCCGGATCGCGCAGCTTGGGATCGTATGGCCCGGCGTTGCCAGTGCCGATGTAGATACGGTTCTTCGCCGCATCGAAGGTCATGCCGTTCCACACCGTGCCGCCGCCGCCGGTGTGCTTCCAGAAATCGGGGCCCCAGGTCTTCGCCGCGGCTTCCATGGCGGGATCGCCGGCGTTGTCCTCGGGCTTGCCGGGCACGACGTAGAAACGCCAGAGCTGCTTGCCGGTATTGGCGTCATATGCCGTGACATAGCCGCGCGCGCCGAAGTCCGCGCCGCCGTTGCCGATGATGACCTTGCCGTTCATCACCCTGGGCGCGCCGGTGCTGATCTGCATGGCGCCCTTCGGGATGGTCTCGGCGACCCACAGTTCCTTGCCCGTCTTGGCGTCGAGCGCGAACAGCCGGCCATCCAGCGCGGCGGCGAAGACCTTGCCGTTCTCGTAGGCGGCGCCGCGATTGGCGCCGAAGGAGAAGTGCATCTTGTCGGGATCGTGCTTCCAGGTCTGCGGGTCGTAGCGCCACAGCAACTTTCCGGTCGCCCCGTCGACGGCATAGACCGCAGCGTAGCTGCCGGTGAAATAGAGCGTTCCGCCGACCGCCAGCGGCGTCGCCTCCAGCGTCACTTCGCCGGGCAGGTCGAGCGCCCAGGCAAGGCCGAGCTTGCCGACGTTGCCTGTGCCGATGTCGGTGAGGCGGCTGTAGCTGGCCTCGTCCGCGCCGCCGCCTACCGTGGGCCAGTCGTCGCCGGTTCCCACGCCCGCTTCGGGCTGCGGAGTGCCGCCCTTGGTGCAACCTACGAGCAGCAGTGCGGCCCCGGTGGCGGCTAGGATTCCCTTGGCGATGCGGCGCATTCGTCTCTCTCCCAATGGCTTTGTTGCCGGAGGTTTATGACACACCGTGGCTCACGTCTAGTGCATTCCCCTCCCGCTTGCGGGAGGGGCGAAGGGTGACTGGTGCCTCGGCCTTACTCCGCGGCAATCGCCAGCGGGACGACATTGTCCGCCGCCCGGTGGTCGATCACCCAGCGCAGGTTGCGGCGCAGGGGCTCGATGCCGTCATGCGGCATTCCGGGGGGCAGGGTGTGCATGTCGTGGAAGATCTGCATGGCATCGCCGCCCTTCAGCGCCACCAGCCGCTGCACGCCGGCCAGCGCGAAGGGATCGAGCAGGCGGTCGCGCAGGCTCTCGGGATAGACGCCGACGGTCTGCGTCGTATCGTCGCACCACTTGGTGACTTCCTCGAGGTTTTCCATCGGGACGATGTTGATCACCCGGTTGTTGAGCTGGTCGTAGAAGTCGATCCGGTCGGAGAACTTGGAGATGATGACGCCGCCGGTCAGCGTGTCGCCCTCGACGTGGTAGAAATCGTCTTCCAGCGCGATGGCTTCCATCTCGGCCTCGAGGTCCTGGTTGCGCTTGGTCACCGGGGTGGAGATCACCGGCGGCAGCTTGGCATAGGCCTCGACCACCTTGTGGCCCAGCGCGACCAGCTTCTCGATGTCCTCTTCCTCGGTGCCGCTCTCGACATAGACGATGCGGGTGTTGGCGCAGGCGGTCTGGTTATAGAAGCCGGTAATGACGGCAACGCCCATGGCGGCCTCTTCCATCGCCTCCTCGCTCTCCAGCGCTTCCTTGCCGAGGACCGACATGGAGTACTTGGGATTGAGCGCGGTGAGGTCGATACCGGGAGTGAGGAACTTCTGGATGTGCTTGACCGAGCTCATGCCGCCCCAGGCGGTGATCTTGTCGATGCGGGAAACGCGCACGATCTGCCGGTCCATCTCCTCGTCACCGCCCTTCCAGTAGGCGACGGCGACGTGCTTGGTCACCGGGTGGCTGGCGTCGACGTCAATCAGCGAGCGGGCGATGGCATTGGCGGTGAGGGGATCATTCGATGGCGACTTGATGAGAACATCAGACTTGGTCAGCGCGCCGCGCACGATGGTGAGCGCGGCGACGACGGGGACGTTGCCCGCGGTGATGTGGAGCTGGCGCGTGCCGACCGCGCGGACGCGGCAGTTGGCATACTGGCCTTCGCCCGGAACCCAGCCATCCAGGTAATCGACGCCCACCGACTTGTCGATCAGATCGAACATGCCCTTGGGATCGAACATGCGCGGCAGGTCATCATAGACGCCGCGCAGGATGGGCTCGGCAAGGCCGCCGGCCTTGAGCGCCATTTCGAAGCTTTCCTGCAGGAACGTGTTGTCCTCCAGCCGCAGCCGCTTGCCGACTTCGGCGAGGAAATCGATGATGTCATGGATCGGGCAGTCCATCAGGTCGCGCAGCAGCACCGGGTTGCCGAGCACGAGATCGTGGATGTGCTTGTGCGGATCGGGCGTGCGGAACTTCGCGCCGCCGCGGCCGGCATATTCGACGGCGTCTTCGCCCGGCTCGATCAGCTTGCCGCGGGCAATGATGGGAATATTGAACATGTCGGTCATCGCTTCACCTGTCAGTTCGACGCCAGCATGACGTCGTTGTGGAGTCCTTCGTAGATCGCGCGCAGGTCGTGTGGATACTGCGCTTCGTATCCCAATTCGGCAATGGTCACGCGCTGCAGGGTGCGCACGCCATTGCCGGCCGCGCCGCGCGCGTGCTGCAGGGCGCAATTGTCCCAGAGCACAAGGTCGCCCTCCGCCCACTTGTGTTCGTGGATCTGGTCTTCCGCATAGAAATGGCGGTTGATCTCGTCGTGCAGTGCGTCGCTGTCTTCCTGCGAAAGGCCAATGATCAGCGCCGTCCACGCCTGGTTGACGAAAAGGTACTTGCGACCTTCGGGATCGGAGCGGACGACGTCATGGACGGTGCACATATCGCCTTCGACAAGGTCGGTGAGGCGGTTGGGCCGGTCGAACACGCGCTCGCGGATGTGCAGGGCCTTCATGCCCTCGATCCGCTGGCGCAGGGCCGAGGGCAGGCGTTCCAGCGCGCGATATCCGCTGACGAAGCGGGTGCCGACGGGATCGCCCTCGACCTTCAGCGCATGGAGGCAGCCGGCGAGGTAGGGCTCGGGCAGGTAGGGCACATCGTTGTGCCACAGCAGCTCGCGCTGGCCGAGCAGGCCGTCCGCCTCGACGTTGGAGACTATGAAGTTCTCGCTCGGGCTTTCGTGCACGGGCCCGAATAGGCGGCAGAAGGCCACCTGCTCGGGATGACTGAGCCTGAGGCCGCGCACCACCAGCAGGCCGTCCTGCTGGTAGTGCCGCCGCAGCAGCTCCGCGTTTTCTCCCGCCTGCTCAAGCGAAGCCAGCCGGACCTCGAAACCGAACGGTTCGAGGCGGTTGAACTCCAGCGATGCTGCTGCCTCAGCCAAGTTACACCTGCGAGATGAAGTCCATGAACTCGTTGTACGCCTGTGCGGTGCCGGCGCAGGTAATCTTGTCGTCGCCGCCTTCCATTTCGGCGAAGCGGGTGATGGTCGGGCCGACGCGGGGGCCCTTCCAGCCGCACTTGCAGTCTTCCTCCCAGTGGATCGTGATCTGGTCGCCCGAGATGAAGCCGCCCCAGTAGGTCTGTGTCATCAGGTCGAAGAAGCCATAGCGGCCGGTCTGCGTGCCTTCGCGCGGCAGCAGGTTCATGTCGCGGTCGAACAGCAGCGGGATGGTCACCGGGAAGATGTGGAAATGGCCCGCCGAGCAGCGCGGCGACATGCTGGACACTTCGCTCATGCCATAGAACATGCCGATCTTGTTGACGCCGAAATAGTCGCGGACGAAGCCTTCCCAGTCTTCCGGCGCGTCCTTGAAGCCCTTCATGCCGCCACCGGTCATGATGAAGCTGTCCGGCGCGAACTCGGGCTTCAACCCCTTGTCGATGCCGCTGCGGGCGGTGCGGATGAGATCGGCGAAAGTGCCGCCGAGCTTGACGCGCTTGCCCTTGAATTCCTCGAACAGCTTGAAGAACCAGGCCTCGATGTCCTGCTCGCGGCGCTTGCCCTGCGCGATCAGTTCCTCGCGCTGCTTGAGCAGCGCCGGGTCGAGCCCGAGCTGGGCCAGTTCGCCCCGGTCCTCCGCCCCCTGCATCCGCGCGGCTAGTGCCATCAGGTCGGCCGAGATGTGGCCCTGGTAGAGCGTGTGGTAGTGCTCCGGCCCGCCGGCGGCGGGGATGTTGAAGAGGCTGAGCATCTTCATCATCATCTGGTGCCCGCCGCGATAGCCGGGGAAGAAGGTCTCGACGTGCTCGGTATAGGGATCGACCCCGGTGGTCGCCCGCTGCGCCTCGTAATAGCTGCGCTGCCAGCTCGGGAACTCGACCTGCGAACGCGGCACGAAAGAGAGCTTGCCGGTGGTGCCCGAGCTGTGGCCGATCTGCATGCCGAACTGGTCCAGCCGCTCCATCCAGTCATCCAGCGTGGTCAGGCCGGAAAGGTCCATCTGGTCGAGCGGCAGGGTGGTCAGCCGGTTGAGCCAGGAAGTCAGCTTCGGCAGGTCGCGATTCTCGATCAGCGAGAGCGGGTAGCTCTTGTAGATGCGGTGATCGAACAGAAGGGGCAGGGCGTCCTCGATGCTGTCGACCCTGGTCACGCCCTCGCGAGTCGCCAGCTTGTCGAGCGCCTGGATGGAGTGGCGGAACTTCTCGAACAGGCGCTTGAGCACTTCCAGCTGGACACCGCCGTAGTCGCGCCAGCTCAGCTCGAACATGGCCTCGAAGCCCTGGTCCAGCCACTTGTCCGGGCTTGCCGGATCGAGAACGGTCTTTTCCGCGACAGTAGCCATGCGTGCTCTCCCAACTCGTTTGCTGATCACCTTGTTAGCAATTGGGGTGAACCGGGTCAATCGGGCAGAATCGATACTCTCCATTTGTGCTTCGTAAAAATGTAGAGGGACTGGCTAAGCCGGTAGTCCTTCGCGCACCGGGTCCGTGCCGTCCCAGTCCGCCGCGATCTGGCGAATCGTCTCGCGCACCTTTTCCTTGAACGGATCGAGGTCGCTGATCTCGATGCAGACCATCGGCGCGTCCGGGTGGGCGACGAAGACGGAACGTCCCGGGCCGCCTAGGTTCTCGAAGATGCTTGCCCACCCTTTGCCATGGGCCGCCCTCTCGATGGCTTCGACGTCCTCGTGCCACACCGCGACATGCTGCACGTGGAGCCCTTGCGCATGCGTCAGCGCGTCGCTGTAGAGCGAAACGACATCGTTATGCTGGGCGACGATCTCGAACTGCATGTCGCCGCTGTTGGCCAAGGCGATCGACATCTCGATCTCGACCTCCCGGCCCTTGTAGAGCATCCGGTTGGTCACGCCCCTGAGCGTGTACCAGGGGCCGATGCCCCAGGCATCGACGAAGTAGTCCATGCTGCGATCGAGATCATGCGCGATGAAACCGAGCTGGCGTACGGGTCCGAACAGGGAAGGGGCGTGCATCAGACCGGTGTAAAGCGGATCGGCAGCGTCTCAAGTCCCCAGACGCCGGGGAAACGCCGCCAGGTGACTTCGCCGGCGAGCTTCGGATCTTTCAGCCGCTGGGCGATCAGGTGCAGGCCTTCCTCCATCTGGAAGCGGGCGAGGTGCAGGCCAAGGCAGATATGCGCGCCCTTGCCGAAGGCAAGGTGGTGCTTGGCGCCTTCGCGGCCCGGCTGGTATTCCATCGCATTGTCGAAGGTGCGCGGATCGCGGCCAGAGATGTTCAGCAGGAACATCAGGTGTGAGCCCTTGGTAATGCGTACACCGTCGTATTCGAAGTCCTCCAGCGCAATCCGCGGTGGGGCCGAGGGGCTGGAGTGGCGCAGCCCTTCCTCGATCGCCAGCGAGCAGAAATCGCGGTCCTCGGCGCAGCGTTCCCACATCTCGGGATGCTGGAGCAGGTTGAGCACCGTCATGCCGAGCTGGTTCTTGGTGGTGTCATAGCCGGCGGCGAACAGGAAGAAGAGCTGCTCGCAGACTTCGAGGTGCGTGAGCAGGCCGGCATCCTCGGCCTTGACCAGTTCGGAGAGCAGATCGTCCTGCGGCGCGGTGCCGGCGGCGATGGCCTTGCGCCGATTCTGGACGAGCTGCGAATCAAACTCCATCATCATCGCGTGCGCCCGTTCCATCTCGGGCAGCAGCGAGGCGTCGAGGCTGTAGCTGAGACCCTGGATCTCCAGCGCCCACTTGATCTTGGGCAGA
>CAZVWP010000021.1:0-62318 GCA_964630805.1 uncultured Novosphingobium sp. | reverse complement strand
AATGCTTGGGATTGCGCTCGTCCTCCACGTGGAAGCCGGCGATGCCCTGCTGGATGTAGCGGCGGGTGAAGTGATAGGCGTCGGCCACCGTCTCACCCAGGGTATCGGCATCGGCGATCAGCGGGATGTTGACGGCATTGGCGATGCGGCTGGCCTGCTCGATCTGCTCCACCTGGCTGTAGACGCCGTTGTCCGGCACCGCATAGTGGAAGGCGCTGCAGGCGTGGCCGCCGAGGTAGATCGCGGGGAAGCCGACGAACTCGCAGATGCGCCCCGTTATCGCCGAATAGCTGTCGCCGCAGACGAAATGCTCACCCTTGTCGATCAGCGCGCGCAGTATTGCTCCCTTGTCGGCCATCCTCTCAAACTCCCATAGAATTGCGTTGCCGCTAGCTTGCACGCGCGCAAGATTGAGGCAAGCGCCGCGAAGGGAGAGCAGGCATGAAAGTGGGCACGATCTATCCGCAGGTGGAGTTGAAAGGCGATCCGGCCGCCTTCGACGCCTTCGTCCGCGCGGCGGAGGCGCTGGGCTACGAATCGCTGGCTCTCTACGAACATGTCGCGGGCGTGGTGCGCGAGGGCCGGGACCAGGCGCTGCTGGGCCCCTATTCCGAGAAGGACCCGTTCCACGATCCCTTCGTCGCCTTCGGCTATGCCGCGGCAATCACCAGCCGCATCGAGCTGACCACCGGCATTCTCGTTTTGCCCCAGCGCCAGACCCTGGTGGTGGCCCGGCAGGCGGCGGATGTCGACCTGCTTTCGGGCGGCAGGCTGAGGCTCAGCATCGGGGTCGGCTGGAACCACATCGAATTCGAGAGCCTGGGCGAGAACTTCCACACCCGTGGGCGCCGGATGAGCGAGCAGATGGTGCTCCTGCGCAAGCTTTGGGCGGAAAACCCGGTAAGCTTCGACGGCGCCTTCCACCGGCTCGATCGCGTGGGCATCAATCCCCTGCCCCGCCGCGCGATCCCGATCTGGTGCGGCGGCATCACCGAACCCGCCTACCGGCGCGCGGCCAGGCTGGGGGACGGCTTCATCTTCGCCGGACCGTTTGACGAAATCGTTCTCCCGGGACTTGGCCTGGTAGGCGAAATGCTCGCGCAAGAAGGCCGAGCTCCCGACAGCTTCGGCAGCGAATACCAGTTGCCGGACGCAATCGGCGTGGAGGAGAGCATCGATCTCGTCCACCGCTGGCAGGATGCGGGCGGAACCCACGCTGCGGTGAAGACCCTGGGCCTCGGCTTCACCGAAGTGCCCCAGCACATCGACTACATCGCCGAAGCGGCGCACCGGCTCGGTTTGAAGCCGCGACCCTGAGCCGGGCGCGCCAGCCCGGAACTCCCCTCATCCTTACTTCGGCCAGTTCACCACCGATGCCGCGGTCGGCCCGCCCTCGCCGATGGTCTGCATCAGGAAGGTGCTGGTCCAGCCGCCGTCGACGTGCAGGTTGTGGCCGGTGATGTAGCTGGCGAGATCGGAAAGCAGGAACAGGATCGCCTTGGCCAGTTCGTCCGGCTCGGCCGCGCGGGCCAGCGGCACCTTGCCCTTCATCGCCGCGTGCATCGCCTTGGTCGCCTCTGGGTTACCTCCCGAAAGCCTCGGCGAGGCGCAGCTGCCCGGCATCGCCGCGTTGACGCGGATGCCATAGGGGCCCCACTCGTCGGCCATGGTGCGCACCAGGTTGATCAGGCCCGCCTTGGCCGCGCCGTAGCCCGCGTGGTTTGGCGCCGCAGTCAGTCCGCTGACCGAAGATACCCCGCAGATCGCGCCCGGCTTGCCATTCCTAAGCAGCGAGCGCCCCACCGCGCGGGCCGGCAGGAAGAAGGAGGTCAGGTTGAGCAGGATCGATTCGTTGAACTTCTCAAGGCTCATGTCGACCACCTGGTCCCACACCCCGAGCCCGATGACCGTCGCCATGACGTCGACCGGCCCCAGCGCCGCCTCGGCCGCCGCCAGCGTGGACTCGACGCTGTCCTCGTTGCGCACGTCGGCCTGCAGCGCGATTGCCGTGCCGCCCTGGGCATTGAGTTCGCCGGCGATCTTCTCCGCCCGTGCCTTGTCGAGGTCCACCACGGCAACGCGCGCGCCCACCTGGCTCAGGCGATAGCTGGTGCGCTCTCCCATGCCGAAGCCGCCGCCCCAGACAATCGCGTGCTTTCCGGCGAGGCCGAACAGATCGTCACTCATCGCATACTCTCCCTTTTTCTGCGCCTGTTCTTGACCAAGAGCGCGCCAAGGCCAAGAGGCAAATGCATGGGAGAAACAAGCAGCGCCGAATTGACGGTACACGAGTACCCGCCCCCCGGGCGCCGCGCGCTGATTGCCGGCTCTACCATGCTCGCCGCGATCATGACGACGCTGGATGCGACCATCGCCAATGTCGCCCTGCCCCACATCCAGAGCACGCTCTCCGCTTCGCCCGAACAGATCATCTGGGTGGTAACCTCCTACGTCGTGGCGCAGGCCATAGCGACGCCACTGGCCGGCTGGCTGGCGACGCGGTTCGGGCGGCGGCTGGTGATGGCGGGGTCGATCGCCATGTTCACCATGGCCTCGGCGGCCTGCGGGCTTGCCACCAGCCTGACCTCGCTGGTCGTCTTCCGCTTCGTCCAGGGCGTTTTCGGGGCGGCCACCGTGCCGCTCAGCCAGGCGACCCTGCTCGACATCTATCCGGCCGAGGAATACGGCAAGGCCATGGCCCTGTTCGGCGTCGGCTCCATGTTGGGCGGCATGGCCGGGCCACTGATCGGCGGCGCACTGACCGAATACATGAGTTGGCGCTGGATTTTCCTGATCAACATTCCGGTCGGCATGCTGGCGAGCACCGCGCTGTTCGTCTTCCAGCCCAATTCCAGGACGGATCGCACGCCTTTCGACCTGTTCGGCTTTGCCGCCCTGTCGATCTCGTTGGCGAGCGTGCAGTTGATGATCGACCGGGGCGCCATGCTCGACTGGTTCGATTCAGCGGAAGTCTGCGCCGAAGGCCTGATCGCCGCCGTCGCCTTCTATGTTTTCGCCGTCCACATCGCGACGGCGCGCGATCCCTACATCAAGCCCGCGCTGTTCAAGAACCGCAACTTCGTCATCGGAGTCCTCGTCGCGACGGGGCTTGGTGTGCTTGTCTTCGGCGCCCTGCCGATCTTCGGCACCATGCTTCAGACCATGCTGGGCTATCCGGTCTTGCTGGCGGGCATGATGATGGCGCCGCGAAGTGCGGGAACGGCCGTCGCGATGCTGATCTCGGGCCGGCTGCTGGGCAGGGTCGATGCGCGCCTGATCCTCGTCACCGGCATCGGCATCACGGCGCTCGCCTTCTGGCAGATGTCCGGCATGACACTGGAGACGCCCACCAGTCTGGTCCTGTCCTCCGGGTTCATCCTCGGCATGGGCGCGGGCATGCTGTTCGTGCCGCTGTCGACGATGGCCTTCACCACCTTGCCCACGAACCTGCGCAACGAGGGCACGGCCATGGTCGCGCTGTTCCGCTTCATCGGCACCTCGGCCGGCGTGACGCTGATGCAGGCGCAGATCCTGCGCAACACGGCGGCGGTGCAGACGCGGCTTTCGGAAGGCATCCGCCCCGGCAACCCGGTGACCGACCTGGCCCTGCCGAACCTCGACTTCAGCCAGGTGGAATCCATCGCCCCGCTCTATGGCCAGATGGTGCGGCAGGCGCTGATGGTCGGCTATGTCGATATCTACTGGGCCATGTACCTGCTCAGCGTGGCACTAGTACCGCTGGCCTTCCTGATGAAGCAGCCCAAGCGGGCGATGCGAACAGACGCCCACGCCATTCCGGCGGATTGAGAGAGGAAAACCGTCATGCTGATCCACCTCGGAGACCGGCGCATCCATTGCGACATTGTTGGAAGCGAAGACGCGCCCGTGGTCTGCATGGCGCACTGCCTCTCGTCCGACACCACCGTCTGGGCAGAGCAGGTGCCGCCCCTGCTGGCGGCGGGATGGCGGGTGCTGCGCATCGACATGCGCGGGCACGGAGGCAGCGATGCCGTTGGCGATACGGCGACGATGGAAGATCTGGCGCAGGATGTGGTTGCTGTGCTGGACTTCCTCGGCATTGCCAGGGCGCACTTCGCCGGAGTTTCGATCGGCGGTATGATCGGCCAGCAACTGGCGCTCGATCATCCGCAGCGGTTCCACTCCATGCTGCTCTCGGGCACCTCGCCCAAGCAGGTTCCCGGCCCGCCCGAGATGTGGCCCGATCGATTTGCCCTGATTGCCGAGGCCGGTTCGGTCGAGCCCATTGCCGACGATGCAATGATCCGCTGGGTTACCGAAGACTTCCAGCCGCGCCGTCCGAACCGCTGGCGGCAGGTCCGCGAGACCATCGCCCGCACTTCGCCCGATGGCTACATTGCCGGGGCCCGCGCGATCATAGGTTTCGACGTGCTGGACAGGCTGCCACAGGTGCGTCTGCCGACACTCGTCATCTGCGGGGATGACGACCGGGGCACGCCCGCCGAAGGCAACCGCAGGATCGCCGAACTGATTCCCGGCGCGCGCTACGAGGAAATGATCAACGCACGGCACCTGCCGATGGTCGAATATCCGGACGATTACGCGCGGCTGCTGCTGGGCTGGCTGGAAGCAAGGAGATCGGCGGCATGACAGCGCTTTCGGGAAAAGTCGCCCTGATCACCGGCGCGGGCCAGGGCCTCGGTTTCGAGATCGCCATGTCCATGGCCAAGGCCGGCGCGGCGCTCGTACTTGTCGAGCGTTACGCCGACCGGCTGGAAGCCAGCACAGCAAAGCTGCGCGAAATGGGCGCAAACGTGGCCTCCATGGTCGGCGACGTGCGGGAGCGGGACGTGGCGCTGGCTGCGGCGGAAGGCGCGGTGCAGCGCTTCGGCCGGCTGGACGTACTGGTCAACAACGCCCAGATCCTGACCCCGCCGATACCCTTCATCGAGCAGGACGACGCCTATTTCGACCGCGCCGTGCGCTCCGGCCTCTATGGCACGATCTACTTCATGCAGGCCGCCTACCCGGCGCTGAAGCAGCGCGGCGGGGCAGTGATCAACCTGGGCTCCGGCGCAGGAACCGCGGGCAATCCGGGGCAAGCGGCCTATGGCGCGGCCAAGGAAGCTATCCGGGGCCTATCCCGCACGGTGGCGCGCGAGTGGGGCAAGGACAACATCCGCGTTAACGTCATCTGCCCGACAGCCAACAGCCCCAGCTATCGCGAATGGTTCAGGGACAAGCCGGAGCTGCTCGCCGCCAGCGTCGCACACATGGCGCGGGGACGGCCTGCGGAGGGTTTCGAGATCGGCAACTTGGCGGTTTTCCTCGCCAGCGATGCCTGCACCATCACGGGGCAGACCCTGCACATCGATGGCGGGCAAGCGATGCCTTGAGGCCATGGTAAATACCATGGCCAACTCCCGTCCCGCTTGCGGGAGGGGGACCAGGCTCCGCCAATTAGCGCCACCAACATGCGTAAAACGCAATCAAGCCTGCTTGCCCCCTGCGGTCGCAAAGGCCATAGGCTTGAACCGAATCCCCTTGCCCTCCAAATGCCCCCAATGAAGGCGATCATCCCATGAAAGTCCGCGTTTCCGTCAGCCTCAAGCCCGGGGTCCTCGATCCCCAGGGCCGCGCGATCCAGCATTCGCTCGAAGGCCTCGGCTTCACGGGCGTGCATGACGTGCGCGCGGGCAAGCTGATCGAACTCGACGTCGACGACAGCGTGACCGACGCCGCCATCGAGGACATGTGCAAGCAACTCCTCGCCAACATGGTGATCGAGAACTTCCGGATCGAGCGAGTCGCGGCATGAGCAAGTTCCGCTCTGCCGTCATCACCTTTCCCGGCTCCAACTGCGACCGCGACATGGCGATGGCGCTGGAGCAGGTCTGCGGCGGCGAGACCTTCCGGGTGTGGCACGGCGATGCCGACCTGCCCGACCGGCTCGATTTCATCGCCCTGCCCGGCGGCTTTTCCTATGGCGACTACCTGCGCTGCGGCGCCATGGCTGCCCGCTCGCCGATCATGCGCGCGGTGATCGCGGCGGCTAATCGCGGCGTGCCGGTGCTGGGCGTGTGCAATGGCTTCCAGGTGCTGACCGAAAGCGGCCTGTTGCCCGGCGCCCTGCTGCGCAATGCCGGCCTGCGCTTCGTCTGCCGCGAAGTGACGCTGACGGTGGAGAACTCGCAGTCGCTGTTCACATCGGCCTATGAACAGGACCAGCAGATCCGCATTCCCGTCGCGCACCACGATGGCAACTATTTCGCCGACGATGCGACGCTGGACCGGCTGGAAGGCGAAGGCCGCGTGGCCTTCCGCTATGCCGAGGAAGTCAACGGCTCGTCCCGCGCTATTGCCGGCCTGCTCAACGATGCCGGCAATGTGCTGGGCATGATGCCGCATCCCGAGCGGATGATCGAGGCGGCCCACGGCGGCACCGACGGCCGCGCCCTGTTCGAGAGCGCAACGATGGCCTTGGCCGGGGCCTGATTCCTAGGCGACAATCCCTCGCGCACGCTGGACGCGTTCGAACAGCGCTTCGGCTTCCTGCGCCGGCATCGGCCGGCCGAAGTGGTAGCCCTGGATCTTGCGGCAGCCGAGGCGGCGGACGATGTCCAGTTCCTGCTCGGTCTCGACGCCTTCGGCCGTAGTCGACATTTCCAGGCTGTCCGCCATGGCGACCACCGCGCGGATGATTGCGAGGCTTTCCGGATTTTGCGACGCCGCGCCCTGGACGAATGTGCGGTCGACCTTGATCGTCGAGAAGCGCAAGTTGCGGATATAGGCGAGCGAGGAGTAGCCGGTGCCGAAGTCGTCGAGCGCCACGCCGCAGCCCAGTGCCATGACCTGCTCCAGCGCCGCCCGCGCCTGGTTGGCATCGCGAACGAAGATGTTTTCGGTGACTTCCAGCTCAAGCCGCTGCGGGGGCAGGCCACTGACCGATAGGGCGCCCACGACGCTGGCGCCGAAGTTCGAATCGAGCAACTGCTCCCCCGAAACGTTGACCGCCACCTTGACGTGGCGGGGCCAGCGCATCGCCTCGCAGCAGGCCTCGCGCAGCACCCATTCGCCGATCGGCACGACCAGCCGGGTATCCTCGGCCAGCGGGATGAATTTGGCGGGGCTGACATTGCCGTGCTCTTCGCTCTGCCAGCGGATCAGCGCTTCGAAGCTGACGATCTCTTCCGAATTGGCATCGACCACCGGCTGGTAATGCAACTTGAATTCATTGCGTTCGAGCGCCCGGCGCAGCGAAAATTCGAGCTTGCGGCGCTCTTCCGCATGGGCGTGCAGCGAGGGCTCGTAGGTGTGGTGGCAGCCGCCGCCGTCTTCCTTCGAACGATAGAGCGCAAGGTCGGCGTTGCGCATCAGGGTTTCCACCGTGGACCCGTCGCGCGGGCCGATCGCCGAGCCGACGCTGGCGCCGACGAACAGCGTGTGGTGATCCACTTCGTAGGGCTGCGACAGCCGGTCGATCACGCGCGCGGCGACCCGCTCGATATGCTCGAAGGTCGAAGCGTCGCGGATGACGATGGCGAACTCGTCGCCGCCCAGGCGGCCGCACAATTCGTTTTCGCTCAATTGCTCGCGCAGCCGTTCCGACACGCGCGCCAGCAGCTGGTCGCCCACGAGGTGGCCCAGGGTATCGTTGACCGCCTTGAACCGGTCGAGGTCGATCATCAGGAAGGCGCAGCGGGTGCGCCACTGTTCGGCATAGCGCATGGCCTCGCCGAGCGCCTCGGTCAGCATGGTGCGGTTGGGCAGGCCGGTCAGCGCGTCGTAGCGCGCCATGTGGGCGATCTTGTCGGAGCTTTCGCGTTGCTCGGTGACGTCCGAACCAACGCCGCGGAAGCCGTCGAAAACACCGTTCTCGTCGAGCTTGGGGGTGCCGGAAAGCTCCCACCAGCGCTGCATTCCCTTGATGGTGACGCGCACCAGCAGGTTGGAAAAGCTCTCCCGCCGCTTCAGCCGCTCGGCAAGGTCATGCAGGCTCGAAGGGAACTGGCCGGTATCCCACGCCGGGCCGGCGATGAGCTGGATCAGCGGCTTGCCATCGATATCGGCGGGATCGAGCCCCAGCGCATAGGCAAAGCGCGGCGAAACCGCGCGGACCCGGCGCGAGGTATCGATCTGCCAAAGCCAGTCTGCCTCGCCTTCCTCGAATTCGCGCAGCAGCAGCGACACGACTTCATCCTTTTCCGCCATGCCGGCTTCGGCAATCCGGGCGGCAAGGTGGTTGCGAGCGGTCGCGACCGTGCCGAAACTGGCGATGATCGAGAACAACAGGGCGACTATCGCCATCTGCCAGGAACCGGTCAGGGCAAAGGCAATGGTCGATGCCACACCGACCAGCCAGGTAAACAGCAATGTCCCCATCGGCGCGGCTGGCAGCGCGACGGCCACGGTGGTCACCAGCACGGCAACGATGGCCCAGAGCTGGAGCCTGATTTCGTCGTTCCCGTAGCGTGCGGACAGGGCGATCGGCACCCCCCAGACCAGGCCGATCAGCATCGAGCCAAGGTTCTGGCCGTGTACCTCGTCGCGGCTCATGTTGCGGCGGTCGGCGTCGGCCAGCGAACGGTCGCGTTGGGCGGCGTGGAGCACCGCACCGGCCAGGACCACCAGCCAGGCCATGGCGGCCATCATGCTCAGTTCCTTCGCGACGAGGAGAGCGCAGGCCAATCCGGCAACGCCATGCGCGCCGATACGCGCCAGCGCCGCCTTGGCCTGGTGCGAATATTGCAGCCCGCGCAGCCGCATCCAGTCGCCGCTGGCCGGCTCGGCCAAACCGAGAATGGCCGGCAAAGGAAGGCTCCGCGGCAGTGGCGATGAAAGTGTTTCGGCGTGCTTCACGCCTTGGTCATTAGAACGGAGAAGTTATTAGCCAGTAAAGCCGCGCACTCATTTCGTCGCGGCTTCGCCCTAAGAGCGATGGTTCATTCCACCGTAACCGATTTCGCCAGGTTGCGCGGCTGATCGACATCGGTCCCCTTCACGCAAGCGACATGATAGGCGAGCAATTGCACCGGAACGGCATAGACCAGCGGCGCGATCAGAGAATGGACGCGCGGCATCTCGATCGTGGCAAGGCAGCCCTCGCCCGCCTCGGCGATGCCCGCCTTGTCGGAGATCAGCACGACCTTGCCGCCACGGGCGCGCACTTCCTGCATGTTGCTGACGGTCTTTTCGAACAGCGGACCGGAAGGCGCCAGCACGATCACCGGCACGGCCTCGTCGATCAGGGCGATGGGTCCGTGCTTCATTTCGCCCGAGGCGTAGCCCTCGGCATGGATGTAACTGATTTCCTTGAGCTTCAGCGCGCCCTCCAGCGCCAGCGGATAGTCCGCCCCACGCCCGAGGTAGAGCACGTCGCGCGCCGGGGCGATGAGGTGCGCCATGGCCGCGATCTCTTCGTCGTGAAAGAGCGCCGCATTGAGCGCGGCAGGCGTTTCGAGCAGTTGCGCCACGACATCGCACTCTTCCGCCCGGTCCATGCGGCCGCGCCTGACGGCAAGGTGCGCAGCCAGTGCCGCCAGCACCGCAAGCTGGCAAGTGAAGGCCTTGGTCGAGGCGACGCCGATCTCCGGCCCGGCATGGGTCGGCAGCAACAGGTCCGCCTCGCGCGCCATCGAGCTGGTCGGCACGTTGACCACCGCGGCGATGGTCTGGCCATGCTCGCGGCAATGGCGCAGGGCGGCAAGGGTGTCGGCGGTTTCGCCCGATTGCGAGATGAACAGCGCCAAGCCGCCCGGCTCCAGGACCGGGTCGCGATAGCGGAACTCGCTGGCGACATCGATGTCGACCGGCAGGCGGGCAAACTGCTCCAGCCAGTATTTCGCGACCATGCCGGCATAATAGCTGGTTCCGCAGGCGACGATGGTGACGCGGTTGATCGAGCCGAGGTCGAAATCGAACTGCGGCAGGGCCACCGACTGGTCAACCTGGCGGATGTAGCTGCGCAGGGTCTGGGCGACCACGGTCGGCTGCTCGAAGATCTCCTTCTGCATGAAGTGGCGGTAATTGCCCTTCTCGATCGCTGCCGCAGAGGCTCCGGAGGCCACCACCGCGCGCTTGGCGGGGCGGTTGTTACGATCGAAAATCTGCGCCCCTTCCGGCCTGATGATCACCCAGTCGCCCTCTTCCAGGTAGGTGATCTTCTGGGTCAGCGGCGCAAGGGCCAGCGCATCGGAACCGAGATAGGTCTCCCCTTCCCCGTACCCCACCACCAGCGGCGAGCCGAGCCTCGCGCCGATCAGCATGCCGGGGTGCTGGCGGAAGGCGATGGCGAGGGCAAAGGCGCCGCGCAAATGCGGCAGGGCGGCCTTGACCGCCTCTTCCGGCGAAGCGCCTGCCTCGACTGCTTCGGAAACCAGGTGGGCGACGACCTCGGTATCGGTATCGCTCTCGAACACGCGTCCGCGCGCGCTGAGCTCTTCCTTGAGCTGCCGGAAGTTCTCGATGATGCCGTTGTGCACCAGCGCCACTTCGCCGGTGGCGTGCGGGTGTGCATTGGCTGCCGTCGGCGCGCCATGAGTCGCCCAGCGGGTATGGGCGATGCCGGTCGTGCCCGGCGCGGGATCGCGCGCCAGTTCCAGCACCAGATTGTTAAGCTTGCCCGGTGCCCGGCGGCGGATTAGTTGCCCCCCGTGTATGGTGCAGACGCCGGCGCTGTCATAGCCGCGGTATTCCATGCGCCGCAGGCCATCGACCAGCCTCTCCGCCACTTCTTCCTTGCCGGCAATACCGATGATACCGCACATGAACTTGCGCTTTCGCTAGAGAATAACCTGCCCGCCGCCAGTCATCTAGCCGGGCACGCCTCGATTGTCGCGCCCATACAATGGCATGATTAACCAGTGCTGTAGCGAGCAGGTCAATGCCGCCCGGCGGATCGTCAATCCCCGTCGAGCAGGTTGCCGAAGCCGCCCAGAAGCGAGCCCTCGCCCCGGCTCTGGCCCCCGGTCGAACCGGAAGCCGCGAGCATGCGGGAAGCAAGCCGCGAGAAGGGCAGCGACTGGATCCAGACATGCCCCGGCCCGCGCAGCTTGGCGAAGAACACGCCCTCGCCGCCGAAGAACATGGTCTTGACGTTGCCGGCGCGGACCACGTCGAACTGGACCGAAGGGGTGAAGGCGGCGACGCAGCCGGTATCGATGTGCAGTTCCTCGCCCGCAGCCAGCTCGCGCTCGATCACCGTGCCGCCCATCTGGACGAAGACCATGCCGTCGCCTTCCAGCTTCTGCATGATGAAGCCCTCGCCGCCGAACAGGCCGGTCAGGATCTTCTGCTGGAAGTGGATGCCGATCGAAACGCCCTTGGCCGCCGCAAGGAACGCATCCTTCTGGCAGATCAGGGTGCCGCCGCGCTCGCTCAGCTTGATCGGCAGGATCGCACCCGGGACCGGCGCGGCAAAGGCGACTCGCGCCTTGCCCTGGCCCTGGTGGGTGAAGACGGTGGTGAGCAGGCTCTCGCCGGTAACGAGCCGCTTGCCCGCGCCCAGCAGCTTGCCCATGAAGCCGCCGCCGCTATCGCCGCTGCCGTCGCCGAAGACGGTGCTCATCTCGATGCTGGCGTCTTTCCAGACCATGGCGCCGGCCTCGGCCACGGCGCTTTCGCCGGGATCGAGCTCGATCTCGACGAATTGCAGTTCCTGGCCCTTGATCTCGAAATCGACTTGGTCACTTGCAGCCATTTGAGTGTTCATCCCCTCATAGAAAACCGGTCGGGCTTTTTCGGAAAGTTTGTTGAATGTTTCGTGAACCCGGCTCGCCCCCGAAGCGGAAAATATTCGCCTTTCCAGAGACTAAGCAGGCACTCGGCCGAAATTCGGAAGAAGGGCTAGCCCTTCTTCGCTTCTGCCTTTTTCTTCTTCATCGCATCATGGAAGCGGTCGGCCCAGCCGGGCTTGATCAGTTGCTCGGCGCGGACCAGACGCAGTTCGCCATCGGCCACATCGCGCGAAACCGCGCTGCCCGCGCCGACGATGGCGTCCGCGCCGATCTTCACCGGGGCGATCAGCGAGCTGTTCGAGCCGATGAAGGCGCGCTCGCCGATGATCGTCTTGTACTTGAAGTACCCGTCATAGTTGCAGGTGATGGTGCCCGCGCCGATGTTCGCCCCTGCCCCCACTTCGGCATCGCCGATGTAGGAAAGGTGGTTGGCCTTGGCGCCCCTGCCCAGCACGGCCTTCTTCACCTCGACGAAATTGCCGACCTTGGCCTTCTCGCCGATCACCGCTCCTGGCCGCAGCCGGGCATAGGGACCAACTTCCGCGCCCGAGGCCAGGTTCGCGCCCTCGATATGGCTGTTGGCGCGGATGGTGACGTTGTCCGCGATGGTCACGCCGGGGCCGAAGAACACATTGGGCTCCACCAGCACATCGCGGCCGAGCGACGTATCCCAGGCAAACCAGACGGTCTCCGGCGCGATCAGCGTCGCGCCATCGTCCATTGCCTGCCTGCGGCGGCGTTGCTGCCAGCGGGCTTCGGCCTCGGCAAGTTCGGCGCGGCTGTTGATGCCGGCAACTTCGTCCGGATCGCTGGTGGTGACGACCGCGCAGGTCCGCCCGTCGCCCAGCGCGAGGTTGACCACGTCCGGCAGGTAATATTCCCCCTGGGCATTGTCGTTGCCGACGCGGGCGAGGAGCTTGAACAGATCCGCGCTGCGCACCGCCATCAGGCCGGAATTGCACAGGCGGCAGGCGCGCTCCGCCACGGATGCGTCCTTGTGCTCGACCATCTTCACGATGCGGTCGCCATCCGCGATCACCCGGCCGTATTGAAGCGTGTCCTCCGGCTCGAAGCCGAGCACCACGGCGGCGGGATCGTCATCCCCATGCAGCCGCTCGATCATCGCCCGCATGGTTTGCGCGCGCACGAAAGGCACATCGGCATAGAGAACCAGCACGTCGCCATCGAAGCCCGCCAGCGCCGATTCGGCCTGCTGCACCGCATGGGCCGTGCCCAACTGCGGCTCCTGCACGGCAATCGTCGCGCGCTCGCCCAAGGCCAATTCGATCTGCTCGCGCCCGTGCCCGGCGATCACCACCTGCCGCTCCGGCTCAAGCTCCGCCGCGGAGGCCAGCAAGTGCTCGATCATCGGCCGCCCGGCCACGGCATGCAGCACCTTGTGCCTGTCACTTTTCATCCGCGTGCCCTTGCCCGCGGCGAGCACGACGATGGCGAGAGAGATTTTCTTGTCGGTCATGGTTTGCATCAATGGCAGCAATCGCTTGCCGTTTCCAGAATGTCGCGCCATCGCGCGGGCCCATGACCACACTTCCCTTCGATATGGTCGGTTTCGACCTCGACGGCACTCTGCTCGACACCCACCAGGACCTCGGTGCCGCGCTCAATCATGCGCTTGTCATCGCCGAACGGCCGCCCGTACCCATCCCGGAAGTCCCCGGCCTGATCGGCGGCGGCGGGCGGACCATGCTGCGCAAGGCGCTGGAGCGGAGCGGTGGCCTCCCCTCGGACGCGGAATTCGACGCGCTCTACGATCACCTGCTGGAATTCTACGCCGCCAACATCACCAATTTCACTGCCCTGTTCCCCGGGGGTGAGGAAATGCTGGACGGGCTGGCCGCGCGCGGGGTCAAGTTGGCGGTCGTCACCAACAAGCTGGAGGCGCTGGCGCGCAAGGGCTTCGAGGCGCTGGGCCTCAGCGACCGATTCTTCACCATCATCGGCGGCGACACGCTGGGCCCCGGCCGGGCCAAGCCCAAGCCCGACCTGATCGAGTTGATGATCGAGCGCGGGGGCGGGGGCAAGGCGGCCTTCGTCGGCGACACCACCTACGATGTCGGCGCGGCGCGGGCTGCCGGCGTTCCCGTCGTCGCGGTCAGCTTCGGCTTCAACGATATCCCGGTCCGCCAGCTCGGCGCCGATGCAGTGATCGACCACTTCAACGAACTGATCCCGGCCCTCGCCGCCCTCTAGTTGCTCAGCCTGGAATAGTCCGGCGCCATGGCATCGGGCGGCGGGAAGGCCGGCGGCGGGCCGTAGTCCGGCTGCTCGAAATAGTCGCCGGTGAGGTCCGCCGGCCCCATGTAGTGCAGCTGGAACAGCGCCCAGTCGCGCAGCCAAACCCCGTCGCGCTCGACCACTTTCTCGAAATAGGTGCCGATGGTCGCGCCGGGGCGGCCGCTCCTGAAGCCGTTCTGCTCGGTCACATAGACCCGGGAGCGTGCCTCGCCGGGACCGGTAAGCTCCACAAAGGGATTGCGGAAGGTCATAATCACGCGGTGGAAATTGCCCATCGCCTGTTCGAGGAAACCGACGATCGCGTCCCGCCCCTGCAGCACCCGCCCGGCGATGCGCCATTCGGCCTGCTCTGTCCAGCATAGTCCGAAGGAAGCATAGTCCTTGCGGAACACCGCATCGACATAGCGCGAATGCAACTGGCGGATGCCTTCGATGGCCTTGAGGTGCTCGATGTCCATGCTCAGTCTCCGGTTCAGCCGATGGCCATGCCGCCGTCGACCGGCAGCAGGACACCGTTGATGTAGCTCGCGGCGGGTGAAAGCAGGAAGACCACGCCTGCCGCCACTTCCTCGGGAAAGCCCGCGCGCTCCATCGGAATATCCGCCACTGCTTGGGCAACCACGGCATTCTCCAGGTAGGGAATGGTGCGCGGCGTCAGGGTAAAGCCCGGCGCAATGGCATTGGCGCGGGGCCGCCCTGCGTATTTGGTCGCAAGGTGCCGGGTGAAGCCGACGATACCGGTCTTGGCGGTGGGATAGAAGGCGGAATTTGCCTTGCCGCCGCCCTGGAAGTTGCCTGCGACCGAAGCGATGCTGACAACGCTCGCCGCCACATCGCCGCAGCGCGCCAGCCATTGACTCGTGACCTCCTCGACCGAGCCCAGCGCCCGCAACAGGTTGTCGCGGAATGGCCCCGGGTCCATGCTCGGCGGCCCGGCATTATTGACGAGGTAACGGCAGGCACCGAGCGGCAGTGTCGCGTCCCACGCGCGAGAGACCTGAACCGGATCGGCCACATCGACCGTCACCGCCAGCGCCCTTCCGCCCAGCTCCTCGACCAGCCCCACGGTTTGCGTCGCCCATTCCGGCACGATGTCCCACACCGCGACAGTCAATCCAGCCCTGGCCGCCGTCAGCGCCACCGCGCGCCCGATGCCGCTGCCCGCTCCTGTCACCACCGCCACTGCGCCGGGCGCGAAGCCCAGCGAGCTAAGGTCGCGCAACGGTCCATGCAGGGCGCGATCCACACCGGAAACGGCCATCGTCTTGCCTCCTCTTCCCGCCCGAGCAGCTTTGCCATTGAATGCCGCACTGCAACATGGCATGCGCGCGCATCGCCCGCGCGGCACACTCGTTTCAAGGAGCCATCCTATGACCATTTCCTTCAAGGACAAAGTCGCCATCGTCACCGGCGCCGGCGGCGGGCTCGGCAAGGCCTATGCGCTCGAACTGGCACGGCGCGGGGCCAAGGTGGTGGTCAACGATCTCGGCGCGGCGCGCGACGGCACCGGCCATTCCGACGCGGCCCTCGCCGTTGTCGAGGAGATCAAGGCCGCAGGCGGCGAGGCCATGTCGAACGGCGGCAATGTCGCCGAATTCCAGCAGATGGAAGAGATGGTCGCCAAGGCCAAGGAAGCCTGGGGCACCGTCCATATCCTGATCAACAACGCCGGCATCCTGCGCGACAAGACCTTCATCAAGATGGACCCGGCCGATTTCGAACGGGTCGTGCGCGTCCACCTGCTGGGGAGCGCCTTCGCCACCAAGGCGGTGTGGGAAACCATGCGCGAGCAGAGCTACGGCCGCATCCTGATGACGACCTCCAGCTCGGGCCTCGGCGGCAATTTCGGCCAGGCCAACTACAGCGCCGCCAAGCTCGGCTGCGTCGGCCTCGCCAAGACGCTCCACCTCGAGGGCGCCAAGTACAACATCCGGGTGAACTCGCTGGCGCCGACCGCCGGCACCCGCATGACCGAGGACATCTTCCCCGAGGAAGCCTACAAGGCCTTCAAGCCCGAAAACGTCGCGCCCGCCGCGCTGTTCCTCGTCTCCGATGACGCGCCTTCGAACGCCATCGTCGGCGCGGGCGCGGGCGTCTGCCAGGGCGCCTGGGTCACCATGAACGAAGGCGTCCTGCTGGGCGAAGCCGATCGCACGGTGGAAGGTTTTGCCGCAGCCTGGAGCAAGATCAGCGACCGGTCTTCCGACAAGCCGATCGAGAACGGCATGGAACAGTCTATGCACGCCATGGGCATGCTGCAGAAGGCCGCCGGGGGATAACTTTCCCGCCAGTCCCGACTGTCCCGGTTTGAACCGGCCCTGACGCAAGCCACCCGCGTCATCTCACCTGTGGTATTCTCCCGGAGTAGCCCGCACCTGCGGGCCCTCCATGGGAGAACGGCATGTCCCTGTTTGCGCTCGCGCCTCTCGTCCTTTCCGCAGCAGCCTTGCCGTCGCTCCGCCCCGGCGCCGAACCGATCGACTCGCACTGGGCGCTTGTCAGCCGGACCAGCGACGGCGATTGCGACCTTACCGTAACCGGCAACGGCCAGATCTACCTCTTCACGGTCAACGGCATGGAAGCAGGGTCGCCCGCCCACTATCGGGTGTCGAACGGCGACATGAAGCCAATCGACTGGCGCTTCACTTCCGATTCCAGCGGCAGTTTCTCCCGCTACTACATGCCATTCCGCTGGCACCGCCGCGGCGGCACGGTCACCGTCTCGGTGACCGGCGAGAGCTGCGCAATGTCCTCGTCCTTCCAGTGGCGGCCCTGGGGCGCCAACTGATCCCGTTCACCGAGGCAGCAAACGCGCCCGATTGTAAGTATCTTATTGCGCAGCCTTTTCTTCGCGCGCCGAAGTCCACCAAGTACAGCCTGTCATGGCGCCGCTGAAGGCTCCGAGGAATGTCACCCACCACCCTTCCTGCGCTTCCATGTAAATCAGCACGAGCGCCGGAAGGAGAGACCCCATGAAAATCCCGATGCCTACGTAAGCTGACTTGCTCTCTCGGCGCGTTTTGCTCAGTAGGATCGTCGCCGGGATGCCAATGAATACGCTTGCGGCCAAAACGAACGCGAATGCAATGAGGATCGGCAAAAGCGCTACAAAAAGCGCATCCAGATAGCTGCCCTCCGCAACAAAGAATAATGCAATAAAGGCAGTAAACAGCAGCGGCATCCACGACCCCGCCAATGTTCCGACAAGCACCGCCTTTGCAAATGGCCGCGCCAAGTTAAGCACGTCCACTTCGGCGGCCATCGCGGCTTAAGCCTCTACCACCTTCAACAGCCGCCGCTCCAGCGGAAACAGGACGCCCGCGAGCTCGTGCCCGCGCTTCAGCACCTGCCCGGCCTCGCCGAACAGGGTCCACATGCCCTGCCGGTTGCGCAGCTCGGGCCGTTTCTCGATCCGCGCCTGCGGGTATTCGGCCGCGCGGCGAAAGGCGCTGAAGGTGGCGGCATCCCTGGCGAAGTCCATGGCATAGTCGCGCCACAAGCCGGCGGCGACCATGCGACCGTAGATGTCCAGGATGCGCTGCAGTTCTTCGCGTTCGAACCCCACTTGCGCAGGTTGCCGCGCATTGAGGGGAAAGGGCGTGACGATTGCGCTCAAGCGCTCTTCGCCCCGCCGCCCTTGCGCCCGGCGCTTTTCTTCGCCGCATCGACCTCACGTTCTTCCAGCAGCATGGCCAGGCGCTTCTGCAGCGTCTCCACCTCGCACTGGAGGATTTCGAGCTTCTGCGTCGCCGGATCGAACCGTTCCGAGCAGGGCGTGCCATAGGGCACGAAGTCTCGCTGCCAAGCCTCCGCCGGCAGCAGCGTGGAGCGTGCCTTGACGCCGACCATGGTCGCGCCATCGGGCACCTCGTCGGTCACCACGGCATTGGCGCCGATCCGCGCCCGCTCGCCAATGGTGATGGGCCCGAGGATCTGCGCGCCGGAGCCGACAATGACATTGTCCTTGAGAGTCGGATGCCGCTTGCCGCCCACGCCGTTAGCCGGATTGGTGCCGCCCAAGGTCACACACGGGTAGATGGTCACGTTGTCGCCGATATCCGCCGTCTCGCCGATGGTGACAAAGCCATGGTCGACGAAGAAATTCCTGCCGATCTTCGCACCCGGGTGGATATCGATGGCGGTGAAGGCGCGGGCAAAGTGGTTCACCCAGCGGGCGAGGAAATAGAGCCTTTGGTTGTAGAGCCAGTGAGCCACGCGGTGCCAGGCGAGCGCCCACACCCCAGGATAGAGCAGCACTTCCCAGCGCGAACGCGCCGCGGGATCGCGTGCCTTTATCGAGTCCAGATAGGTAATAAATCTGCCGGGCATGATTTGATTCTCACACCTTTTTCACTTCAAAGCAAGCGGGGTTGGCTTAGCCCCGCCAGCTCCTCCAGCGCATCGCGCCATATCGCCATGGTCGGCGGCTGCTTGCGTTCAAGGCTCAAGCGATCGATCGCCATGACGAGGCGCTCCACCCCTAGATGGCTACGCTCGCAGCGCGGGACAAGGTAGGCGGCGGCCGCTTCATCGAGAACAAGGCCCCGTTGCTCGGCATGGAGCGCGATCAGATCGGCCAGCATGGCATCGTCCGGCGGGCCGATCTCGAGGTGCAAGGCAGCGCCGATCCGGGAGGCGAGATCGGGCAGAGCGATCTTCCACCCCTCCCCTTGCGCATTGCTCACCAGCAGCAGCGGCGTGCCGCTCGCCTGGGCGCGGTTCCAGCGGTGGAACAGTTCGGTCTCGTCCATGCTGTCGGCATTGTCGAGCGCCTCGCCCCCATGAGCACCTTCGCCGCTTTCGGCGAACCAGCGCGCCAGCAGCGACTTGCCCGAGCGCGGCGGGCCGGAAAGCACGGCCGTGCGGAACGGCCAGCTCTCGGGATGGCTTAGCGCCTCGATGACATGGGAATTACCGCCACCCGCGACGATCCGTACGGGCCCTGCGGCCCCGTTCAAGCTGAGGGGCAGCGCGATCTGGGACATCCTACCGCCGGATGCTGAGGGCGTTGCTGCCGACCGTCACCGACCAGCCGCGCGCCCTGAGCGCCGCCGCCAGTTCCTCCAGCGATCCGGCATAGGTCACGCGCATCACCGAAGTGCCGCCGATGGCAATGGATGTCGTCGAGGCGCCGCGCACGCCGGAGGCCCCGCGCACCGAGCCCAGCGCCGAATCCACCGCGCCTGCATCGGGCGAGGAGAACTGGACGACAAAGCTGGACGTCGCCGCCGGCGCCGCGCTGGCCGAAGCGCTTGGCGATGGCCCTTCCACGCCCGGAGCCGCAGCCTCCCGGGCACTTTCCATCGCCCGGTTCGCCTCTTCGATCCGGGCCAGCGCCGCGTCGATCGACTGGGTTTGCGAAACCAGCGTGGGATCGGGCTTGAGCAGGCCGTTGTTGAGGGCGTTGGTGTAGATCTCGTCCATCCGCTTGACTGCCTGGTCCAGCATGGCCGGCACGCCGTCTTCGTCGTTGGCGGTAAGGGCAAAGCTGTCGAGATAGGTATTGTCCGGCCCATAGCGCGCGGTGAAAGTGCCTCGCACCGGGCCTCCAGGCCATTGCCGTTCCAGCCGGGCGACAGGCATGATCACGTCCGAGGCATTGAACTGGCTGAGCACCGTATGCCACCAGCCGCGGCTGCGCCTTTCGGTCTGCCCCGCGGTGAGCAGCAGCGAATCCGCACCGGCGCCGACCGGGCGGACATAGTCCACCGGGCTCGCGCCGTTGGTGAAATTTGCCCAGGCGCGCTGCCAGGCCCCGCGCACCTCGAAGACCTGCGCCGTGCCGCCTGAATAGAGCACCGGCACCACGAGCAGCGGCGCCGAGTGCGTCACCGGCATCCCGCCCTGGCTGATGTACTGGCCCGCCTTCTTGCGGTCGAACACCACGCCAAGCTTGGCGATATAGCGGTGCGCGCCGATCTGCTCGTGCTCGATAACCACCGCGAGCACCATGCTGTTGATCTGCTCCTCGCTCATCGAGGGACCGCGGAGCAGCAACCAGGCCTTCTTCTGCGCCTCGCGCCAGCCGGCCAAGCGCGCTTCCTCGGCCGTCTTGCCGGTGGTTTCGACCTCGATGCCGCCGATATGGATGTCGCTGGTGGTGGCGGCGGGCGGAATGCCGCGGTCGCCTTCGATCTGGGCAATCAGTCGGCTGGGACCGATCGCGGCAAGCGCCAGGGCGAGCGCAAGCGCAAGCCCCGAGGCCAGCAGTGCGGCCGGGCCTGGGCGGTTCGAGCGCTGGCGCTGGAAGAGGGTTGCAACTGCCATCGGTGAAAACTGGTGGCCTTTTGCCGAAACGGTCATGGAAATCCAAGTGCGAAAAGGATAGGCGGCACAAGATGTCGAACAAGTCCTACAGTTATGAACAGGCAGGCGTCTCGATCGCCGCCGGAAATGCGCTTGTGAAAGCAATCGGCCCGCTGGCGAAAGCGACGGCGCGGCCGGGCGCGGATGCGGAGTTGGGTGGCTTCGGCGGCTTCTTCGACCTGAAGGCCGCCGGCTTCAACGATCCGCTGCTGGTGGCGGCAAACGACGGGGTCGGCACGAAGGTGAAGCTCGCCATCGACCATGACCGGCACGACGCGATCGGCATCGACCTCGTCGCCATGTGCGTCAACGACCTGATCGTGCAAGGCGCGGAGCCGCTGTTCTTCCTGGACTACTTCGCCACCGGCAAGCTGGACAACGGCGTTGCCGAGCGGGTGGTCGCCGGCATCGCCGATGGCTGCAAGCTCGCCGGCTGCGCGCTGATCGGCGGGGAAACGGCGGAAATGCCGGGAATGTATGCTCCGGGCGACTATGACCTTGCCGGCTTCTGCGTCGGCGCGGTGGAGCGCGGCGGGCAACTGACCGGCGAGAGGGTTGCGGAAGGCGACGTCCTGCTGGGCCTTGCCAGCTCGGGCGTCCATTCCAACGGCTATTCGCTGGTCCGCCGCCTTGCCGCCGACAAGGGCTGGAAGCTGGAGCGCCCTGCCCTGTTCGACGCCGACCGCCTGCTGATCGACCACCTGATCGAGCCGACCCGCATTTACGTGAAGAGCCTGCTGCCGGTGATCCGCAGCGGCCGGATTCATGCCCTCGCCCACATCACCGGCGGTGGCCTCCTCGAAAATATACCCCGCGTCCTGCCCAAGGGCCTGCACGCCCATGTCAGCGCCGATGCATGGGAGCAGCCCCGGCTGATGGCCTTCCTGCAGGCCCAGGGCAACATCGAGCCGGGGGAAATGGCCCGCACCTTCAACTGCGGCGTGGGAATGGTTCTCGCCGTGGCCGAGTCGGATGTGACCAGCGTCACTGCCGATCTGGAAGCTGCCGGAGAAACCGTCTTCCGCATCGGCGACATCCGCTCCGGCGAGCGCGGCTGCACCGTATCGGGCAGCGACAATGCCTGGAGCGCGCGGGAAAGCTGGAAGGCAACGCACCTTGCCTGACCGCGCAAAGGTCGCCGTCCTGATTTCCGGCAGCGGCACCAACATGGCCGCGCTGCTCTATGCCAGCCGTGCGGAAGACTGCCCCTACGAGATCGTGCTCGTCGCCAGCAACAAGGCGGAAGCTTCCGGCCTGAAGCTGGCCGAAGGCGAGGGCGTGCCGACCTTTGTCCTCTCGCACAAAGGCATGGAGCGGCTCGACCACGACATGGCGATGGACGCCGCAATCCGCGCGAGCGGCGCGCAATATGTCGCGCTGGCCGGCTACATGCGGATCGTCACACCGGAATTCGTCGGGCGCTGGAAGGGCCGTATGCTCAACATCCACCCCTCGCTGCTGCCCAAGTACCCGGGCCTGCACACCCACGAACGGGCGCTGGAAGCGGGCGACAGCCACGGCGGCTGCACCGTGCACATCGTCACCGCCGAACTCGACGACGGGCCGATGCTGGGCCAGACGCGCGTGGCGATCCTGCCCGGCGACACACCCGACAGCCTTGCCGCGCGGGTGCTGATTGCCGAGCACCAGCTCTATTCGCGCTGCCTCGCCAAGCTGGTGACTTCCAAGTAATGGCCCTCCCCCCCGATCGCCTCAACCGCTTCGCGCGCCACATCGTCCTGCCGGAACTGGGCGGCGCGGGGCAGGTAGCGCTGGCCAATGCCCATGTCGTGCTGATCGGCTGCGGCGGAATCGGCTCGCCAGCGCTGCAATATCTTGCTGCAGCCGGGATCGGGAAGCTGACGCTGGTCGATAGCGATGTGGTCGAGGAATCGAACCTGCAGCGGCAGACCATTTTCACCACGGCCGATGTCGGCAGGCCCAAGGCGGAGCTGGCCGCCGATTGGGTAGCCCGGTTCGACCCTGCCCTCAAAGCTCGCGCGGTCGTTGACCGGGTAGGGAGCGGCAACGCCGCGCGAGTCGTGGGGGGTGCCACCCTTGTCCTCGACGGCTGTGACAATTTCGCGACTCGCCTCGCCGTGTCGGACGCCTGCGTGTCCGAGGGAGTCCCCCTGACCAGCGCAGCGCTGGGCCGCTTCCAGGGGCAGGCCGCCAATTTCGCCGGGCACCTGCCGGGCGAGGCCTGCTACCGCTGCTTCGTCGGCGACGCCTTCGACGCCGACGATTGCGACACCTGCGCCGCCGACGGCGTGCTGGGCGCCATGGCGGGAACGGTGGGCAGCTTTGCCGCGATGCACGCGATCCGCATCATCCTGGCCGGCCACGCCGCCTTCGGCGATCCGCAGTGGGGCAAGCTGCACGTGATCGACGGGCTGGCGCCCTCGATGCGCAGCCTCAGGATTGTCAAGGACCCGGAGTGCCGGGGCTGCTCAGCCGGCGGCTAGCAATTCCTCGACCCAGGCCGGCACGACTTCCGTCGCCGGACCGTGGCGGCACTCGTGGAACCAGGCCGAACCCTGCGACGGCTCCAGGTTGAGCTCCAGCGTCCTCGCGCCCATGTCCCGCGCGCTCTGCACGAAGCCCGCCGCCGGATAGACCGCGCCGGACGTGCCGATCGAGACGAACAGGTCGCACTGGCGCAGCGCCGCGTAGATCTCGTTCATGCGATAGGGCATTTCGCCGAACCAGACGACATCGGGCCGCAGCGCCCGCGCGCCGCACTTCGGGCAGGGCGGCCGCTCGATCAGCGGGCCGCGCCACGGCGAGCGCTCGTCGCACCAGGTGCACAAGGCCAGCAGGTGCTCGCCATGCATGTGGAGGACCCGCCGCGCCCCTGCCCGCTCGTGCAGGTCGTCGATGTTCTGGGTGACGATCAGCAGGCCGCCGGGCCACTCGGCGTCCAGCCGGCCCAGCGCGAAGTGCGCCTCGTTCGGTACCTTCTCCTGGATCGCGGCGCGGCGCATGTCGTAGAACGACAGGACAAGGTCCGGATCGCGGGCGAAAGCCTGCGGGGTGGCGACGTCCTCCGGCCGATACTTTTCCCACAGGCCGCCAGCCGTGCGGAAGGTATCGATGCCGCTTTCGGCGCTGACTCCGGCGCCGGTGAGGATGACGATATTGCGGAAGGCTCCCATCGCCGCCATGAAGCACGCTCCACAGGGGACGTGCAATGGCAAGAATCGGGATCATCGGCAGCGAGGGGCGCATGGGGCACGCAATTGCCGAGGCCATCGCCGCCGCCGGCGAAACGCTGGCCGGCGGGATCGACGTGGGCGGCGATCCGCTGGAGCTTGCCAGGGTAAGCGACGTGCTGGTCGATTTCTCCAGCCCCAAGGCGCTGGAGGCCAATCTCGACGCGGCCATGGCGACGCAAGTGCCGATCATGGTCGGCACCACCGGCCTCGAAGAGCGCCACCACTGGCTGGTCGACAGCGCATCGCAGAGCGTAGCGGTGCTGCAGACCGGCAATACCTCGCTCGGCGTCACCCTGCTTGCCCATCTCGTGCGCGAGGCGGCGAGCCGGCTGGGTGACGACTGGGATATCGAGATCGTCGAGACCCACCACCGCATGAAGGTCGATGCGCCCTCCGGCACCGCCCTGCTGCTCGGCGAAGCCGCAGCAGAAGGCCGCCACATTGCCCTTGCCGACCACAGCGAGCGCGGTCGCGACGGCATTACCGGCAAGCGCGAGCCCGGCACCATCGGCTTCGCGAGCTTGCGCGGCGGCACGGTTGCGGGCGATCACACCGTCCATTTCCTCGCCGACAACGAGCGCATCGCGCTCTCCCACCTCGCCGAAAACCGCCAGATCTTCGCCAAGGGCGCGGTGCGGGCGGCGCAGTGGCTGATCGGCAAGGGCCCCGGGCGATACCACATGCCGGAGGTGCTGGGGCTTTAAGACCGTGGCCCTGCGCCATCGCGCCTGGCTGCAACTCAACGGCGATCCGCCGGGCGACGGCCATCTGTCGGCGGTGAATTGGGCGCTGGCGATCATCATTGTCGTTGCCGTGGTTACATCGATCGTATCGACCGAGCCAGAGATCGAGGCGCAGTACAGCGGCTTGCTGCTGCGGATGGAGCTGTTCTTCGGTGCGGCCTTCACCGCCGAATATGCCGCCCGCATCTGGACGGCGGCGGAGGAACCGGGTGCGCAGGGGGATCTGCGCAAGCGCCTCGCCTTCATCTTCTCGCCGCTGGGCCTGGTCGACCTTGCCGTGCTGATTGTCACTCTGCTGCCGATCCTCATACCCGGCGTCGCCGTCCTGAGGCTGACGCGGCTGCTGCGCCTGCTCATGCTGGCCAAGTTCGGCCACTTCTCCTCCGCCTTCCAAGACCTCGCCCGCGCCATCCATTCACGGCGCTACGAGCTTTACGTCACCGTTGCCCTCGCCTGCTTTCTGCTGCTCATCGGTGCAACCGCGCTCTATCTCGCTGAGGGCGACGTCCAGCCTGACAAGTTCGGCTCGATCCCGCGTGCACTGTGGTGGTCGATCATTACCCTGACCACCGTCGGCTACGGCGACGTCTCGCCGATCACGCCGCTGGGAAAGTTCATGGCCTCGATCGTCGCGCTCGCCGGTATCGGGCTGGTCGCCATGCCGACCGGCATAATGGCCGCGGCATTTTCCGAAGCGATGCAGGACAGGCGCGAACAGAACCACCAGGGCGATCACCGCAACGATGAAGCGTGACCAGATCTTCGAATTCTTCCGCCGCCTCGCCGAGGCCAACCCCTCGCCCGAAACGGAGCTTGAGTTCGGCAACACCTACCAGTTGCTGGTCGCGGTGGTTCTCTCCGCCCAGGCGACCGATGTCGGCGTCAACAAGGCGACGCGGGCGCTGTTTCGCGAAGTGAAGACGCCCGTCCAGATGGTCGCGCTGGGCGAGGAGGGCTTGAAACAGCACATCAAGACCATCGGGTTGTTCAACGCCAAGGCGAAGAACGTCATTGCCCTCTCCGAAATCCTCGTCCGCGATTACGGCGGCGAGGTTCCGGCAGACCGCGACGTGTTGACCACCCTCCCCGGCGTCGGCCGCAAGACCGCCAATGTCGTGATGAACTGCGCCTTCGGGGCGGAGACCTTCGCGGTCGATACCCACATCTTCCGCGTCGGCAACCGCACCGGCCTTGCCAAGGGGAAGACGCCGCTCGCGGTTGAAAAGCAGCTCGAGAAAAAGGTGCCTCAGCCCTTTCGCGTCGGCGCGCATCACTGGCTGATCCTGCACGGCCGCTATGTCTGCAAGGCGCGAACGCCGGAATGCTGGCGCTGCCCGGTGGTTGATCTTTGCGGATTCAAGTCCAAGATACTGGAACGCGGCAAGAAGCCGGCCGGAACGAGCGGGGGCAAACCGGCCCGATAGCGCCGCCCAACTGGAGAAGCGCCATGACGCCACGTGCCTTGTTTTGCCTCGCCGCCGCCCCCCTCGCCCTTGCCGCCTGCACGCAGGAAGGGCCGCGCGAACGCCCCGCCGTCGCTCCCGCAGCGCGCGTGACCGGCCCTGCCGAAAGCTGCGTCCCGATCGCGCAATTCCGCGAGACCCGCATCCGCGACGACTGGACCATCGATTTCATCCGCGACAACCGCCGCGCCTGGCGCAACACCCTGCCGCAGCGCTGCAACGGCCTGAAGATCGCCGACGCCTTCAGCTACAAGACCTCGCTCACGCAGCTTTGCAGCACCGACATTATCCGCGTGCTCGATCGCCTGGGTGGCGATCTCCACGAAGGCGCGGGTTGCGGGCTGGGGCCGTTCGTGCCGGTCGAACTGGAGAAGTAATCCTTACGCCTTGTTGCGCGCGGAGATGACCGTCGCGGCGACCAGGTCGCCGATGACGTTCAGTGTGGTGCGACACATGTCGAGGAAGCGGTCGACGCCAAGGATCAGGCCGACCCCCGCCGGCGGCACGCCAACCGCGCCCAGGATCAGGGCGATGACCGGCAGGGAGCCTGCCGGAACTCCTGCCGTCCCGATCCCCGCCAGGATGCACACCAGCATCACGAACAACTGCTGGGTGAACGACAGGTCAATCCCGAAGAACTGCGCGAGGAACAGCACGGTCACGCCCTCGAACATCGCGGTGCCGTTCTGGTTGGCGGTCGCGCCGATAGTCAGAACGAAGCGCGATATCCTGGGCGGCAGTTTCAGCTTGGTTTCGGCGACGCGCAGGGCCGTGGGCAGTGATGCATTCGACGAGGAGGTCGAAAAGGCCATCACCAAGGCTTCCTGCGTCTCCCGGAAGAAGGCGATGGGGTTCTTGCGCGCGATCAGCGCGAGGATGGCGGGAAAGACTCCGAACATCTGGATCGCCAGCGCCAGCAGCACCACCGCGACATAGGCGGCAAGCTTCGACAGCAGTTCCCAGCCGAATTGCGAGGCGAGGTTGAACATGAAGCAGAACACCGCGATCGGGGCGAGTTGGATCACCAGGCCGATCAGCTTCATCGAAACCTCGAACACGCCCTCGATCGCGTGCTTGAGCGTCTCGGTGCGCTGGGTCTGCACCAGCAGCAAGCCGATGCCGAAGAACAGGGCGAAGAACATGACGGCAAGTATGTCGTTCTCGCTCATCGCGGCCACGACATTGCTCGGCACGATGCCGATCACCGCATCGACGCCGGACTTGGCCGATTCCGCCTTGGCGATGATGCCCGCAGCGCCTTCGCGGGCATTGCCGATCATGGCGTTTGCCGCGACGGGATCGACACCGGCACCCGGCTTGAGCAGGTTGACCGTGGCAAGGCTGACGGCGACCGCAATCGAGGAGACCACCACCGTGTAGGCCAGAGTCTGCAACCCCACGTTCTTCAGCGCGCGTATTTCGCCCATTTCGGCAATGCCGACGACCAGCGCCGAGAACAGCAGCGGCAGCACCAGCATGAACAGCAGCCGCAGGAAAATCTGGCCTAGCGGCGTCGTGACATATTTGATCGTGGGCGCGAGCCAGTTGGCATCGGGCATGGTCATGTGCACGACAAGGCCTGCCACCAAGCCCAGCAGGAAGCCGATCAGCACCCGCCATTGCAGCTTGCTCTGGCCCGGGCCAGCCTCCTCCATCGCAGCTTCGCTCATCTCGTGTCCTCCCCCCTGTTTCGCTCAGCCGCGCAGCGCCGCCTCCGCCACGCGGCGATAGATCCGCGCCAGCACTTCGAGGTCGGCCATGGCCACGGCCTCGTCGCGCTTGTGCATGGTGGCGTTGGGCGGGCCGAACTCGACGACCGGGCACAGGTGGCAGAGGAACCGCGCATCCGAAGTGCCGCCTGTGGTGGAGGCATCGGTGACGAGGCCGGTCTCGGCCTTGATCGCTTCGGTCAGGATTTCGGACAGGAGGCCGGGCTGGGTCAGGAAGGCCTCGCCGGAAATCTCCGCGCGGGCCGTGCCGCCGTGGCGCTCGGCGATGTCCCTCACCATCTGCTCGAGGCCCGCCCCGGTGTGCTGGTCGTTGAACCGAATCGAAATCCGCGCCCGCGCGACCGGGGGGATGACGTTGGTCACCGGGTTGCCGATGGAAATGTCGGTGATCTCGAGGTTCGAAGGCTGGAACCAGTCGGTCCCCTCGTCGAGCACCAGTGAATCGAGTTCGGCCAGAATGGCAACCAGCCTGGGGGCCGGATTATCGGCGAGGTGCGGATAAGCAACGTGGCCTTCGCGGCCCACCACTTCCAGCCAGATGTTCACCGAGCCGCGCCGGCCGATCTTGATGGTGTCGCCCAGCCGGTTGGCCGAAGTCGGCTCGCCCACCACGCACAGGTCCGGAATCTCGCCGACGGCCCGCATGTGGTCGATCAAGGCCAGGGTGCCGTACTTTGCCGGGCCCTCCTCGTCGCCGGTGATGGCGAAACTGAGCGTTCCGGCCTCCCGCGGAATGGTCCGTACTGCCTCGACCATCGCCGCGATCGAACCCTTCATGTCGACCGCGCCGCGCCCGTGCAGCAGTTCCCCGCGCCGTTCGGGCACGAAGGGATCACCTGTCCAGCGCTCGCCCGGCGGAACCACGTCGAGATGGCCGGCGAAGGAAAAGTGGCGGGAACCGGCAGGACCCCTGCGGATGGCGAACAGGTTCTCGACCGGGCCTTCCGGCGGCGTTCCGGTTATCGCCCGATGCACTTCGAAGCCCAGCGGGGCCAGCGCCTCTTCGAGGCAATCGAACACGGAGCCCACCGCAGGCGTCACGCTGGGGCAGGCGATCAGGGCCTCGGTCAGGCGGACGACATCGGAAGCTTGGGTCATGGCGGGCCATCGCATATGGTCTCAAGCGCCTAGACACAAGCCGGAGTGCCTGAATGCCCAAGCTGGACCTCAAGACAATCCCCCAGACCAACGCCACCGGCTACCCGGCGCCGTTCCATGAGGAAGTCCAGGGCCGCTGGTTTCGCCGCCTCGCTCCGGCCGGCGGGATCAGCGAGTTCGGCGCGAGCCACGTAGTGCTGAAGCCCGGCGCATGGTCATCACAGCGGCACTGGCACGACAGCGAGGACGAAATGCTGGTCATGCTTTCGGGCGAGGCCGTGCTGGTCGAGGATGACGGGCGCTCGGTCCTGCGCCCCGGCGACATCTGCGCCTGGCCCAAGGGCAAAACCAACGGCCACCACCTGATCAATGAAAGCGATGCCGATTGCAGTTTCGTCGTGATCAGCGGCGGAGTGCGGACGGGCGGCGGCTATTCCGACATCGACATGATGTTCACCGCCGACAGCTATCTGCGCAAGGACGGCACGCCCTACGAAGCGCGGCGGGTCCCCTAGGCCTTGGCCGGCTGCTCGTACTGCTCGATCACCCATTCCTCGGCCTCTGCGGCGTCGATCCAGTTCTGCAGCCACTCGTGCTCCCACACCGCCTGCATGTAGGCGGCGGCGAAGCCGGGCACGCTGATGCCATAGGTGATGAAGCGGCTGACGATGGGGGCATAGATGATGTCGGCGGCACAGAAGGCCCCGAACAGGTAGGGCCCGCCCTTGCCGAACCGTGCCCGCGCCTCGGCCCAGAGGGTGAGGATGCGCACGACATCGCTCCTCGCCTCGTCGTCGATCTCGTAATCCTCCACGCGCAGGCGGATGTTCATCGGGCACTGGCGGCGCAATGGCAGGTAGGAGCTGTGCATTTCGGCCGCCACCGAACGCGCCATGGCCCGTGCGTCGTCTTCCTTGGGCCAGAACCGGTCGCGCCCGACCTTGTCCGCAAGGTATTCGATGATGGCGAGGCTGTCCCACACCACCGCCTCTCCGTCCCACAGGACCGGCACCTTGCCCGAACTTGGCGCGAGGTCGTCGGCGCGGCGCTGCTCTTCCCAGTCCTCGCCATATAGCGGGACGGTGATCTCCTCGAAGTGCAGCCCCGATTGCTTGCAGGCCAGCCAGCCGCGCAGGCTCCAGCTCGAATAATTCTTGTTGCCGATGATGAGCTTCATGGGTCCCGAACCTAATGGTTCAGGATGACAGTGTCGAGGATGAACGGCCTATGAACCCCAGACCTACAATGAACCCGCGTCTTCCAGCACCGCCGTGCGCAGTTCGGCAATACCCATGCCCTTTTCCGAGCTGGTGACGTGCACCAGCGGGAAGGCCGCCGGGTGCTTCCTCGCCTCCGCCTCGGTCCGCGCGAGCACTTCGGCCAGCTCGCTCGCCTTGATCTTGTCGGCCTTGGTGAGGACGATGCGATAGACCACGGCCGCCTCGTCGAGCATCTTCATCATCTCGGCATCGACGGGCTTGATGCCGTGACGCGAATCGATCAGCAGCAGCGCCCGCTTGAGCACGACGCGCCCGCGCAGGAAATCGCGCACCAGCCGGCGCCAGTTCTCCACCACCTTGAGCGGCGCCTTGGCAAAACCATAGCCCGGCATGTCGACCAGCCGCAGCACCGCCGGATCGCCGACGTCGAAGAAGTTGAGCTCCTGCGTGCGCCCCGGCGTCACCGATGTACGGGCAATGGACTTGCGGCCCGTCAGCGCATTGAGCAGCGAGCTCTTGCCGACGTTGGAACGACCGCAGAAGGCCACCTCCGGCAAGTCGGGATCGGGCAGGAACTTGAGCGCGGGGGCGCTCTTCAGGAACTCCACCCGCCCCGCGAACAGGCGGCGTGCCCGTTCTGCGGGTTCGTCGTCCGTCATGCAGGGGCCTTGAGCTGTGGATGCCTCGAATAGAGGTACTTCTGCTGCGCGATGGTCAGCAGGTTCGAGGTGATCCAGTAGATCAGCAGCCCCGCCGCGAAGGGCGCCATGACGAACATCATCATCCAGGGCATGATCGCGAACATCTGCTGCTGCACCGGATCGGGCGGGGTCGGGTTGAGCTTGAACTGCGCCCACATCGTCACGCCCAGCAGCAGCGCCAGCACGCCGATGCCAAGGAAGCTGGGCGGCGTGAAGTTCAGCAGGCCGAACAGGTTGAGGAAGTGCAATGGATCGGGGGCGGAGAGGTCCTTGATCCACAGCACGAAGGGCTGGTGGCGCATTTCGACGGCCAGGGTCAGCACCTTGTAGAGCGCGAAGAACACGGGGATCTGCAGGAAGATCGGCAGGCATCCAGCCAGCGGATTGACGCCTTCCTTCTTGTAGAGCTCCATGGTTTCCTGCTGGAGCTTCTGCTTGTCGTCCTTGTAGCGATCCTGCAGCGCCTTCAGCTTGGGCTGGATCGCCCGCATCGATGCCATGGAGGCGAACTGGCGCTGCGCGATCGGGAACATGATGCCGCGCACGATCACGGTCAGCAGGATTATGGCCACGCCGAAATTGCCCGCCAGCTTGAACAGCTTTTCCAGCAGCCAGAAGATCGGCTTCTCGAACCAGCGGAACCAGCCCCAGTCGATCGCCAGGCCGAATTTCGGGATGCCGGCATTCTCATAGACGTCCAGCACGGAGCTTTCCTTGGCGCCGGCAAACAGGCGAGTCGTCGTCGTCGAGGATTGACCCGGCGCAACCGAGACAGGCTTGTAAAACAGGTCGGCAAGGAAATCGCCGTTGCCGAGCGCGCGGAAATCGGAGGTGGCGGCATTGGCGCCGGGAACGATCGTGCTCATCCAGTAGATGTCGGTGAAGCCGATCCAGTTGGGCTTCCCTGCATTCTCGATCACGCCCCCTTGGGCCTCGGCAACGTCGGCATAGTTCGTATCGAACGAAACCGTCTCGTCGAAGGCGCCGAAGGGGCCGGAATGGATGTTCCAGCTATCGAGGCTGGCGGTCTTGTTGGTGCGGTTGAGCTGGGCGATCGGCTGGACCTGGATCGGCGTCGTACCCGCATTGGTCACGGTCGCCTCGGCGGTGATCATGTAGTCCTTGTCGATCTTGTAGGTTATCGCAAAGGTCTGCCCGGTGGCATTCGCCCAGCTTGTCGTGACCGGCGTTTGCGGCGTCAGCCTGGCATTGGCGGGTGCCGACCATACCGTGGCCTTGGTGGGCAGCTCCACGCCCTGCCCCGTCCAGCCGAACTGGGCGAAATGCTGCGCCGGCGTGCCGGCCGGCGAGAACATGCGTGCAGGCCCGTCACTCGGCTTGAGCGTTGCGGTGTGGCGATTGATGGTGAGATCGTCGATCAGGCCGCCGGCCAGGTTGATCGATCCCGACAGGCCCGGCGCGGAGATGGGAACACGGTTGCCGGAGGCAAGAGCAGTCGCGAGGTCGCGCTTTTCGATGGCGATGTCGGCCGCACTGACCAGCCCACCTTCGCGGGTAGGCTTCGCAGGGGCGGACTCGCTGGCGGCGGGCGCCGATGCGGAAGAGGTCGCCGCCGGCGCGGGCTTGTCGGCGTTCGGGTACAAGTACCGAATGCCGGCCTCCCAGCCGAACAGGATCAGCCCGGTCAGCAGGACCGCGAGAATGATATTGCGCTGATTGTCCACCTGGGAATCCCTGTCCGTCTCTTCGCTGTGGGGGCCTAGGGCACCGGATCGTAACCGTGCCCGCCCCAAGGGTGGCAGCGCATTAGCCGCTTAGCCGCCAGCCAGCCACCCCTAATCGCACCGTATTTCTCCACGGCGTCGATGGCATATTGCGAGCAGCTCGGCGCGTAGCGGCAGCTTGGCGGAAGAATGCGCGAGGGGCCGAGCTGCCAGGCCCGGGCGATGAGGACGAGCAGACGTTTCATGCCCGTCGCTTTTCGCGCGGCTTGTCGCCCTTGCCGGCCCTGGCGCGCTCCAGAGCGGCCAGCAGTTCAGTGCGCAACAGGCCGAAATCCCGCTCGATCCCGCCTTCGCGGCCGATCACCACGTGGTCCGTATCCGCCATGCCATGCTCCTGCAGCACTTCGCGCAAGAGGGCGCGGAAGCGGCGCTTCATGCGGTTGCGCACCACGGCATTGCCGATCCGCTTGGTGACGGTGATGCCATAGCGCATGCCGTGCCCCCCATTGCGATGGGCGAGCAGAACGAAACCGGGCCGCGCGACGCGCAGCCCCTTGTTCGCGGCGACGAAATCGGCTCGTCGCCTCAGCACATTAATTGCCGGCGGCATCGCAAGGCATCGCTTGGGGAAATGTCGCACCGCCGGATGCGGCACCGGCCCGCTCCTCCGCCCGGCCACCCAACGATAGGACCCTATGGGTGGTCGGGCGGAGGAGCGGGCCGGTGCCGGGCGCAGGGACTGACATGGTCAGTCCCGATTCGACGCCACTATCAGGCCGAGAGCCGCTTGCGGCCGCGGGCGCGGCGGGCGCGCAGCACCTTGCGTCCACCAACGGTCGCAGTGCGGGCACGGAAGCCGTGACGGCGGGCGCGGACGAGATTGCTGGGCTGGAAAGTGCGCTTCATCGGTATGTCTCGAACTAAATGGGCTGCCCGATTGGGTAGCCTCCAAACAGGCGTGCGCCCCTAGTTGACCGCAATCGTCGAGTCAACCCGGGCCGACGCGATCGCCGGCTGGTCGAGCCGGATCCACTGCGCCATGTCGGCAGTGTCGAGCCACTTGGCGTCGGAATTCGGGACGGAGTTGGTCATGGCGTAGAAGGAGCGGGCCTCGGCCTCGCTCATGCCCATGCGCCGGTAGTAATCGATATAGATGCGATTCTCCGGCGAGTTAGGGGCATAGTCCTTGGGCTCCAGGCCATATTCGTCCGCCCAGCTGTGGACGGCGAACTCCGCATTGGCGGCCGCCGTCCGTCGCACCCCGGCAAGAAACAGCTCCACCCCGCCGGAGCGCACCGATCCGCCATCGGGCACGTCGGTGGCAATACCGCGATCATGGATCATCAGACCCAGCTTCAGGTTGGCGCGATCGTCGTCGGTGCCGGGGCATTCGATCAGTTCCAATGTGCGGATGCCGGGATAGGCGCGCAACATGGCGGCGAACTGCGCCGGGGAGCGCGCGTCCGTCACGTCTACCAGCGCGGCATGGCTCGAATCGAGCACCCGGAAGGGGCCATAGCGCGCGATACCTTTGGGCAATTGCAGTTCGGCCGTATCGGCGGCGGCAGCCGGGTGCGCCTGGACCAGCCGGTCGCTGCCGGTGGCCGGAACCTCGACCACTTCCTCGAACACCTCGCGATAGACGATGACCTGCGCCATCGCCGGCTGGGCGATGATCGCGAGGATCGACAGGAACAAGGCGGCGAGCTTGCGCATCGCGGCGAAAATGCGCCCGCCAGCCTTGCGCGAGTCCTCACTGGAAAGGTTAACTTCGGGTTTGCCCTTGCCCAGGGGATTTCCCGATAATGCACTGCTGCGAGAGCAATTTGACATCCGTCAAGGAATCGCGGTCGCAGATGATGCGATTCTCCCTGCAACATAGGGAGAGTACTTTATGGCCAATATTCAGATTCAGCCCCTCGACCCCAACCTGAACTTCGGCGCGCGCGTCACCGGCATCACCAGCGAAGCGCTCGACGATCCGGCGGTCCGCGCCCAGCTCAAGCAGCTGCTCGACGATCGCGGCGTCATCGCCTGCAAGAATGTCGAACAGACCGCCGCCATGCAGGTGAAGCTCAGCGAGGTGTTCGGCCCGCTCAAGGAGCATCCGGTTCCCTCCGTCACTCGCGCCGACCGCGAGAGACTGCCTGGCGTCATCGTCATCGCCTCGGGGCCTGGCTCCTGCGTGGTCGAGATTGACGGCAAGCCGCTCGTCACCTGGCAGCCCTGGCACTTCGACCATGCGTACAACGACGAGATGATGTACGCCGCCGTGCTGCGCTCGCTGAAGATCGCCAAGGACGGCGGGCGCACCGCCTTTGCCTGCGGTATCCAGATCTACAACGACATGGACCCCAAGATCCGCGCCAAGGCGGAAGGGCTCAACGTCCTGTACAACCTCGACCTGCGCTACGATCGCCAGCGCTTCGGCCTACCCAAGGGCTTCAAGCTGGTGAAGCCGCATGACGACATGTCGCTCAGCATCCAGAACGAGAACGGCCGCTGCTCCGTCCACCCCGCCGTCTGGACCCGGCCGCAGGGCGAGAAGGTTTTCCACATGTGCCCCTACGGCTGCCGCGGCATCGAGGGCGACCGCAGCGACGCCGCCTTCGAAAGGCTCGCCGAAATCTGGAACGAGGCCGAACGGGTGATGAAGGTCTACTACCACGAGTGGGAAGAAGGCGACATGGTCATCTGGGACAACACCCGCGTCCTGCACGAGGCCACCGGCAGCAATCCCGCCGAGGAACGCGAAATCCACCGCACCACCATCAAGGGCCCGCTGTGCCACGGCTGGTGGGAAAACGAGAAGAAGGAACTGGCCACGGCCTGAACGCTTGTCGTATGATCCGAAACTGTCGTTTCGGATCGTTCGGCACCGGCCCGCTCCCCCGGCCCAACCACCCACAGGGTAAAATCAATGGGTGGTTGGGCCGGGGGAGCGGGCCGGTGCCGCCTCGAAATTCGCTCCTCCGCGAATTTCGAAAATGACTCCCCTCGACACCTGCCGTTCGCTGCGGCATCACCCCCACCGGGACATTACGGGGGTCGTCAGTGGTCGCACTGGTTTCGACAGTGGCCTATCTTGGCCTGGAGGCGCGCGCCGTGGAGGTGCAGTGCCAGCTTGCGCCGGGCATGCCGAACTTCAACATCGTCGGCCTGCCCGACAAGGCGGTACGCGAAAGCAAGGAGCGGGTGATCGCCGCGCTCGCCGCCATGGGGCTAAGCTTTCCGCCCAAGCGCATTACCGTGAACCTCGCGCCGGCGGACCTGCCCAAGGAAGGCTCCCACTTCGACTTGCCGATTGCGCTGGCCCTGCTGGCAGCCATGGGCGTGACCGACGCCGAGCAGCTCACCGATTTCGTCGCGGTGGGCGAACTGGCGCTCGATGGCCGGATCATCGGCTCACCGGGCGTGCTGCTCGCGGCAATCCATGCCAGCGGCGAGGACAAGGGACTGATCTGCCCGGCAGCGCAGGGGGCGGAGGCCCGCTGGGCCAGCGGCATCCCGATCCTGGCCGCGCCCGACCTCGTCAGCCTATTGAACCACCTCAAGGGCACGCAGGTCCTGCCCGTGCCCGAGCCGGGAGAGGCCATCACGCCCGAACGCGGGCCGGACCTGAAGCGGGTCAAGGGCCAGGAAACCGCCAAGCGCGCGCTGGAAATCGCTGCCGCCGGCGGCCACAACCTGTTGATGATCGGTCCGCCGGGCGCGGGCAAGTCGCTGCTCGCCTCGTGCCTCCCCGGCATCCTGCCCGAACTGACTCCGACAGAGGCGCTGGAAGTCTCGATGGTCGCCTCGGTCGCCGGCACGCTGGAGGAAGGCCGGATCAGCCGCACCCGCCCGTTCCGCAGCCCGCACCACTCCGCCTCGATGGCGGCGCTGACCGGTGGCGGCCTGCGCGTGCGGCCGGGCGAGGTCAGCCTTGCCCACCTCGGCGTGCTGTTCCTCGACGAGCTGCCCGAATTCCAGCGCCCGGTGCTCGACAGCCTGCGCCAACCGCTCGAAACCGGCGAAGTCACCGTTGCCCGCGCCAATGCCCACGTTACCTACCCGGCCCGCGTCCAGCTGATCGCGGCGATGAACCCCTGCCGCTGCGGCTATCTGGGCGACCCCGCCCTTGCCTGCAGCCGCGCGCCGAGGTGCGCCGCCGATTACCAGAGCAAGGTATCCGGCCCGATGCTGGACCGCATCGACCTCCACGTCGAAGTCGATCCCGTCAGCGCCGCCGACCTCACCCTGCCCCCGCCCGCCGAAGGCTCGGCGCAAGTCGCCGCGCGGGTGGCGGCGGCGCGGGCGATCCAGACAGCGCGGCTCGAAGGCACGAAGATGCGCAGCAATGCTGAGCTGGACGGGGAGCTGCTCGAACAGCACGCAACGCCCGACGAGGCCGGCCGCAAGCTGCTGATGCAGGCTGCCGACGCCATGCGGCTTTCCGCGCGGGGCTACACCCGGATGCTCCGCGTGGCCCGCACCATCGCCGACCTCGCCGGCGCGCAAAGTGTTGGCCGTATCCATGTGGCGGAGGCGCTGAGCTATCGCCGGGTTGCCCCGCGGGCCTGATTGCAAAGCTCTGGAAAAATCCTTCCACCCACTTTGCCCGAATCCGGTAGTCCCACTAGGCCCACCGCGTGAGCGCGCCCATCCAGATCGGAGTCGACCAGAACGACAAGCCGGTTACCATCGACATTGAAGAGCTGCTGGCCACCCGCCTTCTCGTCCAGGGCAACAGCGGCTCCGGCAAGTCGCACCTGCTGCGCCGCATCCTCGAAGAGAGCGCCTCCATCGTCCAGCAGGTGGTGATCGACCCTGAAGGGGATTTCGTCACCCTGGCGGACGTCTTCGGCCACATCGTCGTCGATGGCGCGGCCTATTCTTCGGCTGAACTCACCCGCCTTGCCGGCCGCATCCGCGAGCACCGGGCCTCGGTGGTGCTGGCCCTGGACGGGCTGGAGATCGAGGCACAGATGCGCTGCGCCGCGCTGTTCCTCTCCGCCCTGTTCGACGCCCCGCGCGAGCAGTGGTTTCCGGCGCTGGTCGTGGTCGACGAGGCGCAGATGTTCGCGCCTGTCTCTTCGGGCGAAGTCAGCGAGGAGGCGCGGCGCCTCAGCCTCGGCGCCATGACCAACCTGATGTGCCGCGGCCGCAAGCGTGGCCTCGCCGGCATCGTCGCCACCCAGCGCCTTGCCAAGCTGGCCAAGAATGTCGCTGCGGAGGCCTCGAACTTCCTGATGGGCCGCACCTTCCTCGACATCGACATGGCCCGCGCCGCCGACCTCCTCGGCATGGAGCGCCGCCAGGCCGAGCAGATCCGCGATCTCGGCCGCGGCCAGTTCCTCGGCCTCGGCCCGGCGATCAGCCGGCGGCCTGTGGCGGTGCGGATCGGCCAGGTGCGGACCGGCGCACGCGTCATGGCGCAGAAGCTGGCCCCACCCCCCAGCGCCTCGCCCGACGAGCTGCACGCGCTGCTGCATGCCGACCTGCACCTCGACGATGCACCCATCTTCCAGCCCGCTCCTCTTCCCCCGCCCCCCGATGCCGACGAGCTGCTGGAACGGATCGCCGCGGTTCCGCTCGAGGCGGAAGAACCGGTCGAACAGCCGCAATTGTTCGCCCCCTCGCAGAGCGAGATCGACGCGGCGGTGACACAAATCCTGTTCGACATGGCGGCCGAACCGGACTGCACCTTCCAGCCGCCTGCCAAGCTGTTCCAGGATTTCTCCGTGCGCTGCCGGATGCAGCGGCTCACCGCCGGCCATGTCGACATGGGCCAGTTCCGCCGTCGCTTCGCCATGGCGGTCGCCGGCGTGAGGCATGAGGACATGGGCGAGTGGCAGGACATCCTGCGCATCGCCTCGGTGCTGTCCGACGACCTGCTGGCCCCCTTCCTCGTCATCGCCCGGGCTGCCCAGTCTGGCCTGCCCTGCCCCGACGACGCAGAATTGGCCCGTATCTACGGCACCAATTCCCCGGGCCGCCTGCGCCGCCTGCTCGAACATTACGAACGCTGCGCGCTTATCGTCGTGCGCACCGATTTCAGCGGGCGGCGATCGATGACCGTGCCGGAGCTTGGCTGGGCGACGGAGCCGCTGGAGGCTTGAGGGCGACTGCGCCCTACCCCTACTTCCCGCCCGTCATCGGCTGCACCGGCCCCAGGTCGAAGGTCACCCGCTCCAGCTTGCCGGTAAAGGCGAAGGGCAAGCCATAGTCCGCCGTCAGCGGCGTTCCCCCATCGCGACCAAGCGTCGCTTCCTCCGGGCTGAACTTGAACGGCACGGTGCGCTGCAAGCGGCCGGTGGCCTGTTCCGCGCCGTCAACCGACAGGGCCAGCGACCCGCCCTTGCCGAACCCAGGCCCGTCGACCGTGAAGGCAATCGTCACCTTGTGCCGCCCCGGCGAGAGCACCTGCGGCGATTCCACGCGCACAAGGTCCTCAGAATGATCGGTGTTGCGGTAGAGGAACGTCGGCTTGCCCTTGAGCACCGCCAGCCCCCAGCCCGAAAAACGCCCGCCCTGCGTCACCAGCATGCCTTCGGCGCCGCTCGCCGGCACTTCCACATCGGCCTCGATCGACCAGCTGCGGTTGTTGATAGCCGGGAACACGCCTTCGGGCAGGCGCTGGCCTATGGGATAAAGCACGTGCCGCCCGGGCTCCGACCGCGGCTCCGGCCGGGTGCCGGGGAGCATCGAGGCGAAGTTGCTGTACTGGATCGGCAGCACATTGTTGCGCGCTGCTTCCGCCGTCCACAGCGCCTTCAGCTCGGCTACCTTTTCGGGATGGGCGGCGGCGACGTCGGTGGTCTGCGACCAGTCCTTGTTGAGATCATAGAGCTGCCAGGGCGAAGCGGGATCGGGCATGGCCGCGTCCATCCTCGGTTCGACCTTGACCGGCTGGGCCAACAACCAGCCGTCCGAATAGATCGCGGCATGGCCGAAGACCTCGAAATATCGCGTGCGGTGGCGCGCCGGTGCCTTGGGCGCATCGAAGCTGTAGACGAAGCTGACGCCGTCGAACGGCTGCTGGGCAATGCCGTTGATGCTATCCGGCTGCTTGACGCCGGCGGCTTCGAGGATGGTCGGCGTCACGTCAGTGACGTCGACGAACTGGCTGCGCACGCCGCGCTGGGTGAGCCTTGCCGGCCAGGACACGACGAGGCCGTTGGTCATTCCGCCAAGTCGCGAGGCGACCAGCTTGTAGTAGGGAAACGGCGTGTTCAGCGCCGAAGCCCAGCCGACCGGGCCGATCGGCAGGCTGTCCGGCCCGCCAAGCTTGTCGAGGTTGGCCAGCGCATGGGCCAGTTCGCCGTTGCCCCCCGCGGCGCTGACCCGCGTCGCATAGTTTAGGCCGCCAATGGCCCCGCCTTCCCCGCTCGCGCCGTTGTCGCCCTCGATGTAGACGATCATCGTGTTGTCGAGCTCGCCCGAGGCCTTGAGTGTATCGAGAATTCGCCCGACCTGCGCGTCGTGATAGGCCAGCATGGCGGCATAGACTTCCATGTATCGCGCCGCGACCTTTCGCTCGTCGGCGGTGAGCGCGCTCCAGGGCCGGGTTCCATCCGGCATCGGCGCCAGCTTGGTGCCGGGCGGGACAATGCCGAGCTTCAGTTGCCGGGCGAGCGTTGCCTCGCGGTAGGCGTCCCAGCCCATGTCGAACTTGCCCTTGAACCGGGCGATCCATTCGGCGGGGGCCTGCAATGGCGCATGAGCCGTGCCCGCAGAATAGTAGAGCAAGAAGGGCCGATCCGGATTTTGCGAGTGCTGAATATGCAGCCAGTCGATCGCGCGGTCGGCAATGTCGCGCTCGAAGACATAGCCGGCCTCGGTGCCGTCGCCAGCGGCCGGAGGATCGATCATGCGCTCGTTCTCGACCAGTTGCGGGTGAAACTGGTCAGTCAGGCCTCCGTTGAAGCCATAGAAATACTTGAAGCCCAGCCCCGTCGGCCACTGGTCGAATGGCCCCATGGGGCCCGATTGCCAGGTGGGGACATTGTGGTGCTTGCCGAACATCGCCGTGTCGTAGCCGGCGGCGGACAGCATCTGCGCCACCGTTCCCGCGCTCTTCGGGATGATCGAATTGTATCCGGCATCGCCGCGCGCGAGATCGGCCACGGTGCCGAAGCCTACCGCGTGGTGGTTGCGCCCGGTTAGCAGCGAGGCGCGCGTGGGCGAGCAGATCGAGGTGGTGTGGAAGTTGTTGTAGACCAGGCCGTTTGCCGCGATCCGATCCAGGTTTGGCGTCGGAACGCCGCCGCCGAAAGTGCTGGATGAGGCAAAACCGACATCGTCGGTCATGATCACGAGCACGTTGGGCGCGCCGGGCGGCGGCGTCGGAGCGGCGGGGAACCCTGCAGGTTCGGCCCGGAGAGGCGTCGCCATGGCCCATTGCAACGCGGCCGCTGCCAACAGCGCCTTGCGCATCCTCTTTCGCATCGAAGCCTCCTCGTCCCTATACGGCTGGCTAACACAGACCCCGCCCTGCGGCCAATGGGGACAATTCGATTGACACGGTGGCGGGCACGGCCATCTTCGCTGCAAAGACAAGAAAACGAGGAGAGAGACGATGCCCCTGGGTAGCGCCCCCACGCGGCCATGACCGCGAACTTTGCGGGCCTTTCCCCCCTTGCCGGGCAACCGGATGGGCAGCCGCCGCTCAGCGGCCTTCGGGTGATCGACTTCACCCGCGTCGTCGCCGGGCCCTTCGGCACGCAAATACTCGGCGATCTCGGCGCGGAGGTGATCAAGATCGAGAACCCGCAAGGTGGCGACGACAGCCGCCACGTCCATCGCGGGCCGGACCGCAGCGGCGAGACGACGATGTTCATGTCGCTCAACCGTTCCAAGCGGAGCGTCGCGGTGGACCTCAAGAGCGAGGAAGGGCGGCAGGTGATCCTCGACCTTGTCGCTACGGCAGACATCCTCGTCGAGAACTTCACCGGCTCGGTCATGCGGCGCTTCGGGCTGGACTATCCCAGCATCAAGGACCGCTTCCCGCGGCTGATCTACTGCTCGGTCTCGGGCTATGGCCGGGGCGGCAGCAATGCCGATGCGGGGGGATATGATAGCCCGCTCGCCGCGGAAACCGGGCTCGTCTCGCTCAACAAGTATCCCGGCGGCACCCCGATCCAGCTTGGCGTGCAATATGTCGATCTCAGCACGGGACTCAATTCGGCCATCGGCGTGCTCGCCGCGCTCTATTCGCGCACAGTCACCGGTCGCGGGCAGCATGTCGACATCGCCATGTTCGACAGCGGCCTTGCCAACCTCTCCTACCAGGGTGCCGAGTGGCTGGCCTCTGGCACGGAGCCGCTGCTCTTCCCACCGCAGGGCTTCGGCCCTAACGGCATGTTCCCGACGGCGGACGGCCACCTGATCATGACCTGCTCCAACGACAAGATGTTCCACCGCCTGTGCAACGACGTGGTCCAGAAGCCGGAATGGCTCGAAGACCCCCGCTTCTCGACCATGACGGAGCGGCAGAAGCACCAGGACGAGTTTCTCGAGGAAGCCAATGCGGTGTTCTCGACAAGGCCCGGCGCGGCGTGGTCGAAGCTGTGCAAGGCATCGGGCATTCCCTGCGGCGCGGTGCGCAGCGTTGGCGAGGCGCTGCTTTCGGAGGAAGCGAAGGAGCGCGGTCTGGTCTTCGGCCTGGAGCACCCGACCGAGGGCATTGCGCCTGCCATCGCCCAGCCGCACCGCTTCAGCGAAACGCCGGTGCGCTATGCGACGCCGCCGCTGCTCGGCCAGCACACGCGCGAGGTGCTGACGGAGCTTCTGGGTTATGACGAGGCGCGTATTGCGGAACTCTCGGCAAAGGGCGCCATCGCGCTCGGCAAGCAATAGGGACAGGAAAGATGGGACACATTCCGGCAGGCCAGGTCGTGCTGGTCACGGGCGCGACGGGCGCCATCGGCTTCGAGATCGCGGCACAGGCGGCGGAGGGCGGCGCGATCGTCGGCGTCCACGGCTCGCGCGAGGAGACGGTGGCCGATGCCATCGCGCGGATCAGGCAACGCGCGCCCGATGCGAAGCTGATCCCGGTGCCGGGCAATTTCGCCAGGCTGGAGGAGATCGAGGCGGTGGTCGAGAAGGTCGCCAGCGAGGGCGGCAGGCTCGACGCGGTGATCCATTGCTCCACCGGCAATGTTGGCGGCGGCGGGCGGACGGCAGGGATCTTCGCCCAGACCGACCCGGCGGACTACGTTCATCACGCCCACGGCCTGCTGGTGATCTGCCAGCAGCTTGCCCGTGTCGCCCTGCCCCACCTGGTCAAGCAGGGCGGCACCTTCATCTCCTATGCCTCCGACGCCGGCCGCTTCGCCGCCGCGCGCCAGTCGATGGTCGGCGCGGCGTTCGGAGGGATCATGATGTTCGTGCGCAACCTTGCCATGGAACTGGCCCGAGACGGCGTGCGAGTGCACTGCATCTCGCCCAGCTACGTGGTCGACACGCCGATTTTCGAGAAGATGTCACAGGTGGCCAACCGCGCTGAACGGGCAATGGCCCGGGCGGGCCTTGGCCTGCCGAGCCCCAAGGACCTCGCCCCCGTGACGCTGTTCCTCTGCGGCCCGGAGGCGAGCAAGATCACCGGGCAAATCATCAGCGTAAATGGCGGGTTGAACGCCTAGAGTCTTTTCCACTTACGTGGAATCGGCACCGGCCCGCTCCCCCACCCGGCCACCCAACGATAGTACCCTATGGGTGGCCGGGCGGGGGAGCGGGCCGGTGCCGAACTGTTTCAGTATAACTGAAACAGAGTCTAGCGCGCGGCGATTTCCGCTGGCGCCTGGCGAAACTTTGGCGCAGGTTCGCCGCATGAGGAGGCTCGCCCTTTCCGCCATGCTTGTCGCGGCGCTGCCTTCAGCGCCCGCAATCGCCGGCTCACCCCGGCCGGGCACCTATCGCGTCTCCGAGGGACCGGACATCGCCGGCTTGCTGGAGATCGGGGCGAACCACAGGTTCCGCTACGTGCTGGCCGCGGGCGCGCTCGACGAGCACGCGGAGGGGCGCTGGTACCGGCAGGGCGCAAAGGTCTGCCTCCAGACCGAACCCAAGCCCGTTCCGGCGCAGTTCTCGCTGGTGCCGGCGGAGAAGACGCAGGAACATACGCTGCTGGTCACCTGGCCCAACGGCAAGGGCATCCCCGGCGTCGATTTCCGCATCGGCTTTGACAGCGGCGAGCCGGTGACGGGCTATACCCAGTACTACGGCTGGTCCATGCCGCAGGACGACATGCGCACGCCGCGCTGGATCGAACTGGCCGTGCCGATGCACCGGCTCATGTCCAAGCGCATCGAGCTCGACGGACGGAACACCATCCGCGTCGCTTTGACACCCAACGATCTCGGCACGGTCGACTTCCAGGGCGCCTGCCTCGAGGCGCAAGGCGATGCCTATGTCCTCCACCGCGAGGGCGGCGACATGCGGCTGGTCCAGAGACGTTAGAACAGGGAGGCCGGCATGATCTTCGAACAGGTGACCACGGGCGGCTGCCGGTCCTACCTCGTCGGCTGCGAGGCGTCGCGGGCGGCGGTGCTGATCGATCCGGAGCAATCGCAGATCGACCGCTACCTCGGGCTTGCCAGCCAGCTTGGCGTGCATGTCCGCTACGTGGTCGACACGCATACCCATGCCGATCATTTTTCCGCCAGCCTCGAACTGGGCCAAGCGTTGCGCGCACCCGTCGTGATGCACCGGCTCAGCCCCACGCCCCACGCGGGCCTGCGGCTGGACGACGGCGACATGCTGGTGGTGGGCGAACTTCGGCTGCAGGCGATGCACACCCCCGGCCACACTCGCGATTCCCTCTGCCTCGTCATGGAAGACCGGGTCTTCACCGGCGACACCCTGCTGATCGGCGGCACCGGCCGCACCGACCTGCCGAGCGGCGATCCCCACGCGCTTTATGACAGCCTGTTCGGCAGGCTGCTCAAGCTGCCGGGCGAGACGCTGGTCTACCCGGCTCACGACTACAAGGGCCGCACCCACAGCACCATCGCCGCCGAAATCGCCAACAACCCGCGCCTGCGGAAGACGAACCGGGCGGAATTCGTCGAAATGATGCAGCGCCTCGACCTCGCCGCGCCGACCCACCTCACCGAGGCGCTTCGCACCAACATGACCGGCGGCAAGACCGTCCAGCACATGTTGGCCGAGGCGGCGGCGAAAGTGCCGTTCATGTCGCTGGCAGAGCTTGAGGCCCGGATCGGGAGCAACAGCGCGGAACTGGTCATCCTCGACGTGCGCGAGAGGGAATCCTTCGAAACCGGCCACATCCCGGGATCGATCCACCTGCCGCGCGGTCAGTTGGAGCTGCGAGTCAATTCCGTCCTGCCCGATCCGACGGTCCGGGTGATCACCTGCTGCGATTTCGGCAAGATCTCCACCCTCGCCGCCGCAACGCTGCGCGACCTGGGGTTCACCCGGGCGATAGCGCTGGATGGCGGCGTGAAGGCCTGGGGCGAAGCGGGCTACAGGCTGGAGAGCTGAAACCCGCCCAACCCGTTACAGCATGATCTGTCCGCCATCCGCATTGAGGGTCTGGCCGGTAAGGTAATGCCCCTCGTCGCAGGCGAGGAACACAGCGATCGGCGCAATGTCCTCGTCCAGCCGGCCGAACCGGCCCAGCGGCATCTCGTCGTAATACTTCTGTGCCCGCACCGGATCGGCTTCGAGGAACTCAGCCGCCGCAGGGCTGAGCCCCGCCGGGTTGATCACGTTCACCCGGATGCCGAACTGCCCCCATTCGCGCGCGGCGGTGCGGCTGAGCGCGCGGATCGCCTCCTTGTTCGCGCCATAGACGCCGTCGTGCGGCTGGCCATAGATGCCCTGGCGGGTTCCGAAATTGATTATCGAGCCGCCCTGCTTCTTCAGGTACGGCAGCGCCGCCTGCATGTGATAGAGCGTGCCCTTGAAGCCCGATCCGAAGGTCAGGTCGAAATTCTCGTCGGTGATGTCCTCGATCAGGGCATTCTTGGTGACTTGCGCGTTGTTCACAAGCACGTCAATGCGGCCGAAGTTCTCCGCCGCCGCCGCGATGGTGCGGTCCGCGGTGTCGCGCTTCGACACGTCGCCCGCCACCGCGATCACCTTGCCGCCACCGGCCGAGAGCTCCTCCGCCACCTTGCGGATCGCTTCCTCGCGGCGCGCATTGATCACCACTGCCGCCCCCTCGCGGACGAATGCCTTGGCGATGGCATTGCCGATCCCCTGGCTGGCGCCCGTGACGATCGCTACTCTTCCTTCCAGTCTACCCATTTGCACTCTCTCCTAACCCGCCGCCTTGAGCGCCGGGATAACTTCCTTCTGAAACAGATTGCCCGCCTCGCCCCAACTGGCGGGATAGAAGCCGGGGCCGACGACGACGAAGCGTTCCAGCCCCATCTTCCTGAGCCCCAGCAGTTTTTCGGTGACGGCATCTGGCCCGCCGACCACGGCGAAATTGCGCACGAATTCCTCCGTCAGTCCGCCGCCGACGATGCGGTCCTTCGCCTGGTGGACGCCGTGCTTGTTCATGTCGTAGCCACCCTTGATGGCTTCAAGGTTCTCACTCATCGTCTTGTCGGCGGGACCGACCTGCTTGCCCTCGATCACCTGGAAGCGGGCTAGCGGCGGGGCCATGTGCACCGCCGTTTCCATTGCCGTATCCATGTCCGGATGGCAGACGACGACGAGTTGCGCGCCATAGGAAACCCTGCGGTCGCCCTGCGCCGCACGCGCCGTTTCCAGCGCCCATGCCATCCGTTCCGGCTCCGCACCGACGCTGAAGGTCACCCGTTCGGCAATGCGGGCGGCCATGGCGATGACCTTGGGGCCCGTAGCGGCGACATCAAGCGGCACCTTCGGCATATCGGGATTGAGCCAGCGCAGCTTCACCCCTTCCGGCCTGCCGCCCAGCGACAGGGCATGGATATCCGGCGCATCTCCGGATGATCCAAATTCCGAAAAGGGTATCTCGCCGCCACTCAGCAGGGTCTGGAGGTGCTTCAGCGAGGTCTCGAAGCTCTTCGCGCTGACCGGGGCATGGCCAAGATAGGCCAGCGCCGAATCGCCCCGGCCGATGCCCAGCACCGCCCTGCCCCCTGAAACCGCCTGCACCGTCGCCGCGGCCCCCGCCGTCACCGCAAGGTTGCGGGTGAAGGGATTGGTCACACCGGTCGAAAGCTTCAGCCGCTCGGTAGCCGTCGCCCAGACGCCCATCTGCACATAGGGATCGGCGCTGAGGTTCTGCGAGCACATGAACATCTGCCCGTCCCAGCCCTCTGCCTCGATCCTGCGGGCCTCCTCTGGAGTCGCCGACGTGTTCGAGCCTCCCGCCCGCCAGATCTCCAGCATCGATCGCACTCCCAAATGCCTGTTTGCACCAACCTTGCGCGATTTGCGCGCCCAAGGGAATGGCGAAAACAGCGTGGAATTGGTCTGGATTTCATCGTGCTTCACTTTATCCCTGCGAACGACGGCAAAAGCACAAGGTCAGGCCGGAAAACGAAGCGTTGGGGAGAGAGATGCACCAATCGATCGGCAGCGGCACGGCGCCACAGTCCTATCTGGGCGAATTCCGCAAGCATTGGCGGGCCATGGCCTCTGTCTGCGCCGGAATGGGCGCCGGCTTCCTGCTCAATCACTATATCGCGAGCATCTTCGCGCCCCACCTGCTCGCCGAATTCAATTGGCCTCGCGCGGATTTCGCCATGATCGGCTCGCTCGGCCTGATGACGCTGTTCGTCGTGCCCCTCGCCGGACGGCTGACCGATCTGTTCGGCGTGCGCCCGGTCGCCACGGTCGGGGTGATCGCCTTCCCGCTGACTTTCGTCGGCTACGCCGTTATGCCCGGGGACCTGGCGACCTATGCCGCGATCTTCGTTGCGCAGAACCTGCTGGCCGGCGCCATCACGTCTTCCACGGTCTACAGCCGCCTGATCGCCGAACGGTTCGTCACCGCACGGGGGCTGGCCTTTGCCGTCGCTGCGACCTCGCCCGCGGTGGTGGGCGTGATCGGCAGCCCGCTGCTCTACAATTTCATCGAGGCGCATGGCTGGCGCGCGGGCTATTTCGCGGTCGCCGCCTATGTCGCCGTGGTCGGGGCCCTGGGCATCCTGCTGATGCCCGGCAAGCTCGCGCTAGCGGAAGGGGACGCCAGGAAGCGGCGCAGCGCCGGCAAGGACTATCGCATGGTCCTGAAGATGCGCGCATTCTGGCTGATCTTCGTCGGCATCATGCTCGCCAACATGGTCTATCCGCTGCAAAGCTCGCAGATGAAGCTGATGCTGCTGGAAAAGGGCGCCGCTCCGGATACGGCGGTCTGGCTGATCTCCCTGTTTGCCGCCGGCGTCGCTGTAGGGCGTTTCGCCTGCGGCATCGCGCTGGATCGTTTCGCACCGCATATTGTCGCGGCGATCGCCCTGGCCTTGCCCGGCCTCGGGCTGCTGACCGTTTCGCTGGGCTTTACCGCGCTGCCGGCGCTAGCGGCATCAGTGCTGCTGATGGGCCTTTCGCTGGGCGCGGAGAGCGACCTGATCGCCTACCTAACCACCCGCTATTTCCCGATAGACATCTATGGAACGGTGATCGGGCTGATCGTCATGGCCATGGCGATTTCCGCTGCGCTCGGCGCCATAGTCCTTGGCATGGTGCTGAAACAGGCGGACAGTTTCGATCCCTACATGCTGCTTGCCGGCGTGCTTGCACTGGTTGGAGGATCGATGTTCCTGCTGCTTGGGCGGGAGCCGGCGCTGCGCTAGGGAAACGGCGTGGCCGGCCAACGCCTGCTGAGTCGAAGCCGCATTGCATTCCCCCGCATAGGCGTCATGCTGCGCGCCATGAGAAGACTCAATCGCAAATGGGGCATTGCGATGGCCACGGCCCTGATCGGCGCCGCACCTGCCGCCCCCGTGTCGCCGCCGGTCGAAGGCAAGCTTCTCACCTTCCAGCGCTCGACCGCTCCCGGCTCGGTCAACGCGCCGCTGGTTAGCGGGGCACGATTCACCGCCATGGATTTGCTGAAACGCGTGTTCACCGACCTCGATGACCGTGGTCGCTACCGCACGATCGCCCCCGTCAGGCCGGTGCCCAATGCCGTCGCCCCGGAAATGGGCGCCGGTTATCAGCAGGCCAAGGGCGAGCCGGCGCTGGAGATGCTGGGGCCGACCTATGCCGTGGTGACACAGGGCAACCGCGCCATCGGCTTCGTGCTGGGCGGAGGCGTGCTGGTCGCGGACTGGCTCCTGCCGGTTCCGGCCGGCGGCCAGGCGCTTTACGTGCAAACCGATCCGGCCGGAACGCCGGTGATCGACCAGGCCTTTGCCGTGGCCGAGGGGGAGGCGGCGGCGCTGGTATACGAATCGCACCTCAACGCGGGCGAGAATTTCCAGTCCTTCAGCCTCTATGCCCAATCGTTTTCCGGCCTTCGCCAGGTCTATGCCGGGCCTTTCCTCTATTCGGTCACGCGGCCCGCAACCGGCAAGTGCTCGGCACCGTTCCACCGGCAGACCCTGGACAGCTTCCGCCCGCTTGCCAGCAAGCACGGCGGCCACGCAGATATTGCGGTCATGGTGACAGAATCGGTCGAGTGCGAAATCGGCGACGCCCAGCCCATTTCGGTGCGCAAGTACCCCTTCACCCTGGTGTGGAATGTGCGGGCTAGACGTTATGTCGGCGGCTCACCCGCGCTCGATCGGATCAACAAGGCGAGGATGGGACAATGATGAAACGGGCGGCGGCATTGCTGGCGATCGTGGCAAGCACCGGCGCGGCGGCTTCAGGCCCGACCACATGCGACACTCGTGGGTGGGGCTCGGGGCCGAGGACTGTCGTTCGCGCCGCCCCCGCGCCCGGCGCCCGCGTGCTGGCCATCCTGCCACACCGTGGCTCGACCGAACGCGGCCAGGACATCAACGGCACCATGCCCGAATTCCACATCAGTGCCGCCAGCAGCGGCTGGTTCCGGATCGATAATGCCGGCTATGGCGACTACGGCGATCCGCCTCCCTTGCGCCCCGTCTACGCGGGCCAGGGGTGGGTACATGGCAACCAGATCGGCGGCCAGCTCTGCGGCGGCGAGCGTTTCTACGCCGCGCCGTCGCTGCGTGCGCGCTCCCGGCCGCTTCCCGCCGCGGCCGACGAGGTAAAAGTTCGCCGACTGCTCGATTGTCAGGGAAACTGGGTCAAGATCGACAGCGATATCGGCATCGGCTGGGTGCGGGCATTTTCCAGTAACCAGGTCACGACCTGCAGCTGAACCGGCTCAATCGTCTAGATCGAGCTGCTTGAGCACTTCAAGGATCGCCGCGGGATCGACGGCGAAGGCCAGGTGGCTGCAGCGCAGGGCTACTTCCCTATCGCGCTCGTGTGGCTTGCCGCGGGCCGCCTGGGCCGAAACGACGCCGTCGCGCGGGCTCCACAGGGCCACGGTGGGGACCGGCGGCTTGGCGGAAAAATCGGTCACTATCGGCGGTTCGTCGACCGGGTGGCCGGTGATCAGCTGATAGGCGCGCCAGGCGTTGTTGGCGCGGCGATCACCGGAAAAGGGCGTGCCCATGGTGATGACCTTGGCAACGGTATCGGGTTGCCGCCGGGCGATTTCGCGGGCGAACAGACCGCCGAGGCTCCAGCCCACCAGCGCTACAGGGGCGCCGGCTTCCCGGGAGAGCCAGCTTACACGCTGCTGCAGGAAGTCGAGGTTCTCCACTGTGGGACCAAGGTTCCAGCCTAGCCCCCAGTGGTGCACGTCGTGCCCTGCGCCGGTCAGTGCGCGCGCCATACGCCGCATGCGCAATGGGTGAGAGCCGAAGCCAGGGAGCAGCATGACCGAACGCCGGCTCAGCGCGGTATGTCGGGGCAGCGGCGCCAGTTGGCCGCGTCCGAGGCCGCCCAGCTCTCCCAGCAGCAACTTGAGAGGCGGGCCGCAGACGCCTTCCGGTGCCGGCTGTCGCGCCAGTTCCGCCCGCCGGTTGGCTTCCCGCCACACGGCGTTGCCCTTTTCGAAGGCAAGTTCCCGAAGCGATTCCAGCCGGTTCATGCGCGCAACCTATTGCGCGATTTAGTTACGCAGCCTGAACGGCCTCCAGCTTGTGGCCAAGGCGCTCGGTGCCCATGATTGTCGTGCGGTGCATCATGCGGCCGCAATCCGCCTCATAGGGCACCACCCGGTGCATCAGGCCGCAATTGTTCCAGATGACGAAATCGCCCTCCTGCCATTCGTGGCTGTAGGAGAAATCGGGCTGCCCGCACCACTCCATCAGCCGCGCGATCAGCGCGCGGCCGTCGGGAACCGACATGCCGACAACCTCGTCGGCATGATAGCCCAGCACCAGCGACTTGCGGCCGTTCGCCTGCTGCCAGACCAGCGGGTGGACCATTTCCGCCGCCATGGTCCGGTAACGCTCGCGGCGCTCCTCGGGCATATCGACATAGAGCGGGCGCATCGAGGCCATGATGCGGTGGATCACCTTGAGCCCCTCGATCTCGCGTTTCTGGTTTTCGGGCAGGTTCTCCCAGGCGGCGATGGTGCTGCAGAACTGGGTCTGGCCCCCTGTCGGCGAAAGCCGGCGCGCGGAAAGCATGGTCGCCTTCGGCAGCGGCTGGTCGATCGTCACCCCGTCCATGTGCCAGAACCAGGTGCCGTAAACATAGTCGGGCTCGGAGTTGAACTCCTTGTCCAGCGTGATCTTGTAGAGCTCGTTGTCGTCCTTGTTCTCGCCGCCGGGAACGGTGCCGGTGAACTTCACCCGCTCGCCGAACTTGTCGGTGAAGGCGAGCTGTTCGGCATCCGTCAGGTTCATGCGGGGGAACACCAGCACGCCACGGTCCTCCAGCGCCTCCTTGCAGGCGGCAACGACATCGTCGTCGCACAGGTGCGCCTTGTCGACGTGGACCACGCCGCCGATGTGCGGCTTGATCTTCTCGATGGTCAGCTTGCTCATTTCGCCTCCGTCCCGTTGCATTCGCCCACCCGGCGCGCTTCCATCGCCATGGTGGTGCTCATCGTCCTTCCGGGTGCCATCTCCGCCTGGTTGGTCACCCGGACATTATAGGTATCGGGGCTATAGGTCCCCTGCATCGTCATGTGCATCTGCATGGCCTCGCGGTTGCAGGTCATTTCCGCATCGATCCGGCCGCCGGCCATGGTGAAGTGCTTGTAGGTGCAGCCGGACTGGTGCGCGCCGAAGAAGCTGGCGTTCGGCTGGTTGACCTGCTCTGGCGTCAGGCAGGAGAAGATGTCCTGCGTCATGGCGGACGAGCGCTTGAGCTGTTCCTGCATCTGCGGGGTCAAGCCCGGCATTTCCATTTTCTCGATCTTCATGCTGGTCTGCCAGCGGCCCGGATTGGGCTTCACGTCGCTGGCAGCGACCTTCTTGGCGACCGATTCGGCGCTTTCGTTATTGGCCTCGACCCCGCCCTTGCTGCAGGCTGCCAGCGCCAGCCCGGAAATGGCCACGAAAATAAGGCTTGAACGCATGAAGGATCCTCTCGCTTTTGTCGCGAGAGGGTATCAGGCCGATGCCTCTCTGCCAATCGAATGGTTGCCGGCCACCCGATCCGGCAGCATCGACGAAGCGTGCTTCACTATCGATGAGTCGTTCAGGATTCAGTCAGGTCAGATCGATAAAGTGCGCGCATCACTCCCTCCGCTTGCGAGGGTCGCATAAACGAAAGCATGGCGAGGCCAACGAAACCTCGCAAGTTGGCGGGACTGACACCAGGAGGTGCATATGTCCGCCTATCGCTATCACAGCAGCCCTGCCGACAGCTGGACCCAGCCGCGCCCGCATCGCGACGCATCGCTGCGCTTGATGACACACGGCCCCATTCGCCCGATGGACGAGGAACGGGGCCTGCTGGCGCGGCTGTTCCGGCTGGGCTTCTAACTTCAGGAAATCTGGTCGATCCCGGCCACTGTCGTGCGGTGCATGCAGCGCTTGGAATCGTCGGCATAGGGCAGCGCGCGGTGCAGCGTCGCCGTGTTGTCCCAGATGGCGAGATCACCTTCACTCCAGGTGTGGCGGATGGTGAGATCGGGCTGGCCGGCCCATTCCAGCAGGCGCGAGAGCAGCGCCCGGCCCTGCCCCTTGGGCATGCCCACGACCCAGTCGGCATGGCAGCCGACCAGCAACGACTTGCGCCCATCGGGCAGCGACCAGACCAGCGGATGCTCGTGGGTGAGGTCGCGGCGGATCGGGTTCAGCTCTTCGGGATCCATGAACGGGCGCACCGCGGCGCGCACCGTGTGGACAACGCGCAGATCCTTGTAGGCCTGCTTTTCCGCCTCGGGCAGCTTGTCCCAGGCGCCGACGGTGCTGCAGAACTCGGTCTCGCCGTCCTTTTCCGGCGGCACGCGGCAGGAAAGAATGGTGTACTTGGGCGGCGGGTTCGGCGTGGTGATGCCGTCGCCGTGCCAGAACATCGAGCCGTAGACGTATTCGGGCTCGCTGTTCACCTCGGGATCGAGGGTGATGGTATAGACGTCCTGCGCCGAGAAATCGCCACCCGGCGCGGTGCGGGTGAAGTTGATGCGGTCGCCGAGGTTGTCGGTGAACTGAAGTTGCTCCTCGTCCGTCAGGTTCATCTTCGGGAAGACCAGCGCGAGGTGCTTGTTGAGCAGTTCGATGACCTTGGGCGCGAAGGCGGGATCGAGCAGCGTCGCCTTGTCCACCCGGACGACGGCGCCGATATCCGGCTTGATGGCTTCGACCGTGACGGGGGCTTCGAGAACAGTAGCCATGGGCACATCCTTTCGCAGGCGCCGAGTCCCATTGCCGGCGCTGTTTGAAAGGATTGCTGGGCCTCGGCAACCCGTGCGGCATTGACTTTCGTCAAGCCGCGCCGGGTTCGGGAAGCCCAAGTCACTGGATGGTGATGATCCCGTCCACCGCCCGCCATTCGGTTGGCCCGATCAGGCGGCTGTGCGCCACCCGGATCGAATGGAGCGGCGCCTCGATCTCGCGTCGCCAATGATCAAGGAACCGGGCCAGCGCCGGAAAGTGCGGAGCCTCGTCGTATTGTTGCCAGACGAACTGTTGCAGCAGCGAAGGATGGTCGGGAAGGTAGCGGAAGGGGCAATTGCCGGTGCGGCTATCCGACCTCAGGCAGGCGCATCACATCCTCAATGCCGCCTACCGGGTAAGTGACACCGGCGCGAAGACGAAGCAGGGTCTTCCCCTGCTTGAGGCCGTGTCCAGGCACCGAGGCAAGCTTTATGGAGTCGTGGTGCATGTGGGCAAGAGGCGTATCGGCATCCACACGATGTACCGGATCAAGCCGGGCGGGTGACTGCGTGTTCGATGATCGAGCCCCGAACCAACGTCCTGAACGCCCGCAGTCTGCTGAATAGATGGTCCGGAGAGCTTAATAGTTCAACCCGCTTATAGTGGATTTCGACAGTCGCTAGGCTGAAGCCCTCGAACTGCCGGACAAAATCACGATCCATATAAGCGCGTCTCCCTTGCGGGTGTTACACCATGCCTTTCAAGTCCTAGTGCGCGCAGTTTTCCTTCGAGCGAAATGCCCGTCAAGACCCCGCCGTGGAAATTATTGTGCAATTACAACTACTTCTGGTACCCCCCGGAACGAGAGTGCCAAGTCCAGTCCCCCTTCCGCAAGCCGGAGGAGAGGCAGGGCTGGGCCTTGTTTATGTGCTTGGCCCGCCCTGGACACCTGCTCATCCGTACTTGCGGATAACGAAGCTCTCGCCGCTCCAGGGCGTCGCCTTGCCGGACTTGTCGCGGAACCCGTCAGGCAGTTCCTCCGACATGTCCCAAGCCGCCACCATCCGGCCAAAGCCGATGAAATAGGCGACATAAAGCCCCAGTTCGACGATCTCCGGCTCGGAAAAATGCTTGCGCAAGGTCACGAAGGTGTCGGCATCGATGCCGAAGTGGTTGGTCGCCGAAATATCGGCATAGGCCAGCGCCGCCTTCTCCGCCTCGGTCAGGTCCGGCGCCTCGTATGGCTTCTCCAGCGAACAGACCAGGTCCTCGGTCACGCCATCGTCGAGCCCGGTGCTGTAGCGCATGGCCATGCAGCTTCGGCACTGGTTGTGGAAGGCGATCCGCAGGCGTACCAGCTCCACCAGCCGGCCCGGCAGGGTGCCTTTCTCCCCCAGCACATCGGCGAAATGGTGCAGCGCCCCCATCAGCTCCGGCGCATGCGCGGTCGGGGTGAACAGCATGCGGTCGCGCGGATTGGCGGTATCGTAATAAGCACGCAGGTCGCCGCTGAGGGTATCGGGATCGATTTCGGCAAGGCGCGTCATCACTGCACTCCGATGTTGCCCAGGTTGGCCGCGTGCTTAGCCGCGACGAAGCCCCAGGTGAAGCTCGGCCCGATCGAGCAGCCTGCCCCCGGATAGGCCCGGCCCATTACACCGGCCGTCGTCGTGCCGGTGGCGTAAAGCCCTTCGATCACCGTTCGATCCGGCCGCATCACCCGCGCATTGGAATCGCAGACCACGCCACCATAGGTGCCGACGTCGCCCGGGACGATCTGGATGCCGTAGAACGGCCCTTCTTCGACCGTGCCCAGCGTATCGTTGGGGCCGTGGGTGTAGTCGCCGAGGAAGCGGTCATAGGCAGAATCACCGCGACCGAAATCCTCGTCCTTACCCTGCCTGGCGAAGCGGTTGAACCGCTCGACCGTGGCTTTGAGGTTGTCGGCCGGGAGCCCGCAAGCCTCGGCCAGTTCCTCGATCGTATTGCCCTTGCGCAGGAACTTGGTCTCGTACCAGATCTTCGGCTTGCTGGTGCCGGGCATGGTCTCGCAGACCATATAGCGGCGGGTGTACTGGCTGTCGAAGATCACCCAGCTCGGCACCGCGGGCACCGTCTTGTGGCGTTCGAGCTGGCCCTGGCAGAACAGCATGTAGCTTCCGCCCTCGTTCATGTAGCGCACGCCCGACTGGTCGACGAGGAAGGCATGCGGCTTGCAGATCTGGGTCTGCATGCCGGCCGGGTCCTTGTCGGTCGGCGGCAGGGCCATCTGGTTGCCGACGAATTCGTTCATCTGCGCCATCCAGGCGCCGATCCGCATCATTTCCTTGTGCATGTCGCCGGTGTCGCCCGGCGCCGCATGGGTCCATTCCTTGCGCGTATGCGGGATGTATTCGTCGCGCATTTCCTGGTTCCACGCGAAGCCGCCGGCATTGAGCAACACGCCAAGGTTGGCCTTTATCCGCCAGGGTTTGCCGTCCTTCTCGACGACGACGCCGAAGCAGCGGTTGCCCTCGACGATCACCTCCTTGACCGGGGAACGAGTCCTCAGATCGACGCCTTCGCGAACGGCCGCCTGCAACATGCGCGATTGCAGCGCGGCGCCAGCGGTAACCCAGTGCTTGCCGGTCAGCTTGGCGGTAAAGGTGCGCCAAACCACCTTCATCGCCTCCAGCCGAGACTTCCAGGAGACGCGGATCAGCGGCAGGCTCATGGCCTGGACAATTGGCGCCGCCATCTGGAACTTGTTGGGCCGCAGCTTGTCCTTCCACTCGCCCAGCTCATTGATGTCGAACAGGTCGGCAATGACGGTGCGGCCTTCCTCCGAGCCTCCCGGGGCATTGGTGTAATAGTCCGGCCAATAGGGCGCGCGGTTGAACTGGATGCCCTGCCCGATCAGGAATTCCAGCATCTCGGGCGCTTCGCGCAGGTAGGCGTGGCGGCGCTCCTTGGTGGCGCCGGGCGTATCCTCGCGGTCGCCGACCACGTGATCCAGGTAGGTGGCGGCCTTCTCGAAGCTGTCCTCGATCCCGTCGCGCTTCATGAAGCGGTTGTTGGGTATCCACATGACGCCGCCGGCGCGGGCGGTGGAACCGCCGAGCAGGTCGGTCTTCTCCAGCACCACCACCGACTTGCCCGCCTGGCGCATCACCAGCGCGGAACACATCGATCCCCCGCCGCTGCCCACGACGACAAAGTCAAAAGTCTCGTCGAATTCGGCCATTCACCCTCTCCCGGTATTCTTTTCGCGGGCGGGAGAATGGCATGGCGGGCAAGAAAGGAAAGGGGGATTTGCCGGGGGCGCAATCAAATGCGCCGGATTTTCCTACATCAAAGTCCCTTGCTACCTTCGGTAGGCATTTCCGCAACCCGATTCGCCGCGCGCGAACAATCAGGCCGCCCGCGCATGACTTTCATCAACTAACTCCAGCCAGGAACCGAACATGAGCCAGTCGAACGAAAATATCCTGCGTCACTTCCTGTCCCTCTGGGCCTCCCGCGATGCCGCCGGAATGGCGGCCTGCTTCGCCGAGGATGGGGTCTACGACAACGTGCCCGACGAGAAGCCGATGGTAGGCCGCGCGGCGATTCGGGCATGGCTCGACATATGCTTCCAGCACCTGACGCGGATCGATGTCGAGATCCTCAACATCTCCAGCAACGGCGAATGGGTGCTCGATGAACGGATCGACGATCACATCGTTGGCGAAAAGCACATGCGCCTGCCGGTGATGAATGCAACGCGCATCGTCGATGGCAAGATCGTGATGTTCCGCGATTACTATTGCCGTCAGACCGTTAAGGACCTCGGCATCGCAGGCTAGCAGGGGGAAATGCGATGACACTGGAAGGCAAGGTCGCCGTCGTCACCGGCGGAGGAAGAGGGATCGGGCGCGCGATTGCGCTGAAACTGGCTGAAGACGGCGCCGATGTCGTGATGTCGGCCCGCACCGACAGCGAACTGCAAGCCGTCGCCGGCGAGATCGCCGCGCGCGGGCGCCGGGCGCTTGCCGTTGTCGCCAATGCGCTGGAAGCTGCCGGCGCGCGCGAACCGGTGCGACGTGCCATCGCCGGGTTCGGGCGGATCGACATCCTCGTCAACAACGTCGGCGGCGTTGTTTCCATGCATGACGAGTTCGCCGGCGAAGCCGGGGACGAAAGCTTCACCCAGACCATGGCGCTCAACGTCAACTCCCTGTGGTGGGCGACCACCGCCGCCCTGCCCGCCATGCGCGAACAGGGCTTCGGGCGGATCGTCAACATCGGCTCGACCGAATCCACGCAGGCCAACGAGGGCGGCCCCATCGCCTATGTCGCGGGCAAGCATGCCGTCGCCGGGATCACCCGCCAGATCGCCCGGAATGCCGGCAAGCACGGCATAACCGTCAACTGCATCTGCCCGGGCTGGACCAACACGGCCATGGTCGACTTCAACAATTTAGCCCGCCACATGGGCACCACGGCCGAACAGGCCCGCGCCTATGCCGAGGGCCAGTGCGCGCTGAACACTATCATGGAGCCCGACGACATCGCCGCCCTCGCCGCCTTCCTCTGCTCGCCCGGCGGGGCGAAGATCACCGGGCAGGTCATGGCGGTGGACGGCGGCTACCGGCTCTGAAGCACGCGGACAAAGGGCAGCACACCAGCGGCGAAGCGGTGTAGCTGGTCGAAGTAGGTATCGACATCGCAATACTGGTCGCGCGGCACTGCGAAGCGGATGACCAGTTGCTCGACCCCAGCCTCGGCAAAGGTGCGGCAATCCTCGCGCCATTGCTCGGCGGTACCGGTGAAGCGCGGTCGGCCATCGGCGTCGATGGGCCAGGGCGGGGCATAACTGGAACCTTCCGCGCCCTTTCCGCCAAAGGCCGGCACTTCGGGCGGCGTGTCGGTCACCTTCCCTTGTGGCGCGCTGTAGGAGAATATGAAGGGGCGGGTAATGCCGGCCTCGCTCCGGATACGCTCGATCTCGGCCCGGGCGGAAGCATACTCGCCTTCCTTCATGAAAAGCGGATGCCAGCCATCGCCCAGCATCGCCGCGCGGCGCAGCGCCTTGGCATGATTCCCGCCAACGAGTATCGGCAAGGTGCTCGCCGGGCGCGGCTCGAACACCGCGCCTTCGAACTCAATCCACTTGCCGTGGTAGGCAACCGGCCCCTTGCTCTCGAACAGCAAGCGCATGACCTCAATGTATTCCTCGGTCACCGCCGCGCGCCGCGAGAAAGGCGGGCAGCCCATCACCTGGAACTCGTCCTCCAGCCAGCCGATGCCGAGCCCCAGTTGCAAACGCGGCCCGCCCAGCCGCGTCGCCGTCGCCGCCATCTTGGCCAGCAGCCGCGGATCGCGATAGGGCGCAACCAGCACATCGGTGCCGAAGACGAGCCGCGAGGTCTGCCCCATCCCGTTGATCGCGCAGGTGACGGCGTCCAGCCAGTCCGTATCCATGTAGTCCGGCGCCGATTGCGGCATGACGACATGGTCGCCGAACCAGGCCGAATCGTAGCCGAGGTCCTCCAGCGTCCGCACTATGCGGGAGAACACGTCGCCAGTGGCGAACTGGTCGAACGAGGGGATGACAACACCGATCCGCATCCTGTTTTCTCCCTGAAGCCCAGACCACACCATAACCCGGCGCTTGTCCAGAGCCCCCTTTCCGGTCCACACTGCGCCCGAAGAGAGGAGGTGAGCATGAAGAAGACTATCGAGGAAGTCGTCGCCGAAGCCGCGATCAAGGACGTGCAGATGCGCTATTGCCGCGCCTGCGACCGCGGGGACTACGACCTCCTGCGCAGCTGCTTCCACCCCGACGCCATCACCTCCTACGGATTCTTCGGCGGCACGGTGGACGACTTCATCGCATCGGCCAAACAGCAACTCCCCCTGTTCCTTCACACCACCCATGTCACCGGCAACCAGAACGTCGAGGTCATGGACAACGAGGCCTGGGCCGAGCACTACACCCTGGCCACCCACCGCCTCGCGGCAGACGAGCAAGGCCCGCTGCGCGACTTCGTCACCGCCGTGCGCTACATCGACCGGATGGAGTGCCGCGACGGCGACTGGCGCATCGCCGCGCGCAAGCTGGTGCTCGACTGGACCCGCACCGACCCGGTGAACGACGCTCCCCCCGATCCCGACGTCCCGCGCGGCGCGCGCGGCAAGGCAGACCCTTCCTACACCATGCCCTGAGGAGCTGGCCCCCGCCATGACCGCCGAGGACCTCCTCGCCGCCGAGGCCATCCGCGACCTGCAGCGCCGCTATTGCCGCGGCGTCGACCGGCTGGACTGGCAGATTGTGCGCTCCGTGTTCCACGACGACGCCGATCTCGACTACGGCTTCCTGCGCGACGGCCCCGATGCCTTCGTCGCCATGGCCCGCGAAGGCCTGCTCACCTACAGCTCCACCACCCACTTCATCGGCAACCAGCTGGTGGAGGTCGACCCCGGCGGCCTCTCCGCCCGGGCCGAGCACTACGTCACCGCCTGGCACCGCTGCCCGGCCGACGAGATCGGGCCCGAGCGCGATTTCGTCTGCTGGTTCCGCTATGCCGACCGCTGCGAGCTGCGCGGCGGCCAGTGGCGCATCGCGGCCCGCGTCCTGCTGGTCGACCGCTGGCGCACCGACCCGGTCGGCGAGGCCGGAGATGGCCCCACCACCCGGCGCGGCATTCGCGGCCCCGATGACCCCTCCTACACCATCTGACCCCATATCCTTCACAGCGAGACGATAGACCATGACCCAACCCCGCATCCCCGCCGTCGATCCCGCCAACTGCACGCTGGAGCAGAAGGAGTGCATGGGCGCCTGGACCTCGATGAACTTCACCCGCGTCATGGCGCAGAGCCCAGTACTCTACCGCGCCTTCGTCCCCCTGATCGAGAAGGTCATCGCCCGCACCTGCCTCCCCCCGCGCGACCGGCAGGTGCTGGTCCTGCGCACCCTCACCCTCGGCGATGACCTTTACGAAGTCACCCACCACGAGCTGATCTCCGAAGCCGCCGGCCTCGATGCCGCCGAGGTCGCCCAGATGCGAGCCGGCGAGGGCCCCGCGCTGACCAGCTTCGACAGGGTCCTCATCCGCGCCGCCGAGCAGCTGGTCAGGAACCAGTTCATCGACGACGCCACCTGGGCCGCCCTCGCCGAACGCTATGACCGGGTTCAGCTCATGGAAGTGGTGGCTCTCGTCGGCACCTACCTCACCATGGCCATGATCACCCGCAACTACGGCATCGAGCTGGAGGACGACGAGACGTTCAAGGCCTTCAAACAGCAGCGCGAGTATACGTGAGGGCTGACCGGGTAACCGAGACTACGGATGATTGAAGGATCGGACGAGCGAGCACAAGCGATCTACGAAGCGCGTAGGCGTGGCGAGCGTCAGGCTGATATCGCCGCACGCATGGGGATATCCAAGGGGCGGGTAGCCCAGCTCGAACAACGGCATGCCAAGGCGCTCAAACGTCACCTCCGGAGGGCCGCAGAGATAAGCAATGGTGAGCGAGATGGATGGCGAAACATCGCTGTTGTCGACGTCGAATTGTCCTTGCGAACGCGCAACTGTCTGCGCAACGATGATTTCGAAACGATGGGTCAGATCGCCGAAGCACTCGCCGCGCGATCGGTCGATTTCCTAAGACTGCCGAACTTCGGACGGAAGTCTCTAACGGAGCTTATCGACTGGTTCGCTGTCCGCGGGCTCGCGTTCGATCCGCCCTACCCCACACACCCGCCCCACCATTGCGCCCGCTCGCCACGTTCGCCATATGTCCCCCATGGCCGAACTCGTCATCCGTCGGGGCCTCGAAGAACCCGACACGTCCCAAAGCTTTGTTCCGCACAAGCCGCAACGGCCGGACAAGCTCGATGCCGGGCGCGCGTTCAGGATCGTCAGCGAATACGAGCCCTCCGGCGACCAGCCCACCGCCATCGCCGAACTGGTGGCCTCCGCGCGCGAGGGGGAGCGGACGCAGGTACTGCTGGGGGTCACCGGCTCGGGCAAGACCTTCACCATGGCCAAGGTGATCGAGCAGCTGCAGCGCCCTGCCCTGATCCTGGCGCCCAACAAGATCCTCGCCGCGCAGCTCTATGGCGAGTTCAAGAGCTTCTTTCCGGAGAACGCGGTCGAGTATTTCGTCTCCTACTACGACTATTACCAGCCCGAGGCCTATGTCCCCCGGTCGGACACCTACATCGAGAAGGAAAGCTCGGTGAACGAGGCGATCGACCGGATGCGGCATTCGGCCACCCGCTCGCTGCTGGAGCGCGACGACGTGATCATCGTCGCCTCGGTGAGCTGCCTATACGGCATCGGCTCGGTCGAGACCTATTCGGCGATGATCTTCGACCTCAAGAAGGGGGCCAGCGAGGACCAGCGCGAGATCATCCGCAAGCTGGTGGCGCTGCAGTACAAGCGCAACGACGCCGCCTTCTCGCGCGGGAACTTCCGCGTGCGCGGCGACAATCTGGAGATCTTCCCCAGCCACTACGAGGACATGGCCTGGCGGATCTCGTTCTTCGGCGACGAGATCGAGGAGATCCACGAGTTCGATCCCCTCACCGGCAAGAAGGGCGAGGCGCTGGACAAGGTGCGGATCTATGCCAACTCGCACTATGTCACCCCCGGCCCGACGATGAAACAGGCGGCCGACGCGATCCGCTTCGAGCTGGCCGAGCGGCTGAAGGAGCTGAATGCGGAAGGAAAGCTGCTGGAGGCGCAGCGGCTGGAGCAGCGCACCAATTTCGACCTGGAGATGATCGCCGCTACCGGCAGTTGCGCCGGGATCGAGAACTACAGCCGATTCCTCACCGGCCGCCTGCCGGGCGAGCCGCCGCCGACGCTGTTCGAATACCTGCCCGACAATGCCCTGCTGTTCGTCGACGAGAGCCACCAGACCGTGCCGCAGGTCGGCGCCATGGCGCGCGGCGACCACAGGCGCAAGCTGACGCTGGCCGAATACGGCTTCCGCCTGCCGAGCTGCATCGACAACCGGCCCCTGCGGTTTAACGAGTGGGACGCGATGCGGCCGCAGACCGTCGCCGTCTCCGCCACGCCGGGCCCCTGGGAAATGGAGCAATCGGGCGGTGTCTTTGCCGAGCAGGTGATCCGCCCGACTGGACTGATCGACCCGCCGGTGACCATCCGGCCGGTCGAGGACCAGGTGCAGGACTGCATCAACGAGTGCCGGGAAACGGCGGCAAAGGGCTATCGCACCCTCGTCACCACCCTGACCAAGCGCATGGCCGAGGACCTCACCGAATTCATGCACGAGGCGGGCCTCAGGGTGCGCTACATGCACAGCGACGTCGAGACGCTGGAGCGCATTGAGCTGATCCGCGACCTCAGGCTCGGCGTCTACGACGTGCTGGTGGGGATCAACCTGCTGCGTGAGGGGCTGGACATCCCGGAGTGCGGCCTCGTCTGCATCCTCGATGCCGACAAGGAAGGCTTCCTGCGCAGCGAGACGTCGCTGATCCAGACCATCGGCCGCGC
>CAZVWP010000020.1:11924-70054 GCA_964630805.1 uncultured Novosphingobium sp. | reverse complement strand
AGGACGCGGCCCTCTCACGGCTGAAACACGGGTTCGATTCCCGTAGGGGTCACCATAAATTCGGCGGCTTGCGCCAAATCTTCGGATAGATCGCGCCGTCGATCTCGGCCTCCGTATTTCACATCACCGCCCCCTTCTCGTCATCGGCCAGGCAGCAAACCTGGATCGCATTAATCGTGCGCCCGATGTCGAGGTTGGTCGCCCGGTCCACCTTGTTTGCCCTTCCTCGTGCTTTCGATCGCATGCAGACCCGGGAGTAAAACCGCCCAAACCCCGCCAGCGCCATGATCCCGCCGATCGCCATCAGCAAGGTCAGCGGGGTGCCCGGCATGAAATGGGCCGAGACGACCGTTGCCGTCGCGGCACCGGGGCCGATTCGCAGGCCAATCAGCCCTTGCCTGCCGGCAATAAGTAGTGATAGCTACATAACTGTATGGGCACAGGCGAATCATCGCCGGCCGGGTTCAGCGATCGTATTGTGAGGCGTGCATCGAGACGCCCGCGATGATGGCGAAAAGTGGAGCGGGTGGATGAAGGAAATCGCGGGCAAAGTGGCATTCATTACCGGCGGGGCGAGCGGCATCGGCCTGGGCATCGGCAAGGCCCTGGCCCAGCACGGCGCGCGGGTGATGTTGAGCGACATCGATGCCACAACACTGGAAAAGGCCGCGAGCGACTTTCCCGGCGAGGTCGGCACCATCGTGCTCGACGTGCGCGACCGGGCGCAATGGGCCACCGCCCGCGAAGCGACCGAGGCACGGTTCGGCCCGGTCCACATCCTGGTCAACAACGCGGGCATCATGAACGAGGGCACCAGCGCCAACTACAAGCTGCACAGCCTGATCAACCAGTCCGCCGAAAGCTTCGACCGGATGATCGCGATCAACCTCGTCGGCGTGTTCAACGGCATCCACGAGTTCGGGCCGGGCATGGCCGAGCGCGGCGAAGGGCACATCGTCAACACATCTAGCTCGCAGGGGCTGATCTCCTGCGGCGGCGTCGGGGCATATTGCGCGGCGAAGTTCGGAGTCGTCGGCATGTCCGAGGCGCTGCAGCAGGAGTTGGCCTGGCGCGGCGTCGGCGTTTCCGTGCTCTGCCCCGGGGTCACGCAGACCAACCTGCCCAACAGCACCAACCGGCTGGTGGGCCTGCCCGAGGTGGAAATGCCCGAAGGCTTTGGCATGTCGACCGCCATCGTCGGCCAGCAGGTGGTCGACGCCATCCTGGCGAACGAGCTCTACATCGTCACTCACGGCGAATACATCGTGCCGATCGCCCAGCGCCAAGCGCGCATCGTGGCGGCAGCCGCCAGGATGCCGATCTCGCCGATCTATAATCCGCATGCGCCGCTGCCCGGCACGCCCGAGTTCGCCGACTTTGTCGCCAACGGCGGCAATCCGGCCGGGGAAGGCTGATGAAGGCTGCCGTCTGCTATGGTTCGGGCAAGCCGCTGGTCGTGGAGGACCGGCCCGATCCCGTGGCGGAACCGGGCCGCGTAGTCATCCGGATCGAACGCTGCGGCCTGTGCGGCAGCGAACTGCATCTCAACGATGGACCGCCCCAGGACTATCCCGGCGGCATGGTCATGGGCCACGAATATGCCGGGCGGATTGTCGAAGTCGGCAAGGACGTGACCGGGTTGCGCGTGGGCCAGCGCGTCGCATCATTTCCCGCAATGGGATGCGGGCACTGCGAGGCATGCGCGGTGGGCAACTGGATCCTGTGCCAGACAGCTCCGCGCAACATGGGCGGCTTTGCCGAATATGCGAGCCTTCCAGCCGCGACCGCGATTCCGATGGGCGACGACCTTACCGCCGCCGACGGCGCCCTGATCGAGCCGCTGACCGTCTCGCTCTATGGCATCCGTGTTGCCGCATTGCAGCCGGGTGACCGCGTGCTGGTACTCGGCGCCGGGACAATTGCGCTGAGCGCGATCTACTGGGCGCGGCGGCTGGGGGCTGGAAAGATCGTTGCCATGTCGCGCTCGCCGCGCCGGGCGGAGCTGGCGCTGGCCATGGGCGCCGATGCCTTCATCGCCTATGGCGAGAACGAGATCGCCGAAGCGGCCGAGGCATTGGGCGGCCCGGCGGACCACGTGTTCGAATGCGTCGGCGTGCCGGGCATGCTCGGCAAGGCAGTGGGGCATGTGCGGCTGATGGGCCATGTCCATTCGCTCGGCTTCTGCACGGCGCCCGATCCAGTCGTCCCGGCCATGGTCGGCTTCAGGGGCGTCACCCTGACCTTCCCGGTCGGCTATTCGCCCAAGGACTTCGCCTATGTCGCAGGCGCCATGCTGGGCGGCCATGTCGACCCCAAGATCATGATCAGCAGCGTCATCGGCCTCGACGCCTTTCCGGAGGCCTTCGGCCGGCTGCTGGAGAACAACACCGAAAACAAGCTGCAAGTCGCGCCGGTGGGCTGACCGCGCGCGGAATTGGGAAGAGGAAACCTATGTCGAAATACCCCCACCTGCTCTCGCCCGGAAAGATCGGGAATCTCGAGATCCGCAACCGCCTGGTCCAGACGGCGATGGGTACCAACCTGTCGGAAGTGGGCGGCTACGTCGGCGATGCGCTGTTGGCCTATCACGAGGCGCGGGCGCGCGGCGGGGTCGGGCTGATCATTACCGAGGCGATCGCCGTCGGCCTGCCCTATGGCAAGGCGCTGCGCCACCAGCTTGGCGTTTCGGACGACAAGTTCATACCCGGCCTGTCGAAGCTCGCGCAGACGGTGCAGAAGCATGGCGCGAAGATCAGCCTGCAGCTCCACTTCGCCGGGGTCATGGCGGGGGCCGAGATGGCCGAGGGCCGCCCGGTCTGGGTGCCATCCGCCCCGCTGCCCCCTACCGGCCCGGGCTTCGGCGGCGCGCTGTTCCCCGAGGAAGTGGCCAAGACCCAGGCCGCCGAGATCAAGGCCGTAGCCTTCAAGGTGATGGAGCAGGCCGACATCGACCAGGTCGTCGAATGGTTCGCAGCCGGGGCCGAGCGGGCCAAGCGCGCCGGGTTCGACGCGGTCGAGATCCACGGAGGCCACGGCTACATCATCTCGGGCTTCTGTTCGCGCGCCAGCAACCGGCGCACCGATGGCTATGGCGGTTCGATCGAGAACCGCGGCCGCCTGCTGCGCGAGGTGACGACCGCCGTACGTGAGCGCGTCGGACCCGACTTTCCGGTCTGGATCAAGCTCGACAGCGAGGAGTTCTTCCTCAAGGACGGCCTCACCATCGAGGAGAGCTGCGAATTCGCCAAGATGGCGGAGGCCTGCGGCGCGCAGGCAATCACCGTCACCGCGACCCACGACTATGGCCAGGCCCGCGCCTTGTTCAGCTCCTACCTGCCGCACCAGCCGGGAAAGCTGATCCCCAATGCGGCGGCGATCCGCGCTTCGGTCAACATCCCGGTCATCACCGTCGGCCGCATCGATCCCGAAGTGGCCGACAAGGCGATTGCCGACGGCAAGTTCGATTTCATGGCCATGGGCCGCAAGCAGCTTGCCGATCCTGACTATGCCAACAACCTGGCCCTGGGCGGCAAGGAACGGGTGCGGCCCTGCATCTATTGCTACACCTGCCTCAGCCAGGCGATGGTGACCGAAGGCCTGCGCTGCTCGGTCAACGCCGATCTCGGCTACGAGACCGCGAACCTGCTGGCGCCCGCTGCCAAGCCGAAAACGGTCGTCGTCGTAGGCGGCGGCCCGGGCGGCATGGAGGCGGCTCGGCGGCTGACCCTGCGGGGCCACCGCGTGATCCTGCTGGAGAGCGGCAACCAGCTGGGCGGCACGGCGCGCATTGCCGCCATTGCCTATGCGCCCAACGGCGATTTCGTCGAATGGCTCAAGGCGCGGTTGCAAGAGATGCAGGTGGAGGTGCGGCTGAACACCCGCGCCACGGTAGATTCCATCCGCGCGCTCAACCCCGACGCCGTCGTGGTCGCCACCGGCGCCATCCGCCGCGCACCGCCGATCGAGGGCAAGAACCAGCCGCACGTCCACGACGGCATGTCGCTGCGCGCGATGCTGATCGGCGAGGAAGAAGCAGGCACCGCCAGCAAGGCGACCTTGGTCCAGAAGGTGGCGCTCGGCGCCGCGCGCAAGCTCGGCATCACCGACAATCCCGAGGCGGTGCGCCAGGCAAGCAAGCTGTGGATGCCGGTGGGCGACGAAATCGTCATCATCGGCGGCGAGCTGGTCGGCCTCGAACTGGCGGAATTCATGCACGAGCGCGGCCGCAAGGTGACGGTGATCGAGGAAGCGCCGCACATGGGCCGGGGCCTCTCCCCTGCCCGCCGCGCGGTGCTGATCGCCGAGCTCGAGCATGATGGCGTAGTGCTGCATCCGGGCGTTTCGGGCATCTCCATCGGCGAGAAGACTGTCCGCTTCATCACAACCGACGGCGCCGTGCAGGACGTTCGCTCCGACACAGTGATCATCGCCAAGGGCGCCGAAGCCAACACCGGGCTATACGACGAGCTGATCGCGGCCGGTGTCGACGCGCACATGGTCGGCGATTGCCAGGGGGTCGGCTACATCATCGGCGCGGTCCGCAATGCCGCCGATGTCGCAGCCGCGATCTGAGGAGAGAACCATGACTCAACGCAACTCCGCACAAGGCGTCGCCGTGGTAACCGGCGCGACCGGCGGCATGGGCTCGGCCTCGGCCAGGGCATTGGCCGAGACCGGCTACGAAGAACTGCTCCTTTGCGACGTGGATCCGGCGCGGCTGGAGGAAGTCGCCGCCCCACTGCGCGCGGCAGGCAAGAAGGTGGACCTGCTGGCAGGAAGCGTCGCCGATCCGACCTATCCGGTCGGGGTCCTGAAGGCCCTGGATGGTCGCGAAATCGCAGCGATCGTCCACACCGCTGGGGTCGGGCCACGCGGCGGTTCGGTCGAGGCGATCCTCGACATCAACCTTGCCGGCACGATCCGGCTGATCGACGCGATCCGCGACCACATGGCCGATGGCTCCGCAGCCGTCCTTATCGCCTCCAACTCCGCCTATTTCCCGCTCCCGCCGGAAGCCACGGCGGAAACGGCCAAGGCGATGTGCACGGACGATGTCGCGGCGCTGGCCCGGCATTGTCCGGACGGCGTCGTCGCCTATCCGCTGTCGAAGTACGGGGTGAAGAAGCTGGTCGAGCGCGAGGCAAAGGCCTTCGGGCAGCGCGGCGCGCGGATCGTCTCGATCTCTCCCGGCGCGACCGACACCGCCATGGTCGCCAGCGAGCGGGAGCATTCACCCCAGCTCGAAGCCATGCTGGCCGCCCAGCCGATCCCGCGCATGGCCCAGCCGGAGGAAATGGCCTCGATCGCGGTATTCCTCTGCTCGCCGGGGGCCAGCTTCATCACCGCCACCGACATTCTCGCCGACGGCGGCATGGTCAACAGCATGATGGGGCAGGCATAGGGCAATGAACGACCTGACGAACAGCTTCCAAAAGCCATTCAGCGACGAGCTGAAGGCGCTTGGCACCGATCCGATCCCTGCCGCGCCTTATTGCGATCCGGCCTGGTACGAGCTGGAAAAGCAGGCGATCTTCCGCCGCACCTGGCTCAATGTCGGCCACGTCTGCGAGTTGCCGGAGCCCAACTCTTTCATCGTGCGCGAGCTGGAATTCGCCCGCGCCTCTATCATCATCGCGCGCGGCAAGGGCGGTGTGATCCGGGCCTTCCACAATGTCTGCACCCACCGCGGCACGCAACTGACCGGCGCCACTGAAGGCAGGCAGGCAACCTTCAGCTGCCCCTATCACATGTGGACCTTCGGCTCCGACGGCAAGTTCCTGTCCGGCCCCGACTTCGAGCGCTTCTACATCGACGACAAGTCGAAGTGCGACCTGCCCCGGGTTTCGGCCGACACCTGCGCCGGGCTGATCTTCGTCAACCTCGATCCCGACCCCAGGCAGAGCCTCGCCGAGTTCCTCGGGCCCATGGGAGAGATGATCTCGACCCTGCCGATCGGCCGTTCGACCACCTACGACGAATATGTCTACGACATCGACGCCAACTGGAAGGTGACTTTCGACAACTTCCAGGAGAACTACCACCTGCGCTTCGTCCACCGGCGGACCAACGGCGCTCCGCCGCTCGACAGCAAGCCGAACCCTTTCAACTACCCGGTAGCCTACGACGCCTTTGGACCACACCGCATGGATACCAGTCCCGGCGGCAGCCTTCCCAATCTGGAAGCGAAACCGCTGCTCGCCTTCCTGCTTGGCAAGATGGGCGAACAGTTGGCGGAAGACGGGCTGCTGGGCGGTCCCTACGACCAGGATTACTTCATCTTCTTCCCCAACCTCTACGTCTTCGGCAATCCCAGCATGCACTTCACGCATATGATCCTGCCGCTGGGCCCGGAGAAATCGCGCGGCGTCTTCCGCTTCTACTGGATCGGCGACGACCGCACCGCGCGCGAGCGGCTGGCGCGCGAGCTGGCGCTGTCCTTCGCCCGCGAAATCCACGTCGAGGACTGCGGACCGCTGGAATCGGCCCAGCGCGGCATCGGCTGCGGGGCGATTCCCCAGTTCCATTTCCAGGAACAGGAAATCAACTGCCGCCACCTGCTCTCCACTGTCCAGGGCATGGTGAACGACTACCTGACCGAGCAGCAGGCGGGAGAGCAGGCATGAGCGGGGCCGCGACACTGCCGGCGCAGTTCGCCGCGCTGGAGCCCCATGCCGAATACTGGGCCGCTCCCTCGCTTTCGCTGCGCGACACCCGCCGGCTGGAAAGCAGCCCGCAGCAGCGCATGGCCTTCTACAACGCGGTCAAGGACATTGCCCCGGCCATGCTGGAATACCTCGATGGCAAGCCCTTCAACACCTATGACGAGGCCGACCACCGGCTCATGGACCTGGTGTCGAGCCTGATCCACCTCAGCCTCGCCGTCGAGGTCGAAGGCAACGAGGAGCACCTGCACGCCGAAGGCGCCTGGAAGATGCCGATCGTTCGCGAGCGGGCAAGCTCCCGCGTGCTGGGGGAACAGGCCACGGAGGACCGGACATGAAGCTGGGCTTCTCCATGCCGCACATGATCCGGCTGAACGGGTTTTCCAAGCCCTGGGAAGCAAATGTCGCCGGGCCCGACCAGCTCCGGCTCGCGCGCTGGGCAGACAAGCTTGGCTTCGCGGAAATCGCCGTGCCGGAACATTACATCATCCCCCAGGCCTATGTTCCGCAAGCCGGGCCGCATCACCTCAGCGCCTATGCCGGCATGGCGTCCTATGCCGGCGCGACCGAGAACATTCGGGTAAATTCCTGCATCGCCCTTTTGCCGGCGATCAACCCCATCGTCACCGCCAAGATCCTGGCGACGATGGACTGGATCAGCGACGGCCGTGTCACGATCACCTTCGCGGTCGGCTGGTGCAAGGAAGAGTACGACATGCTCGGCGTTCCCTTCCACGAACGCGGGGCGATCAGCGACGAGTACCTCCAGGCGATCATCGCACTGTGGACCCAGGAGTACCCCGAGTTCGAAGGCAAGTACATTTCATTCCGGGATGTCGCCTTCGATCCCAAGCCGGTGCAGAAGCCGCACCCCCCGATATGGATGGGCGGCGATGCCGATCCCGTGCTGAGGCGCACGGCGCGTTTCGCCACCGGCTGGTGGCCTGCCGCCACGCGGCCCGAGGACCTGCCGGCGCGGATCGACTTCATAAAGTCGCAGCCGGATTACAGCGGCCAATTGGCCGATGTCTGCTATGGCTTCAACGCCACCTTCCTCGATGCCGGCAAGGAAGTGCTTGCCGACCCCAATGGGCGGGAAGGCATGAGCAAGGACCAGATCGTCGACCGGATGGGCTGGTACACGCAATTGGGCGTCACCGTGACGGGCATGCCGATCCCCGATGTCGGCAGCATAGAGGAGTACATGGACTACACCCAGTGGCTGGCCGAGGAGATCATCCCGGCGATTTCCTGATTGCGGCAGAGTCCGGGGCGCGATCGGTTCGCCGGATCAGGTTCGGTCTTGCTCGTTCCCCGGCGCAATGTCTGCGCCCTTGAGGATGAAATCGATCACGGCCGAGCGGATCTTCTCGTCACTGCCGACCCCCTTGGGAAACAACCAGTCGTGAAACAGTACGCAGGCCAGCAGGGAGCCGAAGGAAATCCGCGCGATCAGGGCGGAGTCGGTGACATTGGTATCGATCGGCCGCGCTTCGGCGAAGGTGGACATCTTGTCGAGGAAGGCCTGGAGGCCGCTCAGCCCGTCGACGCCTTCCATATCCTCGCTCTCGAAGGCCTCGTTGAGAATCAGCGACATGAACATGCGCGAGTTCTCGCGCAGGAAATCCTGCTGCTGGCCGATGTATTCCGTCGATTGTTCGATCCAGCTTGCCTTGTCGTGGACATCGAGGACATGGCTTGCGGTGAAGGAGGTGTAGTTCCGGTCGAGCGTATCGTAGATCGCGCGCTGGAACAGATTGGCCTTCGAGCCGAAGTACTTGAACAGCAGGGGTTCGACCACGTCCGCCCGCTGGGCGATGGCGGCCGTGCGGGCGCCGGCGTAGCCATTGGCGGCGAACTCCTCCACCGCGGCATCGAGCAGGCGCCGGGTCAGTTCCTCTGGGCTCCTGCGGCTGCGCCTGCGGACGACGCCCTTGCCGCTCTTCGTGGCGCTCCGCGTCGTCATCCTGGCCCTTCCATGTCGCAGCCCCTACCGGCTACGGCCTATGGGCTGTCGCAGGGAAGGAGGCAATATCGCGATGATCGCCCTATCGGCCGAACCGGAGAGGAGTGACCGCCAAAGCCGCCGCCGCGATGCCACCTGCGCCTTGATCGATCGGGCCGATGTCTCCTAGAGCCTGTCCAGCGCAAACCGGCGCGGATGACGGGACAGGAAGCATTTCATGCGCATCGACAGGCTGGCGGTCTGGCTCAACACCATCGGCTACAGCTCGGCCCAGCTCGTCGCCTTCGCGCGGAGGCTGGAGGGTTGGGGCTACGGTACCTTGTGGATCAACGACGGCATGGGCAGCGATCCCATGGTGCTTGCAGCCAGGATCCTGGCCAGCACCGAGCGGCTGCAAGTGGCGCTGGGCGTCGCCAACATCTATTCGCGCGATCCGACCATGATGCTGGGTGCCCAAATGGGCCTCAATGAGCAATGGGACGGGCGCTTCCTCCTCGGCATGGGGGTTTCGCACCCCTTCATTGTCGAGGGGATGCGCGGACACGCCTATGGCAAGCCGCTGGCGGCGATGCGCGCCTATCTGAAGGCGATGCGGGCAATCCAGTACCCGGGCCCGCCGCCGGCCGAAAAGCCGAAGACGGTGATCGCCGCGCTGGGGCCGAAGATGCTGGGCCTTGCCCGCGAGCTTGCCGACGGGGCGCACCCCTTCTCCACCACGCCAAGCCATACCGCCAAGGCGCGCGAAATTCTCGGCCCCGGCAAGCTGCTGCTGGTCGAACAGAAGGTCATGCTGGAAAGCGATGCCGAAGCGGCAAGGGCAGCGGGCCGGGGGCTGGTCTCCGGCCTTTCCGGCATTCCGAACTATCGCAATAATTTCCTGCGCATGGGCTTCACCGAGGAAGATTTCGCCAATGGCGGCTCCGACCGCGCTGCCGACGCCATGCTCGCATGGGGCGACGTGGACGCGATCCGCGCGCGGCTGCAAGAACACTGGGACGCGGGCGCCGACCAGGTGGCGGTTCAGGTCGTGCCCAAGGGCGGAGCGTTGCTGACCCCGGATGACGAACGGGTCCTCGAACTGCTGGCCGGCTGACCACTACTTCAGCAGCGACAACACGTTCTGCTGGCTCTGGTTGGCTTGCGCGATCATCGCGGTAGAGGCCTGGCTCAGGATCTGCGCCTTGGCCATGGCGCTCGTCTCCGCCGAATAGTCCGCGTCCTCGATCCGGCTGCGAGCGCCCGACAGGTTGGTGATGTTGCTTGTCAGGTTGGCGACCACCGTATCGAGACGGTTCTGGCCGGCGCCCATGGTGGAGCGCGCACCCGAGATCGTATCGAGTTCAGTATCCAGATTGGCAAGAACGCCATTTGCCGCCGCCGCGGTGGACAGGTCATAGGAACCCGCAGCGCCGCCGCTGGCGGCAAGGGTGGTGAGGTCCGGCATGGCGATGACCTGGTCGTTCTGGCTGGTCAGCGCATCGGCCTCGGTCTGCATGTAGGCGCGATCGGTGGCGTCCTGGTACGTGCCGGATGCCGACTGCACGGCCAGTTCGCGGATGCGCTGGAGCATGTCGGCCACTTCGTTGAGCGCCCCGTCGGCGGTCTGGGCAAGGCTGATGCCGTCATTGGCATTGCGGATGCCCTGGCTCATCCCACGGCTCTGCGAGGTCATCGACGAAGAGATGGCGAAGCCTGCCGCATCGTCCTTTGCACTGTTGATGCGCTTGCCGGTCGACAGCCGCTCCATCGCCAGGCCAAGCAATTTGTTGGCCGCAATCGAGGCGTTCGACGCCCTGATCACGCTGGAATTGGTGTTGATGACCGTCATGGCTTGTCCTCGAGTATTCGTCGCCAACACCCGGTCCGGCACCAGGGAGCTTCAAAAGGAACGGCAGCGCGTCGGGGCTTTTAAGCTTTTGGTGAATCGGCATGGTAAATCCCGCGTGAATGCCGGCTTCCGCTTCGCAATGGGGCGGTTCTTCCCGTGAACCGTGTTAACCTTGGCCAGGCGATCAGGCAGGCTGGACTTTCGGCCGCTGGCGCTGCGGCAGACTTTGGGGATTACCTTCCGCTCGTCATGACCCGCGACCTGTAATCGGCCACCATTCAGGATCGGCTAAGCCGACTCGTGGAATTTTATGCCCCGGATTGTTCGGGGAGAACTTTCATGAAGAATTTGCTCGGCTATGCGGCCATCTCCCTTGCCTTCTCTGCCGCGGCCCCTGCACTCGCCGCATCCGACTACCTGCTGGAAATCGAGGACTATGCCGGCCCCGGCAAGCCCGGGACCATCGAAGTGCAGTCATGGTCGTGGGGCGTGTCCCATCACGGCACGGCCGGTGCAGCCCGACAGAACATCCGGGTGTCGCAGCCATTGCCCAGCCATGGCGATCTCTATGTCGTAGTCGTCACCGCGCGGGAAGCGGGCTCGGGAATGGCGACAGGCCGAAGCTGCGCCACTGGCACGCATTTCCCCAAGGCCACCCTGCGCGGCCCCAGGCAGACCGTTTCGCTGACCGACGTTGTCGTCTCGGCCTGCGACGATAGCGGCATGACCATTTCCTATGCCACTGCCCATCCCGCTCCGGCCGCACCCGCCGCCTCCACCGTGGTGAAAAGCAAATCCAACATCACCAACAACTGACTCGCTGCAAACGGTGAACAACTGAGAGTGCCACTTCCGCCTGGCCGCGCCTGCGGCTAGAGGCCGCTGCGCGATGGCCTCTGACCGTGCAATTCCCTGGCCGGGACTGATACTTGCCGCGGCAACCGCGGCGGCCATTGCCTTTTCCGGATTGTCCCCCTGGCTTGCGCTCAGCATCTGGCTGCTGTGGAGCGCCACGCTGTGGCTGGCGCGGCCTGAGCCGCAGGCGGCCAGCGCCAGGCCCGATGTCTCCACCCTGTCGCAGGACATCATGCGCGAGGTGATCGAGCCTCTGGGCATTGCGCTGCTGTTGTTCGACCGCGACCGCGTGTTTGCCGCGAACAAGGCCGCGCGGGCTGCCCTTGGCGCCCATGTCGTGGGCCAGGATGGGCGTGTCGCCCTTCGCCATCCCGAGGCCGTGCGGCTGCTCGACCTGCCGGATGGCGAAGGCGTTGCCGTGCGCGGCCTCACCGGCGCACGCAGCCTGTGGCAACTGACCCGGCGCGAGGTCGATGCGCGCTATTGGTTCGTCGAACTGATCGACCGCACTTCGGAAGCAGACATTTCCCGCGCGCACACCGATTTCGTCGCCAATGCCAGCCACGAGTTGCGCACACCGCTGGCTGTTATCATCGGCTATGTCGAAACGCTGACAGAGGAGTCGCAATCGGTCGACCCCGCAACCGCGGCCAAATTCCACGCCACGGTCCTGCGCGAAGCCCGGCGGATGCAGAATCTCGTTGCAGACCTCATGTCGCTTTCGCAGCTGGAAGCCGAAAAGCACGACAGACCCACCGAACGGATCGATCTCGCCAATCTCGCCACGCGAATCGTCAGCGAAGTGGCCTCCGTCACCGGCAAGGATCGGATCGGACAGAAGGGCGAAACCAGGGGGCTCGAAGTAATCGGCGACCCGGGACAGCTCGAGCAACTGCTGCGCAACCTGATCGACAACGCCCAGAAATACGGCGCGCAGGACAAGCCGGTGACTGTCTCGGTCTCGCCCAACCCGGCAGGCAGGATCGTTCTGCAGGTGCGGGACCAAGGCCCCGGCATCGCGCCGGAGCACCTGCCCCACCTCACCCGCCGGTTCTACCGCACCGATCCCGGCCGCAGCCGGGCTTCGGGCGGCACCGGCCTGGGCCTTGCCATCGTCAAGCACATCGTCGAGCGGCACCACGGCGAGCTGGACATTGCCAGCAAGCTGGGCGCCGGAACAACAGTGTCCGTCAGATTCGCGCCCGCCCCGTCAGAATGAGGCGGCCAGCCCCAGGGTGAAGACGTGGTCGCTGGTGTCCGGGCCATTGCGCACGAAACCATGCTGGTTGAGGTAGCCGACGTCGAACTTGAACTGCTTCGACAGCGGCACCGTCACCGCCACGGAGTTGCGCATGCGGTCGTAGCCGCCGACCTTCTGGAACCCGGTGGTGTTGATATTGACGAAACTTTCGTGCTGGACGGCTATCGTGGTCTTGCCGACAAAGGGCATCGAAACCTTCACCGCCGGCCGCAACCGCCAGCCAGTGCCCGCCTGGCCTTCGCGCCAGCGCTCTTCCAGCCGCAGGCGCCCGCTTAGCGTGGCCTGACCGATCTTGGCGAGATTGCTCGATTCCACCTGTTGCCGGAACCGGTGTTCGCGCACGAGGAAATCGCCGTGCGAATACTGCGGGTTGAATGTGTAGCCGAGCCAGACCGTGACGTTCTTGTCGACCTTGCGGCCTATCATCAGGTTGTTTTCGAGCTCGTAGAAACCCTTTGCGTCGCTGGTGCGGAACACGATTTCGTTCTGCAGCTTGAAATTGTCGGGCAGCGCCACGTTCACGGTCGCCGTTTGCCAGTATTGCCCGTCGTCGCTGGCCATGGCCGGCGTCGCCACGGCGCAAAGGGCGGCGGCGAGGAGCAAGCCGGGTGTAATCGTTCGCATTGCGGTTTTCCTCAGGAACTGTTGCTTCGAAAGCGCCGCTAGGTCGTTTGTGTGACACATTCGTGACGCCTTGGTTTACCGGCGTGACAGGCGCTTGACGGGCGATAGCAATTTCCAGCCGCGCCCAGTAAATGTCATCTAACTGTCACACAAGCAGGCCAGAGGCGCGTCAGATCCATGCGAACGGAGTGATTCGCGATGAAAATGAAGCAATTGATCGGCCTTGCCACAACTGTAGCTGCAGCAGCCCTGCTTGCCGGGTGCGGCGGCGGACAGAATGCCTCGCGCGAACAAATTCGCGCGGTGGGCTCTTCTACGGTTTATCCCTTCGCCAAGGTAGTTGCCGACGGCTTCGTCAAGACGAACGCAGGCATGCAGTCGCCGATCATCGAATCGACCGGCACTGGCGCGGGCATGAAGCTGTTCTGCGCCGGCATCGGAGCACAGCACCCCGACATCGAAAACGCCTCGCGCCGGATGAAGCGGTCGGAATATGACGATTGCCAGAAGAACGGCGTCAAGGACATCGTCGAGATCCAGGTCGGCCTCGATGGCGTCGCCTTCGCCGAGCCCACCGGAGGTCCCGGCATCGCGCTGACCCCCGTCGATGTCTACAAGGCGTTGGCCGCAAACCCGTTCGGCAAGCCCAACACCGCCAAGAACTGGAGCGACGTCAACCCCGCGCTTCCCGCGATCCCGATCCTGGTCTACGGCCCGCCCTCGACCTCGGGCACGCGCGACGCGCTCAAGGAACTGATCCTGACGAAGGGCTGCGACAGCGATCCGGCAATGAAGGCGCTGAAGGACAGCGACAAGCCGAAGCACGAGAAGATCTGCGGCGAAGTGCGCAGCGATGGCGCCTATGTCGACTCCGGCGAGAACGACAACCTCATCGTCCAGAAAATCGAAGCCAATCCCAAGGCCATCGGCATCTTCGGCTATTCCTATCTCGAGGAAAACGCCAGTCGCCTCACGGGCCTGACCATGAGCGGCGTGACGCCGACCTACCAGACCATCTCCGATTTCAGCTATCCCGGCGCCCGCCCGCTCTACATCTACGTGAAGGCGGCTCACCTCAACGCGATCAAGGGCCTGAAGGAATTCATCGCCGAGTGGCCGAAGGTCTGGGGACGCGATGGCCTTCTGGCCAAGAACGGCATGGTCGTCTCGCCCGAAGACGTGCAGGCGAGGAACGCACAGATTGTTGCGAATACAACCCTGCTCAACCCTAGCGATCTCAAGTAAGCTCTTCTAGGCAACGCGCATGCCGTCGGTCACTCCCATTATCCTTGCCCTTGGGCTGGGCCTGATAGGCTGGCTGGCGGCACGTTCGCGCGCCTGGGCCTTCCGGCGCGGCAGGGCCGGGAGATTGCATTCGCTGCCCGGCTACCACGGCTGGTTCGTCGCTATCTGCGCGGTTGTCCCGGCGGTGCTGTTCGCGCTGGTGTGGGCCAACCTCGGGCCATCGCTGGCCATGGCCGACGCGTTGAAGTCATCTGTAGCTTCCGAAATTCCCGCATTCGGCTTCGAACGCGACACGATTATTGCGGAAGCCGCTTCGGTTGCCGCCGGGCAGGCAACTGCGGCGTTCAATCCACTGGCCCAAAAGCTCTCCGTGCCGCTGCGCGAGGCGCGCAACCACTACGACCTGATCGGCGTCCTCGTCACCCTCGTGTTCGGCTTTGCCGGGGGCGCACTCGCCTTTCTCCGGCTGCGCCCCGATTTCACCGCCCGCACCCAGGTCGAGCGCCTGATCCTGGGCGGCCTGATCATCGCATCGCTGGTCGCGATCCTGACGACTTTCGGCATCCTTGCCTCGCTGATCTTTGAAACGGCCCGGTTCTTCCAGATCGTCAACCCGGCTGACTTCCTGTTCGGCACCCACTGGAGCCCGGACCCCATGGCCACGCCGGGGCCGGAAACCGGCAAGACCTTCGGCGCGATTCCCCTGTTCTGGGGCACCATCTTCATCGGTGCGATCATCGCCATGGCCGTCGCCATCCCGCTCGGCCTGATGAGCGCGATCTACCTCACCCAGTACGCCACGCCCCGGCTGCGGCGCTGGATGAAGCCGACGCTGGAAGTGCTCGCGGGCGTGCCGACCGTGGTCTACGGCTACTTTGCCGCACTGACCGTGGCCCCATTTATCCGCGACGCGGCGCAGGCCATCGGCGTGGCCAGCGCATCGAGCGAAAGCGCCATGGCGGCGGGGCTTGTCATGGGCGTGATGATCATCCCCTTCGTTTCTTCGATGGCCGACGATTCCATCGCCGCCGTGCCGCAGGCGCTGCGCGACGGCAGCCTGGCCATGGGGGCGACCACCTCGGAAACCATCGCCAAGGTCATCATACCCGCGGCCCTGCCCGGCGTTGTCGCCGGCGTCATGCTGGCCGTCAGCCGCGCCATTGGCGAGACCATGATCGTCGTCATGGCGGCGAGCGCGACCGCACGGCTCTCGGCCAATCCCTTCGAGAGCATGACCACCGTCACCTACCAGATCGTCGCCATGCTGACCGGTGAAGCCAGCTTCGATCACCCCGCGACGCTTTCCGCCTTCGCGCTGGGATTCGTGCTGTTCCTGGTTACCCTGTCGCTGAATTTCATCGCCCTGCGCGTCGTCAAGAGGTTCCGCGAAGCCTATGAGTGAGTCGCACGCCTTCGCCGCCGATCCGCGCTACGCGGCGCGCCTCAAGCGGCGCTACGCGGCCGAGCGCCGGTTCAAGGCCTTCGGCCTGGCGGCCATCGTGTTTTCCGCCCTGGTGCTGGCCTTCCTGCTCTGGACCATGACGTCCAACGCCCTGGGCGGCTTCCAGCGCGTCGAGATGCGCGTGCCGATCGATTTCACCAAAGGCGTGCTGTCGGTCGATGCCGCAAGCATTTCCGGAATGGACGCGGGGCAAGTGCTGGAACGCGCCGGCCTTCCCGACGTGGTCGAGAGCGCGGTGGCCGATGCAGCCGGCTCGCAAGCCGCATCGGAAATGAGCGACAGCGCCTGGCGCGAAGTGGCGGCGCGACTGGCCCGCGATCCGGCGCTGCTGCGCGAGAAGGCTGATTTCTCCCTCCCCGTCTCCGACGACCTGGCCGGAGCCCTGAGCGGCGAAGGCAAGCCTGATCTTCACGCGCTGGCCGCCAGGCTGGCCGGCGAAGGCAAGCTCTACCGCGCCTTCGACTGGGGCTTCTTCTCCCGCTCCGATGCCACCGGGCCGCAGTCGGTCGGCATCTGGGGGGCGCTCAAGGGCTCGATGCTGACCATGCTGGTGACCCTCGCCCTCGCCTTTCCGATCGGTGTGCTGGCGGCGCTCTACCTCGAGGAATATGCCCCGCGGAACCGCTGGACCGATATTATCGAGGTTTCGATCAACAACCTCGCCGCCGTCCCCTCGATCATCTTCGGCCTGCTGGGCCTGGCAGTGTTCCTCACCATCTTCCCCAATTACCGCTCGGCGCCTTTGATCGGCGGCATGACGCTTGCGCTGATGACCATGCCGGTCATCGTCATTTCCGGGCGCAACGCGATCAAGGCGGTGCCGCCCTCGATCCGCGACGGCGCGCTCGCCATCGGCGCCAGCAAGATGCAGACGGTGTTCCACCACGTGCTGCCGCTGGCTCTCCCCGGCATCCTCACCGGCACGATCATCGGCATGGCCCGCGCGCTGGGCGAGACCGCGCCTTTGCTGATGATCGGCATGCGCGCCTTCGTCGCCACGCCGCCCGCCGGCCTGACCTCGCCTTCGAGCGTGCTGCCGGTGCAGATCTTTCTGTGGTCGGACGAGATCGACCGCGGCTTCGTGCAGCGAACCTCGGCGGCGATCATCGTCCTCCTGCTGTTCCTGCTGGTCATGAACGGCCTTGCCATCTACCTTCGCAACCGCTTCGAGAAACGCTGGTGAAAGCCGACACAACCCTCCCCGCCGCCAAGCTGAAAGCAAGCGACGTTTCGGTCTTCTATGGCGAGAAGCGCGCGATCGACAACGTCTCGATCACCATCGAGAACAAGCTGGTGACAGCCTTCATCGGCCCGTCCGGCTGCGGCAAGTCCACCCTGCTGCGCGCCTTCAACCGGATGAACGACACGATCTCCGGCGCCCGCGTGGAAGGCGAGATCCTGCTCGATGGCGAGGACATCTACCGCTCCGGCATGGACGTTGTGCAACTGCGCGCCCGCGTCGGCATGGTATTCCAGAAGCCCAACCCCTTCCCCAAGTCGATTTTCGAGAACGTCGCCTATGGACCGAAGATCCATGGACTGACCGCCAGCAAGACGGATCTCGACGAGATCGTCGAAAAGTCGCTCAAGCGCGCCGGCCTGTGGGACGAAGTGAAGGACCGTCTGACCGACAGCGGCACGGCGCTGTCAGGTGGCCAGCAGCAAAGGCTTTGCATCGCCCGCGCCATCGCGGTCGATCCCGAAGTCATCCTGATGGACGAGCCCTGCTCGGCGCTCGATCCCATCGCCACCGCCCGGATCGAGGAGCTGATAGACGAATTGCGCGAGCGCTATGCCATCGTCATAGTCACCCATTCGATGCAGCAGGCCGCGCGCGTATCGCAGCGAACCGCCTTTTTCCACCTCGGCAAGATTGTCGAAACAGGCGACACTTCGGACATCTTCACCAACCCCAGGGAAGTGCGGACCAAGGACTACATCACCGGTCGCTACGGGTAAGGCAGACGCGCTATGGCACACGAACATACCGTAAAGGCATTCGACGAGGACATCACCCGGCTGCGCGGGTTGATCGCGGAGATGGGCGGCATCGCCGAAGTCGCGCTGACCGAGGGCATCGAGGCGCTGATCAAGGGCTCGCAGGAGCTTGCCGGCCAGGTCATCGCCCGCGACAAGCGGCTGGATGCGCTGGAGGCCGAGGTCGACAAGCTGGCGGTGCGGATCATCGCCCTGCGCGCGCCGATGGCGGACGACCTGCGCGAAGTGATCGCCGCGCTCAAGATTGCCGGCGTGATCGAACGGATCGGTGATTATGCCAAGAACATCGCCCGGCGCGCCAACCGCATCGAGAACCGCAAGCGCTTCGAGCCGCTGACCCTGATCCCGGCCATGGCCGAAGTCGCCGGGGAAATGGTCCACGACGTGATGACCGCCTATGCCGCGCGCGATCCCGCCATGGCCAGCGAGATCATCCAGCGCGACGAGAAGGTCGATGCCTTCTACAACTCGATCTTCCGCAACCTCGTTAGCCACATGATGGAAAACCCCGCCTCGATCAGCAGCGCGGCGCAATTGCTGTTCGTCGCCCGCAACATCGAGCGAATCGGCGATCATGCCACCAATGTCGCGGAACAGGTGTACTACGCGGCCACGGGCAACTACCTGACTGACCGGGAAGACACGGCGGGCGAATGAAACCGAAAGTCCTGCTGGTCGAGGACGACCCGGCGCTTTCCGAGCTGCTGGAGTTTCGCTTTCGCAACGAAGGCTACGAGGTGCGCGTCACGCCCGATGGCGACGAGGCGTTGCTCCTCGCCGAGGAGGAGTTGCCGGACCTGGTGGTGCTCGACTGGATGATCGAGGGCACCAGCGGCATCGAGATCTGCCGACGTCTGCGCCGCGACAAGCAGACAGCGCACGTGCCGATCATCATGCTCACCGCCCGCGAGGCCGAGGACGACAGGATTCGCGGCCTGGAGACCGGGGCCGACGACTACCTGACCAAGCCCTTCTCCCCGCGCGAGCTGATGGCCCGCGTTGCGGCGATCATGCGCAGAATCCGGCCGGCGCTGGCGGGAGAAGTCATAACCGTCGGCGACCTCTCTCTCGATGCAACCGCCCACCGCGTAACCCGCCAGGCGCAGTCCATCGCGCTCGGCCCAACCGAGTTCCGCCTGCTCAAGTTCTTCATGGAACATCCAGGCCGGGTCTTCTCGCGCGAGCAGCTGCTCGACGCGGTCTGGGGCATCGACAGCGACATCGAATTGCGCACGGTGGACGTGCACATCCGGCGGCTGCGCAAGGGGATCGAACTGGAAGGCGCACCCGATCCGGTGCGGACGGTGCGGTCCGCAGGGTATGCGCTGGAGGCGGTTTAGCCCACTGCGGGATCGGGCTGCCCGCTGCCGCCAAACCGCGCCCGCCAGCGTTCCATCGCCTCTTCGCCGACGAACGGGTTCTCCCGCCGCTCACGCCCCATGGTCGATGACTCGCCATGGCCCGGCACGAAGCCGACATCGTCGCCCAGGGCGAACAGCTTGTTGCGGATCGAGTGGACCAGCGTCGGCAGGTCGCCATCGCCGTGTTCCCAGGCGCCGATCGCGCCGCGGAACAGAATGTCGCCGACCCAGGCCTGGCGCATCGAGGGGCTGAAATAGGCGACGTGGCCCTTGCAGTGGCCGGGACAGTGCAGGACTTCCAGCACTTCCTCGCCGAAATGCACCTTGTCCCCGTCTTCCAGCCAGCGCTTCGGCACATAGCTCCGCGCATTCGGGATGCCGTGCTGCGCCGCAAACGCGGGGATGTTGGCGACCACGTGCTCGTCCCCTCGGTGCGGCCCTAGGACCGGCACCCCGGTCAGCTCCGTCAATTGCGCCGCGCCGCCGCAGTGGTCGAAATGGGCATGGGTCACCAGCGCCACTTCGGGCTCCAGCTCCATCAGTTCGAGGAAGTTCAGCAACTCGGGAATCTCGCCGCCCGGATCGATGATCGCGGCCTTCATCGTCTTCTCGCACCACAGGATCGAGCTGTTCATGCCGTAGCGCGTCACCGGGAGGACATCGAATTCCATGAGGCGATTATGGGGCAAGAAAGGCGGAACGCAATCCCGGTATCGCCCACCACAGGACCATGGCCGCGATGACAAGGAACGCGGTGCCCACGCCAAGATCGAGCCGGCGGCGCACTTCGGTCCGCGCAATCGCGACATTCAGCCGGCTGCCGGCGTGAATATAGGCAAGTCCGGCCAACACATCGATGGACAGCGCGACCACAGCCAGCAGAGCCAGTTGCGGCGCGACCGGCACCCGTGTGTCGACGAAAGGCGGCAGTATGGCCGAAACATAGACAAGCGCCTTGGGATTGCCGAGCGCCACGGCAATCCCATCGCGAAAGGCATGTGCGGCCGGTCGAGAGGCCGCCCTCGCCTCTCCCGCATGGCCGCGAATCGCGCCCAGCAGCGCCGCAGCGCCCATCCACGCAAGGTAGAGCCCGCCGCCCAGCGCCAGCCCGGCAAAGACCAGCGGCGCGGCTTTCAGCAGCACACTCAGCCCCAGGGCCGCCATGACGAACCAGGCCAGATTGCCCAGCTCCAGCCCGCCCAGCGCCGCCACTCCGCTCGCCCGCCCCCGCCAGATGGCCTGGGTCATGACAAACATCATGGCCGGCCCTGGAATCAAACTGCTGACAGTCGTCGCCAGCGCGAAGGCGGCGAGCTTTTCGGTGGGCCCCATCTGGCCTTCAGAAGCGATTGTAGCTCAGCACTTCCGATACCGGCTTGCGCCAGGCCTTCCTGAAGTCCGTGCCTTCGGTGTAGGCGATGGGGAAGAAACCGACCTGCGTGTATTCCTCGTGGGGAATGCCCAGCAGTTCGGCGATCTCCCTCTCCCGCCGCGTGGTGACGGTCGCCCAGATCGAGCCCAGCCCGCGAGCGCGCAAGGCCAGCATGAAGCTCCACACCGCCTGGACGATCGAGCCCCACATCGAGGCCTGCGCCACCACGTCCTTGCCATCCGGCCGGCCCGGCATCAGCGGGATCAGCACCGCCGGCATGTGCGGCAGCTTGTCGACCAGGGCATAGGCGCTGGCGAGGACCTTGGCGTCGCGCTCGCTGGTGCCGAGCGGGTTCTCGGTCGGCATGGAGCCGTCGTTCAGCAGGCCCATCGCCGCCTTGTACTCGTCGGCCAGCTTGCAGATCATGTCACGGTCGTCGACGACGATCCAGCGCCAGGTATTGCGGTTTGAACCATTGGGCGCCTGCAGGGCGATTTCGAGGCACTCCTCGATAAGCTCGCGCGAGACGGGCCGGGTCACATCCAGCCGCCGCCGAACGGCGCGCGTCGTAGTGAGGACTTCATCGACACTGAGGCCCAGTTTCATGGCTGCTCTCCCGAATGGTTGCCGGAGACTTTAGCCAAAGACCATGCAGCCTCAACCCGGTTAGCTCGCCCGTCCCCCTATTCGTCCGGATCGCCAGGCGCCGGCGCGCCCGGCATCGGGGCGATGGCGACGTGCGGGACGTCCGGATCGGTCTCGTGAACCTCCACGATCCCGCGCCCGACATGGCTGTGACTGCGGCTGTAGGCGAAATAGACCACCAGCCCGACAACGGCCCAGCCCGCGAACAGCGCCAGCGTGTACCAGGACAGGCTGAAGAACAGGTAGACCGAACCGATCACGGCCAGTGGCGCGACCACCGTCACGGCGGGCGTCCGGAACGGCCGGTGCCGCTTGGGATCGGTCCGCCGCAGCACGAGCACCGCGACCGCCACCATGGCGAAAGCGAACAGCGTGCCCGAGTTGGAAATGTCGGCCAGGGCGCCAACCGGGAAGAAGGCGGCGAACAGGGCGACGAAGATGCCTGTGATCACGGTGATCACGTGCGGCGTCCTGAACCGGGGGTGCACTGCCGAGAGCGCTTCGGGCAGCAGGCCATCGCGGCTCATGACGAAAAAGATGCGAGTCTGGCCGTACATCATCATCAGCACGACCGAAGGCAGCGCCAGGATTGCAGCGAGGCCGACGAGATTGCCGATCTGCCCCCAGCCGATCTGGCGCAGGGTCCAGGCCAGGGCCTCTCGCGAGCAGACCACGGCCTGGTCGCTGATGCCCTTGCAGGCAGCCGTCATCTCCGTCGAGCCGGGCGCAAGGCCATTGCCGTCCGCACCCAGCAGCGGCTGCGCGCCGACCGTACCGATCACCCCGGCGGCTACCAGCAGGTAGAAGATCGTGCAGATGGCAAGGCTGCCGATCAGGCCGATCGGCATGTTACGCTGAGGATTCTTGGTCTCTTCCGCAGCGGTCGAAACCGCATCGAAACCGACATAGGCGAAGAAGATCGATGCCGCAGCGGCAGAGATGCCGGAAAAGCCGAGCGGCGCAAAGGGTTCGAACTGCGCCCCGTTCATCACCGGAATCGCCAGCAGCACGAAGGCTGTCAGCGCCGTGATCTTCACGCAGACCAGCACCGCGTTGAAAACCGCGCTTTCCTTGGTGCCGATGACCAGCAGGGCCGTTACCAGCAGGGCGATGATCATCGCCGGCAGGTTGATGATCCCTCCGCCGCTCGGCCCGGCGGCCAGTTCCGCCGGAATGACGATGTTGGGCAGGAACGAGGCATAGTCGCCCAGGTGGGCCAGCATGCCGGTGAAATAGCCCGACCAGCCGACCGCCACCGCCCCAGCGGCAATCGCATATTCCAGCACCAGTGCCCAGCCGACCAGCCAAGCCATCAGTTCCCCCATCACGGCATAGCTGTAGGTATAGGCGGAGCCCGAAACCGGCACCATCGAGGCCATTTCGGAATAGCACAGGGCCGCGACCGCGCAGACCAGGCCGGCGATAACGAAGCTGAGCAGCATGCCCGGCCCGGCCTTCTGCGCCGCTTCGGCGGTCAGCACGAAGATGCCGGTGCCGATGATCGCGCCGACTCCCAGCATGGTCAGCTGGAACGCCCCGAGCGAACGGTGCAGCGACTTCTTCTCTGCCGTCGCCAGGATGGCGTCCAGCGGCTTCACGCGTCCGAACATGCGGTACTCCCCAGCCCTCTTCCAAACGGCGGGGAAGCTAGCGGCATGGGGAGCCAAGGCAAGACTGTAACTTCGGCCTTTACCCGGAAATTGGCGGGTATGGTTTCACGCGCCCTTCGCGAGAAACCACAACTTCCCCCTTGCCCGCCAAAAGGCTAAACACGCCGCATGTCCACGACCTTCCAGCTCGACACCGCGACCAGCCGCGCCCATCCCAACCCCGCGCCGATGCGGCGGCTTACCGTGCCGGCAATCCGCAGGCGCAAGGTGGACGGCGTTACCGCCGAGCCCATCGTCATGTTGACGGCCTACACCGCCCGGCAGGCACAACTGCTCGATGCGCACTGCGACCTGCTGCTGGTCGGCGACAGTCTGGGCCAAGTGATCTACGGGCTCGATTCCAGTGTGCCGGTGACGCTGGACATGATGGCGGCGCATGGCGCGGCGGTGGTGCGCGGCAGCTATCATGCCGTGGTGCTGGTCGATATGCCGTTCGGAAGCTATGAGCAGAGTCCCGCCCAAGCCTTTGAAAACGCCTCTCGCCTTCTGAAGCAGACGGGCTGTGCGGGAGTAAAGCTCGAGGGCGGCGAGGCCATGGCGGAGACGGTGGAATTCCTCGTCAAGCGCGGCATCCCGGTGCTCGGCCACGTCGGCCTGACCCCGCAGGCGGTCAACGTGCTGGGCGGCTACGGCGCGCGCGGCAAGAGCGAGGCCGAGGCACGCAAGATCGTCGCCGATGCCAGGGCGCTGGAGGCGGCCGGCGCCTTCGCCATCGTCATCGAGGGCGTGATCGAGCCGATTGCCATCGAGGTGACCAAAGCCGTCGCCTGCCCGACGATCGGCATCGGCGCCTCGGCTCAATGCGACGGGCAGGTGCTCGTCACTGAGGACATGCTGGGCATGTTCGAGCGCGTGCCGCGGTTTGTGAAGCGGTACGAAGAGATTGCCGGCGTCATTTCAGGCGCGGCGGAACGATATGCAGCGGAAGTCCGGGCGCGGACATTCCCCGGGCCCGAGCAGACATACCAGCCGAAGTAGAATTCAGGAAAACAGCCTGCCGTATTCGGCCCGCAGCGCCGCCTTCTGCACCTTGCCCATGGCGTTGCGCGGCAGGGCATCCACGATCATCGCGCGGCGCGGCTGCTTGAAGCGGGCAAGGTTTCCGGCGATGCCCGAAAGGATCGCCTCCTCGGTCAACTCCGCGCCCTTCTCCCGCGCGACCACGGCGACGACGCCCTCGCCCATGTCGGGGTGCGGCACGCCGATCACGGCGCTTTCCTCCACCCCAGGCAGGGCATCGATCGCTTCCTCGATCTCCTTGGGATAGATGTTGAGCCCGCCGGCAATGATCAGGTCCTTGGCGCGGCCGACCAGGGTTACCCGGCCATCCGGCGCGATCTCGGCGACGTCGCCGGTGACGAACCAGCCGCCTTCGCGGAATTCCTCCCTGGTCTTTTCCGGCATGCGCCAGTAACCGGCAAAGACGTTGGGCCCGCGCACTTCGAGCACGCCCGGGCCCCGCGGATCGCCAGACTCGCCGCCCTCCCCGATGCGAACTTCGACGCCCGGCAAAGGATAGCCGACGGTCCCCGCCACCCGCTCGCCACCCTGATAGGGGTTCGAGGTGATCATGCCCGTCTCCGTCATGCCATAGCGTTCAAGGATGCGCTGACCGGTCTTCTCCTCGAAGCGCTGGTGCGCCTCGGCGAGCAGCGGCGCGGAGCCGGAGATGAACAGGCGCATGCGGGCGCAGGCAGAAGGCGTCAGCTCGGGCGCGGAGGTGAGGCGCGTGTAATGCGTCGGCACGCCCATCAGCACAGTGCCCTGCGCAAAGTCGGCGATCACCCTGGCGGGGTCGAAGCCGCGGTGGAACAGCACCGTCGCGCCGGCCAGCAGCGCGCCGTGCAGCGCCACGAACAGGCCGTGGACGTGGTAGATCGGCAGGATGTGGATAAGCACATCGTCCTCGCGCCAGCCCCACAGGTCCTTCAGCGTCAGCGCATTGCTGAGCAGGTTCGCATGCGTCAGCATGGCCCCCTTGGAGCGGCCCGTGGTGCCGGAGGTGTAGAGGATCGCCGCAAGGTCCGATGCCTCACGGTGTTCGACCGGGATGCCCTCGGCGGGCAGGTCGTCGAGCAGGCTGCCCTTGCCGTCGGTGCCCAGAGTCACCAGCCTGCCCGACTTCATCAATCCAGCTACTTCCGCCTCGTCTTCCGGACGGCAGACGACGATAGAGGGTTCTGCATTCTCGATAAAATACTGAAGCTCACTTGAAGTATAGGCCGTGTTCAGCGGCACGTAGACCATCCCCGCCCGCTCCGCCGCAAGGTACAGCAGGACGTTCTCGGGCGACTTTTCGACCTGGACGACGATGCGGTCTCCGACCTTGCCGCCCAGCGCCCGAAGGCGCGCCGCCAGTTGCCCGGTGCGGGCCTCGAGATCGCCGAAGCGCAGTACGACGTTCCCGTTCTCGACGAGGAAGGGCTTGTCTGGCACCCGCTCGGCCTGGCTGAGGAAGTGGGCGAAAATGTTGGCGTTGCTGGTCATGCGGTTCGGTTGCGCAATCGAAGCGGGCAATGCAAGAAAATCCTCCCCCACCTATCCTCAACGTCATCCTGAACTTGTTTCAGGATCCACTGTCGGTTTGCTCCTCGGCTTGCTGGATTAAGCAAACCGCGCGAGTCAGCTTGTCTTCGGCTCGCTAGGGAAATGGCTGCAAGCGGGATCCTGAAACAAGTTCAGGATGACGGAGAACGGATAGGCAGGCTGGTCAACGCCCGCTCGCCGGCACCTGGAACCGGTCGGAATAGAACCTGTAGTATTCCCGCAGATCATCCCGATCCAACCCGAACTCCGACGGATCGTATTCATGCAGCCCATGCTTGCCGCGCGGCTGCTCGGCGCGCCAGCGCAGCACGTTGTCGCGGGTCTCCTGGGTCAGTTCCTCGCCAAGGAAGGCATAGAGCCCTTCCAGCGAGGGGAACGGGTCCTTCTGGAACGGGGCGAAGTGGATGTCGAAGAAGCGGTGCTCGTTGCCTCGGTCGCGGAAATCGATCATCCGCTTCATTCCCAACGCACAGCATTCGCGCATCAGGGCGCCCATCCATGGCTTGTCCGGATTGTCGGTGTTGTTGCGGCTGAGCTCGTAATAGAGGTCGGCGACCGAAGGGATGACGTCCGCGACGTCGCGGTGGGTCATCACGTAGCGGGCGTCGGGGAAGACCCTGTCGAGCGCGTCGATCAGCAGCGAATAGGTGGGGTTCTTCAGCCGCCAGTTCTTTGGGCCACAGCGCCACTGCAGCAGCTTCAGCACCCGCTTCACATATTCCATCGTCGGCACGAGATCGGCCTTGTGGTTGAACCACTCGACATAGGTGGGTACGCGGAAGGTGGCCTGGAACAGCTGCGACTTGAAATCGAAGCCCATCACCATCTGGTCCTCGACCGGGGTCGTAGCGGTGCTGGGCAGCATCTGTTTCATGCGCGGTGTGAGCACGTCGCGCAGCTTCATCTGCTCGTCCATCACGGCAATGCGCGGGTCGGTCCAGTAGGTCGCGGCCTCGGGGGGCGGACAGGGTGCCATGCTCTCCCAATTGCGCATCACGCGCACGTTGGGGTCCTCGCCCAGTTGGCAGTGCAGCGCGGTGGAACCGGTGCGCGGCAGGCCCAGCACCATCAGCGGGGCGACGATCTCTTCCTCGTCGATTTCGGGGTGGCGGGCATACCAGTCCTCGATCTCCAGCCGGCGCATGAGGAACATGGTGGCTTGGCCGGTGAAGGCCGCCACGCCCATCTCGTTGAGATCGGCCTCGCGATTGGCCGAATCAGTGAGGATCTCGAGGCCCTCCTGCCAGCCGTCCGGGCCGAAATTGGAGAGGCCCGTGGCCACCTTGGCGCCTTCGATGATTTTCGAAACCTGGATCATTGACCTCTCACCCTCTCGACGAAAAAGGTAACTAGGCGAAACCTCCGCTATGCGGCAAGCTGATCGCCAATAGGGAGAGGAACTCATGCCAAAAATCCGCGTCGGCGTTCTGAACGACATGGCCAACAGCGCCGCAGAGGCCCAGGGCGACATCACCGAGTGGCTGGAGCGCGAAATCAAAGCGGTACAGGCCGCCGGCCGGCTCGATGCCGAGGTGGAATTCGTCAAGAGCTATGGCCTGGGCCTGCCCGCGGGCACCGCCGAGGCGGTCGAGCGGGCTTACATGGAACTGGTCAACCAGGAGGTCGTGCTGATCGCCGGCCCCGCCATCGGCGACAACGCCCTGATTGCCACGCCCATCGTCGAGCGCGAGAAGGTGCCAACGATCAACTGGGCAGGGGCCGAGCGGGGGCGCGGCGAGTGGATGTTCCACCTGCAGGTCGGTAGCCACGAGGACGAATCGCTGGTCATGGCCCGCCACCTCAAGTCCATCGGCGCGGAGCGGGTCGCAGTGGTCTACGACCAGAGCCCGATCGGCACGCGCCACCTCAAGTACCTCGAGGACGAGGGGCGGATCATCGGGCTGGAAGTGGTGGCTCAGCAGGCCATCTCGCCGCTGTGCGAAGATGCTTCCGCCGAAGTGGCCAAGGTGCTGGAAAGCAAGCCGCAGGGCTTCGTCTACCTCGGCCTCGGCCTCTCCGCCCCGGCCGTCGCGCGGCCCCTGGCGGCGACCGGCTGGCAAGGCCCGCGCATCATGAACACCGCCGGGCTGCGCGGCTATCACGGCGACTTCGCCAAGGCGATCGACGGCTGGATCTATGTCGACATGCATTCCGACGGCAACAAGACACTCTCCGCACTGATCGCGCAGATGGGGCTGAGCTGGGAGCAGAGCGTCTGGGCGGCGGTGCGTTACGACTTCGGTCGGCTGGTGGCCGAAGGCCTGGCCCGCGCCGCCGAACTGACCCGCGAGGGCGTCAAGACCGGCCTCGAACAGGTCAAATGGCTCCCCGCCGCCGAGGGCATGGAAGGGACGACGCTGGGCTTCGGGATACAGGACCGGGGGGCGCTGCACGGGCGGTATCTTGTGCTGCGGCAGTGGCTGGGGGGGAGGACGGTGGAGGTGGGGTGAATCTTGCGAACCCTTGACGTTGTCCTCATATTTCCCCATTTTGTGGACAAATCATCTGGATCTTCAAAATGTCGCGCAGCATGACACTCAACGTCCGCGTTCACGGCCCCCTTGGTGACTTCGTCGCCAGCAATGTCGGGGATGCCGGCACCTACGAAAACGTCAGCGAATACGTGCGCGACCTGATCCGCAAGGACAAGGAACGGGCCGAACGCGAACAGTTCGAGCGCCTCAAGGCCGAACTGCGCGCTGCCTTCGCCGCGCCCGACGAAAGCTATGAAGCCCTCACCGCAGACCTGATCATCGCCCGCAACCCGGCCCGCAAGCCCACATGAACGGCTTTCGCGTCCAGCGCGTTGCCGGCCACAGACTCGACGAAATCTACGTCTACACCCGCGACCGCTGGGGCGAGGAACAGGCGGAGCGCTACATCAGGGGAATGTTCGCGCGCTTCGAGCAGATAGCGGCGCGAGAAATTCCGTGGCGCGCCATCCCGGCGGAATTCGGTGTGAGCGGCTTTGTCTGCAAGTATGAGCATCACTTCATCTACTGGAAGGTGCTGGACGATGGGGCGGTGGGCATTGTCACCATCCTGCATGAGCGGATGCACCAGATCGAGCGATTTGGTGAGGATGTAAAATAAGGACGCAGCTCTTAGCGGATCTACCTGTGCTTCAAGTGCAGTTCTGGAGCTGCCTCCGTGCAACGATGTTCGCCACACACGAAATTCCTCTGGACGATGTTCCGAACTGCCCGAAGCGAATTGCAGTTGACACCCGGTTCGAGCCTTACAAGCAATCTAGACTGAGGTGTATTGGATTGCGCCTTTCGCAGCCGTTGCTCAAGCTGGGCGATCGACACCTGATCTCGACCCCATTTCAATGCTCCATCGCTTCCAACGACGAGCAGCCATAACGGGAAGAAGTCGCCCGAAGGTGGGCCGTAATCCAGCCAACCTGACGTAACGGAAGGGCAAGCGTGAATTGGCTGCGCCATCAGCGGCAATGAAATAGTTGCGCCCATGAGCAGCAATAAGGCCAGCTTAGTGGTACGCATGGCAATAATTACCCCTCAATATGCGGCGCCACCCCGTGCGTGCCGACAATCGCCCGCTGCAAGGATTGTTTGGCCCTACTCCCCGATAAACGGAACCACCCCCTCGGTCCCCACGATCACCCGCTGCATCACCCGCCGGCCCGCCTCGCCCAGGTCGGCGCGGGCGTGTTGCAGGGCGATGTTGTCCCAGATGACGATATCGCCCTTGCGCCAGCGGTGCTCCAGCACCCCGGTGGGATCGTACATCCGATCATAGATGCGGTGCAGCAGGTCGCGGCCGGCTTCCCATTCCATGCCGAGCAGTTTCACCGTCTGCATCTCGCCCACCCAGACGCAGGTGCGGCCGTTGTGCGGGTTGACGAAAGTCGTCGGACGAGTGCCGCGCTTGTAGCCGAAGGGATCGCGCTGGTCGCAGGTGCGCTCCGCCAGCTTGTCCTGGTGCGGGGCGATCATTTCCTGCTCGCAGGCCCCCAGCGCGGCGAGCACGTCGGCGGGCAGCGCTTCCAGCGCGGTCTCGGCGCTGACGAACAGGGTGGAGGATGCATCGTCGACCACGTCGATGGCATGCAGCGCCAGGGCATCGAACGGGGCCCTGGTGTAGGCGGCGTCGGAGTGCCAGCAATAGGCCGAGGAGGCCGCGCCGCCGCCCTCGTTCGACATGTAGCCGTTCTCGCCCTGCCTATCGAGGATCGGGCCGAGCAGGCCGCAGACCTCGCGCTGGCGCTCCATGCTGAGCGCCTGCCCGCGCGCCAGGATCAGGCCGTGCTGGTTGAACAGGCCGCGGAACTGGGCTTCCTCTTCGGGGGTGAAAGGTTGGGAAAGGTCGCGGAGCAATTCCACGCCGAAGGGTGCGAGTTGGCGGTATTCCAGCATGTCAGCCTCCCCCGATCCTCGGCAGCAGGATCACCTCCGAAGCAGAGGTCAGCCCCACCGACCAGTCCGCCGTCACCTCGCCATCGACGGCGAACACCGTGCGCACTGGCGCGATCTCGGCGAACCCCGGCGCGATGCGGTCCAGCGCCTCGACCAGCTGCAACACATTGCGCGCCTCCGCCTCGACCGCGTCCTTACCACCGAACCATTCGGCGGCCAGCGAGCGGTCGAGCAAAACGCGGACCATGGCTAGGCCCCCAAACCCACGGTTCGCGCCCCTTTCTTCGTCATCCCGGGCTTGACCCGGGATCCCGCTTTTCTTCCGCAACGTTGCGCAAGGCAGCGGGGCCCCGGGTCAAGCCCGGGGTGACGGCAATCGGAAAGACAAGGTCCGGTTTCAAGTCCCTAGCCCCGCATCGCCGCCCAGATGCGGTCCGGCGCGAGCGGCAGGTCCGGCATGCGCCTGCCCGCCGCGCGGCTCACCGCGTTGGCGACGGCGGCGAGCGGCGGGACGATGGAGACTTCGCCGACGCCCTTCACTCCGAAGGGGTGGTTGGGGTTGATCTTCTGCACCATCACCGGCTCGATCATCGGCAGGTCGGACGCGACCGGCATGCGGTAATCGAGGAAGCCGGCGTTATCGAGCAGGCCGTCCTTGTTGTAGATATAGGCCTCGTTCAACGCCCAGCCGATGCCCTGCACCGCCCCGCCCTGCACCTGGCCTTCGACATAGTCCGGATGGATCGGCTGGCCGACGTCCTGCACCGCGGTATAGCGCACGATGGAGACGACGCCGGTCTCGGGATCGACTTCGGCATCGCAGATGTGGACGCCGAAGGTCGGCAGGAAGCCCTGGGCGTTGACCCCCACTTCGGCGGCAATCGGCCCGCCGGTGAAGGCGGCGGTGCCGGTGATCTTGGCCAAGGGCATGCGCTCGCCCGCCTTGTCGCCCGACAGGCAGACCAGTTCGCCCGCCTGCCATTCCACCTGGTCCGCTTCGACGCCCCACTGCTTGCCGGCGCGGGCGCGGACTTCGGCCATGACCTTTTCGCAGGCGTCGATCACCGCCTTGCCGGTGGCGAAGGTAGTGCGGCTGCCGCCGGTCACCATCGAATAGCCGATGGAGGCGGTATCGGCGATGGTGACGCGCACTTTCTCATAAGGAAGCCCCAGCGTTTCCGCCGCCATGATCGCCATCGAGGCGCGGCTGCCGCCGATGTCGGGGCTGCCGGTGGTGACCGTGACGGAGCCGTCCTCGCCCAAGGCCACGGCGGCGGTGGAAGGCCCGCCGTAGTTGCCCCAGAAGCCACCCGCGACGCCGCGCGCCTGGTTCTTGCCCAAGGGGGCAGTCCAGTGCGGGTGCGCCTTGGCCGCCTCAAGGCATTCGACATAGCCGATCTCGCCGAAGGGCAGCCCGCTCGACTGCGGATCGCCCGGCTTGACCGCGTTCTTCAGCCGCAGGTCGATGGGGTCCATGCCCAGCTTGTCGGCCAGCTCGTCGAGCGCGCTCTCGACCGCGAAGGCGACCTGCGGCGAGCCGGGAGCGCGATAGGCCTTGCTCGCAGGGCGGTTGGTCAGCACCTCGAAGCCGACGATCCTGGCATTGGGCACGTTGTAGTGCCCGATGGCGCAGCTCATGCCCGAATGGGCGGAGAGGCCCGGGAAACCGCCAGCGTTGAACAGAAAGTCGATGTCGGCGCTGACCAGCGTGCCATCCGCCGCCGCGCCGATCCTGACGTTCACCACGGCGCCCGGTGCGGGGCCGGAGGCGCGGAACACTTCCGCCCTGCTCATGACAAGCCGCACCGGCCGCCCGGCCTTGCGCGATAGCAGCATGGCGACGGGTTCGAGATAGACCCCGGTCTTGCCGCCGAAGCCGCCGCCGATCTCCAGCGGCGTGACGCGGATGTCGGAAATGGGAATGGCGAGGATCCCCGCCGTCAGCGAGCGGATCGAGAAGTGGCCCTGGCTCGAAGCCCAGATCTGCGCCTGACCGTCAGAATTCCACGAGGCGACGCAGGCGTGCGGCTCGATATAGCCCTGGTGGACCGGCTGGGTGGTGTACTTGCGCTCCACCACCGCTGCCGCGCCGGCTAGCGCCGCATCGGCATCGCCGCGCACCAGTTCGACCCGCATGGCCTTGTTGGAAGGCTTCTCGGGCTTGGGATCGACGCCCTTGGTGTAAAGGTCTTCGTGCAGGACCGGCGCGTCGTCCCTGATCGTCTCCTCGGGATCGAGGACGAAGGGCAGCACTTCGTAATCGACCGCGATCAGGCCGATCGCCTGGTCGGCGATCTCCTGACTGGTCGCCGCGACCGCCGCCAGCGCGTGGCCCTCATAGAGCGCCTTGCCGTGCGCCATGCAGGTGCGCGAGAGGTGGACGATGTCGGAAGATGACTCGCCCGCCGCCACCAACATGGACTTGAGGTCCGGCATGTCGGCGCCGGTGACCACGGCCTTCACGCCGGGCAACGCCTCCGCCTTCTTCGTGTCGATCGAGCGGATGCGGGCGTGCGGGTGTGGACTGCGCAGCATGGCGCCGAACAGCATGCCTGGCGCGATAAAGTCCGGGCCGTAGATCGCCTTGCCGGTGACCTTGTCCTCACCGTCCGGGCGGACCGGCCGGGTCCCGACGTAACGGTAAGCCTTGTGGTCCTGGGGCGCGTTCATGCCGGGCTCCTTTGCATCGTCGGTTCTTGGCGCAGTTCGGCTGCGGCATCCATCACCGCGCGGACGATCTTGTCGTAGCCGGTGCAGCGGCACAGGTTGCCCGCCAGCCAGTAACGCACGTCGTGCTCGCTGGGGTTCGGATCGCGTTCGAGCAATGACTTGGCCGCGACGATGAAGCCCGGCGTGCAAAAGCCGCACTGCAGCGCGCCGTGCTCAAGGAACTTGCGTTGGATCGGGTGGAGCTGGCCGTGCTCGGCCACCCCCTCGATGGTCGCTACGCTGCGCCCCTCGGCCTCGGCGGCGAGGACCAGGCAGGAGCAGACCATCTTGCCGTCCATCACCACGGTGCAGGCCCCGCAGTCGCCCGAGCCGCAGCCCTCCTTGGAGCCGGTGAGCCCCAGCTCGAAGCGCAGGGCATCGAGCAGGGTCTGGCCGGGATCGGCGAGAAACTGGGTGGAATCGCCATTGATCGTGGCGCTGACGACTATCTTGCTCATGCGTTTGCTCCCGCCCTCTCGCGGGCAATCTGGACGACGCGCCTGGCGAGGACGCCGGCCATGGCCGTGCGGTATTCCGCGCTGCCGCGCTTGTCGTCGATCGGCTTGCAGACGGCGCGGACCGTATGGGCCATCTTTTCGAGCGCCGCGTCATCCAGCTTGGTGCCGACGAGGGCTGCGCCTGCCGCTTCGACAAGCAGCACCGTCGGCGCCACTGCGCCAACCGAGACGCGCGCGGCAGTGCAGATACCGGATGCATCCAGCACGACCGAAGCGCCGCAGCCGACCACGGCAATGTCCATTTCGGTGCGCGGGATCGAGCGCAGGTAGGCATCGCCGGCACCTGCGGACCGTGCGGGCAACTTGATCTCCACCACCACTTCGCCGGGGGCGAGCGTAGTCTTGCCGGGGCCGGCCGGAATGACCTCGACCGGCACTTCGCGCTTTCCGGAGGGTCCGGCGATTACCGCCGTTGCCCCAGCCGCCACCATGGCGGGAACGGAGTCCGCCGCGGGTGATGCATTGCAGAGATTGCCCGCCACGGTCGCGCGGTTACGCACTTGCACCGAACCGATCAGGTAGGCCGCCTCGACCACCCCCGGCCATGCGGCGGAGAGGCCAGCATGGTCCCTCAGCGCCGTACAGGGCGTCGCCGCGCCGATGACGAAGCCGCCAGCCTCCTCGCGAATGCCGATCATGCCGGGAATGCGCTTCAGGTCGACGATGGCAGAGGGCGCAAGCCGGCGCGAACGCATCTGGACGATGAGGTCGGTCCCGCCCGACAGCGGCCGCGCCGCCGGATTGGCAGCAAGCAGGCCAATCGCCTCCTCGACCGTAGAAGGTGCATGGAATGCAGGCGACGGCATCTTTTTCTCCCGGATATCTTGGCCGCAAGGTTCATGCCCCTGCCGGATTCGTCAACCTTAAATCCTCCCTGAGCTCTGCTCGGGGAGGGGGACCACCGAAGGTGGTGGAGGGGTGCGGGGTCAGAAGCGTCGCGGCGCGCCGCCACCCCTCCGTCACGCACTTCCCGCGCGCCACCTCCCCGAGCAAGCTCAGGGAGGAATTTACTTCACATCGAAGGCGCGTAGCCGCCGTTGAGGGGATAGGTCTGGCCCGTGATCCAGCTCGCCGCGTCCGAGCACAGGAAGGTGACCAGCGCGGCCACGTCGGTCGACTTGCCGTAGCGGCGGATGGTGTATTGCGACAGCTGCTTCTTGGCATGGTCGGACTGCAGGATCTGCTGTAGCTGCTCCTCCGGCATGTCGGGCATCAGCGAGCTGAGCGACACCGCGTTCGACGTCACCCCATAGCGCCCCAGTTCCTTGGCGAGCGAACGGATGAAGCCCTGTGCGCCGGCCTTGGCCGAAGCATAGACCGCCAGCTTCGGCTCGCCGGTGCGGCCCGAATCGGAGACGATGGTGACAATGCGGCCGCGCCTGGCCTCCACCATGTTGGGCACGAAGGCGAAGCAACAGTTGTAGACGCCATAGAGGTTGGTGCCGAGGTAACGCTGCCAGTTGGCCGGGTCTTCCTCCCAAAAATTCAGCGTCGGGCGCAGCGAGCCGCCCGGGCCCGCCATGCCGGCGTTGTTGACCAGCACGGTCGCCGCGCCGAGCTTTTCGGTGATCGCCGCATTGGCGGCCTTGGCGGCCTCGAGATCGCAGACGTCGAAGGGCACGGCCATGGCCGGCACGCCCATGGCGCGAATTTCCTCGGCCACGGCTTCCGCCCGCTCTCCGACAAAGTCGTTCACGGCAACGCCGCCGCAATTGTGCTTCGCCAGTTCAAGCGCAATCGCCCGCCCGGCGTTCTGGCCCGCACCTGTTACCACGGCAACCTGGCCGCCAAGATCGATCATGTCTTCGCCAATCATCGCAATCACTCCAATGTGGTTTGCCAGCCGCCTAGATGCTGGCTAGCATCGGCGCAAGCGAGTCCCTGCTAGTTTGGGACCATTGGGAGAGGAGCATAGCCATGGCGACCCAGATCGCGCCACTGTTCGACTATCTCGGCGCGCTGAACGAAGCCGTCGACGAAATCGCCAACACCTGGCGGCCGGACGATCCGGAATACCGCGCCGATGTCTACCGCCAGATCATGATGCAGTTCAGTTACGGCTATTTCGCCTTCTTCCACGCCGATGCCGAGCACCCGGATTTCGCGCCGCTGTGGAACCCGGTCTACACGCTTCAGCCCAACCCGGACGACATCTACCTCTACTGTCCGATCAGCATCGAGCACAGCTATCGCCTCAGCGGCAACCGCGGCACGGTGAAGATGCTGCTGATCAACACCCAGGGCGGCCTGCCGGGCGTGGGCGTTACCGACCATACCGGCGTCTCCTATGCCGACATCGACGACGGCAGCCTGACGCTGGACGCGCAGGGGAACTTCGAACTTCTGATCAGCGCCGAGAAGCCGGCGGGCTATACTGGTGACTGGCTGCCGATCAAGCCGGGCGCCTCCTGCCTGATGACGCGCTACCGCTCCTACGACTGGGTCAACGAGATCGACCCGCAGATGTCGATCGAATGCTTGACCGCGAAGAACCCGAAGAAGCGCCTGACCCCGGAGGAAATCCTCGAGCGGATCAAGCTGATGGCGAAGATGCCGGTCGAGGCGACAAAACTGTTCTACGCCATGCAGAACCAGGTGAAGGCCAATGTCGGCGTCAACGTGTTCGAACCGACGAAGCTCGGCGGCGCGCTGTCCAAGCAGATCTACATCCCCGCCGTCTTCCAGTTCGAGCCCGGCGAGGCATTGATCCTGGAAACCGACCTACCTGCCCAGCGCCGCTACTGGAACTGGCAGCTCAACGATCCCTATTTCAACGCTGTCGAATACGTCTACCGCCTGAGCTCGACCAACGGCCACTTCGCCCACGTCGCCTCGGACGGCCGCTTCTATGCCGTGCTGTCGCTGGAAGACCCGGGCGTGCCGAACTGGCTGGACACCGCCGGCTACACCGAAGGCACAATCTACGGCCGCTGGTTCGAGTGCGACAGCCACCCGATGCCGACGCTGAAGCGCGTCAAGTTCAGCGAGATCCGCGATCACCTGCCGGCCGATACGCCGGTGGTGACGCCGGAAGAGCGCGCCGAACAACTGCGCCAACGCGTGCGCGGCTGCCAGCGCCGGAGGAGGTGGTGATGAGCCTCCCCCCTGAATTCGACCTCACCGGCCGCGTCGCCATCGTTACCGGCGGTGCTACCGGCATCGGCAAGGCTACCGCGCTGCTCCTGGCGGAGCGGGGAGCGGACGTGGTTATCGCCGGACGAAAGGTAGAGCCGCTGGAAAGGACTGCGGAGGAGATCCGCAAGCACGGCCACCGGGTGCTCGCCGTGCCGACCGACGTGCGCAAGCCCGAGGCCTGCCAGGCCATGGTCGACGCGGCGATCAAGGAATTCGGCAGGCTGGACATCCTGGTCAACAACGCGGGGGGCGCCCACGGCCACGTCCCGCTCGCCCGGATGGACCTGGCCAAGTGGGACCGCGACGTCCAGCTCAACCTCAGCGCGGCGCAATACGGCTCGCAGGCGGCTTTCCCCTGGCTGAAGAAGACCAAGGGGTGCATCGTCAACATCTCGTCGATGGCAGGCGTCAACGGCACCGCAGGCGTCGGCGCCTATTCGGCGGCCAAGGCCGGCTTGCAGATGTTGACCCGCGTCATGTCCTCCGAGTTCGGCTTTCACGGCATCCGCGTCAATTGCGTCGCCCCGGGCATGACGGCAACCGAGGCCTCGCTGCTGAACTGGGACAGGACCGGCTTCGACGCCAATGAATCGGCGAAGAAGGCCTTCTCCCTCGGCCGCTACGGCGAATCGCGCGAAGTGGCGCAGGCGATCGTCTTCTTCGCCAGCGACGCCGCCAGCTACATCACCGGGGAAACCGTGGCGGTGGGCGGTGGCCAGAAGCTGGGCGGCATGATCGCGACCGACAATGACGAGCAAGCACCTTCGCCGCAGACGGCAGGGTATGATTGAGCGCCAGCCACTCCTGCTTTGAAGTGGTGGCTTGACAAATATAACCACATAGGTTATACACGCCAGCCTTGCCGGGTCTGATTCCCGACGGGCGCGGGAGCGGTTTAGCGCTTCGCTCTTCCGCTTCCGCCGATGGCCGGCGCTTTCCCAGTCGGAAGCGTCCGCAAACCACCGCTGCGAGGAGCCCGTGGCGATCTTCATGGGCAGAATATGGGGGTATGCCCCCACGGTTGCTGACGGCACGAGTGCGAGCCCGCCCCGTCACCGCCTCGCTCGAAGGGTCGAGCTGCGAGTTCCCGTGCATTTCTCGCCGCCGTTCGCAACGAATATGCACAAGGCCACGCCCGACACGGCCTCACGGGCAACCCCAAGCGCCGGCCAGCCCGTTCGCTTTTCCTCTCGGCGTTAGCCCGGCCTCGCCAGCGGGCGATGATGCTCGCCTTCATACTCCCCGTCGCCCCGGACTTGATCCGGGGCCCAGGCGAGCTTTCGGTTTGACGCGAGGCCAGGGTCATGGTGCAGCGATGCCGCGCGGTGGCCCGGCGGTTGTGCTTCGCGGGAACTTAGCTTGGGCCCCGGATCAAGTCCGGGGCGACGTGAATGGGGAGATTAGTGGCTAGACCGCTACCGCAGCTTTACCCCAGAACCCCCTTGTCCTTCAGCGCCGAAACCTCGTCCCAGCTCAGCCCCAGGTCGAGCAGCACCGTTTCGGTATGCTCGCCATGCTCCGGCGCGCGGGTGGGCTGGTTCGGCTCCTCGTCGAACTGCGCCGGGCTGGTCACCAGCGTCAGCTTCGATCCGTTGATCATCTCAGCCTCCTGGAGATAGCCGTTGGCCACCACCTGCACGTCCTCGTGCACTTCCAGCGGCGTCTGCATCGGCGCCCAGACGCCCTTGGCCGAGGCGAGGATCTTCAGCCACTCGGCATAGTCCTTCGAGGCGAAGGTCTCGTCCAGCGCCTCGACGCAGGCGCGCGAGTTTTCGCGGCGGGCGGGCATGTCGACGAAGCGCGGGTCGTCGATCAGGTCGGTCCGGCCGATCAGGGTGCAGATGTCGCCCCAGTAGCGATCGCCCTCCATCATGTTGAGGTGGAGGAAGCGACCGTCGCGGGTCTTGTAGGTGCCGACGATGGGGTTCCAGGTCTGCTTGCGATCATGCTGCGCGCCGACGCTTTCGGGGTGGATCTTGGCATTGTGGATGTCCGGCCCGAGTTGCCACATGCCGGTGCCGAGCAGCGAGACGTCGACCACGCTCGCCTCGCCCGTCGTTGCACGGCGATAGAGCGCGGCGGAGATGGCCCCGGCTATGTTGAGCCCGCCCATGACGTCGCCGAATGCCGGTCGCTGCATGGTCACCCTATCGGCACCCTGCGGAGTGAAGACGAAGCCGTGGCCCGAACGCATCCAATAGGCGGCCGCGTCATAGCCTCCGCGATGGATTTCCGGCCCGCGCTGGCCATAGCCGGAGCCGCGCACATAGATGATGTTCGGATTGTGCTTGCGGATGTCCTCCACATCGATGTTGGCGCGTTTGCGGGCGCCGGGCCGGAAGTTGGTCAGGAACACGTCGCATTCCTTGGCCAGCCGGTAGACCAGCTCCTGCCCTTCCGGGCGCTTGAGATCGATGGCGACAGACTGCTTGCCGCGGTTGGTCGACTGGAAGCTGGGATCGATGCCATCGACCAGCTTGTGCAGGCCTTGCGATACCAGCCCGCGATAGGGATCGCCCGTCACCGGGTGCTCGACCTTTATCACCTCGGCGCCCCATTCGGTGAGAATGCCACCGCCGATCGGCACGAAAACGTGCGAGGCCAGTTCGAGTACGCGTACGCCCTTGAGCGGTTGTGCCATAATTTTCTATCCTCTTCCCGTTATCTTTTTAGTTTTGCTCATTTACCCCAGATCGCCTCCGCCGCCGCAACGGCATTGGCGCCCCGTCCACCTACTTCGCCGGTCAGCGCCTTGAGGCGATAGGTCCACAGGTGGAGCGGATGCTCCAGGGTCATGCCCATGGCCCCGAGGAACTGGTGGAAGTCGTAGCCGACCCGCTTGGCCGCATCCTGCGCCTGCAGCAGCGCCAGCGCGGCATCGCCGGGATCGCCGGTGCCCGCCGCGCGCAGAGCAAGCCAGTAGACGCCGTTTGTCGTCACCTGGGCTTCCGCGAGGCGATGGCGCATGGCCTGGAACGTGGCGAGCGGCCGGCCAAACTGCTTGCGGTCGGAGACATAGGTGGTGACGCTCTGCAGGCCAGCGGCGAGCAGACCGGCAGCCTCGGCGGCCAGCGCCACGCGCCAGGCGCGGCGCACCTCGTCGGCGGGAACGTCGTGGCTGCGCGCTTCGGCTGGAATGCCGGTGAGGTAGGCCATCGGATAGGCAAACAGCACTTCCTCCCCGGCATCGCGGACATGCTCTGCAGCGGCAGTGAAGCTGCGCACGCTGTTCTCGCCGACGACGACCACGGTCGCGCCTTCCCTGAGGAACCGCACCGGCCTGCGAAGTTGGCCCTCTTCGATCAGGCAGAGCGGGCGCGGCAGTTCCGGATCGATGATGGGGCGCACCAGCGAACTAGCCGCCGCCTCGACCGCGAAGGGCAAGCGAGCCAGCCGTTCGACCACCAGCGCGGCGGTGACCGGCCCAAGCTCCTCCACTGCCATCACATCGAGGAAGCCGCCCTCGGCCAGCTCGCGGTCCAGTTCGTCACTGCTCAGGGCGAAGGAATGGTCGCCGATCGGGACATCGGCATAGGGGCGCGTCAGGCTGTCGATGAAATCGAGGATCTGGGTCTGGTCCTCGTTGAGGGCGAGATGCATCAGCGCGGCTCCCTGGGCAGTTGCAGGACATCGCCGGCAATGATGTTGAGCTGGATTTCGGCGGCGCCCGAAGCGATTCCGGCGACGATCCCGCGCTGGTGGTGCATCTGCAGGAAGGCGGAATCGCCCGCCAGCGCCTCGGGCACGTATTCGGCGACGAATTCGCAAATCGCCCGCTCCGCCATGACCGTGCCATAGCGTGCCGAACTGGCTTCCGGACCGACCGTCTGCCCTTCCGCCCGCTTCTGGACGATGGCGTAAATCGATGTCCGCGCTGCCTCGCACAGGGCGGCACAGCGCGCCGCCTCCACCTTGGCCTCGCGGGTGAAATCGCCGGCGTCCTTGAGGATCGCCACTGCCCGGTCGAGCGCCTTCCTCGCCAGGTGATAGCGCGGGATGCCCAGCCGCTCGTTGGTCAGCGAGTAATTGATGATTTCCCAGGCCTGGCCTTCCTCACCGAATCGCTGGCTGGCCGGCACGATGACGTCGTCGAAGAACACCTCGTGGATGTCGCCCTCGCCGATCAGGCTTGGGATCTGGCGCACGGTAATACCCGGTGTGTCCATCGGCACCAGCAGGATGGTGATGCCGCGCTTCCGGTCGTCGCTGGTGCGGGTCAGCAGGAAGCAGGTGTCGGCAAGGCCGGCGTAGCTGGTCCAGATCTTCTGGCCGTTGACCCTGTAATGATTGCCCTCAAGCTCGGCGCGGGTGCGCAGCGAGGCGAGGTCGGAGCCGGAATTGGGCTCGGAAAAGCCCTGGCACCACAGCATCTCGCCCTTGGCGATCTGCGGCAGGTACTTCGCCTTCTGCTCCTCGGTGCCGTACCGGACCAGGGTCGGACCGATCCAGTTGACGTTCATGTACTGCCCGCCGCGTGGCTCGCCCCATTCCCACATCACCTCGGCGAGGATCTGCTGCTCCCACGGGCTCTTGCCCTCGCCGCCGATCTCCTTCGGCCAGTGCGGGAACAGCATGCCGTTTTCGGCCAGCTTGCGGCAGAAGCCGGCGGCGAATTTCGTCAGCGCCGGACTTGCCGGACCGTGCTTGGAGAACTCCTCCCAGTCGTCCGGAAGCTCGGCGGCCAGGAAATCGTTCAGCTTCGCCCGGAAGGCCTGCTGCTCAGGTGTCCATTGAAAGTCCATGGCGCTGCGTTAGACCACTGTGTGCCCGGCAAACAAGGTGCAACCGCGCCAAGCCGATTGACTGTTTGCCCATGCGACCTATGAGACACACTGTATCGTAAAACTGGAATTCGGGAGATTTGGGAATGTCCGCTTCGGCGCTTGAAATCGACTATTTCACCGACAAGGCCGTGCTGCTCGACCCCTACGAGTATTTCGAGGAAGTCCGCGCCAATGGTCCCGTCGTGCAATTGAAATCGCGCGATATGATGGCGGTCACGGGATTTTCCGAAGCGGTTGAGGTGCTGACCAACAACCACGACTTCTCCGCCATCCTCAACCCCGATCCGATCTCGCCGATGCGCTTCGAGCCCGAGGGCGACGACATTTCGGCGCAGATCGAGGCGGTCATGGGCACGGGCCCCATGGACCTCATGGTCTCCTACGACGGCAAGATGCACGCCGATGCGCGCTCGCTGCTCAACCCGCTGTTCACCCCCTCTCGCCTCAAGGCGAACGAGGAATACATGCGCGGCCTGGCTGACCAGATGGTGCGCGAGATGGTCGCAAAGGGCGGCTGCGAGGCGATCACCGAAGTGGCGACGCCCTTCGTCACCCTGGTCATCGCCGACCTGCTTGGGGTCCCGGCGGACGACCGCCAGAAGTTTCGCGAAGTGATCGATTCGGGCCCGCCCCCGGGCAACATGGACGCCGGCGACCAGCCTCAGGCGAGCCACTCGCTGATGTACATGGCCGGCTTCTTCATGCGCTACATGGCCGAACGCCGCGCCAATCCGCAGGACGACATCCTCACCGAACTGGCCCTGTCGAAATACCCTGACGGCACGACGCCCGGGGAGATGGAGCCGGTCAAGACCGCCATGTTCCTCTTCGCCGCCGGGCAGGACACCTCGGCCAAGCTGATCGGCAATTCGCTGCGCCGCATCTGCGAAGATACGGAACTGCAGGCCCGACTTCGCGCGGATACCTCGCTGATCGAGCCCTTCCTCGAGGAAGTGCTGCGGCTGGAAGGTTCGGTGAAGGCCAACTTCCGCCTCGCCAAGCGCAAAACCCGGATCGGCGACGTGGAGATTCCGGCGGGCAAGAAGATCGTCATCTGGGTCGCCGCAGCCAACCGCGATCCGCGCCGCTGGGAAAACCCGCAGGAATTCCGCATCGGCCGCCCGAAGATCAAGGAACACCTGGCTTTCGGCCGCGGCGCCCACGTCTGCGCCGGCGCGCCGCTGGCGAGGAAGGAAGTGGCGGTGCTCTACGAAAAGCTGTTCGAGCACACCTCGGACATTCGCCTGTCGGAAGCTCACCACGGCCCCAAGGGCGCGCGGCACGTGGAGTACGAGGCGAGCTACATCATTCGCGGGCTGGCCAACCTGCACGTGGAACTGGTGGGAAAGTAAGCTCTTCCCATCCTTCCTCGTCACCCTGAACTTGTTTCAGGGTCCCCTCACCGCCTTGCCCGGCAGTGCTGCATAGAGCCAACCCCTCGGTTTGCTCTCTTCCGGCGACGGAGGAGCAGACCGAGGGTGGATTCTGAAACAAATTCAGGATGACTGGAAAAGGATAGGTGGTGCTAGCGGTCGATCTACTTCCGCTCCGCGAACACCGCCTCCGGCGCGACATAGCGCGTGGTCGAAATGCCGCCGTCCACCGCGATGGTCTGCCCATTGATCATCCCCGCTTCGTCCGAGCACAGGAACGCCACCGTATTGGCCACGTCCTCGGTGGTGCACTGCCTCGGCGCGGGCGTCAGTTCGAAGTTCGTGCGCTTGAAGAAGTCGAGGTCCCAGAACGAATCGGTCATCTCGGTGCGCACCACGGTGGGCGCGATGTAGTTGGTGCGGATGCCCGAGGCGCCGTATTCCGCCGCCATGGTCTGGGCGAGGCCGATCTGCCCCGCCTTGACGAAGCTGTAGGCACCGCCGCCCGGGGTGCCGTAGATGCCCCAGGTCGAGCCGATGAACAGGATAGAGCTGCCCGGGCCCATGTGCGCGATCGCCTCGCGGCTCAGCCGGAAGGGCGCGCGGGCGGAGATATTGAGCACCTCGTCGAGCATCTCGTCGGTGGTCTCGTGCACCGGGCCGAAATTGAACGAGCCGGCATTGTTGACCAGGATGTCCAGCCGCCCGAACCGCTCGATTGCCTTGTCGACGATGGCCTTGGGCGCGTCATCGGCGGTGACGTCGGCGGCAATGTAGTCGAACTCCATGCTGGAGCCGAGCTTGTCCTTGAGCGCCTTGAGCTTGCCCTCGGTGCGGCCGGTACCGATCACCTTTACGCCCTTTTCGCCCAGCTTGCGGACGATCGCCTCACCGATGCCGCCGGCCGCGCCGGTGACGATTGCGACTTTGCCTTGCATTTCCGTCTCACTCCTCAAGATCCTCCCTGAGCTTTGCTCGGGGAGGTGGCAGACGCCGCAGGCGGCTGACGGAGGGGTTGCGCCGCGCAGCGACGCTTGCAGCGCCGCACCCTTCCACCACCCTGCGGCCCTCGCGCGTCACGCGCCGCGCTCGACTCCCCTCCCCGAGCAAAGCTCAGGGAGGATTGAAACTAGGCCCGCTGGTTCCCCGACCGCTCGGCAATATCGTTAGCCGCGATATAGCCGAATGTCATGGCCGGACCGATGGTCGCACCAGCGCCGGGATAGACGTTGCCGAACGGAGTGCCTGCCTGGTTGCCCGCGGCATAGAGCCCCGCGATCGGATTGCCCTGCCCGTCCAGCACGCGCGAGCGCTCGTCGCACTTGAGGCCGCCCTTGGTGCCAAGATCGCCGGCATTGATCGGCACGGCGTAGAACGGCGCCTTGTCGATCGGGCCCAGGTTCGGGTTGGGCTGCGCGGTCGGATCGCCGAAGAACTGGTCGTAGGCATTGCCGCCCTTGCCGAAATCGAGATCGACGCCGGTCTTCGCATACTCGTTGTTCTTGCGCACGGTATCGAGCAGGGCTTCGACCGGGATATCGATCTTGCGCGCCAGTTCCTCCAGTGTGTTGGCGCGGAAGACATAGTGGTCCCACCAGTCCTTGGGCACCTTGCGCTCGGGCGTGTGGGCCAGCGGCATAAGCCCGCCGGAGCTGAACTTGGCGCGGAACTTGGAGTCGAAGATGTGCCAGCATGGCAAGTTGGCGCCGGTTTCCTTGTGGTCGCGGATCATCGCCTGGCCGAACTGGTCATAGCCGCAGGCCTCGTCGACGAAACGCACGCCGTTGCGGTTCACGCAGACGCACCACGGCCGGCCGACGTCGAAGGCGGCCTGGTGGATCTCGTGGAAGTTGCTCGCGCCCGGCGCCGGCAGCGTCATGGTCGGGATGTACCAGGCCTCCTCGGTATGCTCGGTCGTCGCGCCGATCTTCTCCGCCGCGATCAGGCCCTCGCCGCGGTTGGCGTCCTCCGGCGAGGAGGAGTGGCGGGTGAGGCCGGGGAACGGGAAGAAGCGGTCGCGCAGCGCCTGGTTCCATTCGTAGCCGCCGGCCGCCAGCACCACCCCGTGGCGGGCGTTGATCGTATAGTGCTTGCCGAACTTGCTGACTTCGACGCCCGTCACCTTGCCGCCCTGATCGACCACCAGGTTCTCCAGCTGGGTTTCCAGCCGCAGCTCGACTCCGCGCTTGAACACCTGCTGGTAGACCCGGCCCATCAGCGCCGCGCCCTGGACGAAGCGGCGGTCGCGCTTGGAGAGGGCGCGGGTCGAGCGGTCCGCCCAGTAGCGGGCGATCACCTTGGCAGCGACCTGCCGCCAGCCCTTGCTCTGCATCGATAGCGGGAAGAACTCGGACAGGTCGAGCGAATAGCGGCCGAACAGCTTGAAGCGGTTGTATTGCTCGCGCATCAGGTCGTAGCGGTTGTCGCCCAGCTCGCGCCCGTCGAAGATCGGCGCGATCACCGAGCGGTCGTCCCGCGCGCCGGGCTTGAGCGCCTCGTAGTCCGGCCAGGCCGCGGCGATCACTTCCACCCCGGTGCTCTTGAGGTAATGGATCATCTCCGGCGCCTTGTCGACGTAGGTCTCCAGCCGGGTGCGGTTGACCGGCTTGGTGATGATCGAATCGAGGTATTCCAGCGCCGATTCGCGGCTGTCCCCCTTGTCGCCGTCCAGCCGGTGGTTCGGAATCCACATCACCCCGCCCGAGGTGGCCGAGGTGCCGCCGAACTTCTGTGCCTTCTCGACGATCAGAACCTTCATGCCAAGGTCCGCGCTGCGCAGCGCCGCCATGGCCCCGGCCGCGCCGGAACCCACCACGACAACATCGAATGTTTCCACTTCCGCCACAAATCCCTCCCGGCTTCCCATGCGTTGCGACTGCCGCTAGTGGCACGCCAAATTCACGGGGATACTTGCGACGGCAGGCTTTTGGCTGCAAGCGCGGATTACAGAGCTGGAAGGTCAAATGAGCGAAAAGACATTCATCGCCGCGGCGAAGCTGGACGAATTGCCCGCCGGATCCAAGAAAGTGGTCGAGCTGAACGGGGTGGAGATCATCCTGTGCAACACCAAAGACCGTATTTTCGCGGTGAAGAATCTCTGTAGCCATGCCTACGAGAAGATCGACTGCGGCCGGATGAAGAACGGCTGGATCGCCTGCCCCGTCCACGGCGCGCGCTTCGACCTGGAAACCGGCGATGCGATGAACCCGCCGGCGGTCATGCCGATCCAGACCTTCGAAGTCCGGATCGAGGGCGACACGATCGAGGTGGCGGTATGAGCGATACTCCAGAACTGGCGACCCTGCGCGCCGAAGTCCGCGCCTGGCTGGCGGCCAATGCGCCGCACGGCTGGCGTGATGCCTACAAGCAGATGACCCATGCCGAGTTCGCCGAGGCGCAGCGCGAATGGTTCCTCAAGCTGGTCGAAGGCGGCTGGGCGATCCCGCACTGGCCGGCGGAATGGCCCGGCGGCGGGCGCAGCCTGGCCGAGCAGAAGGTGTTCTACGAAGAACTCGCCCGCGCCGATTGCCCGCGCCTGCTCCTCACTTTCGTCACCACCTACCACTCCGCCGCCACCCTCATGGAATGCGGCACCGAAGCGCAGAAGGCGCGCTACCTGCCGGCGATGCTGGAGGGCGAGGTCTGGTGCCAGGGCTTTTCCGAACCGGGCGCCGGGTCCGACCTGGCCTCGCTAAAGTGCAAGGCCGAGCGGCGCGGTGACGTCTATGTGGTCAACGGCCAGAAGGTCTGGTCGACCATGGCGCAATATGCCGACCGCTGCATGCTGCTGGTCCGCACCTCCAGCGATGGCCCAAAGCAGGCCGGCATCACCTTCCTGATCCTCGACATGAAGGCCAAGGGCGTCACGGTAAAGCCGATCAGCCAGATCCAGGGTGACGAGGAATATTGCGAGATCTTCCTCGACGACGTCGAAGTCCCGGTGGAAGACCGCATTGGCGAGGAGAACGCCGGCTGGGCCGTCACTTCCGCCACCCTTTCCGCCGAACGCGGCCTGACCCTGATGGAGCTGAGCTACCGCATGCGCGGCGCCCTCAGCCGCGTCGCAGAGCTGATCCGCAAGACCGGCCGCGAGGACGATCGGGGCGTACTGCGCGATTTCGGCCAGCTCGTCGCCCAGGTCGACAGCGCCTGCGCCATCGCCGACCGCTTCGTCACCAACCGGATGAACCACATCGAGGGTCCCGGCGACGCCTCGATCGTCAAGAACACCTATAGCCGCGTGCTGCGCGCCTATTCGCTGCTGGGCCTGCGGCTGGGCGGCATGGACGAGCAGTATCGCAAGATGATCACCTACGGCGATCTCAACACCGGCAACTGGATGGCCGATTTCATGAACAGTTACGCCTGGACCATCGCGGCCGGCAGCGAGGAAGTGCAGCGCAACATCATTTCCGAGCGCATGCTCGGCATGCAGCGCGAGCCGAAGGGGTGGGTGCTGTGAGCGAAATTCTGCAGGAACTGCGCGATTCGGCGCAAAAGGCCTTCCCGGCGGACAAGCTCTGCCCGCCGCGCGACGATGCCTGGAAGCTGGCCGCCGAACTCGGCTGGTTGATGGTCACCCTGCCCGAGGAACAGGGCGGCCTGGGCCTGCATCGCGAGGCGGCGGTTGCCGTGCATTACGAGCTGGGCCGCGTGGTTTCGACCGCGCCGCTGATCCCGGCGCTGCTGGGCCTCGAAGGCATTGCCGCCGCCGAGGGCCTCGCCGACCAGGCCGGCTGGATCGAGCGCATCGTCGGCGGCGAATACGTGCCGCTCAACATGCTACCCGGCTCGGTGGAGAGCGACGGTGGCACCCTCACCGGGCGTCTTTGCGGTTTCTTCGAGGCGGACATGGCCAGCCACGTTCTCGCCGGTATTCCGGGCCGCTATGTCCTCATCCCCACTGATGCCCCCGGCGTGAAGGTGATCGAGAAGGAAGTGTGGGACGAAAGCCGCCGCCTGTTCGATCTCGAACTCTCGGGCTTCACCCCCGATGCCGCGCTGGTCGTCGCCGAGGGCGAGGCTGCCAAGGTCCTGCACGACCGCATCTCGCCGGTCGCCCAGCTAGCCATCGCCGCCGATTCGCTCGGCGGGGCCTCCGCATGCCTCGACATGACTGTCGAGTACCTCAAGACCCGCAAGCAGTTCGACCGGCCGATCGCCATGTTCCAGGCGCTCAAGCACCGCTGCGCCGACCTCAAGACCCGCATCGTCGCGGCAGAGGCCCTGCTGTGGCAGCGCGCGGCCGACGAGAGCGCGAGCATCGTCGACCTGGGCGTCACCAAGGCGCTGGCCAACGAAGTCTACATGTCGATGGTCGAGGAGGCGATCCAGCTCCACGGCGGCATCGGCCTGACCGAGGAGCACAACTGCCACCTGTTCATGAAGCGCGCGATGCTCAACGCCCAGCTGTCGGGCAGCGGCGATCACTGGCGCGAGCAGGCCGGGCGACAGGCGCTGGCGGAATTTGCCTGAACCAAGACCTCCCCTGGACGGGGAGGCCTCTCGCATCGAGCTCAGGTTTACGCGAAAGCGTGTTCCCCTCCCGCTTGCGGGAGGGGAGTAGATTACCAGCTATCCCAGTGCGTGATTTCGCTCACCGGCGGGCGCTCCGCCGGCTTGAAGTCCGTACCCTTGGTATAGCCCACCGGCAGCAGCGCCACCTGCATCACCTTCTCCGGAATTCCGAGAAGGCCGGCTATTTCCTTCTCGAACATCAGGTGCAGCGTCGTCAGTGTCGAGCCCAGCCCGCGAGCGCGCAGGGCTAGCTGGAAACTCCACACCGCCGGAAAGATCGAGCCGTAGGTCGAGGCGGCCATGACATTGGTCGAACCCTCCGGCAGCCGCCCCTGGACGCAGGGAATGACGAAAAGCGGCGCCTTGCCCATGTTGTCCGCCAGCCACAGCGCCGATTCGTAGACCCGCCTTGTCTGGCCCTCGGCCTTTTCCGCCGCCGAGGTGAGATAGGCCCGCGCCGCATTGCCATACATCTCGGCGATCGCCTGCTTCTTGGCCGCGTCCTCCACCACCATCCACCGCCAGGTCTGGCTGTTGCTGCCGGTCGGCGCCTGCACCGCAAGCTGCAGGCACTCGAGGATCACCTCGCGCGGCACCGGCCGGTCGAGGTCGAGCCGCTTGCGCACCGCACGGGTGGTCGAAAGCAGCGCATCGGTCTGTGCCAGTTCGAATTGCATCGTCGTTCTCCCAATCAGGCTTTCAGGTAGGAGCCGCCGTTCACGCTGAACACCTGCCCGGTAATATAGCTGCCATCGTCCGACATCATCAGCGCGCCCATCGCCGCGATGTCGTCGGGGCGGCCGAGGCGGCCAGCCTTGGATGCCTTGACCATTCCGGTGACCACCTCTTCGGGCATGACATCATAGAACCGATCGTGCGCAATGACGCCCGGCGAGATCACGTTGCAGCGGATGCCCTCGCGGCCGAAGCGGTTCACCACATGCCGCATCAGGGCATGCAGCGAGATCTTGCTCATCGCATAGGCCAGCCGCACCGGCTCGCCGATGTAGGCCGCGTCCGAAGCTGTGTAGAGCACCACGCCGCCGCCGCGCTTGAGCATCTGCGGGATGGCGAAGCGCGTGCACAGCATGAAGCCGCGCGAGCCGACCCCCATGACGTAGTCGTAGTCATCCATCGGGATGTCGGTGACGTCGCAAGACGAATCGCCGTCGTTGAACCCGGCATAGTTGGCGTGGAACCCGTCGAGGCCGCCGAATGTGGTCACGGCAAGGTCTACCAGTTCCCGGATCGAGGCTTCGTCCCCGCCGTCGAGATAGGTGCCGATGCAGGTGGCCCCGCTGGCGGCGATCTCCTGCGCCACCGCCACGGCACGGTCGCCATCGATGTCGCCGAGCACGACCGCCGCGCCCTCCTGGGCATAGCGCCAGGCCAGCCCGTCTCCGATCCCGCCGGCACCCGCAACGACGATAACCTTGTCCTTGAGCCGATCCTGCATTCGCCTTCTCCCGTTCTGCTCCCCTCCCGCTTGCGGCAAGGGAGTTATTCTTCCGCCTCCAATCGCTTGACCGCCAGCGCCCTCAGATCGCTGGTCTTGATCTTCTCGTTTCCGGTCAGCGCATATTCCGCGTCGGTGAAGAACAGCACCCGGCGCGGCACCTTGAAGCTCGCCACTTCCTTCTTCACGAAGCCAACGATCTCCGCCTCGGCCAGCTCCGCGCCATCGGCCGGCACCACGCAGGAGACCACCATCTCGCCCAGAAGCTCGTCTGGCACACCGACGGTCTGGCTGCGCTTCACGCCGGGGAATTTCGCGATCACCTCGTCCACTTCCATCGGCGCGACGTTGGCGCCGCCGGTCTTGATCATGTCGGTGAGGCGGCCTTCCCAGTAGAAGCGGCCTTCCTCGTCCACGATCCCGCAGTCGCCCGTGCGGTAGAAGCCCTCGTCGTCGAAGCATTCCTCCGGCGCCTTGCCGAGGTAGCCCATCATCAGGGTCGGCCCCTTGACGCAAAGCTCCCCGGTCGCGCCCATGGGCAGAATTGCGCGGCTGTGCTGGTCGACGATCTTGAGCACATTGCCCGGGTGCGGCCCGCCGAAGCTGCCGTTGTAGTATTCCTTCGAGGTATCAGCGGTGAAGCCGGTGCAGACGGTGAAGGTCTCGGTCGTGCCGAAGGCCATGGGCACGTCCCAGTCGGTGTTCACCGTGGGATGCTCCCAGATCATCTCGCCGCGCGGGATGTACTTAAGGCTGGAAAGGTCCGCCGTCGCCCAGTTCGCCGCACCCTTCAGCCGCACCCACTGGTGCGGGCGGCCGTTGATGAAGGCGATCTTTTCCTTCTCCATCAGGCTCAGCGCTTCCTCGGCGTCGAAATAAGGCTGGAGGATCACCGCGCCGCCGGTCGACAGGGCGGAGCCGACGACCATCGAGACGTTGCCGGACCAGAAGAAGCCGTTGCAGGTCCAGCTCCTGACCGGTTCCTTCATGCAGAACACGCGAGGCCAGCGCCACCACTGGATGGTGAAGGCGCGCTGCGCGTGGACGATGCCCTTGGGCAGGCTGGTGGTGCCGGAGGAAAAGAAGATGCCGCCGATGTCGGCGGGGTGGACGTTGTCGGCGCGACCCAGCACGACCGCATCCGGAACGCCAGAACCATGGACGAGGAACGCCTCCCAGGTCTCCACCGCGCCGCCCGATGCATTTCCGGTCGAGACCAGCCGCTGCAGAAAGGGAAACCTGGCCGAAGCGAGCTTGCCCGGCTCCGCGCTGGCGATCTCCGGCTCCAGCTCCACCAACATGGCATGGAAATCGGTCTTGAGCACCTGCGGCTCGAACAGCAGCACCGAGACCTGCGATGCCTGCACCATGTAGGCAAGCTCGGACGCGGTCGAGAAAGTGCTCAGCGGCACCGGCACCCCACCCGCGAGCGATGCTCCAAAGAAGCCGGAAAGGAACTCCAGCCGATTGGTCATCAGGATGCCGACGCGAGCGTCCTTGCCGGCACCGCAGGCGATCAGCGCCCGGGCGACATCCATCGAGCGGGCAAGCAGCTCCTCATAGCTCCAGGCAATGCGCTGACCGCCCTGGTTGGAAACCAGCGCCTCGGCCGAGCCATAGCGCGCGGCAACCTCGCGCAGGTAGCCGCCGATGGTCTGCGCGCCCTGCCCCGGCTCCTCGGCCAGCGGCATGCCGTGCACGATCGATAAGGGCTGGTCCGCCACGCAAAGTTCTCCCGATGTCGCCGTGTCGCACCGAATGGCGCGCCATGGCAAGGCGCACAATTGCCGAATGCATTTTGCACGTGAAAGCGCAGCGGCGATTGGTCTATGCGTGGGGCAACAACGGGAGAGAATGATATGGCAAAGGTTGCAACGCTGCTGAGCGGCAAGGGAATCGAATCAATCACGGTCAGCGAGGCGGACGTGCCGCAGCCGGGCCCGGGCGAGGCGCTGGTCCGGCTCCACGCGGCGACGCTCAACTTCCGCGACATCATCATGGCCAAGGCGCTGATCCCGGGCATCGCCAAGGAACCGACACTGATTCCCCTCTCCTGCGCGGCGGGAGAAGTGGCGGCGGTCGGCGGCGGCGTCACCCGGGTGAAGGCGGGCGACCGGGTCACCCCGATCTTCACCCTCGGCTACATCAGCGGAGAGCAGACCAGCTACGACATGCTCGGCGGCTCGACCGACGGCGTGGCGCGGCAGTATGCGGTGTTCCCGGCCGACAGCCTGGTGCTGAATCCTGACGAACTGGGCGACCTGGAAGCCGCGACGCTGACCTGCGCCGCCCTCACCTCATGGTCGGCGCTGACCGCCTTTCGCCCCACCCAGCCCGGCGAATGGGTCCTCGCCCACGGCACCGGCGGCTGTTCAATAGCCGCGCTGCAATTCGCCAAGGCCATGGGCTGCAACGTTGCCATCACTTCCTCGTCGGACCGCAAGCTCAACCGCGCGAAGTCGCTGGGGGCGGACGTCGTCGTCAACTACAGGACCACCCCCAACTGGGCCGATGCGATCCGCAAGGCGATAGGCGGCAACAAGGTCGCCAATGTCATCGACACCATCGGCGCGGTGCAGTTCGACGACAATGCCTCGCTGATGACCGAAGGCGGCCAGCTTTCCGCCATCGGCATGCTTGGTTCGGACTTCAGCTGGACCAAGCAGAACCCCTCGGTCAACCTCGCCCCGATCAGCGTCGGCAACCGCGACGGGCATGAGGCAATGCTGCGCTTCATCGTCGAGCACCGGATCAAGCCGGTGATCGATGTGGTCTACGACCTCGACCGTATCCAGGACGCCTACCGCTGCATGGAAAGCCACGCCTTCTTCGGCAAGGTGGGCGTCAATTTGCTTTAGGAACCTCCCCGGAACGGGGAGGGGGCTTTTAGTTCGCCCTGATCTTGGCGATCTTCTCCGCATCGAGCAGCTTGAAGATGCCGTCGGCGGAGGCAATCGTGCGTCCCTCGGCCTCGATCAGAGTGCGCACGAAGACCAATTGCGACGTCTTTCGCACCACTTCCGGCTTGGCGAGAATGAAGGTTCCCACTTGCCCGGCGGAGGTGAATTGCACCTGGAGTTGCGCCGTGACGAATGCCGCCGCCGTCCTGTCGCCGAAGGATGACTTGCCGCGCACTGCGTGACCCACGGCGAAGCCCAGCGCCATGTCGGCAAAGGTCATGATCGCGCCGCCGTGGACGATGCCGAAGCTGTCGTTGCCAAGATGATCCTGTGCGTCGAGCCCGACCTCGGGCCCCGCTTCCGTCACCCGCGCCCAGACCGGGCCCAGCGCCGCAGAGTAGCGCACGGTGGGCAGCAGGCGCCACCCACCGGCCTTCAACTCTTCTTCCGTCACGCTCAAACCGCCTGATTGCCCAGCCCGGCCGCGTGCTTGGCGGCGATCCAGCCGAAAGTCATCGATGGGCCGACCGAGGCGCCCGCGCCCGGATAGACCAGACCCATCGGCGATGCCGTGGACACGCCGCAGGCATAGAGGCCCTCGATCACGGTGCCGTCCGCCTTGACCACCCGCGAATGGGTATCCGTCACCACGCCGCCATAGGTCGATACGTCGCCGGGGACGACCTCGACCGCATAGAACGGCCCCTTGTCGATCCGGCCCATGGTGCGGGCATGGTCCTTGCGGGTGATATCGCCGAGGAACTGGTCGTATTGACGGTCGCCGCGCAGGAAATCGTCGTCGTGGCCCTGATCGACAAAGCCGTTCCAACGGTCGACCGTGCCCTTGAGCACTGCCGGGTCGATGTTCAGCTTGCCCGCGAGCTCCTCAACGGTGGCGCCTTCCTTGAGCCAGCCGGACGTACGCCATTCCTGCGGGATCGCCTTGCCCGCGCCGCCGTTGGCGAGCGGGTAGCGGGCGAGGAACTGGCTGTCCATGATGGCCCAGCTCGGCACCGCGGGCACCGTGCGGTTGCGCACCAGCATGCCCTCGCAATAGGCCTCATAAGAACCGCCCTCGTTCATGTAGCGCACGCCGCTCTGGTCGACGAGAATCGCGTGCGGACGGGCGGTCACGGCCTGCATGCCAGGCATGACATAGTCCTTTTCCCAACCGGGCGCGCGGGTCATCTGGAAGCCAACCATCTGGTCCATCTGCCCCAGCACGCCGCCTATCCGCTCCATCTCGACATGCATGTCGCCTTCGTCGCACTCGTTGACCTGCGACCAGACGGCCTGGGTTCCGGGCATGTACTTGTCACGCATCGCCTGGTTCTTGGCGAAACCGCCGGCATTGACGAGTACGCCCAGGTTTGCGCCGATGCGCCAGGGCTTGCCGTCCTTGACGGTGACAACGCCGACCACCCGGTTGCCCTCGACGATCAGTTCCTTGCCCGGCGTTTCCAGCCGGATGTCGAGCCCGGCCTTGAGCGAGGCTTGCAACATGCGGCCTTGCAGCGCGCCGCCGGCGGTCACCCAGTGCTTGCCGGTGAGCTTGCCGAGCACGATCTTCACGCCGGTCTTCACCACCGTCCACATGATCGACATGTCGTATTTGGCGAAGGGCAGCTTCATGCCGTCTTCCAGCCGGATCGGCGCATCGGCCATCGCCTTGCGCAGTTTGGGCGCCCAGGCCCCGAGTTCGTTCTTGTTGAACGGCTTTGCCGTGATCGTCCTGCTGCTTTTGCAGCCGCCGGGAAGCTCGTCGTAATAGTCGGGCCAGAAAGACGAGCCGCGCTCCAGCGCGACGCCCTGGCGCAGCAGGAAGTCGATCATCTGGTTGCCCTCTGTCACATAGGCGCGGCGCTTCTCCGGCGAAGTGCCGGGCCTGTCCGGCCCGTCGCCGACCACGGCATCGAGGTACTGGAAGGCTTTTTCCTGGCTATCCTCGCCCGGGTCCATAAACCGGTTGTTCGGCATCCAGATGACGCCGCCCGACTTGCAGGTGGTGCCGCCCGCGAACTTGGACTTCTCCAGGATGACCACGGACTTGCCCTGGCTCTTCATCAGCAGGCCAGACGCCATCGAACCGCCCCCGCAACCGATCACAACCCAATCGAATGTCTCGTCGAATTCCGCCATTCGCTCCACTCCAGTCCTTGCGCCCTGCGCGCTTCCTTGCAATGCGCTCTGGCCAACCTATCAGCCGCGCGCAAGGGAGAATGACATGACTGCAACGCCGCTGCCCCAATTCCAGGAACTGCTCCTCGAGCGCGAGGGCCGCCTGCTGCGCATGACCTTCAACCGCCCGGACGCGATGAACGCGGTTAACCTGAAGATGCACGACGAGCTGGTCGATGCCTTCCTGTTCTGCCAGGCCGATCCCGATTCGGACCTTATCGTGCTGACCGGCGCCGGCCGCGCCTTTTCCGCCGGCGGCGATCTGGACCACCTGCAGCGCAATGCCGAAAACCCGCACCTGTTCGACCACGAGGCGCGCATGGCCCGGCGCATCGTCTATGCCATGCTGGATATCGACAAGCCCATCGTCTGCAGGCTGAACGGCCATGCAGTGGGCCTCGGCGCGACGATCGCCCTGCTGTGCGATGTCATCTTCGGCGCGGAAAAGGCCAAGATCGGCGATCCGCACGTCGGGCTCGGCCTCGTCGCCGGTGACGGCGGCGCGGTGATCTGGGCGCAGCGGATCGGCCTCGGCCGGGCCAAGGAATACCTGTTCACCGGCGAGCTTCTCTCCGCCGCCAAGGCCGCCGAGATCGGCCTGATCAACCACTGCCTGCCGGCCGAGGAACTGGACACGGCGGTGGATGGCTTCTGCCAGAAGCTGCTGTCAGGCGCGATGAACGCTATCCGCGCGACCAAGCTGCTGACCAACCTGGAACTGAAGCGCGTCGCCCATGCGGTGATGGAGACCGGCATCGCACTCGAAAGCCTGAGCGTGCGCCACCCCAATCACCTCGAGGGCGTCATGGCGCTCAAGGAAAAGCGCGCGCCAAATTTCAAGTAAACGGCATCCCCCCTCCCGCTCGCAGCCTGCCCCGGACTAGATCCGGGGGGGCAGCGAGACTTGCCCCCCGCACCGCGGGGTTAGTCGCAGCGGTGTCGGGCCCGCGCTGGCGCTTACTTCTTCGCCCTTGGGCCCGAAGCCTTCTCCAGCGCCTCGATCCGCGCCTTGAGCGCCTCGTTCTCCTCGCGGGCCTTGGCCGCCATGGCCTTGACCGCGTCGAATTCCTCGCGGCTGACGAAGTCCAGTCCGCCCAGCGTTTCGCGCATCCGCTCACGCGCCGAATCGCGCGCCTCGCGGCCCATGCCGGCCAGCGTACCGGCGGCGGCGTTCATCAACTTGACGAAGTCGGCGATCAGGGGGCTTTCGCTTTGCATGGGCGCGAGATAGGCCCCCCGGCGCCTTTGCGCTAGAGTTGAATTCGCTGCACCGCGGTCGAGCCCTGCTGCCCGTCCGCCTGCGGGTTGGCCGCGCGGAATTCGTAGGTGAGCACGGAGGCGAAGAGAATCCAGGCCAGATAGGGCAGCAGCAGGATCGCCGCCAGGGGCCGCACCCGCCAGAACAGGGCCAGGGTGACAATCACCGCCAGGTCCATCAGCACGATCATCACCAGCGCCGCAGTAATCTGGTGCATGCCGAAAAACACCGGCGACCAGGCCAGGTTCAGCGCCAGCTGCACGGCGAAAGCTATAACCGCCCGCTCCCGCCCCCAGGCGCCCCGCGCCGTCACGATAATGGCCAGGGAAAGGCCCATCAGTGCATAGAGCACGGTCCAGACCGGAGCGAAGACCGCGGCGGGCGGAAAGATTGCAGGCTTTGCCAGCGATTCGAACCATTCGCTCTTGGCACTGCCGAACATGGCCGAAACGGAGCCCAGCAGGATAATCCCCGGCACCAGCACCAGCGCCCAGCGCAAATAGGATGCGCGCAACTGTCCGGCAGAGGCAAGCTCGGTCATGCTGGCTGCGATCCTCGAATCAATTTGCGAACGCGATTGTTGTAAGAACAGAACCGCAAGAGGCAACTCCGCTAACTAACTGGCTTTCTATGTGCCCCAATTAGGAACTCCACGTTTCCTTCCGGTCCCTTGATCGGACTTTCGACGATACCTTGTATCGCCCAGCCCTCTTCCTCGAGCCAACTACGCACTTCCTCGCATACCCGGGCGTGCAGGGTCGCATCGCGGACCACTCCGCCCTTGCCCACTTCGCTGCGCCCCACTTCGAACTGCGGCTTGATCAATGCGACGAGCTGGCATTCGGGTGCGGCGAGCCGCAGCGGCACTTCCAGCACCTTGGCCAGCGAGATGAAGCTGGCATCGCAGACCACCCAATTGCAGGGCGCATCGATCAGCTCCGGGGTCAGTACCCGCGCGCTGGTCTTTTCCAGCACGGTGACGCGCGGGTCCTGGCGCAGTTTCCAGGCAAGCTGGTTGGTCCCCGAATCGACCGCGAAGACCCGAGCCGCGCCCTTGCTGAGCAGCACGTCGGTGAAGCCGCCAGTCGAACTGCCGATGTCCATCGCCACCGCGCCCGCCGGATCGAGCCCGAAGTGTTCGATCGCATGGGCCAGCTTGATCCCCCCGCGCGAGACCCAGGGATGATCCCGCCCGCGCACTTCAAGCGGCGCGTCCTCGGCAAGCATCTGTCCAGCCTTGCCAATCCGCGTATCCCCGCTGAACACCAGCCCGGCCAGCAGCAGGGCCTGCGCCCGGGCGCGGCTTTCAGCGAGCCCTCGCGCGACCAGCAACTGGTCGACACGCTGTTTTGCGGCAGGTCGTGGTTTCGCGGCGGGACGGGGTTTTGGCGGGGTGTTCATGAGCCTTGCGGGGTTGCGGCGGCAAGCACCTGATTCCATACGGTGCGCATGAAGGCAAATCCGCTTCTCCGCTCCCCCGTCGCAATCGCCTTCACCGCCGGCCTGCTGGCGCTTGCGGCCTGCTCGCAGCGACCCGTCGCGCCAAGGCCCGTGCCCAGCCAGATGCCTAGGGCCGAAGCTCCGCCTCCGCCGCCACCGCTCCCTGCGCCGCCCAGCACCCAGCCAAGGGTCGACTGGCGCGATGCGCCGATCACCCCGGGGAACTGGACCTGGGCGATGGAAGGCCAGCAGTCGGTGGCGCGCTTCGGCGGCAATGCCCTGGCGCTGAGCTGCGACCGCGCCGCCGGCCTGGTCACCCTGATGCGGCCCGGCACGGCCGAGGGCCAGGTTCCGATGACGGTGATTACGTCAAGCCAGTCGCGCCCGCTTACCGGCATGGCTGTTGCCACCAACCCTCCGGTCATCGCCGCCACCCTGACCGCGCGCGACGGCCTGCTCGACGCCATGGCCTTCAGCCGCGGCCGTTTCGCCATCGAAACCCATGGCCTGCCAACGCTCTACGTGCCGAGCTGGCCGGAGGTCAGCCGGGTGGTGGAGGACTGCCGTTGAATGTCTGATCCGGGGGAGAGGGCCGGTGCCGCAACCGAAATTCGCTCTGCGAATTTCGACACGCAAACAGGCTGTTCATAACCGGCCGAAGCTTTGATTCTGACGCCAAAAAAAATGTTTGCAAGACTTGTTGCGAAGTGCGGAATGATTCACACATATGCCCAAGGCGAGGCGGCAAATCAGCCGGATCGCCCCGCCGCCCAGGCGGCAAACTCTTGGCTCAACAGCGCGAAAGGAGGTGACCGATGTCTCATGGTTCAGCAGAGGGGTCGGTAAATCGCAGCATGGAGCATTATCGCTAATTTCAACGAACAAGCGATAGAGGCTTCGTGAGCGGCACTTCCGGCCGCTGACCATGCGAAGGGCCGTAGCGGATAGCCGCTGCGGCCCTTCTCATTTTTGGGCGAGCTGCTGGGG
>CAZVWP010000020.1:0-11824 GCA_964630805.1 uncultured Novosphingobium sp. | reverse complement strand
GGGCCGTAGCGGATAGCCGCTGCGGCCCTTCTCATTTTTGGGCGAGCTGCTGGGGCCGTAGCGGAAGGCGCTGCCACCTTTCCCGCTTCCGGCGTTCACTCCTGCTGCCGCATATGGGCCGGCGGCGAAAAGCGAACGCCCAGTGCCTCGACGACCGCCTTTGCCTTGCCCATGTCGGGATGATCGGAAGACGTTTGCCCATCGCCGGTGATGGTTCCGGCATAGTCGCCGGCGCGAGGCGAAAAGATCGCCCAGGGTTCGCAGGCGCCCATCACCTTTTCCAGCGTCCCGCCCTCGAAGCTGCCGAGCGTTCCGCCGTAGTCTGCGCCGAACTGCTGCAGCGAGAAGGCCCGCCCATTGCGCCGCCGGACGCTTTCCAGGCTGTCTTCCATGCGGATGGCGGCCACGGTCCAGGGCGCACGCGCATCCCAGGACTGGACCTTTTCCGGATATCGCCTGGCCGGATCCCAGAACAACACTTCGAGGCGCCGTCGCGAATCGCCAAAGAACAGCTCGACCCCGCGCTGCGTTTCGCCCTCGCCGATGCCGATGTCCGCCATGCGCGCCTGCCGGCCGAAGCGGCGCAGCAAGGTCCTCGCGCTGTCGTTGGGCCCCACCGGCCAGCTACATGTTATCGCCGTGCCTGCGCCCGAGCCGGCTGGCGGCCTCGCCCCTGCCGCTTGCCCGCAAATCCCTATGCCGGCGGTTAGAGCCGCAAGACCGATTGGCAGTGTCCACTTCATGAATGGTCCCCCGTTCCCCGTGGAACTATGACCAAGCGGTCGCTCGCTGCCAAGCCGGAACAACAGGGCGCAATCCGCTCTTCCCTAGGCCCGCGAATCCCCCTATCGCCGATTGCACTTAATTCACTTGCCGTTTGTTTCTTCTCAATTGCCGTTTGTGTAATATTTGTTCAAAGCGTCCTGCGCAACAATGAGGGAATCCTGAAAGATGGCGACTGTCGCCGAAGACCGACTGAGCTTCACCAAGCTGCCGCACCCCGCACCGGTGGACGCGGCGCAGCGCACGCAGATCCTCGCCAATCCGGGATTCGGCTCGAACTTTTCCGACCACATGGTTTCCATCGACTGGAGCGAGGACAAAGGATGGCACAACGCCACCGTCGGCCCGCGCCAGCCGATCCCGCTCGATCCCGCCGCCGCCGTGCTGCACTATGCCCAGGAGATCTTCGAGGGGCTCAAGGCCTACGTCCAGGCGGACGGCGGCATCGCCCTGTTCCGCCCGGAGGCCAATGCGGCGCGGTTCAACAAGTCGGCCGAGCGGCTTGCCATGCCCAGCCTGCCGGAGGACACCTTCGTCGAGGCCGTGCGCCAGCTGGTCGAGGCGGACCGCGACTGGTTCCCGACCGTCGAGGGCGGCTCGCTCTACCTGCGCCCCTTCATGATCGCGACCGAGGCCTTCCTGGGCGTGCGCCCGGCCAAACAGTACAAGTTCCTCGTCATCGCCAGCCCCGCCGGAAACTACTTCAAGTCCGGCGCCCCGGCGGTGTCGATCTGGGTCTCAGACTACACCCGCGCCGCCCCCGGCGGCACCGGCGCCGCCAAGTGCGGCGGCAACTATGCCGCCAGCCTCGTGCCGCAAGCCGAGGCGCTGGAGCGCGGGCATGACCAGGTCGTCTTCCTCGACGCCGCCGAGCACAAGTGGATCGAGGAACTGGGCGGCATGAATCTCTATTTCGCCTTCAACGACGGCAGCCTGATCACCCCGCCGCTGACCGGCACGATCCTGCCCGGCATCACCCGCGATTCGATCATGCAACTCGCCCGCGAGGAAGGCCTCGACGTGCGCGAGGAGCGCTACAGCCTCGAGCAGTGGCGCGACGATGCCCAGTCCGGCAAGCTTGTCGAATGCTTCGCCTGCGGCACGGCGGCGGTGGTGACTCCGGTAGGCCGGGTCGAGGGGCGACAAGTCGATTTCACCATCGGCACCGGCGGCCCGGGGCAGCTTACCGGCAAGCTGAAGGCGCGGCTGGTCGCGATCCAGCGTGGCGAGGCGCCAGACACGCACGGGTGGGTGAAGAAGATCGCCTGACGAGCGCACGGGAGAGGATAACAGGCCGATGGACACGGAGCTTTCCAGCTCGCTCGATCATTTCTTCGCCGACACCGGCAGCGATCCCTACTGGACGGAAAGCTCGTGGTTCTCCTGGTCGATCCCGGAGAAGGACATCTGCGGCCTGATCTGGACCCATTTCCGGCCCAACATGAACTGCGTCTGCGGCGGCATCGCCATGTGGGACCTGTCGGGCCAGTACGTCTGGGAATTCCCTTTCTTCGACTTCCAGACCATGCGCCTTCTGCCCGAGGGCAAGTTCGGCATCGACTACGACAAGTACGATTTCGTCACGCCCTGGTCGCTGGCGGTGAAGATGCTGGAGCCACTAAAGCGCTACCGGATTTCCTACGACAGGGCCGGCTTCAAGCTCGACCTGGAATTCGAGGCCATCGCCCCGCCCAACGTGATGAACCAGCCAAGCGTCGAGCAGCTCAAGACCGCGTTCAAGACGCATTTCGAGCAGCCTGGGCGCATTCGCGGAACCGTGGAACTCGACGGGGTGCGCCACGAGGTCGACACCTTCTCGATCCGCGACGGCGGCCACGGCCCGCGCTTCATGGAGCACTCGCCGCAGGGCGGCTACACCTGGTCGACCGCCGATGCCAGGAACGGCTGGCACGCACTAGCCCCCAATGCGCGGGACCGGGTGAGCAAGGTGGTCGGCGGCTACATCCTGCGCGATGGAGAAATAAGCTCCATCGTCGAGGGCACCCGCCGCGTGCTGGAACGCGATGGCCCGCGCCCCGTGGCGGTCGAAGTGCTCGCCCGCGACGAGCTGGGCCGCGAGTTGCATGCCCTCGGCCATGCGCAGGTGCCGGCCAAGTTCATGCTGTTCCCCGAACGCGGCCAGTGGTGGCAGCTCTACCGGTGGGATTATGACGACTTCACCGGCGCGACCGGCGAAGACCAGGAATATTACGGCATCCACCACTTCCGCGAATGGCACCGCGCCGGGCCGGAAGTCTGGGCAAAGCAATAGCGATGAGCGGGCCGGGCAAGATCCTCGTCATCACCGGCTCGACCGGCGCGGGCAAGTCCACCACCTGCGCGGAATTCGTCGCCCAGCAGGACGATCTGTGGCTGCACTTCGGCGTCGACCTGTTCTTCGGCAAGGTGGTGCCGCGCAAGTTCATCGACGGCGGCGGCTCGCGCTCCGGCGACGGGCTCTACACCGCGCCGGATGACCCGGCGAATCCCGATGGGCCATGGCACATGGCGCTCGGCCCGCTCGGCTGGCCGATGATGCGCACTTTCCACCGCATGGTGGCCGAGGCCTCGCGCAGCGGGCAGAACGTGGTGGTGGACCACATCGCCATGGTCGACCCGCCGATCCTCGCCGATTGCGTCTCGGCATTGGCCGGGCTGCCGGTAACCTTCGTCGCCCTGAAGCCGCCGCCGGAAGTCAGTCCGCGCCGGATCGACGAGCGGCTGGAGACCATCGTCGCCTCGCTCGGCCGCGAGCACGCGGTGCGCAACAGCGAGAACAAGAAGAAGGTCGCCAAATTCCTCTACGAGCGGATCTTCGCCAACGACGTCTTCGACCTGGTGGTGGATTCAGACGCCAAAGCCGCGCCGGAAGTGGCGCGGCTGATCGGCGAGGCAATTGGCGACGGCTGGGGCAAGGCTTTTCCGGAACTCGCCAGCCGCATGGCCAGGGGCTGATCGGTCCCTATCGGACTCCCGCCAATGCCTGCCGTGCCCAGTTGACGATAGCCGAGGCGGGCATCGCCCCGGACTGGCGCGCCACTTCGCGGCCCTGGTGGATGAGGATCATCGTCGGAATCGAGCGGATGCCATAGCGCGCAGCGATCGCCTGCTCGGCTTCGGTATCCAGCTTGCCGAGACGGACATGCGGCTCAAGCTGCGCGGCCGCCGCCGAAAACGCTGGGGCCATCTGGCGGCAGGGGCCGCACCACTCCGCCCAGAAATCGACCAGCAGCGGTATATCGCTCCTGGCCGCATGCTTGTCGAAATTGCCTGCGTTCAGTTCCACGGGATGGGCCTGGAACAGCCCCGCCCCGCACTTGCCACACTTGCCTCCACCGCCGAGCTTCTCGGCCGGCACGCGGTTGGCGGTTGCGCAACTGAGGCAAATGACGATTTTCGCTGACATGACGGCTCCTTTCCCGAACAGATAGGAAGCCGCTCCTGCCGCTTGAAGGGGACGCCATTGCCCATTTCATCCGGGACCGATTTGCGGCACTCTCGCTCCAAACCCATTGGCGGAGAGGTTGCCATGACTGCGAACAACGGCTCCAACCCCCTGCTCATTGTTTCCTCCGATGGCCATGTCGGCCCGCCGGTCGAGGCCTATCGTGACTTTGTCGATCCGGAACACCGGCAGGCCTTCGAGGCCTGGCTCGAAGCCTACGTTCCAATGTGGGTCGCGACGCGAGAGAAGCCGTCCAACCTGCCCGAGACGCTATCCGAGAGCTACAAGCGCGAGTGGCTGGCGAACGAGAAGGTTGCCGAGGGTGCGGCAGGCACGCGGGATCCAGCGCAGCGCATCGCGTCGATGGACTCTGACGGCATTGCCGCGGACGTGCTCTTTCCCGACGACCAGTCGGCCAACTCTCCGCCCTTCCTGTGGTTCGCCCGCGAATACAACCGGCCCTGGGAAAAGGAATACCCACCCCCCCTCAAGCTCGCCGGCGCGCGGGCCTACAACCGCTGGCTGGCCGAGTTCTGCAGCGTCGCGCCGGATCGCCTGCTCGGTCTCGCCCTGATCGGCTCGATGGCCGATGTCGATGGCGCGGTCGCGGAGATCAGGCGAGCCCATGCGGACGGACTGAAGGGCGTGCTTCTGCCGCTGATCTACTACAACAGCCCGGAAGAGCCCTTCTGGAACCACCGGCGCTACGATCCGATCTGGGCAACCTGCGCCGAGCTCGGAATGCCGATCCACACTCACACCGGCTCAGGCTGCCCCTATTACGGCGACCAGCCGGACGGGCCGATCCTCTATGCGCTCGAATGCACCACCTGGCCGCACCGTCCGCTCGCCTTCCTCGTCGCGGGCGGCGTGTTCGAGCGGTTTCCGGATCTTCGGCTGGTGCTGACAGAGCAAGGCTCCGGCTGGGTGGTCGAGGCGCTGATGATGATGGACCACGTCGTCACCGACCGCATGTATGCCTTCGGCGAGCAGGGGCACCTGTCACTGAAGCCGAGCGAATATTTCCGCCGACAGTGCTGGCTTGGCTCAAGCATCCTCAGCCGGCAAGAGATGCAGATGCGGCACCTGATCGGTGTCGACAAGATGATGTGGGGCTGGGACTACCCCCACATCGAGGCAGAAGACTGGCTGACGCCGCGCCAGAACCTGCACGCGCTGCTGGAGGGCGTGCCCGATGCCGAAGCACGCATGTTCCTCTCAGGCAATGCGCTGACGGCCTACGGCCTCGACGCGGCCAGGCTCATGCCGATTGCGGAGCGGATCGGACCGGCAGCGTCGGACATAATCTCCGGCCCAGCCGTCAGTACTCCTGCTCGTCCAGAGTGTTGAACTGGGGGTGCACGGCCTTCCAGGCGTACATCCAGTCCATGCCTTCCCTGGCTCGGATGAAGTCGTGCTCGCTGGGCTTCAGCGCCTCGGTGCAGGCCTGGCCGACCTCGTCGAGCACCGAGGTGTCCCAGCCCATGCGCTCCACCTTGGCGGCAAGATCGTTGGCCCCGGCATTGCGCAGCAGCGTCGGCAGCCGGTCGTGCAACGCGTTGATCGCCCAGGGGATCATCGGGCCGTTGACGTCCGGATCGTAGCCCCACAGCGTGTTCGCATCCCGGTCATTGTGGATGTAGTGATAGTGCAGCACCGGGCCGAACACGTCGAAGCGGACGTATTCCTCCGTCCGCGCCGCATTGCAGACGTGGATCGAAGGGCCGCAGATCATGTTCTCCTCGGTATCGCCCAGCGCCCGCGCTTCCACCCCGATGGACACCGGCCCCGCGTCGAACCAGCGGGTATGATGCTCCATGATCGGGATCAGCATGAAGGTGTGGTACTGGCCGCGGATGGTGGGCACCATCTGGTTGCTCTGCACCTCGCGCGGCTCGGGGATATATTTGAACTCGGCGTTCATGCCCGTTTCTCCCATGTTCGTTGGCGGCATTGCAGGACCGAAAGCACGGCTTGTCAATTGCCCTCGCAGCCCGGCATAGCGTTCCGGACGATGGGAGAAGCCGCGATGAGCAACAAGGACGACAAGAAGGCAGGCAAGAAGGCCGAGGAAAAGCCCGGCGAATACAAGGTCCCCAAGGTCTGGAAGTGGAAGCAGAACAAGAAGAGCTTCTTCGGCAACCGCCCCATCTCCGGCGCGACCCACGAAACCAAGCTGCCGCGCGGCAAGCACCCCTTCCAGCTCTATTCGCTCGGTTCGCCCAACGGCCAGAAGGTCTCGATCATGTTCGAGGAACTGCTGGCGGCGGGACACAAGGGCGCGGAATACGATGCCTGGATGATCAACATCATGGACGGCGACCAGTTCGGTTCCGGCTTCGTTTCGATCAACCCCAACTCGAAGATCCCGGCCCTGCTCGATTGCTCCGGCAAGAAGCCGGTGCGGGTGTTCGAAAGCGGCGCGATTGTTCTCTACCTCGCCGAGAGATTCGGCGCCTTCCTGCCGGAAATGGGCTCGGGCCGGGCCGAGTGCTATTCATGGCTGATGTGGCAGATGGCGACCGCGCCCTGGCTGGGCGGCGGCTTCGGCCATTTCTACCGCATGGCGCCCGAAAAGATCGAATATGCGATCAACCGCTTCGCCATGGAAGCCAAGCGCATCCTAGACGTCGCCGACAAGCACCTGGCCGACAACCGCTACTTCTGCGGCAAGCAATACACCGTGGCCGACATCGCCAACTTCTGCTGGCTACGCTACTTCGTGCGCGGCGACGCCTATGGCGGCTCGAAGTTCCTCGATACCGACAGCTACACCAACATCATCCGCTGGGTCGACGAACTGCTCCAGCGCGAACCGGTGCGGCGGGGACTGATCGTCAACCTCGGCGGCGAGGGGACGATCCGGGAGCGGCACAGCGCGGCGGATATCGATGCGGTGCTTGCGCCCAGCTAATCAGGCGGCAGTAAATCCCCCATCCACCGCAATCGCCGCGCCGGTGATGAACCCCGCCGCGTCCGACAGCAGGAAGGCCGCCAGCTCCGCCACCTCCCACGCCTTGCCGATCCGCCCGATCGGGTGCGCGCTTTCGACGACCTTGCGGAGGGGATCATTGCCCACCAAGGCACCCATCAGCATCGGCGTCTCGGTGCCGCCGGGCAGCACGCAGTTCACCCGGATGCCCTTCGCGCTGTAGTCCACCGCCGCCGAGCGGGTGAGGCCGACGACGCCGTGTTTGCTGGCGGTGTAGTCGGCGGAAGTCACCGTCGCCACCGCGCCCGAGGTGGAGCTGGTGTTGACCACCGCGCCGCCGCCGTGCTCGACCATCCAGGCGATCTCGTGCTTGAGGCAGAGAAAGACGCCGGTCAGGTTGGTGGCCAGGTTGCGCTGCCATTGCTCGGTGGGGGTGTCGGCGACGGCGGTGTGGCCGGTGTCGATGCCGGCGTTGTTGAAGGCACCGTGGAGGCCGCCGAAGGTGGCGACGGCGAATTGCACCATCGCCTTCACTTGGTCCTCGTCGCCGACATCGGTGCGGATGAAGCCCGCCCTGCCGCCCCCGCCCCGGATCGAGGCGGCCAGCGCCTCGCCCGCATCGGCATCGAGATCGGCAATCACCACCGCAGCACCCCGCGCCGCGCATAGCCGCGCCGCCTCGGTGCCGATCCCGCCGGTGCCGCCGGTGATCAGCATCGTGCGGCCCGCAAGGCTCAGGCGGTCATAGGGCCCGGCCATCAGATCAATCCCATGCCCTTGGCCGCGTCCTCCAGCGTCTTGAACGCCCCGTCATCCTCCATGTCGTTGAGGCCGACAAGGATGCGCTTCACCCCGACTTCCTCGTATTCGGCCAGCAGTTCCCTGGCGTTCACCGGCTTGAGGTCGTCATAGGCGTTCTTGCCCCAGGGCGGCAGTTCGCCGACGCCGAAGCTGATGGCGGGGACGATCAGCGAGATGTCCATGGCGGCAAAGTCCCTGCCCTCTTCCTCGCAGAACTGCTTCAGCATGGCGAGCTGCTCGCGCATCTGGGCGGGGGTGAGGAACGAGGGCAGCCAGCCGTCTCCCATCCGCGCGACGCGGCGCAGGACATTGGTGTTGTCGGTCTTGTCGTTGCCCGAGCCGACGAGGATCGGCACGTGCGGCTTCTGCAGCGGCTTGGGGTTGCAGTGGAGCGGGGGGAACGAGATGTATTCGCCCTCGTAGCTGGGCGTCTCCTCGGTCCACAGCAGCTTGATAGCCTTCATGAAATCGAGCGTGCGGCCGAGGCGCTTGTTGAACGGATAGCCCCAGACCGCCGCCTCATCCTCCACCCAGCCGGTGCCGAAGGCGAAGATCACCCGGCCGCCCGAGATGCGGTCGAGCGTCGCCACTTCCTTGGCGAGGTGGATCGGGTTGCGCTGCGGCACGAGGCAGACGTTGGTGCCGAACTTGATGGTATTGGTCACCGCCGCCGCCGCCGCGAGGCTGACGAAGGGATCGGGCATGTGCCGGTAATTGGGCGGCAGCGGCACGCCATAGCGCACCGCGCCTTCCGCCGAGACCGGGATCACCGGATGCTCGCCCATCCACATCGATTCGAAGCCGAGCGACTCGATGGCCTTGGCGATCGCCGTGATCGGCGGGCCGAACCAGCAGTAATTGGTGGCAACGCCCAGCTTCATGACATTCTCCCTATGTATTTGGCGTCAGTCTAGACCTGCTTCGGCAAGACAAACAACCGCCCATTCCATTCAGAAAGAGGTCAGGTCCGATTAGCGAAGTTGCATGCAGGGGAGACATTCGAACAACTGGCAAGCTCCCCGCCACGACAGCGGAGGTTTGGGATGAAACTCGCTTCAATCGGAAAGATGGCCGCAATTGCCGGAGCACTCGCGTTCGGCTTCAATGCGCCCTCGGCGCTCGCCCACAAGGTGGTGCACGTCCAGGGCACGCTTTATGTCATTGTCTGCGAACCGGGTGGGCAAGCCTTCACCTTCAACGGTTCATCGGGGGGCGCCGGCGACGTTGCCGGCATTCTTTGCCCATCGGCAGCGGTCGCCTCGGGCGGCGCCGGCGTACAGGTGATCGAGGCGCAGTCGGCCGAACTGGCGATCAAGACGCGCGGCACTTCCGCCCAGCGCGGCCAGGCGGGCGGCGGCGCCACGCACAATTGCCCCACCGGCACGCACTGGTACGAGCCAGCCAAGGCCTGCGTCGCCAATGGGGGACACCCCTCGCTCTGATGGTCAGGAGAGCGCCTGGCGGAACGAGGCCAGGCGCTCGACGGCCTCGTCGAGCATGGCGTCGGGCTTGGTGAAGCAGAAGCGCACGATGCTGCCGGGCGGCCGATCGGCCGCGAACAGGGCCGAGACCGGGATCGAGGCGACGCCAGCCTCGCGGATGGCTCGCTCGCTGAAAGTGCGGTCGGCAAGGGCGATGGCCGATGCGGCAAGGTCCACACAGAGGAACCATGTGGCTGCGTTGGGCAGCACGGCATAGCCTGCATCGGCAAGACCAAGACGCAAACGTTCGCGCGAAGCGGCCCATGCGGCCGAGCGCGCCGCGAACCACGCATCCGGCATGGCAAGCCCCTCTGTGACAGCCCATTGCAGCGCCGGGGCGGTCGTGAAGGTGACGAACTGGTGAGCGCGGGCGATGCCGGCAATCAGTTCCGGCGAGGCGATCAGCCAGCCGATCTTCCAGCCGGTCAGGCCGAAGATCTTGCCGGCCGAGCCGATCTTGACCGTCCGCTCCGCCATGCCCGGATAGGTCATCAGCGAGCGATGCGGCAAGCCGTCGAAGCGGACGTCCTCCCATACCTCGTCGCAGATCGTCGTGAGATCGTACGAGACGCAAAGTTCCGCAATCGCCGCCAATTCCGCCTCGCCCGCCACCGTGCCCGCCGGGTTGAGCGGATCGTTGAGCATCAGTACGCGGGTCCGCGGGGTGATCGCGGCGGCCAGCCTGTCGATGGGATAGGTCCACTCCGGCGGGCTCAGCGGCACCGAAACCGGCACGCCCCCTGCGCGGCGCACCATCGGCGCATAGGCATCGTAGGCCGGCTGGAACAGGATCACCTCGTCGCCCGGGCTCACCAGCGCCAGCACCGCGTCGGCAATCGCCTCGGTCGCGCCGGAAGTGACCACCACTTGCTCGCGGGCGAGGTCCAGCCCCTGCCGCCGTCGGTAGAAAGCGCAGACCGCATCGCGCAGTTCGGGCAGGCCCGCTCCCGGCGGATACTGGTTCGACCTGTCGCGCAGGGCGCTCACCGCCGCCTCGATCAGTTCCGGAGGTCCGTTGTCGTCCGGAAACCCCTGCCCCAGGTTGATCGCCCCGGTTTCGCGGCACAGCGCCGACATGGCTTCGAAAATCGTCGTCTGCATCGAAGCGTAAACGGGGTGGTGGATCTTGCTCAAGCGGACTGCCTCCCTGAAACCGACGCATCGCCTATACGAGGCGCACGGTCATGGGAATATGCCGGCCTAGCCGAGGCGGCGGGATCGCAGGATCGCACTGGCGATGTAGCGATCCCAGATTTCCCGTGCTAGCTTCGCCAAAAGCAATTTCGAAAGGATGCCCGCCATGTCCTACGAACTCAATCGCCAGCTCGCCGCGAAGCGCGATCCGCTGCCGACGAACGCGACGATCGATTCCGTCACCGCCGACATCATTCGCGGCGCCTTCGAGACGGTCTGCTTCGAGGCCTGCACCCACCTGGCACGCGCGGCCAGTTCGCCGATCATCAACCAGTCGAACGAGCGCAACAGCTCGATCGTCGATGGGCACGGCCGCCTTGCCATGGGCGCGATCGGCACGCCGCACCTGACTTTCGTCAACCAGATGGAAACCCGCTGGGGCCTGATGAACACCGAGCGCTATGACTGGGGGCCAGGCGACGTCTTCCTCGCCAACGATCCCGACCATGGCGGCGGCCACTTGCCCGACTATTGCGTCTATGGCCTGGTCTATTCCGACGACGGCGAGCTGATCTGCATGCAGACGCTGCAGGCGCACCAGGGCGATACCGGCGGCAAGGACCCGGGCGGCTTCACGCTCGAGGCCACCGACGTCTTCACCGAGGGCGTGATCTTCCCCTGCCTCAAGATGGTCCACCGCGGCGAGTTGCGGAAGGACGTGTTCGACATGGTCGTGCGCAACAACCGCTTCGCCACTTTCGCCGGCGACATCGCCGCAATGATCGGCGGCGTGCAGACCGGGGTGCGCATGCTGGAAGACCTGATCCGCAAATGGGGCAAGGACGTGGTCAAGGCCGCGATCAACTGGTCGATCGAAAACACCGAGCGTCGCGTGCGCGAGGAAGTGGCCGCATGGCCGGACGGCGACTACGAAGGCACTGTCCTGATCGACCATGACACCATGGGCACCAAGGACATCAAGGTCCACGTTACCTGTCGGGTGCGCGGCGACCAGCTCACCGTCGATCTCACCGGCACCGACGACCGGCAGGACCTCGTCGGCGTGTGGAACACCTTCGCCAATTCGCGCAGCTACGTGATGACCCAGTGCATCACCGCGATGGATCCCACCATCGTGCGCAACGAAGGCATGTTCAACGCGATCGACATCGTCATTCCCGAAGGCTGCATCGCCCAGCCGCCGCCGAACAAGCCGGCCGCGCTCGGCTCGTTCCACCCGGCCTGCGA
>CAZVWP010000019.1:0-70505 GCA_964630805.1 uncultured Novosphingobium sp. | reverse complement strand
TCACTTCCACCGAACGGGCGTGGGCGGTCAGCCCTTCCGCATCCGCCAGTTCGATCGCCGCCGGGCCGATGGCCTTCAGCGCAGCCTCGTCGAGCGCGATGAAGCTGGTGCGCTTCATGAAGTCCGGCACCGAAAGACCCGAGGAGAACCGTGCGCGCCGCCCGGTGGGCAGCACGTGGTTGGGGCCTGCGACGTAGTCGCCGATGGCCTCGGGGGTCATCCGTCCGAGGAACACCGAGCCGGCGTGGCGGATCTTGTCGAACAGCGGTTCCGGATTTTCGACCGCTATCTCGACGTGCTCTGCGGCCAGGGCATTGGCGAGAGCAGGGGCTTCGTCGAGGCTGGCAACCTCGATGATCACGCCGTGCGTCTTCCAGCTCTCGCTGGCGGCCTTTGCGGTGGGCAGCATGGCCAGTTCCACGCCGATGCGGTCGGCGACGGTGTCGGCCAGCACCGGATCGTCGGTGATCAGGATCGACTGCGCATCGGGATCGTGCTCGGCCTGGCTGAGCAGGTCGGCGGCGATCCAGTCGGGATTGGTCTTGCCGTCGGAGATCAGCAGGATTTCACTGGGGCCGGCAACCATGTCGATGCCGACGACGCCATAGACCTGGCGCTTCGCCTCGGCGACCCAGGCATTGCCGGGGCCAGTAATGACATCGACCGGCCTGATCTTCTGGGTGCCATAGGCGAGCGCGGCGATGGCCTGCGCCCCGCCGATGCGCCAGACTTCGTCGACGCCGGCGATATAGGCTGCCGCCATGACCAGCGGGTTGATCTGGCCCCTGGGCGTGGGCGTCACCACGACTAGCCTCTCGACCCCGGCAACCTTCGCGGGGATGGCGTTCATCAGCAGCGAGGAGGGATAGGCAGCGCGTCCACCCGGAATATAGAGCCCGGCGGCGTCGACGGGCCGCCAGCGCGCCCCGAGGCGGACACCGGATTCGTCGACGGAGTCGCGGTCGGCGGGAAGCTGGGTCTCATGGTAGGCGCGGATGCGCTGCGCGGCGAGTTCAAGGGCGGCGCGAAGATCCGGCTTGAGTTCGTCATAGGCCTCGCGGCAGGCCGAGAGGGGGATCTGCCAGGCCTGGTCGCCGTCCAGCGTGTGGTGGTCGTATCGCTGGGTCAGCTCGGCCAGTGCGGCATCGCCGCGGGTGCGTACGTCCGCGATGATGCGGGTAACGTCGCGCGAGACGTCCTCATCGCTTTCGCGGCGATCGGCGACGAGGCGTTTGAACGCCTTTTCAAAGCCCTGGTTGCGAGAATTGAGTCGGAGCATCAGTCCGCTTCCGGCTTGGCAACGAGGGCGCGGAAACGCTCGACCAGTTCACCGACGCGCTCGTCCGTCTTGAGCGCGGCGCGGTTGACGATGAGTCTGGAAGTAATCTCAAGTATGGTTGAGGTTTCCACCAAGCCATTGTCTTTGAGGGTTTTTCCCGTAGAGACGAGGTCGACGATACGGCTGGCGAGGCCAAGACCCGGCGCGAGCTCCATCGCACCGTTGAGCTTGATCACCTCGGCCTGGATGCCCTGGCTTTCGAAGTGGCGGTGGGTCAGGTTGGGGTACTTGCTGGCAACGCGCAGGTGGCTGGCGCCATGCGTGGCGGTCTGCCCGGCGGGCTCCGCCACCGACAGCCGGCAGTAGCCGATGCCGAGGTCGACAGGCGCATAAAGGTCCGAATAGGCGAATTCCTCGACCACGTCGGAGCCGACGATGCCGACCGAAGCGGCACCGTGGGCGACGAAAGTGGCGACGTCGAAGGCGCGCACGCGGATGATGCGCATGTCCGATGCTTCGCAGGCGAAGGACAGGGCGCGGCTCTTCTTGTCGTGGAACTCCGCCTCGGGCACCACACCGGCGCGCGCCATCAGCGGCAGCGCCTCGTCGAGAATGCGCCCCTTGGGCACGGCGAAGATCAACGGTTGTGGCATGGCGGCGGCGTTTAGGCGGCAAGCGGTCAAAGGGCAAGAAGCGGAACCCTTCGCGGCTGCAATAAGTTCTTGTGCAATGCACAAGGGGCGCGCAGGATCATGGCAAGGCACAAGACCCGCCCGGCGGGCGCTGCAAGGGGAATGAAGCCATGGCCGATGCCCAGAAGATGTCCGGTTTCTTTCCGGCTACCGTGGCGGAAGCCTACGCCAACCAGGCAGACTACTGCCGCGCCAACGATTCCACTGTGACCACGAGAATTGTTGAAGCGATTGCTGCCTTGCTTGACGAGCAGTCGGCCGGAGCTTTCATCGAGCGGATCCGCGATTGGCAAGGTTCGCCAATGGGTGATGCCGTGCCTCTTCGCTCAGCTGGCGGACTCCATGCACTTTACTTATCGGGATTGGCTCCCGAACTCGGGCCGATTTATGCCGATGCACCGGCTGATGACGTCGCTCTTGTCGGTCATGCAGTGCATGAGCATGAGGCTTTCTTGCTTCCCTGGCTCGATGGTCCCCCGCAGACAAACGAGGCTGGGCGCTCTTCGAGCTTTATTGCGGCCATGCTGTGGTTGGCAGAACAGGGTTTGCCACACTGTTTCCAATGCCTCGAAATCGGCTCTAGCGCCGGGATCAACCTGATGATCGACCGCTATAGCTACGATCTTGGCGGCGTGCAGGTGGGGCCGGAGGATGCGGTAATGCGCTTTCAGCCGGAATGGCGCGGGCCACCGCCGCCAGACCGGACGATAGCCTTTACGTCGCTGAAAGGCTGCGATGTCGCGCCGGTCGATTTGCGTGATCCAGCGCAAGCCCTTCGCCTCAAGGCTTACATCTGGCCGGAACATACCGTGCGTTTCCAAAGGTTGGAGGCGGCGATTGATGCCGTCTGTAAACAGGCGCCTGAACTGGTGCAGATGGATGCTGCCGATTTTGTCGAGAAAGAACTGCAAAAGGCGCAGGAACAGGGTGTAACAAGGGTGCTGATGCACTCCATCGTGTGGCAATATGTCCCCAAGGACCAGCAGGCCCGGATTACGGCGGCAATGGAAGCGGCAGGTGCCAGGGCTACGAAAGAGAAGCCGCTGGCCTGGATCGCGCTCGAAGGTAATCGCGTGCTACTCAAACATGGCCTTGAAGTGCGCTACTGGCCAGGGGGAGGCGAGCCCCGCTTGATCGCAGCCGCCCATGCCCATGGCGCCTGGATCGAGTGGCTAGATCGGCCTTAGCGGCGCGTCGCGGGCGGCGGCGCCGAGCACCAGCAGGCACAGCACGCCGGTGGGAATGGTCAGCACCGCGGCGGCCAGCGGCGGGGCCATGCCGTCGCCAAGGCCCAGCGCCAGCCACAGGGCGGCCATGGTCGAGCCGAGCAATTGCCCGGACAGCCGGAAGGTCTGCATGATCGCCCCCGCCGCCGCCGCGCGCCGGGCGGGTGCTCCGGCTATGATCTGGCGCGAATTGGGCGAGAAGAACAGGCCGTAGCCGGTGCCCGTCAGGACGAACCGCCAGCCGATGTCGAAATGGCTGGGATGGTCGGGCAGGAACACCAGCGTCAGCGTGCCCACCAGTGCCAGCGCCATGCCCGCCGAGCTGAGCTGCCCGGGCCGGAACCGGTCGGACATCGCCCCGGCTGCCGGTGCGACCACCATCATGACGATCGACCACGGCGCGATGGCGAGGCCCGCCTCGGCCGGTGAATAGCCATAGGCGTGTTGCAGGCGGAACGGCATGGTCAGCATCAGCGAGATGGTAGACAGGTGCACCAGCAGCGAAGCGCAGAGCGGCAGGACGATCAGCTTTTCGCGCAGCAGGTCGATCGGCAGGACCGGGGTTGTCTGCTTCAGCTCCCGCCGGACGAAGACGACGCCGACCGGGATCGCCATTGCAGTAACCGCAAGTGCCACCAGCACCGGCCCTTCATGCACGCCGATCTGCACGCCGACCACGAACAGGCCGAACATTGCCGCGCACAGCACGGCCGCCTTCATGTCGAACGGCGCCGTTTGGGGCTCGGATTCCGGCAGGGAGCCGTGCCCCGCAGCCAGAGACAGTAGTGTCACCGGCACCAGCGCCGCGAACAGCCAGGGCCAGCTTACCTCCGCCAGCAGCAGACCGCCGATTACCGGCGCGGCGCTGGCGGAGCTTGCGGCGATCACGGTGTTGAACGAAAGTCCGGTGCCCAGCCTGTCGCGCGGATAGATCATGCGGATCAGCGCGGAGCTGACTGAGTTGATCATCGCCGCGCCGAGCCCCATCACCCCGCGCACGAAGACGAGGAACGGCAGGCTCTTGGCGAAGAAGCAGAGCAGCGCCGCCCCGGCGAACAGCGCCTGGCCGGTCTGATAGAGGCGGCGCAGGCCGATCCGGTCGCCCAGCGAGGCGAAGGGCAGCACCGTCATCATCAGCATCAGCTGGAACACCGTGACGATCAGCACCGTCGATGCCGGCGGCACGCCCATTTCGCTCGCCATGGTCGGCAGGGCGATGTTGACGAAGCCGTTGTCGACGCTGGAGATCGCCGCGCCGAGCGACATCGCCGTCACGGCCGCATATCGGCGCGGCTTCGGCAGGCCGTCCTGTTCCGGTTGCCCATGCATGGTGTGCTGCCCAGGATGCCGAGCGTCAGGCCGGCCGCACTTGCTGGGTCATCTCGAAGACGTTGCCATCCGGATCGCGGCCATAGGTGGCGAGGATCGTGCCGTGGTGGGCCTGGATCGGGCAGTGGAACTTCACGCCGGCGGCCGACATGCGGTTGTATGCCTCGTGGATGTCGTCGACATCGACGCCAAAGTGGGTGATGCCGCGCTTGCTGACGGGCCGGTCGGGGTCCTGCTCACCCTGTTTGGGGTTGTGGAACTCGAACAGTTCGAGCGCGATATCGCCGACACCGATCACGACCATGCGCCCCTCGGGGTTCTCCAGCGCCATGATGCGTTCGTACCATTCGCCCGAGAAGGGGAAGGGCTCGCACAGCTTGCGCATCCCGAAATGGGTGCAGTAGAAATCGATCGAGCGGTCGAGGTCGGCGACCGAGATGGCGACGTGATGGTGACGCATTGGGGGCCTCACAGTCCCCGCGCGGTGCGGAAGTTCTCGAGCAGGTGGACGCCATCCTTGCCGGCAGTCACGGCCGGTATCGCGGCGTCCCGCTCGGCCAGCAGCACGTCGTCCTTGACGAAAGTCCTGCCGCCGGCCTCGAACGAGCCATCGAGCACCAGCGCAGCATACCAGTCGCCCCGGGTCTGGGCCGGGATGCTCTCGCCGGCTTTCAGGCGCGTATCCCGGCAAATGCCGCGGTTGGGATCGCCCGGAGCGCCGAGATCGACGGACCAGCCGGGCTCCAGCCGTGCCTTGCTCATGCCGCTGGTGCCTTCCAGCGTCAGCATCGAGTGGCCCTCGTTGCGCTTGTTGATGCCCTCGCGCGGCTTGATCACATGGTTGCCCCACTTGAGCGTCGGGTGGTCGGCATATTCGGGGCTGTAGCCGCCAGGCGAGAGCGAGAGGTCGCCGAACACTTCCAGCAGGCGGCAGCCGTGCGGGCCGATCAGCAGTGGGCCGTATTCCACCGAGGGCTCGGCGATGTAGACGTCGCCTTCCTTCATGTGCCAGTCGCCCAGCAGGCAGCTGCCCTCGAGAATGATCACCAGCGTCCAGCAATCGTGCCAGTGCATCGGCCACAGCTGGTTGGGCGGCATGCGGATGTCGGGCAGGGCATAGATGAAATCGTCCATCTCGTTGCCGAGCATGACGATCTCGCTCCAGGTTTGGCCGCCGGGGATGTCGTTGGCCACTTCGTTGTTCGGGCCCATCTTCCCGCCCGGATAGAGCCGGCGCATGGTGACGCCGGGGGCGATCTCCTCGCTGTGGAAGTGCTGGGCAGGGACCATCGAGCGGACAGGCGCGTTCATGACAAGCTCTCCTCCGGGGGCTCTCACGGCCCCGACGGAACGCATCATGGCCTGTTGCGGGCTTCGGAATCAATGGGAGATTGACACAACCGTGCGTCCGGATTGCAATGCAATTTCCCCTCCAGCTTGCGGGAGGGGGCAGGGGAGGGCATGTTGGCCCACGAATTGGGGGGACGGGTAACAAGCCCTCCCCCAGCCCCTCCCGCTAACGGGAGGGGAGTTGGGGAGAGAGATGAGCACTGCGCGCGATATCCTGATCGGCGTCGATGTCGGCGGCACCTTTACCGATGCGGTGGTGATCGCGGACGGGCGCAGCTTCCGCGCCAAGTCGCCCAGCACCTATCCGGACATTGGGCGCGGGGTGCTCGCGGCGTGCAGGCTGGCGGCGCAATCGGCGGGAGAGGAACTCGATGCGCTGTTGCCGCGCGTGAAGAAGTTCGGCCTCGGCACCACCGCCGTCACCAATGTCATTGCCACGCGCACCGGGTTGAAGACCGGCCTCGTCACCACAAAAGGCTTCGAGGAAACCCTGCGGCTGGCGCGCGGGCGGACGCAGGAGGAGGATGGCTGGCTGAAGTCGGTCGATGCCCTGGTGGACGCCAAGGCCATCGTCGGCATCGACGAGCGAATCGACCGCAACGGCGTGGTGCTGAAGGCGCTCGATCCGCAGCAGGTGATCGATGCGGCGCGCTATCTCGCCGAGGAAGCCAAGGTGGAGAGCATCGCCGTCTCCTTCCTCTGGTCCTTCCTCAACCAGAGCCACGAGCGCGAGGCGGCGCGGCTGATCCGCGAGACGCTGCCCGGCATGCCGGTGTCGGCGGGGGTCGAACTGCGCCCGGTGATCCGCGAATACGAGCGCACGACGCTGGCCGTGCTCAACGCCTATTCCAAGGGCGCCTATCGCGGCGTGGATGACCTCGCGCACGAGCTGCGCGATGCCGGGCTGCAGGCGCCGGTGCTGCTGTGCCACTCGGGCGGGGGAGCGATTTCGATCGAGCAGGCGCGCGAGCAGCCGGTTTGGCTGTCTGCTTCAGGGCCCGCTGCCGGCGTCGCGGCGGCGGCAAGGATCGCGCAGGACGCGGGCGAGGAGCGGGTGCTGACCTGCGACCTTGGCGGCACCTCGTTCGACGTTGCGCATCTGGCCGACGGCGCCCCCGCCCGCACCCAGCGCGGCGACCTGATGGGATTCTGGACGGCGTTGCCCCGCGTCGATGTCGAATCGGTCGGCGCGGGCGGCGGTTCGCTTTCCTGGATCGACGAGCGTTCGATGCTGCGGGTCGGCCCGCGCTCGGCGGGCTCCTCGCCGGGGCCGGTATGCTACAGTCGGGGCGGCACGCAGGCGGCGCTCACCGATGCGCTGCTGGTGCTGGGCTATATCGACCCGGACAATTTCCTCGGCGGCACGATGAAGCTCGACAAGGAGGCCGCGCTGGCCGCTTGCGCCCGGCTGGGTGCGGACCTCGGGCTCGATCTGGTCGATGCCGCTTGGGGCATCCGCGAGATCGCCGTGGCCGAAATGGTCAAGGCGGTGCGCGCGCGGCTCTCCAACCATGCGCTGGCGGCATCGGAACATTGCCTAGTCAGCTACGGCGGCTGCGGTTCGCTCTTTTCGTCCGAAGTGGCGCGGCTGGCAGGCCTCAAGCGGGTGATCGTGCCCGAACTGGCCTCGGTACTTTCGGCCTATGGCGCGGCGACCATGGATATCCGGCGCGAGCGGCTCACCACCCTGTTGATGAAGCTGCCAGGCGATGCCGAGACGATCGACCGGACGTTCGACCAACTGCGCGAGGCCGTATGGCAGGACCTTGCCGCCGACGGCGTGCCCGAGGCGGACCGCGAAGTGCGCTTCGAGGTGGACATGCGCTGGTTCCTGCAGCGCTGGGAGCTGACCGTGCCGATCCCCGGCGATCCGGTGCGCGGCGATGCCGGCAAGCAGGTCGAGGCGCTGTTCCGCGAGGAATACCTTCGCCGCTTCGGCGCGGCCTCCACCACTACCTCGGGCATCGTCGAACTGGTCGGCATTCGCGCGGTCGGGATCGGCCACATGGCGAGCGCTGAACTGGCATCCGCGGACGTTTCCTCCAGCGCTGAGCGTAAGGCCGAAAAGGCCGGCACCCGCCCGGTCAATCGCAAGCGTGGAGCCTCTGCCGAAGTGGTCGACGTCTACCACGAGCCCAGCCTCCAGCCCGGCGACTGGTTCAATGGCCCGGCGCTGGTCGATTCACCGGACACGACAATCTGGGTTCCGGAAGGTATGGTGGCCCGGTTCGATGCCGAGCGCACTCTGGTGATCGAGGCCCAACCATGAACGCCCAGGCCAGCAGGAATGACGATCCGATCCTCCCCGAGCTGCTGCGCTCGCGGCTGGAGGCGATCGGTCAGGAGGCCGGGGCGGCGGTGGTGCAGACCGCGATCAGCCCCATCGTCACCGAGTCCAAGGACTATTCCGTCACCATCCTCGACGCTGACGGTTCGGTCATTTCCGCATCCGGCCTGATCGACCTGCACTATGGCGCGGTGATGCATGCGGTGCGCTCGACCATCGCGGTGCATGGCGAGACCATTGCCCCCGGCGACGTGTTCATCGCCAACGATCCCCATTCGGGCGGCGGCCTGCATCCGCAGGACGTCGTGATCCAGCGCCCGGTCTTCGTCGATGGCAAGCGCGTCGCCTGGGTGGCCTTGGCGGCGCACATGATGGACATGGGCGGCATGGTGCCCGGCTCCTCCGCCGTGGAGGCGACCGAGTGCTACCAGGAGGCCCTGCGCCTGCCGCCGGTGCGGCTGATCGACGGCGGGGTCGAGTGCGAGGACGTGTGGAACATCATCCGCATCAACCTGCGCAGCAGTGACCTCATCGAGATGGACATGCGCAGCCTCGTCGTCGGCGGCGCAGTGGCGGAGGGCAAGCTGGTCGAGCTGATCCGTGATATGGGCCATGCGCAGTTCAAGGCCGCCGGAGAATCGCTTATCGCCGGGTGCCTCCGCGTCCTGCGCGAGCGTATTTCGCTGATCGAGGACGGCTTCTACTACTCCACCGCCTGGATCGAGTGGGGCAACGGCGTCATGCGTATCCCCTGCAACATGGAGGTGCGGGGCGACCGGGTGATCTTCGACCTTTCCGAAGCCCCGCCGCAGGTGCCCAGCTTCATCAATTCCAAGGAATACATCATCCGCGCGCAGATCGCGCCGCGCATGCGGCAACTGCTGGCGCCGGGACTGCCTTATAACCAGGCGATCCTCGACATCGTCGAGATCGTCTGCAAGCCGGGGACCATCGTCCACTGCACCATGCCTGCTCCCATCGGCGCGGCGCACATGGACGCGGCCATGGCGGTCTACACGGCAGTCGGCCAGTGTATGCAGCTGGCGCTTCACGCCTCTCCGCAGGCGCTGGAGCGGGAGAAGGCCACTGCGCCATCGCTCTCTGCCTATGGCACCGGGCGCTGGTCCTATCTCGACCATGCCGGCGTGCGGCGGGTCTACACGCTGATCGACGGGGCCTTCTCCGGCAGCCCGGCCGGCGCTTTCCGCGACGGCATCGACATCAAGTCGAGCCAGATCCCCGGCGGCAACCAGCTCGAATATGCCGATGTCGAGATCCTCGAAGCGGCCTATCCGCTGCTGTTCGAGGAACGCCGCGCGACCGACGGCACGCACGGCTACGGCAAGTACCGCAGCGGCCTCGGCTGCCAGGAAAGCTTCTATGCGCACAACACCGACAGCCTCGTCGGCAACATGACCGGCACTCGCGCCTGGTTCCCCTCGGCGGGGGCGGCGGGCGGCATGCCGGGCGCGACCATGCGCTTTGCCGTGACGCGGGAGGACGGCACCTTCGAGCCGATCGACATCCACCAGGTCGGCGTTGCCATCAAGGGGGGCGACCGGTTCGAGATGTATTGCGCCAGCGGCGGCGGCTTCGGCGATCCGCTGGACCGCGAGCCCGAGGCGGTGGCGCAGGATTGCCGGGAGCAGCGGGTCGAGGCGGACATTGTTAGGGAAGTCTATGGCGTGGTGCTGCGGCCGGACGGATCGGTCGATACCGATGCCACAAATGCGCGCCGGGATGCCATCCGCGGCGAGCGGCTGGCAAGTGCGAAGCCCGCGGAGAAGCCTTGCAGCGAGCGAGTCGGCGTGAGCCCGGGCGAGGGCATTCCCCTCTATCCCGGCGTCGTCCAGTTCGGCAATTTGGCCGTGGCGGAGGAATCGGGCGCAGTGCTGGCCGTCGCGCCGGAAAACTGGCTGGACGGCTGCCCGGTTCTTGAAACGCAGATCGACGAGCGCGCCGGAGGAACCGTCCTGCGCTCGCACCTCGATCCCGCGAACGGGCGGTCCCTGTTTGTCGACGTGGTACGTCTGGGCGATGCGCCCTCGATAGAAATTCGCCCGCACAGATGGGCCATGGCGGGGCATAACCTGCCGAAAGCAGAAGGAGTGGAGAAATGAGCGGACATGACCTGGTAATCCGCAATGGCACCGTGATCGACGGCACCGGGGCCGAAGGCTATATCGCCGACATCGGCATTTCCGGCGGCCGGATCACCGAGATCGGCAAGATCGCGCCCAACGGGGCCCGCTCGATCGATGCCGAGGGCCACATCGTTACCCCCGGCTTCATCGACGGCCACACCCACATGGACGCGCAGATGCACTGGGACCACCTCGGCACCAACTCCTGCTGGCACGGCGTCTCCACCGTCGTCATGGGTAACTGCGGCTTCTCCATCGCGCCGATCCGCAAGGGCAGGCAGGAACTGGTCGCCCGCAGCCTCGAGCGCGCCGAGGACATTTCCGGCGAGGCGATGGCGGCGGGAATCGACTTCTCCTGGGAACACTATGACGACTATCTCGACGTGGTCGACAATCTGCCCAAGGGGATCAACCATGCGGCCTATGTCGGCCACTCGGCCCTGCGCACTTTCGTCATGGGCGAGCGGGGCTTCACCGACGAGGCCAGTGCCGACGACCTTGCCGCCATGCAGGCCGAGCTCAAGCGCGGGCTCGATGCCGGCGCGATTGGCTTTTCCACCTCGCGCAGCTTCGCCCATCTGACTTCGGACGACAAGCCAGTCGCCTCGCGCCTTGCCAGCCGCGACGAGGTCTGGGACCTCGTCCACACCATGAAGGGCCGCAAGGGCGCGATCTTCGAACTGGCGCACGAGATCATCCTGCCGGGCAATCCGGACGGCGATGCCTACTGGAAGTGGCTCAAGGACCTGACCGTTAGCTCCGGCGTCGCCACGACCTATGGCGTGCTCGGCGGCTTCGCAATGAAGCAGCTAGACTACATCGACGACGTCGCGGCCTCGGGCGGGCGTATGTTCGGCCAGACGCACAGCCGCGGCGTCTCCTCGCTGTTCTCCTTCCGCACCGGCTTCCTGTTCGACAAGTTGCCGGCCTGGTCCGCCTTCCGCGCGCAGCCGCTGGAGGTGCAGAAGGCGCAGCTTTCCGATCCCGAAGTGCGCGCGCGGCTGATCCAGGCGGTCGAGAATGCCGACTATGGCGTGATTTCCGGGGCAGAAGGCAAGCCGCCCCAGTGGGACGCCTTCTACTATTACCACTCGGTCATGCCGCCGCACCGTTCGCTCGCCGAACTGGCGCAGGAGCAGGGCAAGGCCCATCCATTGGAAGTGCTTTTCGACCTCGCCATCGAGACCGACCTCGATGCGCTGTTCATGCAGTACCTGACGCGCGCCTCGGACGAGGAAACCGTCCACGTCATGCGTCACCCCAGCTCGATCATGACCTTCTCGGATTCCGGGGCCCACGTCGGCCAGATCGCCGACGGGTCGATCCAGACCTACCTGCTGGCCCACTACTGCCGCGACAAGGGCATGCTTTCGCTGCCCGAGGCGATCAAGTTCATGACCAGCCGCGCGGCCGATGCCTGGGGCTTCACCGACCGTGGCCGGCTGGCCGTGGGCAATGCTGCGGACATCAACGTGATCGATCCGAACACGGTCGGCCCCGAAATGCCGACGGTGGTGCATGACCTGCCGACCGGCAAGCGCAGGTTCTCCCAGCGGGCCAAGGGCTTCAGGGCCACTGTGGTCAACGGCGAGGTGCTGACCGAGAACGGCCAGCACACCGGCGCGCTGCCCGGCCGGCTGCTGCGCCGCAAGGACTGAGTGCCGGTGCGGTCCTGTCCCTCCCAATACCTCCCCGGAACGGGGAGGTGGCAGCCCGCACGGCTGACGGAGGGGTGCTATCCGGAAAGACTCGACCCCTCCATCACCACGCGGCGCGTGTGGTCCCGCTGTTGCTGCGCAACGCCTTCGGCTCCCCCGTGTCGGGGAGGTTTTTGAATCCGGTTCTGGAGTAAATTGATGCCAGCAATGCCGCTTGCCCATATCAGCTGGGCCATAGCCGAGAACGAAGATCGCAAGCGCTGCGACGCCTTCTTCATGGAACTTTTCGGCGCCCAGCATGTCTACGAAATCCTGATCACTCCGGAAAACTGGGAATCCGGCCTGGACCGCGAAGAGCGGCTGATGATGATCGGCGACACGATGATCATCCCCATCGCGCCTGGCGGCCCGGGGATGACTTCGCAATCTCCGACCGGTGAGATGTTGCGCCGTAATGCGGGGCCGATGCGCTGGCTGGGGCTGGCCCTGAAGGTCCCGGATCTGAAAGTCGCGGCAAAGGAGTTCGAGGCCAAGGGTTTCAAGCTGCACTACGATCCCGGCATGGAGAACATATACTTCCTCGTCGGGCGCAAGCAGGCGCTGGGCGTACGGCTGGAGATCATGGCGCACGACCTGCCGGACGATCCGCGACTGGTCTCCGGCTGGAACCCGATGCGCTGGCGCGACGAGCATCCGCTGGGGATCGAGGGCCTGCAATCCATCGGCGTCTCCGCACCTTCGGCGGAAGCGGCGCGCGATACTTTCGGCGACAGGCTGGGCCTGCGCGAACTGGGCGAGCGGGACCTGCCTGGCGCGCGCTGCATTGCCTTCGATCTGGGCGACACGGTGATCGAGACCATGGTGCCGACAAACGAGGCATCGGACCTCGCCCGGCATGTGCGCGAAACGCAGGGCATCTATTGCATGACCTTCAAGGTGCGCTCGACGGCGGCGGTCTCCGATTATCTGCGCGGCAAGGGGCTGGAACTCATCGAGGATGGCGCCGGCCGCGTGGCCATTTGCCCGGACCAGGCGTTCGACCGGCTGATCTGGTTCACCGAAAACGCAGTGCCGGGCTATCCGGCGCTTGGTTCGAAGATCAGGGAAGTGGTATTGTCGGCACATTGAGCGATAAAGAAGAGAGGAAGTCATGCCCGAGCAACGCCTCACCATCGTTTCGGCCGATTGCCACGCCGGCCCGCGCCGCATGGCCGACTATCGCCCCTATCTGGAAGAGCGCTTCCTCGCCGACTTCGACGACTATTGCGCCCGGATCGACAAGTTCGAGGCGGAGATCGGCAGCGGGCTCGAAGGCGGCGGCGCGCCCAGCTATGGCGAAACCGGCCTGTGGGATTCCGAGGCCCGCACCGCACAACTCGATGGCGACGGCGTCGCGGCCGAGATCATCTATGCCCAGGGCTCGGTCGCCTTCCACACCTATCCTGCGGTAGGCGGTGGTCCGAAGGTCGACTTCAAGGCGACGCCCGAACAGATCGCCGCCGGCTGCCGCGCCTACAACCGCTGGCTGGCCGATCTCTGCTCCAAGGACCCCAGGCGTCACATCGGCATCGCCCGGGTGCCGCTGCCCGATGTGGATGCGGCGGTGGCCGAAGTCGAATGGGCCGCCAAGAACGGCCTGCGCGGCGGCGTGCACATGCCGGCGATCGTATCGGCCGAGGCGGTGCCCTATTTCAACGATCCGATGTACGAGCCGTTTTGGGCCGCTTGCGCCGCGAACAACATGGTTCTCAACATGCATGGGGGCGCAAACCTGGTCTATGGCACGGGCCCGGAAAGCTTCGCGATGACCCTGTCCGAAGTCGACTGGATCAGCCATCGCGGCCTGTCCCACCTGATCTTCTCCGGCGTGTTCGAGCGTTACCCGAACCTGCATCTGGCCATGACCGAACAGCGCAACCACTGGCTGCACCAGCTGCTCGACGATTTCGATTCGGTCTATGTCCACACCGGCAAGTTCGGCGCCAATGCCCGGCTGCCGAGGAAGCCCAGCGAATATTACATGAGCAACTGCTTCATCGGCGCGAGCTTCCTCTCGCGGCCCGAATGCGCCAAGCGCGGCGAGGTGGGGGCCAGGACCTTCATGTGGGGCTCGGACTATCCGCACAGCGAGGGGACCTGGCCCTATACCAACCAGGCGCTGCGCTATGCCTTCAGCTGCGACGTGCCGTCGGGCGAACTGGCCGACATGCTCGGCGGCAATGCCGCGCGCTGCTATTACCTCGACCTGGATGATCTAGCACCCATTGCGGCCAGGATCGGCCCCACCGAGGCTGATTTGCGCGAGCCGATCGACGTGCTGCCGGGCGAAGCGCCCGGCGACGAGCCCGTCCGTAGCTGGGCGTTCCGTCGCCACGGCGCCTGGCACTGAGGAGACTGGAAATGGAATTCCACCCGCTCCATCCCGATTTCGGTGCCCAGGTGATCGGCTTCGATGTCATGAACGGCCGCGACCCCGCCGATATCGAGACCTTGCGCGAAGCCTATGACAAGTATTCGCTGCTGCTGTTTCGCGGCGGAGAGCACCTCCCGCACGAGCGGCATCTGGAGATTGCCGGTTGGTTCGGGCCGCCCGACCCGGTCGATAATTCCGGCAACGGGGATTACGTCTCGGTGCTGCACAACCGCGACATGGCGGGCTCGATGCAGCTGCCGTTCCACTGCGACCTCACCTACACCGACTTTCCGATCAAGGCGATCTGCTTGCAGGCGATCGAACTGCCGGGCACGCCGACCTCCACCACCTTCGTCAGCAATTTCGCCGGCTGGAACAACCTGCCGCCTGAACTGCAGAAAAGGTGCGAGGGACTGACGGTGGAGCACGTCCACATATCGAAGGTAGCGGAGTTCGACTGGCCCGATTTCATCGCCGAGCACCCGGTCAAGTTCATCCACCCGCGCAATGGCCGCCCCATTCTGATGTGCACCGAGCACCATGCGGAGCGCATCCTCGGGCTTCCGGAAGACGAAAGTCGCGCCCTGATCGCCGAGCTGTTCGAGCATCAGTACCGACCCGAGCGGCAGTACGACCACGTCTGGCAGCTCAACGACATCATCATGTTCGACAATCTTGCGGCCCAGCACGCCCGGCGCGAGAAGTCGGACTACGCAGGCGGACCGCGCGCGCTGCAGCGGGTTGCCTTGTGCGAGATAACGTTGCAACAATCGATAGATATGGCCCGCGCCAAGCAGGCCGCCTGATCTTCTCCCTGAAAAGGGGAGGGGGCTTTCAGAGAGGAGAGACACGATCATGGCCATCCCCGAATGCCCGCAGAAGGCGCCCTACCCGGTCGAGGTTGAGGCCGGCAAAAGCTACTGGTGGTGCTCCTGCGGCAAGAGCGGCAATCAGCCGTTCTGCGATGGCAGCCACAAAGGCAGCGAATTCGCGCCCAGCAAGTTTGAAGCGACCGAGAGCAAGACGGTCTATTTCTGCGGCTGCAAGCAGTCGAAGAACGGGGCACTGTGCGATGCGACGCATCGTAACCTTTAGGGCAATCTTCAGGGCGATCCTCGCGCTGCTGGGCCTGCTGGCGGCGCAGGCGGTGGCAGCCGAAACGGCGGGCTTTCCCATCGGTGAGAAGCACGTCACCTACACCGATGAGAGCCGGCCGATAAAGGCCAGTATGGGCTTTGCCGGCTCACCTACGCGGCGGCTCGACGTGCTGGTCTGGTATCCGGCGACCAAGGCAGGCGCTGACGCGCCAATTGCCAGGGGCGGACCCTGGCCGCTGCTGCTGTTCAGCCACGGCACCTATGGCCATGCCGACGGCTTCATGCACATCGTGCGTGAGCTGGTTGCGAACGGCTATGTCGTCGCCGCACCGGACTATCCGCTGACTTCGCGCAACGCCTGGACCCGCATCAAGGGGCCGGACATTTCCGACGTCTCGCAGCAGGTGAAGGATGTGAGGTTCCTGCTCGACCGGATGACCGCGGACCCGGCGGTCGCGCCCGCCATCGACAAGGACCGCATCTCCATCGGCGGCCACTCGCTCGGCGCGGTGACCAGCTATTTCCTCAGCTACGGCGTCCAGACCCGCGATCCTCGCGTCAAGGCTGCAGTGCTGGTCGGGGCTGGCGATCCGGTGCAGGCGGCGCTGTCGCAGGACATGGGGCTGTTCGGCACGGGTCACGCCGCCGTTCCCTTGCCGGTATTGTTTCTGTCGGCGGAAAAGGACGTCTTTGCCGGATTGATGGGCAGGGCGCACGCCGCCTATTGGCGGGTGGAAGCGCCCAAGTACGAAGTCATGATCAAGCGCGGTTCACACGTCTGGTTCCATGCGGAAATGGAACGGCATCCAGAGGGCAAGAATCCGGACTGCCTGTTCTTCGAACGAATGGGACCGGGCATGAGGGTTCCGGGGTGCGAGGGACCTGCCGAGATGATCGATCCGGTAAGGCAACAGGCGATCACGCTGGCGGCGGTGCGCTCGTTCCTTGACGGCTACCTCAAGAAGGACACAGCGGCGTTGGCGCGACTGCGCGGGATCGACAAGGAGTTTCTGGAAGCGGAACTGCTGGTTGGCGAGTAATCAGGTGCCGTAGGCGAGCAGATCGTCCGGAGCGGCACGGCACAGGCGGATCAGTTCGTTGAGTTCCGGGATGTGCAGGACCTGGACAAAGTGCAGGCCGGCCACTCCCGGCTGGGTCCAGCGCACTTCGGCCTTCAGGGTGCCGAAGCCATGAATGCGCAGGTCCAGCGGGTCGCCGATCGCCAGCCCTTCGGTATCGACATTGCCGATCCGGCAGCCTTCCAGCGAAACTTCGACCAGCAGGCCACGCCGCAGGTTCTCTCCGGCCGACAGTGCAACCATGCGCCTGACGGCAAAGCGCTTGTTCTTTCGAATGAACAGGACGTTCAACGGTTGGCCCCTCGCTGACACTTTCGTGTCATTGAGGAGACCACCTAATGCTTACTTTAGGGTTACCGGAAGATTTTCCGCCAACCTTCGCGAACTTGAGTTCTCCTATCCCCGGCGGTGACAGAAAGGTTAGAGCAGCGCGGCCCTGAGATCCTCGACCAGATCGGTGCGCTCCCAGGGGAAGAAGTCGCCTTCCGCCTTGCGGCCGAAATGGCCATAGGCCGCCGTCTTGCGGTAGATCGGCTTGTTGAGGCCCAGGTGCGTGCGGATCGCGCGCGGCGTGAGGCCGCCGAGCTTGCCGATGCGCATGATCGCATCCTCGATCTTGTCGTCGCCGACTTTCCCGGTCTCGTGCGTGTCGACATAGAGCGACAGTGGTTTGGAGACACCGATGGCATAGGCCAGTTGGATCGTGCAGCGCGTGGCAAGGCCCGCTGCGACGATGTTCTTGGCGAGGTAGCGGGCGATGTAGGCGGCCGAGCGATCGACCTTGGTCGGGTCCTTGCCGCTGAAAGCGCCGCCGCCGTGTGGGGCCGCGCCGCCATAGGTGTCGACGATTATCTTGCGGCCGGTGAGCCCTGCGTCGCCATCCGGCCCGCCGATCTCGAAGCTGCCGGTGGGGTTGATGTGGTAGACCGTGTCGCGCAGCAGAACCGGCGGCAGTGTTTCGGCGACTACCCGCTTCACATAGGCGTGGAGTTCCGCTTCCTTCTCGCCCTTGTCGTAGCCCGTGGCATGCTGCGTCGATACGACGATGGCGGTCGCCGCGACCGGCAGGCTGCCTTCGTAACGCAGGGTCACCTGGCTCTTGGCGTCGGGTTCGAGGAAGGGCGCCTTGCCGGAATGGCGATCGGCGGCCATGCGCTCGAGGATCTTGTGGCTGTAGTCGAGCGTCGCCGGCATCAGGTCGGGCGTCTCGTCGGTCGCATAGCCGAACATGATGCCCTGGTCGCCCGCGCCTTCGTCCTTGTTGCCGTCGGCATCGACGCCCTGGGCGATATGGGCTGATTGCGGGTGCAGATTGTTGTAGAACTTGAAGGTTTCCCAGTGGAAGCCGTCCTGCTCATAACCGATTTCGCGCACCGTGCGGCGGACGGTCTCCTCGATTTCCTGCTCGACGCCCGGCGCCCAGTTGCCGTCGGTGTCCATGATGCCCTTGCCGCGGATCTCGCCGGCCAGCACCACCAGTTGGGTGGTCGTCAGGGTCTCGCAGGCGACGCGCGCCTCGGGGTCCTTGGAGAGGAACAGGTCGACGATGGAATCGCTGATCTGGTCGGCAACCTTGTCGGGGTGGCCTTCGGAAACGCTTTCGGATGTGAAGAGGTAGTCGGAACGCATGGTTGTGCCAGTCCTTGCTGTGTCTGCGTATAAGGAAATCTTTATATGCTTGTTCCGCCCTAGCTGCGGCGGCGGCGCGTTGCAACCAGCGAAAGGACAAGTAATCCTACGGACCAGCAAAGCGGCAGCAGGTTGCCCAGCCGGCTGAACAGCGTCGGCGCATGGGCAGGGGGCACCAGCCCGTCGAGCCTGCCCGGCTTGCCGGCGGGGATGACCTGCCGAACCACGCCGTCCGCGTCGATCACCGCGCTGATCCCGGTGGTGGTGGAGCGCAGCAGCGGCAGGCCTTCCTCGATCGCCCGCATCCGCGCTTGCGCCAGGTGCTGCGGTGGGCCCCAGGCGCCGAACCAGCCATCGTTGGACAGGTTGACGAGGTAATCGGGGCGGTGGCCGGGTTGGACGACTTCGCCTGAGAAGATGATCTCGTAGCAGATCTGCAGCCCCGCCTTGCCCCAGCGGCCGAGGTCCAGCGTCATCGGTCCAGGCCCCGGGATGAAATCCATCTCGCCCGGAACAAGGCGCGAGACGCCCAGCGGCTCCAGCAGCCAGCGCATCGGCAGGTATTCGCCGTAGGGCACGAGGTGCGCCTTGGCGTAGCTGCCCCGGATCGCGCCCGTTCCGTCCAGCGCGGTGACGGTATTGCCCGCGCCAACGAGCTTGCCGTTTGTGAACTCCAGGTCGGTGGTGCCGGCAAGCAGCAGGCTGTCCTTGCCGATGGCGCCGGCCAGCCGCGCGCGCGCCAGCGCCGGGTCGCCGCCGAAGGTGTAGTCGATGTAGGCGGCCGGTGGATAGCCATCCTCCAGGTAATCCTGCACCCCCGATTCCGGCCAGAGCACCAGCCGCTCCTCGCCCGGTGCGAGCGGCCGGGATAGTGCCGCGGAGACTGCGAACTGCCGGGCGAAATTGGCGGGATCGTTCAACTGCTCCTGGCTGATGTCAGGCTGGACAATTGTGTAGGGCAGGGCCCCCTGCCGCATGTCGCGGGGACTGGGCAGCAGCATCAGCACTATGGGGAGCAGGACCATCGCCGATCCACGCAGGTCGATCTCGCCGCGCTTGGTGGGAATCAGCCAACTTCCGGCGAGGAGGGCGACAAGGCCGGACAGGCCGTAGGTCCCCAGCCACGGCGCCAGCGAGGCGAGGCCGGGCCGATTGAAGCCGCCCAGCGCTGCCATCCCCAGCGGGTTCCAGGCAAAGCCGGTGAATACCCAGGCCCGCATCCATTCGGTTACGATCCAGAAGGCCGCGAAGGCCAGGATGAAGGCCGCGTAGTTCGCCTTGCCGAAGGTCCGCGCTGCCAGAACCGCCAGTGCCGGATAGACCGCCAGATAGAGCGAGAGCAGCACCACCGCGATCCAGCCGAGCCATGCCGGCATGTTCGACTGGTAGGTAAAGGCCGTGGCGATCCAGGTGTTGCCGATGGTGAAGTAGCCGACGCCGAACAGCCAGCCGAGGAACATCGCCTGCCTGAGCGTCGGCGCGCGCAGGGTGAGTTCCATCAGCGCCGCGAGCGCCGCCAGGGTCAGTGGCCACAGGTGCAGCGGCTCGAACCCGCAGGCGGAGAGGCCTCCAAGCACAACCGCGCACCAGCGAGGGTGCGCGGCGCAGAAGCTGCGTGCGTTTCGAAAGAATTTCATCAGTGCGGCATTAGCCGGACTTGGCCTTCCGGTTCAATTGATCCCAGGTCACGCCGACCTGTTCCCTGTCGTACCGAATCACCGGCTCGGTTGTACCATACGGGTCGAGCGTGTGGAGGAAGCGGTGGGTACCGATCTGGTGCGCGCAGGTCAGGCCCAGCTCGAGGATCTCCGCCGTGGTGAAGTGCTCGGCGAGGCGGCGGTAGATGTCGTCGCCGATCCTGTGGTGATCGGTGGCGAGAAGCTCGATGAATTCCAGCGCCAGCCGTTCCCGATCCGAAAGGTCGCCGCGCAACGCCGGGTTGGTCAGACAGGCGACGGCGTCCTCGGTCGCGCCCTCGACCTTGCGCGAGGCCATGCAGGGCTCGCAGCCGCCCAGTTGCGCGCTGCGGATGCGCAGCAGTTCGAGCAGGCGGCCGGGCAGCAGGTGGCGCGGGAAGTTGGGGTGCCGGTCGCCATCGTCGGGCACCTCGTCATGCGTGGCATAGGCGAAGATCTGCAAGGGCATGGGATCGGTGAAGCCGCCATTGGCCATGCCCGCCTCGATCATTTCGCGATCCTTGAGCGGGACTTCGTCCCACGGAATCGGTTCGATGCGGGGCATGTCGTTCTCCTCTCGCGCGACAGCATGCGGTGGACGCAAGGGCGGGTCAACCGGGCCCTTTGGCCGTGTGCAAACCGGACAGTGGCATGATATATTGCAAGTCAGAAGCAAGAATATCGCTCGCGACTCGCGGGCAGCTTCAAGATGGGAGATACCAATGGCTACCGACGCAAAGACCATTTCGCTCGACAAGAGCCGCGAGGACGATGCCAAGTTCTACTGGCTGGCCGACGGCTACGCGCCGGGCGGCTTCGTCAAGCATATCGACGAGACCCAGTTCATCTCGGGCACCCACCCGCTGTTCAACGGCATCAAGATCGTCGACTGCGACACCCACTTCACCGAGCCGCCAGACCTGTTCAAGAATGTGCCGGAGAAGTTCAAGGGCCGCGCGCCGGAAGTACGTCGCGTCGACGGGCTCGACCGCTGGTTCATCGGCGACAAGGACTTTGGCACGCTGGGCGGCAATGTCATCGCCAAGAACCGCGACAAGCTGCTCGGCCGCCTGTCGCACCGCACATATGACGAGATTCATCCCGGATCCTACCAGGTGAAGCCGCGGCTGGAGGAAATGGACAAGCAGGGCATCTGGGCGCAGATCTGCTTCCAGAACGGCGGCCTGACGCAGGCGGGCTCGCTGTTGGCACTCGGCGATATCGACCTTGCGATGTTCGTCATCCAGCGCTTCAACGATGCCTGCGCCGAACGGCAGCAGGATTCGGGCGGCCGCATCAATTGCATGGCGACGCTGCCCTATTGGGACAAGGACCTGATGGTCGCCGAGGTCAAGCGCGTGCTCGACATGGGCGTCAAGGGCTTCACCCTGCCCGACCGGCCCGAGCGCCTCAACCAGGGCTACCTCGCCGAGAACCACAAATGCTCCCCGTTCTGGGAAGAAGTGTTCGATATCTGCAACGCCACCCGCACGCCGATCAACTTCCACATAAACGCCTCGCTCGATGCGGGCTCGGCGATCTGGGACAACGTGGAGTTCAGCCAGCGCCTGCCGATCAATGCCATGATCCACACCATCGGCACCTCCGCGCAGATGGCCAACTTCATGGTTTCCGGCATCCTCGACAAGTACGAGGAGCTCAAGATCGGCATGATCGAGAGCGGCATCGGCTGGGTGCCCTTCGTGCTCGAGATGATGGAGCACCAGTGCGATGAGTTCCGCACCATGGAAAACAACGGCCTGAAGAAGCGCCCGAAGGAGTACTTCAAGAAGAACTTCTGGGTTTCCTGGTGGTTCGAAACCTATGCCCCGCAGCACATGCTGGAGGAGATCGGCTTCGACAAGGTGCTGTTCGAAACAGACTTCCCTCACCCGACCTCGCTCTATCCGGGTGTGCAGGAGAAGCTGGCCGAGCAACTCGGCAACTACGATTACGCCACCCGCAAGCAGGTGCTCGAAACCAACGCGGCGCAGCTGTTCAACCTGGACCTTTGAACGGCAGGGGCGGCGGCCTTCCGGTCGCCGCCTGTCTCGCTCGCGAACCCCGCCCCATTCGGGCGGGGTTTTTGTTTGCCGTCTGCTTGGCGATTGACTTCCCCCGTATCGGCCAGCCAAACTCTCCGGCGGAGAGGTTCATGCGCGTTGCCATATTCAACGGGGCTGGAAAGCCCATCACTATCGACGATGTCCCGGATGATCCGCTGGGCCCGACGGACCTGCGCATAGAGGTGGGCCGCTGCGGCATCTGCGGCAGCGACATCTCGATGACCTCGGGCTCGGCTTTCGACTATGCCCACGGAGTAAGGCTGGGCCACGAGATTGCCGGGACCGTCATCGAAGCCGGCAAGGACGTGACCTGCTGCAAGGTGGGTGATACCGTCGCTGTGTTCCCCACCGGCTTTTGCGGCAAGTGCGACATGTGCCTGGGCGGCCGTCCGCTGTTCTGCCCCCAGGGGCGGATGCAGTTTGGCGGTTTCGGCGAGCGCATGGTGATCACCGAAACCTCTGCCTTCCTCTTCCCGACATCGGTCACCATGGCCGAAGGCGCGTTGGTCGAGCCGATTGCCTGCGGCCGCAAGGCCCTGCGCATGGCGGGCCTGGCCAGGGGCGACGCGGTGCTGGTGCTCGGCGGCGGGTCGATGGGCATGGCGGCGATCTGGTGGGCGCGGCGCATGGGGGCAGGGCGCGTGGTCGTCGCCACCAGGTCCGGCGCGCGGCATGAAACCCTGCGCGCGATCGGCGCCGACGAGGCCGTGATCGTCAGCGCCGAGGACCCGGAGGCCATCGCCCGGGCCTTTCCCGCGGGGCCTCCGCGCATCGCCGTTGAATCGATCGGCAAGCCCGGGCAACTCCAGTTCGCGGCCCAGCATGTCGGGCTGGGCGGTTCGGTGATATCGCTTGGCATGTGCACCGTGGGCGACCCGGTGCTACCCGCGTTCAATGCCTTTCGCGACGTGACCATGCACTTCCCGGTCTCCTACACAACCGAGGACTGGATCGAGACGATCCGCTCGTTCGATGGCGGAGAAGTGCCGGGCGGGATCATGGTGTCCGAGACCATGCCGCTGGCCGGCCTGCCCGGTCTGATCGAGGAAATGCGGGGGGCGCACAGCCACCAGAAAGTGCAGATCGTTCCGAATTAGGGGGATGGAATGAGCCAGTCGAATGTCTTTTCGCTGCCGACGGAGATCGAAGGCATCACGGCCGACTGGCTGACCGCCGCTCTTTCAGGCTACGCCCCGGGAGTCCGGGTCAAGTCGTTCGAAATGGTCGATTTCATCAACACGACCTGCACCAAGATCCGCATCCGCCTCGACCTCGAAGGCAACCGCGCGGACGCCCCGATCCCGGAGACGGTGATCCTCAAGGGCGGGTTCGAGGCGCACAGCCGCAAGATGTGGCCGATGCACATGAACGAGGCGCTGTCTTATTCGACGCTGATGCCGCAGCTCGGCCTGCGCGTGCCGACGCCCTATTTCGCCGCCTGGGACGAACAGGCGCTGCAGGGCATCGTCATCATGGAAGACCTCGTGGCGCGCGGCGTCACCTTCTGCTCGCCACTGGTGTCGCACAGCTTCGAGCACACTGAAAAGCGGGTGCGGGCGCTGGCCCGGTTTCATGCGCAGACCTGGGATTCGCCGGAGATACGCCCCGGCGGCCGCTGGGGTTGGCTTTCTGACATGCCGGCCAACTGGAACCTCTACTTCCACCCCTACCTGGAGCCGGAAAGCTGGAACCACTACGTCACCTCCGCGCGCGGCGCGGCGGTTTCGACCCGGTTCCATGACCGCGAGTGGATGCTCGATGCGCTCGACCGCATGGCGGCGCTGGCGAACACGCTGCCATTCTGCGCCAACCATGGCGACACCCACATCGGCAACCAGTATATCGACGTGGACGGCGAACCCGGCTTCTTCGACTGCATTGCCTGCGCCGCCCCCGGCATACTCGAGATCGCCTACCACCTTGGCTGCGCGCTCGACCTTGCCGACCGCGGGCGCTGGGAAGGCGCCCTGATCCAGGCCTACCTCACGGAACTGCGCGCCCACGGCGTCGAGCCGCCGAGCTTCGACGAGGCCATGCACCAGTACGCCTGTTTCCTCGCCTTCGGCTATGCCATCTTCATCATCAACGAGGCCGTGTTCCAGACCGAGGCCAACAACACCGCCTATACCGCGCGGTTCAGCCAGGCCATGCTGGACCATGACACCAAGGGCAAACTTGCGGAGATAAAGCTTTGAAGGAACTTCGTTTCGATGGCCGTACGGCCATTGTCACCGGCGCTGGTGGCAACCCCAGCCTCGGCCGCGCCCATGCCCTTTTGTTGGCCAGCCGAGGCGCTAATGTGGTGGTCAACGACATTGGCGTCCTCCCCGCCGCGCTGGACTATCCCGGCGTCGCTTCGGCTGAAGCCGTCGCGGAGGAAATCCGCGCCGCCGGCGGCAAGGCCGTCGCGGACACCAACTCCGTGGCCGATGCCGACGGGGCAGGCGCCATCATCGAGACGGCGCTGTCGGCCTTCGGCTCTGTGGATATCCTTGTGAACAATGCGGGGATATGCCGGGTCGTAGCCTTCGACGAGATGACCATGGCCGATTTCGAGCAGACCATGCAGGTCAACGTGATGGGCACGGTCTATACTTGCCGCGCCGCCTGGCCGCACATGAAGCGCGCCGGTTATGGCCGGATCGTAAACGTCAGCTCGGGCTCGATGGCCGGCATCGCGTGGCAGACCGCCTATGCCGCCTCCAAGGGCGCGGTCTACAGCTTCACGCGCGGCCTGGCTTCTGACGGCGAGCACTTCGGCATCAAGGCCAATAGTCTCGTGCCCGGTGCGCTGACCCGCATGGTCTATGCCGCGCAAGGCGAGGATTCGGTGCACATCGCCGCGACCAAGGACGTGCTGAAGCCCGAACTGGTGTCACCCACCGTCGCTTTCCTCGCCCACGAGACCGTGCCCTTCACCGGCGAATGCATCGAATCGATGGGCGGCCACGTCAGCCGCTATTATCTAGCGCGCACGCCAGGCTTCGACGATCCGGACATGACGATCGAGAATCTGGCGGAACGCTGGCCGGATATTATGGCGGGGACGGCGGAAGGGCTTTCCACCCACAAGGATTCCGATCCGCGCGAATGGAGCCCGAAGCCCTACAAACCGGTGCTTGGAGGCTGATCCTCCACTTGCTGGGGAGGAGTAAGCCTTACCGGCACCTCGCCATCGCCTCGCGCGCCAGCCTGGCCAGCGCCGGGAAGTGCGCCGCGCGCTGCGCCGCCTGCGCCGATGACGCGGTGCCGCGCAGCACCCGTCCCTTGATCCCATGGAAGATCGCGGCAAGGCGGAACAGATTGAAGGCAAGGTAGAAATCCCAGTTGGGGATGCCGGCCCTGCCGGTGCGGCGACAATAGGCGGCGATGTACTCCTCCTCGCTCGGCAAGCCGAGTGCAACGGGATCGCGCCCGCCGATGCCGGCGACGATCTCGGCCGGCACGCGGTACATCATCGCGTGGTAGGCGAAGTCCGCCAGCGGATGGCCAAGGGTCGAGAGCTCCCAGTCGAGCACCGCAATCACTTGCGGAAGTTCGGCATGGAAGATCATGTTATCACAACGAAAGTCACCGTGGACGATGCTGGTTTCGTCGCCCTCCGGGATGGCGGTAGGCAGCCAATCGGCCAGCGCGTCCATGTTGGCGTCGCGACCCGCGGCTTCGTCCTCGGCGTACTGCCGGCTCCAGCGGGAGATCTGGCGGGCGAAGTAGTTGCCCGGCTTGCCGTAGTCGCCGAGGCCGATCGCCTGGTAGTCGACCTGGTGCAGCCGGGCGATGGTTGCGTTCATCGCGTCGAAGTATTGGTGTCGCTGGTCCTGCGGCAATTCCTCGAAGGCACAATCCCAGAAGATGCGGCCCTCGACGAGGCCCATGACATAGAACTGGGTGCCGATGACGCTGTCGTCATCGCAGACACCCATGATCGGCGCGACGGGAAAGCCGGTGGTGCCGAGTGCCTTCTGCACCCGTGCCTCGCGCAGCACGTCATGCGCCCCGGGGAGCAGTAGGCCTGGCGGCTTGCGGCGCAGGACATAGCGGGCCTTGGGGGTCGAAAGCGCATAGGTCGGGTTCGACTGGCCACCCTTGAACTGCTCGACCTTGAGCGGCCCGGAAAAGCCTTCGACATGTTCAGCCATCCACCGCCCCAAAGCTGCCTCGTCGAAGCCAAGGCCTTCGCGGACGGGCGTGGTGCCGGTGTTTTCTGCTGCTGCGGTGCTCAAGCCTTGCTTCCCGTCGTCTGCATCGCCCCGGCCAGTGCAAGGCCCAGCCCTACGATATCCTCGTCCGTAACATTGAGCGTCACCGCAACGCGTAGCCGCGCGGTGCCGTGCGGCACCGTCGGCGGGCGGATGCCGCGCACGTCATAGCCTTTGGCTTGCAGGGCTGCTGCGATTTCCATGGTCCGGCCATCCTCGCCGATGATGGCGGGCAGGATCTGGGAGCCGGTGGCCTTGACGCCAGCGGTGGCCAGCACCGTTTCGGCAAGTCGCACCTTGTTCCACAGCGCGCTGCGCCGCGCGGGTTCCGAGCGGAGCAGTCCCAAAGCCGCGCGCACGGCGGAGGCCATAAGCGGCGATGGCGCGGTCGAGAAGATGAAGCCGCGCCCGCGGTTGACCAGGAAGTCGCAGGCGACTGCAGGCGCGCAAATCAGCGCGCCTTCGCAGCCCAGCGCCTTGCCGCAAGTGCGCAGGGTGATGACATTGTCGCGCCCGTCGAGGTGGGCGGCGAGCCCGCGCCCATCGGGGCCGAACAGGCCGGTGGCGTGGGCCTCGTCGACCAGCAGCACGGCATCGTGGCGGTCGGCGAGATCAGTGAGTTCGTCGAGCGGCGCGCGGTCGCCGTCCATCGAGTAAAGGCTTTCCACCGCGATCCAGATGCGGCCCGTGTTCCCTGCTTCCCGCCAGGTGCGCATGGCATGCTCGAAGGCATTGGCATCGTTGTGCCGCACCGCCACGTGGTCGGCGCGGCCGAGTTTCATGCCTTCGTGCGCCGAAGCGTGGATCAGCTCGTCATGGACGATCAGGTCGCCGCGCTGCGGCAGGGTCGAGAACAGGGCCGAGTTGGCGGCGAAGCCCGAGGAGAACCACAGTGCACGCCCGGTTCCGAAGAAGGCGGCGGCTTCGGCTTCCAGCGCCTCGTGCTCCGGGTGGTTCCCGCGCAGCAGGCGCGAGCCGCCAGAGCCGACCGGCACCCCCCGGTCCAGCGCCGCCTGCACGGCATCTGCCAGTTCGCGCGAATTCGCCAGGCCAAGGTAGTCGTTGGAGGCAAAGTCGGCGCCCGCCCGGCCCGCAAGGCTGCGGCGGCGTGAGATCGCCGCCAGCTTGTCGAGATCGGCCTGCTGGGCGGGGAAGGGCGCCTGGCCCATTATTACTCCGCTGCTTCCCGCATGGAACAGGCTCGCATCGGTTCTTCGCCTTCCATCGGCCGCATGCCCAGCCGTGCCATCATCAGCGCATCGGCATCGTCGCCGGCATTGGGCGCGGTGAGCAGCTTGTCGCCGGTGAAGATCGAGTTGGCCCCGGCCATGAAGCACAGCGCCTGTGTCGCCTCGCTCATCGACTCGCGGCCGGCGGAGAGCCGCACCATGCTCATCGGCATGGTGATCCGTGCCACGGCAACGGTGCGGACGAATTCGATGTCGTCGATCTTGGCGAGCGGCGTATCGGCCAGCATGTCGCCCAGTACCGTGCCCTTGACCGGCACCAGTGCGTTCACCGGCACGCTCTCGGGATGGCGCGGCAGCGTGGCGAGGGTGTGGACGAAGCCGACCCGGTCGGCCCGCGTCTCGCCCATGCCGACGATGCCGCCAGAGCAGACGTTGATCCCGGCGCTGCGCACATGGTCGAGCGTCTCCAGCCGGTCGTCCATGGTGCGGGTGGTGATCACTTCGCCATAGCGTTCGGGAGAGGTGTCGATGTTGTGGTTGTAGTAGTCGAGCCCGGCTTCGGCCAGTTGCTCCGCCTGCTGCGGCGTCAGCATGCCCAGCGTCATGCAGGTCTCCATGCCCATGCCCGAGACGCCCTTCACGATCTCGACGATCGCCGGCATGTCGCGGTCCTTGGGGTTGCGCCAGGCGGCGCCCATGCAGAAGCGCTTGGAGCCGGCATCACGGGCCTGCGCCGCGCTCTGCAGCACTTCCCGCACGTCCATCAGCTTGGTCGCCTTCACGCCCGCGTCGGCATGGACCGATTGCGAGCAATAACCGCAGTCCTCCTGGCAGCCGCCGGTCTTGATCGACAAGAGGGTGCACAACTGGATCTCGTCCGGCGCGTGATGGGCGCGGTGGGTTTCCGCCGCGCGGAACAACAGTTCGGTGAACGGCAGGTCGAACAGCGCGGCGATCTCCTCGCGCGTCCAGTCGGTACGGGGCTCAGTGTGCATTTGCGGCCTTCCAGTCGCGCTTGATCTTCTTGGCGAGCGACCATTTGTGGACTTCGGTCGGTCCGTCATAGATGCGAAAGGCGCGGATTTCACGGAACACCTGCTCGACGATGGTGCGGTCGGTCACACCGAGCCCGCCCATGGCCTGGACGCATTTGTCGGCCACCCGCATCAGCGCCTCGGAGACGGCGACCTTGGCCATCGAGCTTTCCACCGTGCCGAGCGAGCCGGTGTCGAGCACGCCGGCGCACCAGTCGATGATCAGCTCGCTCTGCTGCAGGTCGATCAGGTTTTCGGCCAGCGGGAAGCCGACACCCTCGTGGTCGATCAGCACCTTGCCGAAGGCCTCGCGGCGGCAGGCATAGTCGGTGGCGATCTCCTGCGCGCGGATGCAGGCACCCAGCCAGCGCATGCAGTGCGACAGGCGCGCGGGCGAAAGGCGGATCTGGGCATAGTTGAAGCCCTCGCCAGCATTGCCCAGCATCTGGGTTGCGGGCACGCGAAGATTCTCGATGGTCAGGGTCGCGTGGCTGCCCGGCATCGAGTTGTCGATGGTGTTCGGGATGTCCTCGATCCGGATCGCCGGGTCGGGCAGGTCGACGAGGAACATGCAGGCGCCCTCCTCGGCCTTGGCCATGACGATGCCGACGCCCGCGCCCTCGCAGCCGGTGATGAACGTCTTGCGGCCGGAGATGATCCAGTGGTTGCCGTCGGGACGGCAGGTGGTCTTCATCATCGACGGGTCCGAGCCTGCACCGCCCCATTCCCAGGGTTCGGTCATGAAGAAGGCCGAGCGCTTGCGGCCCTCGACCAGAGGCTTCAGGAACCGTTCCTTAAGCTCCGGGCTGCCGACCTTGCCAAGCAGGTACATGTTGCCCTCGTCGGGCGCATTGGTGTTGCAGGCGAGCGGTCCGAGCGGCGAGAGGCCGCTCTTGATCAGGACCTTCGCTGTCTCGCGCTGGGTCAGGTGGCCGCCGTCCGGCAGGATATGCGGGCTCAGCACCCCGGCCTTCCTCGCCAGGTCCTTCAGCTCGAAGACCAGTTCATCGGTCGGCGCCCCGTGATGGTCGCGGCGTGGGTCCTTTTCATAGGGGACCACCACCTCGCGCACGAAGCGCTCGACGTTCGCAGCGATTTCCGCAGTCCGCTCCGGACCCGCGCCGCTCATGATTCGGAATTTCCCATGGCTTGGCGCACTGCAGCAAAACGCGCCAAAACGGAAGCTATCTAATCCAGCAGGCCGGCGCGGATCGCTTCGAGGTCCCCAGCGCTCAGGCCCATGTCGCGGGCGTAGCCCTCGACGGAGCCGCACTGTTCCTCCACCGCATCGAGCAGGGCGAGAATCCATGTCGGATGCGCGCCGCTTATCACCTTGCTTACTTCCGGGTCGATCCTGGCGAAGCCCTCGTAGCCCTTGCGCGGGCCGGTGCCGAGTGCCTTGCGCAGGTCCACCGCGCGTTCGGTCATGTTGAAGTCTGCCGCGATGGTCTCGCGCGGCACGCCGAGCAGCGACAGCACCAGCGCCGCCGCGCCGCCGGTGCGGTCCTTGCCGGCGGTGCAATGGAACACCAGCGGCACTTCGCCCCCGGCCAGAGCGCGGAAAATTTCCGCATAGGCCTCGGCCTGCTGGAAGGGCAGGTGGCGATAGCCGGCGACCATGATGGCGTTGGCTTCCTCGGCCGTGGCGATGCCCTTGGAGGCCATCTGCTTGAGCTGGCCGAAGGTTTCCTCGTGCTCGCGCGCCCAGTAGCGGGCCGGGGAGGACAAGGCCCAGTGGTTGGGCTCTTCCTGCTGTTCTGTGGCGGTGCGGAAGTCGACGACCATGCGGATGCCGCGCTCGGCAAGCGCGCGTGCGTCATTCTCGGTGAGTCGGGTCATCATGCCCGAGCGGTAAAGCTGCCGCCACTTCACCGTGCGGCCGTCGGTGGTCGCATAGCCGCCCAGGTCGCGGAAATTGACTCCGCCTTCGAGCGGCACGAGGCGGGCGGCGAGTTCGGCTTTCACTGCGGAAATCCTCCATTGGCGCGGCGGGAATCATGCCGCCGCGCCGTTGCAGAGGTGTGACAGTTTGGTCTGCGGTGCAACAAATCCTCCCCGTTCCGGGGAGGATCAAGGGCTAGCCTTGATCCACTTCGTTCAGGCCCAGCGCCTTGTCGTAGTTCCTGTGGAAGTTGCGGATCACCGCCTCCTGGTAGCCCGAGTACCAGATGTAGGGCTGACGCTTGGCCTTGAGGCCTTCGTGCACCCAGGGAACGTTGCCGGTATCCTGCGCGAAGACGTGGGCGAGGGTGCCCAGTTCCGGCGCGTCGGTCCAGGGCTCGTCGGCGCTGAGGTAGCGGGTTTCGACCGGCTCCGGCTTCTCCTTTCCTTCCGGCCAGGGTGCCAGCAGCATGGCCTGCATCAGGCACTCGTCCGGATTGTCGCCGTTCGGCCGGAAGCGATAGACGATGCGGCCCCAGCCACCCCAGGGGCTGAAGTTGGGAAACAGGTTGCTGAAGGTCTGCTCGACCAGTTCGGCGTCGGAGAACTGCTCGACTTCGTCACCAAGGTAGGTGCGCAGGAACTCGCGGTTGAAGTCCGCTGCCCCGCGATAGGCCTCCAGCGTCTGTTCCCTGGAGGCCATCATGCCGCGATGCGGGCTCGATGCGGTCATGCCGGAGTGCCCGAGCCGGCCCCAGCGCCCGAAGGCATCCACCCGGGTATCGCCCAGGTCGCCGCCAGCCAGCAGCAATTGCGGGTGGGTGGCGATCACGTGGTAGGCCTCGAGGAAGGCTTCCATCGCAATCTTCCAGTTGCAGCGCAGCACTTTGACCACGTCGGCCTGCTTGTAGCGGTTCTGCAGCTTGATCTTGGCATAGTGCTCGAGCATTTCCGGCCCGGCATATTCCTCGAAGCTCATGGCGTCGGGATCGGGGTTGATCATGACGAAGCCGCCCCAGCGGGCGACCTTGGCCTGCGGCAACTTGCAGACGTCCTGCTTCACCCCGGCGAAGTCCCATTCGCTGGGCATGTCGATCATGTTCCCGTCGATGCCCCAGGACCAGGCGTGGTAGGGGCAGCGGAACACCGTCGCCTTCTTGCCGCTGCGCTCGCGCAGGATGCGGCCGCGGTGGAGGCAGACGTTGGGATAGGCGCGGAATTCCTCGGGTCCGGTGCGAACGACGAGGTAATTGAGGCTTGCGACCTTGTAGACATAGTAGTCGCCCACTTCGGGGATGTCGTCCTCGCGGCAGGCCATCTGCCAGCACTTCTTCCACATGTGCTCGACTTCGAGGTCGTGATACTTCTGCTCATAAAAGCGCGCGGTCGGGACCTTCATCGGGCCGCCGGGCACGGGCGCGCTTCGGCGGAATGCCTCGGGCACCAGTTCCGGTTTGCGGTCGTTGTCGAGCAAGTAGTCGAGCGGCAGGAACGACGCCGAGCGCGGGCCTTCGGGCGTCTGCTGGCCCGGATCGCCGACGTACTTGCCGATGATCTTGGGCCGCTGCATCGCTTCCTCGTCGGCGCCGCGGCCGAAATTGCCGCGGAAGTCGGGCATCGGGCTGTCGGGGGTGGGCGGCATGACTGTCCACCAGATGTCCCGGTCCGGCGGCAGGGCAGGGCCACCGACCAGATAGAGCATATGCGGATCGGCATAGGTCAGGTCGCCTTCGAGATGCTCGCCGGTCCACTTGAAAGTGCCGGACTGGCCGTGTGCGACATCGTCGACCTTGACCAGGCCTTCGCCGACTTCCTCATAGACGGCACCGGTAAAGGGATGGGGTTCTCGGCGCACGGTCATTCTCCTCGCAATCTTGGTATGAAGCCGAGAAGCATCGGAGAGGGCAGGGTCGCCTTGATCTAACGCAAACGGACCGGCATTTTCGACACTGGTGTCGAAATATCGCGTCGGGGCTTTTCTTTGCTGCGGGCTCCGACTATGCATAATGCATTATCGGGAGCCGCGATCCATGCAGTTCAAGACCAAGGAAGAGCAAGTCGCCGACTTCCTGCGCGAAGGCATCATCGCCGGCCGCATCCCGCGCGGCGCGCGCCTGAAGCAGCAGGAAATCGCCAGCCAGCTCAACACCTCGATCACGCCGGTGCGCGAGGCGCTGAAGCTGCTGGAGGCGGAAGGCTATGTCACTGGCGACAGCTACAAGGGCGCCGTCGTCGCCCCCTTCGACATCGAGGCCTCGCGCGAGGTGCTCGACCTGCGCATCGTGCTGGAAAGCCGCCTGACCGAGGCCGCCATCGCCAAGGCCACGGCCAAGGATGCCGCGGAGTTGAAAGTGATTGCAGAAGAGTTTGCCCAAGCCTTCGATGCTGGCGACAACGAGCGGGCGCGGGCCGCCAACTACCGCTTTCACCACCGCATCTTCGAGATCGCCCAGATGCCGCAGACGCTGCATTTCGTGCAGATCCTCTGGGCGCGTTATCCCTTCGACCTGATCAATCGCCTCAAGGGCCGGGTCAGCCGTGCCGCCGAGGAGCATGACCGGATGCTGGCCGCGCTGATCGCGGGGGACAGTGGCGCGGCGATGCTGGCGACGCGGCAGCACATCGAGGCTGGTTGGCTGGAACTCAGGGATTCACTAAAAACCGAGGCGCTTTAGCGCCCCTCGACCATCACTTTCCCTCCCGCAAGCGGGGAGGGGAGAAGAAGGAAAAACAATGAAAAAGACCATCTTCCTCGTCATGGACATGATGAACGATATCGTCGCCGAGGACGGCTTCAACAAGGCGACCTACGGCGTGCAGGTGAAGGAACGGAACGTCCTGGCCAACACCGCAGCCGCCATCGCTGCCGCCAGGCTGGCCGGGGCGAAGGTCGGCTACGTCCGCGTCGGCTTCTCGCCCGACTACCGCGAATGTCCGCCCGCTTCGCCGATCTTCTCCGGCGCTCGCGCCAACGGCATCTTCCAGCTCGGCACCAGGGGCACCGAAGTGCACCCCGCAGTGGCGCCGCAGGAAGGTGACTTCGACGTGGTCAAACACCGCGTCAGCCCATTCTACGCGACTTCGCTCGAAGCGATCCTGCGCGCCAACGGAATCGAGCGCATCGTCATGTGCGGCGTCTCGACCAACGGCGTCGTCCACTCCGGCGCGCGCGAGGCGCATGACCGGGACTACGAGGTGGTGATCCTCGAGGATTGCTGCGCCGGCGTTACGCCCGACGAGCACATGCACGCCATCGCCTGCCTCGGCCGCTACGGAAAAATCGTCGATAGTACAGACTTCGACTGGACGGCTTGAAATCCCCACTTGCCAAATAATGCATTATCCATCATCGGGCCGCATCGCCCACAGGCGCACGACTCCAAAGCGCCGCATCAGGAGCAAGACATGAGCACTGACGACAAGGACATCGGCAACGCCGCAGCCGAAGGCAAGATCACTCCGGAGGCGATCAAGGCCGCCGAGGGCATGATCGGCATGCAGCTGCGCCCGGAAGGCCCCTACCTGCAGGACGCAACCCCGGACACCATGCGTAACTGGTGCAACGGCATCGGCGATCTCAACCCGCTCTATCGAGACGAAGAACATGGCCGCCTGTCGCGCTATGGCTCGATCGTCGCCCACCCGAACTTCCCGATGGCCTTCGGCTGGATCGGCCGCACGCGCTGGGGCCTGCCGGGCGTCCACGGCTTCTATGCCGGCAATGACTGGGAATTCTTCCGCCACGTCCGCCCTGGTGACCGTATCACGGCGATCGAGCGCGTCGTCGGCATCGACGTCAAGGAATCGAAGTTCTCCGGCACCCTGGTGATCCAGTACGTGGAGGCGACTTTCGCCAACCAGTTCGGCGACGTCGTCGCCAAGGCGCTGGGCACCTGCACCCGCCACGAGCGCAAGGCCGCCCGCGACGCCGGCAAGTACTCCGACATCAAGACCCATGAATACTCGGCCGAGGACTTCGCCAGGATCGACAACGCGATCATGAACGAAGAAAAGAACATGCGCGGCACCAACGTGCGCTACTGGGACGAAGTCCAGGAAGGCGAGGAACTGCCCGAGATCGTTCGCGGCCCGCTCAGCCTGATGGACACCATGGGCTTCCTTGTCGGCTCCGGCCGCGGCCACACCCATGGCGTCATCTTCAAGAACGCCATGCGCCATCCCGGCCACTTCTTTCGCAACCCGGAAGCCGGTGGCGGCATCGAATACACCGGCATCGGTCACCACCGCGAATCGACCGCCAAGGAAGTGGGCGTCCCCGGCGTCTATGACTACGGCCCACAGCGTTCGTCGTGGATGGCTTCGCTGGTCACCAACTGGATGGGTGATGCCGGCTTCCTCAAGCGCATCCGCACCCAGATGCGCGGCTTCAACATCATGGGCGACTGCACCTGGGCGCGCGGCAAGGTCACCCGCAAGTACATCAAGGACAACAACGCCCTGGTCGACATCGAGATCCGCGGTGAAAACCAGCGCGGCGAACTGACCACGCCGGGCCTGGCCACCGTGCTGCTGCCCTCGCTGAACCCGCAGCACAACGTGTTCTTCGATGGCCGCAACTGCGATCTGGAACTGCCGATCGTACGGTAAATGGTGCTTGCCCCCTCCAATCCTCCCCCACCGGGGGAGGTGGCGCCCGCGAAGCGGGTGACGGAGGGGGCGCCCCATACGCCACGTATCACCCAGCCGCACCCCCTCCACCACCGCTTCGCGGCGGTCCCCCTCCCCCGGAGGGGAGGATTGTCTGAACCGTGACAGACCTAGCCAAATCTCCTCTCGCCGAACTTCGCGTCGTCACCACCGCGCGCGGTGTCGCGGCGGCCTATGCGGCGCGCCTGCTGGCGACGCTCGGCGCTCACGTCCTGCTGGTCGAGCCGGCCGGTGGCACCCCGCTGCGCCGCGAGCCGCCGTTCCTGCCGGGAACGCAGCAGTCCGCGCTGTTCGCTTATCTCGCCGCCGGAATGATGAGCCGGGTCGTCGACCTTGCCAGCAACGAGGGCCGCGCCTCGATGGGCGCCATGCTGAGCGCTTGCGACATCCTGATCGACGACACTCCTATCGCCGAACGGACTGCCCTCGGCCTCGATGAAGAGACAGTGGCCGCGAAGCACCCGGACCTGATCCACGTCTCGGTCCTCCCCTTCGGCGCCTATGGTCCCAAGAGCCACTGGAAGGGCGAGGAAATCAACGTCCTCCATGCCTCGGGCGAGGGCTACCTGCTGCCCAACGGCCTGACCTGCGAGCTTTTCCCCGACCGTCCCCCGGTCAAGCCCTATGGCCACTTCACCGAGATGCAGGGCGGCATCGCCGCCGCCCTCGGCGCGCTCTCCGCGCTGTGGGTGCGGCATGAACTGGGCGGGCAATATGTCGATGTCGCCAGCCAGGACGCCGGGCTTTCGGTCGGCGCCTTCGCCATCCAGCGGCTGGGCGACGGTTCGGTGGAACATCGCGTCGAACGCTCGTTCCGCTATGGCGGCGTCATCCCCTGCGCCGATGGCTATGTAGAGCTGCTGACGCTCGAACAGCGGCAGTGGGATGGCCTGGTCAAGCTGCTGGGCGAGCCCGAATGGGCGCTCGATCCGGCGCTGGCCGATTCGCTCGAACGCAGCCGCCAGGGCCCGATGATCAATGGCCACATCCGCGAATGGGCGCTGACCCGCAAGGTCGAGGACATCGTTCGCGAGGGGCAGAAGCTCTCAGTGCCGATCGGCAAGTACTATTCCCCGGCCGAAGTGCTGGGCGATCCGCACGAGAAGTTTCGCGGGCTGTTCCAGCCGGTCGATGTCGATGGGGCCAATGGACAATCGCGCGTGCTCGAAATGCTGGTCTCGCCCTTCCACTTCGACGGCGCGCCGCTGGAGCTGCGCGGTGGGCCGCCGGAGCTCGACAACTATTATCGCATCATCGCGGAAGCGGGGGTCTGACCATGAAACCGCTTTCCGGCATCCGCGTCGCAGACTTCACCGTGCATAATGCCGGCCCGTTCTGCACCAACCTGCTCAGCCAGCTCGGCGCCGAGATCGTCAAGGTCGAGAGCGCCATGCGCCCTGACGCCTTCCGCAAGCCCCACCCGGTCTATGGCCGCATGGGCCCGGCGACATTCGACCAGGTCGCCTCGACCAAGCTTTCGATCCGCATCAACCTCAAGAAGGCGGAAGGCATTGCGCTGGCCAAGCGGCTGGTCGCTATTTCCGACGTGGCGGCCGAAAGCTTCCGCGCCGGCGTCATGGCGCGGCTGGGGCTGGGCTACGAGGCGCTAAAGGAAGTGAAGCGCGACATCGTCATGCTCTCGGTCTCCTCCTGCGGGCAGGAAGGGCCGGATTCGCATTTCGCCGGCTATGCCCCGCTGTTCGGCGCCTGGGGCGGTCTTTCCGACCTCACCGGCTTTGCCGACGGGCCGCCGGTCGAGATGCGGCATGTGATGGACCACACTGTGGGCATGAACGCCGCCGTTGCCACCATGGCCGCCCTCCACCGCCGCCGCGCGACGGGCGAGGGGGCATGGGTCGACGTCGCCGCGCGCGAAGTGGCAAGCTCGCTGATCGGCGAGGCGCTGCTGGTGGCGGCGGCAGGGGGCGAGGTGTCGCGCGCCGGCAATTCCCACCCGCGCATGAACCCGCACGGCGTCTATCCGGCCAGGGAACATGACCAATGGCTGTCGATCGCCGTATCGACGGATGACGAGCGCCAGGCCCTCGGCAAGCTGATCGGCGGCGAACCCACCGACGAAGCCATTTCCGCCTGGACCCGCTCCCGCGACGGCAACGAGGTTGCGCAGCAGCTACAGGCCGCCGGCATTGCCGCTCACGCAAGCTGGACCACCCCCGAGATCGCCGCAGACCCGCACCTGCAGGCGCGCGGCGCGATTGTCGAGGTGGCCGAGCCCGACGGCAAGAAGCGCGCGGCGGTCGGCGTGCCGATGCGGCTGTCCAAGGGACCGGAAATCGGCATCCATCGCGGCACGCCCAAGCTCGGCGAGCATGAGGATTACGTCTATGGCGAGCTGCTCGGCATGAGCCGGGCGGAGCGCACCGCGCTGGAAGAGGCGGAGGTGATTCACTAAATCCTCCCCGGAACGGGGAGGTGTCGCGCCGAAGGCGTGACGGAGGGGTCGAGACTTATCCGCCAGTGCGGAGCTCGACTGAGAGGTCTCGACCCCTCCGTCAGCCGCTTCGCGACTGCCACCTCCCCGTTCCGGGGAGGATTTGAGAGGAGACTGTATGAGCACCCCAACCCTCGGCTTCATCGGCCTCGGCGTCATGGGCAGTGGCATGTGCGCCAATGTCGTCAGGAAGCACGGCGCACCGGTGCATGCCTTCGACATGGTCCCCGCCGCGCTGGAAGAGCAGGTGCAGAACGGGGCCGTGGCTGCGGCTACGGTTGCCGATGTCGCCAGGGCGGCGGAGATCATCTTCCTTTCCCTCCCCGGCGGCAAGCAGGTGGCGGCGGTCTGCGAGGAAATCGGCGCGAACGCCAAGCCCGGCACAGTTGTGGTCGACCTCTCCACCACCTCGGTCGCAGAAGCCCGCGAGATCGCTGCAAAACTCGCCGAAAAGGGCATGGCCTTCTCCGACGCCCCGGTCGCCCGCACGCGCGAGGCGGCGCAGCAGGGCACGCTCAGCATCATGGTCGGCGCCTCGGCGGAACTGTTCGCCCGCATCCAGCCGCTGCTTGCCTACATGGGCAGCGACGTGACCCACTGCGGCGAGGTTGGCTGCGGGCAGGTGGTCAAGCTGGTCAACAACACGCTGAACTTCGTCCACGTGCTGATCCTGGCCGAGCAGATGGTCTCGGCCGAGCGCGCCGGGGTGAAGCCGGAAGTGCTGTTGGAGGCCGTGTCCAAGGGCTCGGGCGACAGCTTCATCCTGCGCAATCACGGCATGAAGGCCATGGCCCCGCGCAACTTCCCGGAAAAGAGCTTCCCGCCCGAATATGTCCTCAAGGACATCGGCTATTCGATCGAGCTGGCCAAGAGCATGGGCGTCGACCCGCAGGTCTCGCTGCTGGCGGAACGCTATTACAAGGCGGCGGTTGAGAACGGCTATGGTGGCCGCTATTTCCCGGCGGTAATCGAGATGATCGATCGTGGTTTGATTCCTGGGGGTCAGATGCCGTGAAGCTCAATTTCCGCGAAGTCACCCGGGGCCTCAAGTTCCCCGAAGGCCCCATCGCCATGGCCGACGGCTCGGTGCTGGTGGTCGAGATCGAGGGCGCGACGCTGACGCGGGTGCTACCGGACGGCACCATGCAGACAGTCGCCCACCTCGGCGGCGGACCCAACGGCGCGGCCATTGGCCCCGATGGCAAGTGCTACGTCTGCCAGAACGGAGGTTTCAACTGGATCCACCACCAGGACGGCTTCGCACGCCCACATGGCCGCGCTGACGGCTATGAGCGCGGTGGCATCCAGCGGGTCGATCTCGATACCGGCGCGGTCGAGTGGGTCTATGATCGCTGCGGCGATGTGCCGCTGTTCGGGCCGAACGACATCGTTTTCGATAAGCAAGGCGGCATGTGGTTCACCGACCACGGCAAGAGCTATGACCGGATCATGGATCGCGGCGCGATCTACTACGCGCGGATCGACGGCTCGCTGATTAGGGAAGTCACCTTCCCGATGATCACCGCCAACGGCGTCGGCCTCTCGCCCGACGAAAAGACGCTCTACGCCACCGAGACCGAGACCGGCCGCCTCTGGGCCTGGCCGATCATCGGCCCCGGCGAAGTAGCGAAAGACCCCTGGCCTTCGCCCAATGGCGGCAAGTTCCTCGGCGGTCCGCAGGGCTACCAGCGCTTCGATTCGCTCGCGGTGGAGGCGGGCGGCAACATCTGCGTCGCCAGCCTGGTGTTCGGCGGCATCAGCGTGTTTGCGCCCGAGGGTGGCCTGGTCGAGTGGTACGAGGCGGACGAACCCTATTGCACCAACATCTGCTTCGGCGGGCCGGACATGAAGACGGCCTTCATCACACTGTCGGGCTATGGCCGGCTGGTGGCGGTGGACTGGCCGAGGCCGGGGCTGGTGCTCAACGATCCGCTGACGGCGAGGTAAGTCCCCCTCCCGCCTGCGGGAGGGGAGTCACTTGCACCAGCGCTCCCGCCTGTTTAATCACGCGATTAAATTTGCGGATTCGCGGAAGGCGGGCATGTCGATCCTTTACGACGAAGCACAGCAGGCAATTGCCCGCGAGGCCTCCCGCGTCCTGGCCGCGCGCCATGACAAACAGCGCTTGCTTGGCCTGCTCGAACAGACCGGCCAATACGACGAACAGTTCTGGCAGACCTGTATCGAACAGGGTTGGACCGCACTGGCGATCCCTGAACAGCACGGCGGCCTGGGCCTCGGCCTGATCGAACTCGGCATCGTCGCCCAGGCCTGCGGCACGGCGACGTCTGGTGCCCCGTTCCTCTTGACCAACTATGCCGCCGGCGAAGCGCTGATGCTGTCGGCCGATGCCTCCGCGCAGGCCCGGTGGTTGCCCAACCTGGCCTCAGGCGAGACTATCGGCACTGTGGCCTTCGCCGAAGGCAACGACCCGCTTCCGCATGGCGCCAGCGCCGTGCGTTTCGCCAATGGCAAGCTCACTGGCAGCAAGCCCGGCGTCACCGCCGGGCTCAATGCCCACATCGCCCTCGTACTGGCCGAGGGCGAGAGCGGCCCTGTGCTGGCTCTGACCGAGCTGGCCGGGGTCGCCATGAGTGCCATCGACGGCTTCGACAACAGCCGAGGCTATGCCGACCTCACCTTCATCGACACACCCGCGAGTGCCATCGCCACCGGCCCGCAAGCCCTCTCCATCGCCCGCGAAGTCCTCTGCCGCCTCGCCGTCGCCATGGCGCACGAGCAGCTCGGCGGGGCCGAGGCGGTGATGCTGATGGCGCGGGATTATGCGCTGGATCGCAAGGCCTTCGGCCAGCCGATCGGCGCGTTCCAGTCGGTCAAGCACCGCATTGCCGAGCTCTACACCCTGGTCGAGCTGGCCCGCGCCAACTGCATCCACGCCGCCGCGTTGGCCGAAACGGAAGAGTTCCCCAAGGCCGCCGCCGCAGCTCGCCTCTCCGCCACCGAGGCCTATGACACTGCCGCGCGCGATTGCGTGCAGATCCACGGCGGCATTGGCGTCACCTGGGAGCATGGCCTGCACCTTCACATGCGCCGCGCGCGCAGCCTGGCCATCGAATGCGGCAACATGTTCGCCTGGGAAGACCTGCTCGCCCGCGAACTGACGGGAGTGGACGCATGATCGGCCTCGACGAGTGGCGCGCAAAGGCGCGGGCCTGGCTGCAGTCCAAGGCCCCGACCTATGCATACCCGGCACGCAAGCACCTGACCGAGGAGCAGGACCTCGCCCTTTCCCGCCGTTACATGGCCGAACGCTTCGAAGCGGGCTTTTCCGGCATCAACTGGTCGCCCGAATTCGGCGGGCAGGGGCTCACCCCGCTGCACAAGGTGATCTTCGAGGAAGAGGAAATGCCCTTCGGCATGCCGACGGGCTATTACGGCGTGTCGCTGGGCATGCCGGTGCCGATCCTGATGAAGTATTGCCCGGACACCGAATGGGTGAAGGAGCGGGTCCTCGCCGCGCTCAAGGGCGAGGAGATCTGGTGCCAGCTCTTCTCCGAACCCTCCGGCGGTTCGGACCTCGCCGGCCTGCGCACGAAAGCGGAGCAGGACGGCAACGGCTGGAAGGTCAACGGCCAGAAGCTCTGGACCACATGGGCCCAGCATAGCGACTATGGCATCCTGGTCGCGCGCTCCGATCCCACTGTGGTCAAGCACAAGGGCCTGACTTACTTCTGGGTCGACATGAAGGCCCCCGGCGTCACCGTGCGGCCGATCAAGCTCGCTGATGGCGGGCACCACGTGAACGAGATCTTCTTCGACGAGGTCCGGCTGGAGGATTCGCAGCGGATGGGCGAAGTCGGCGGCGGCTTCGGCGTCGCCATGGCGACGCTGATGATCGAGCGCTATTCGGCCAGCGATCCGGACGGCTTCGGCCCCTCGATCCAGAGCTTCATCGACCTTGCGGGTGAGTGCGAGATCGGCGGGAGGTCGGCGCTGGCAGACGGCCGCATCCGCCAGGCGATCGCCCGCAATTACGCCCTGCGCTCCGGCCTCGCGGCGATCACCATGCGCGCGATGAAGATGCTCGAGGATGGGCGCGAGCCGGGGCCGGAGGGCTCGCTCAGCAAGCTCGTCTCCGTGCGCAGCCGCCAGAAGCTCTCTGAATTGGCGATCGACTTGCAGGGCGCATCGGGCCTCGCCTGGGACCGCGAGCTGTGGGGCAAGGAGGACTGGATCGGCTCCTGGCTCTCCGCGCCCACCGGGCGCCTCGCTGGCGGCGCCGACGAAATGCTGCTCAACACCATCGCAGAGAAGATTCTGGGCTTGCCCCAGGATCACCGCCCGGACAAGGGCGTGCCGTTCAACCAAATCCCCACGTAGGCGGATTCCCGCTCAGGAGCACCACATGGCATTGAAGACCCGCGTAACCGAAATGCTCGGCATCGAGCATCCGATCGTGCAGGGCGGCATGCAGAACGTCGGCTATGCGGAGCTGGCCAGCGCGGTTTCGAACGCCGGCGGCCTTGGCACCATCACGGCGCTGACCCAGCCGAGCCCCAAGGCGCTGGCCGAGGAAATCGAGCGCTGCCGCTCGATGACGGACAAGCCGTTTGCCGTGAACGTCACCGTACTGCCCGCGGTTACCCCGCCCGACTACAAGGGCTTTGCCCAGGTCGTCATCGATAGCGGCGTCAAGATCTGCGAGACCGCAGGAACCGCCGAGGTCCGCGAGCTCTGGGCGATGATGAAGCCGCACGGCATCACCATCCTGCACAAGTGCACTGCCGTGCGCCACGCGCTCTCGGCCGAACGCAACGGCTGCGACATCATCTCGATCGACGGCTTCGAATGCGCCGGCCACCCCGGCGAGGACGACATTCCGGGCCTGATCCTGATCCCCGCCGCCGCCGACAAGGTGAAGATCCCGATGCTTGCTTCGGGCGGCTTCGGCGACGGGCGTGGCCTCGTCGCGGCGCTGGCGCTGGGCGCGGAAGGCGTCAACATGGGCACGCGCTTCTGTGCCACCCAGGAAGCGCCGATCCACCCCAACATCAAGCAGAAGTACGTCGAGAATGACGAGCGCGGCACCAACCTGATCTTCCGCAACCTCCACAACACCGCCCGCGTCGGCAAGAACGGCGTGTCGGACGAAGTGGTGCGGCGGCTGAAGGAACCCGGCGCGAAGTTCGAGGACGTCGCCGAACTCGTGCGTGGCTACAAGGGCGCGGAAATGCTGAAGTCCGGCGATACCGAGCACGGCATCTTCTGGGCCGGCATGATCCAGGGCCTGATCCACGACATCCCGACCTGCAAGGAACTGATCGACCGGATGGTTGGGGATGCGGAAAAGATCATCAAGGGTCGGCTTGCGGGGATGCTGGCCTGATGTCCTACGAAAAAGTCCTCTATTCGCTCAGCGACAACGTCGCCCGCATCTCGATGAACGACCCGGCGACGCGCAACGCCGGCTCTGCCCAGATGGGCGAGGAACTGGTCGACGCCTTCAACCGCGCCGCCGGAGAGGCGCGTGCGGTGCTGTTCACCGGCGAGGGCAAGGGCTTCAACTCGGGCGCGAACCTGGCGGACGCGGAAGGCATTCTCGATGATCCCAACCGCGATGTCGGCCACCTGCTCGACCGCTATTTCAACCCGGTGATCCTGCGCATGAAGCAGATGGACCAGCCGATCGTCACTGCCGTGCGCGGCGCGGCGGCGGGGGTCGGCGCGGGGCTGGCCATGGCGGGCGACCTCGTCGTCTGCGGCGAGAGCGGCTTTTTCCTCCAGGCTTTCTGCAACGTCGGGCTGGTCCCGGACGGCGGTTCGTGCTGGCACCTCGCCCGCGCGGTGGGCCGGGTCCGGGCCATGGAACTGATGCTGCTGGGCGAGCGTTTGCCCGGGCCCAAGGCGCTCGAATGGGGTCTGGTCAACTATGTGGTTCCCGACGACGAGGTCGAGACGAAGGGCATGGAACTGGCGGCCCGGCTCGCGCAGGGCCCGCGCTCGCTGGGCATCATCAAGCGCAATGCCTGGGCGGCGGTGGACGTGCCGCTGGAAACGGCGCTGGTCAACGAGCGCAACGGCCAGCGCGAGGCCTGCCGCAGCGAGGACTTCATAGAGGGCGTCAATGCCTTCAAGCAGAAACGCGCGCCGGAGTTCAAGGGCCGTTAGCCGGCGATGACACTCAGCCTGCTCTGGCTGCGGCAGGACCTGCGCGTCAGCGACCACCCCGCGCTCGCCGCCGCCATGGCCGAGGGCGAGGTGCTGCCGGTCTATGTGCTGGATGACGAGGGCCCAGCGCAGTGGTCCATCGGCGGCGCACAACGGTGGTGGCTGCACCATAGCCTGACCGGGCTCGCCGCAAGCCATGCCAAGCGCGGCGCGACGCTGGTGCTGCGGCGCGGGCGCTCGGCGGATGTGCTGAAGGCGCTAGTGGCGGAAACGGGCGCAAGGCGGGTGCATGCGCTGCGCCACTATGAGGCCTGGCACCAGAAGGCCGAGCGGGAACTGGGCAGTGCGGTCGATCTCGTTCTGCACGAAGGCAACCAACTCGCACCGCCTGACAGCATCCGCAACGGCAGCGGCGAACGGTATCGGGTTTTCACGCCCTGGTACAACCGACTGCTTGAACGGATGCCGCCGTCCGTGCCTCGGCCCGCGCCGGAAAGCATCCCCGGGCCGCCCGATCCGCCACCTTCGGATCGTCTCGAAGACTGGGGCCTCCTGCCGCGCTCGCCTGACTGGTCGACCGGTTTTTCCGACTGGAAGCCGGGGGAGAAGGGGGCGCGCGCCGCACTGGCACGCTTCCTGCGCGATGGCGTTGCAGGCTACGCTAAAGATCGGGATTTTCCCGCCATCGAAGGCACCAGCCGCCTCTCGCCGCACCTGCATTTCGGCGAGGTTTCGCCCGCGACTGTCTGGCACGCAGCCGGGCAGGGGGTCGGTGCCGCATCTTTCCTGCGCGAGGTGGCCTGGCGCGAGCATGGGCTGAACCTCGTCGACCAGATGCCGGATTATGCGGAGCGCAACGGCCGCCCGGCCTTCGATCACCTCGCCTGGCGCGATGGTCCCGATGCCGATGCCGACTTCCGCGCCTGGACCCGCGGCCGCACCGGCTATCCGGTGGTCGATGCCGGCATGCGCGAGTTGTGGCGCACCGGCTGGATGCACAACCGGGTGCGGATGGTGACGGCTTCGTTCCTCGTGAAGCATCTGCTGATCGACTGGCGGCGCGGCGAACGCTGGTTCTGGGACACGCTGCTGGATGCGGACCTCGGCGCCAATGCGATGAACTGGCAGTATGTCGCCGGCAGCGGCGTCGATGCGCCGGTCTTCTCGCGGATCATGGCCCCGCACCTGCAGTGCGCGAAGTTCGACATGGGCGGCTATGTGCGCGAGTTCGTCCCCGAACTGACGCGCGAGAGCGACGGCTTGATCGAGGCGATGCATCGCGGAGGGCCGCGCCCCGCCGCTTATCCGCCCTGCCTGATTTCGCACGAGGCCGCCCGCGCGAGGGCGCTTGCGGCATGGCAGGCGCTTCGGCAGGATGGCTAGGTCATAAAGGAGAGGAAGCATGGCAGACGACGAACCCACCGGCGCGCGGCAGGCTTTTGGCCACATTGCTCCGAAGCTCGCCGAAGTGACCGACAAAGTGGTGTTCGGCGATATCTGGCGGCGGCCGGAACTGAGCCCGCGCGACCGCAGCCTGATCACGGTCTCCTGCCTGATCACCAGTTACCGGACCAACGAGCTGCCCTATCACATGAAGACGGCGATCAATAACGGCGTCACGCGCGAAGAGCTGGTCGAGATGATTACGCACCTGGCGTTCTATGCCGGACTGCCCTGCGCGAACACGGCCGTGTCAATTGCAGAGAAGGTGTTTGCCGAGCTGGACGGGGGCTAGCTCACTTCCCCCGCCATTCCTCCGCGACGGGGCCGAAGGCCTCGGCGATCTTCTCCTCGCTCCAGCCGTAGTCCTCAAGGCTGTAGCCGTATGACCCCAGCTTGTGGCGCGGGTTGTCCACTTCCCACTGCCGCATCGCCGCCTCCCCCTCTTTCGTCCAGGGCAGGCCAGCAAGGTCATAGAGATCGCGCGCGACGCCGACGCCGTCGTTGATGGACTGGTTGTAGTCCACCTCCAGCAGCCGCACCTCGGAGCCCTTGTCCTTCACCTGCTGCAGGTATCGGTTGGTCTCGTAGGCCCAGTTGTCGACGGTGTACTGCCCGACGAATTTCGGATCGAGCGGGTCGAAGGTGTTCTGCAGGATCTCCGTGCCCATCCGCATGGAGGAGCCCATGGTCTTGTAGAGATCGCGCCGCGAGGTGACGAAGGTGGCCTTGGGGAAGACTTCGAAGACGTCGAGGAACTCTCCGGTATTGCAGGGATTCTTGAGCAGCCACGGGCCCCGCTTTCCGCCCTGCTGCCACTGCAAATACTTCAGCATCTCCTTGAGGTAGGCCTGCGAGGAGCGGCGGTCGCTCGAGCGGAACCATTCGAGGTAAGAGTAGTCGGGCGCGGTGATGAACTGGCCGATGGAATCGAAGTTCATGATCGGGATGAAGCTCGATTCCTCGGCCTCGTCGGCGGCGAATTCGTGCATCTTCTGGTAGGTGTCGCCGGTATTGGTGACTGCGTTCATCATCTGGTTTGCCCATTCACGGCGCAGATGGGCTTCTCCGCGCTGTTCGCCGGGGAAGGGGGCGGGATTCCACATGGCCCAGGCGGGCGTCGCTTGCAGGTTGGGGTCGGCCGAAAGGAAACGCTGCATCTTGGTGGTGCCGCTGCGGGGCAGGCCGAGCACCACGATGGGATCGTCGACATCCTCGTCGAGGATCTCGGGATGCTTCTCGACATCCGCTTCCCAGCGCGCGCGGTTGACCAGGAAGCGGGTCGAGTTGACCAGCATGATCTGCAGGCCCGTCTGCGAGATCGGGATGTTGTTGGGGATCTGGAGCACCTTCTCCAGGTTGGCGATGAAGCGGGTGTCGCGGAATTCCTTTGCGCCGGTGCCCGATTCGCGCAGTGCGTTTTCGAGCAGCGGCTCGAGGCGGAAAGCCTCCCGCAGCCGGGCCATTTCGTCCATTCGGGTGATCCTCTCAGAAGTCGTCAGAAGTCGTTGAACCGCCGCCGGTAAACCGAGATCAGCCGCTGCTCCATCTGCGCCTGCCGCTCCTCGCGCGAGATGCGCGGCATGTCGGGGCTGATGTGCTGGGTGAGGTCTGTCAGCTTCACCGTCTTCACCCGCGGTTCGGCCTGCTCCTTGCGCGTTTCGAAGAAGCGGAAGCCGATGAGGTGCAGCACGCGGCCTGAGACGTCGAACCAGTTGGGCAGGCCCGGGTCCTTCCAGCAGGCGATGAAGCGCACCGAGCCGTCCGCCTCATAGTGCACCTGCTTGAGGTTGTAGTTCACCAGCTTTGCCCACCAGTCGCCCGGCTCCCACTGCAACTGGGCCAGTTCGACATTCCAGTATTCGCAGTCCGGTCTGTCGATCTCGATGATCACTGCCTCGTCCTCGCGGCAGCGGAAATGGCCATTGAAATAGTCGGTGCCGGCAAAGGCCCCGGGGACCACCATCCGCGCGATCCGGTCGCTTGGCGAGGCGAGGTGACCCTTGACTCCGGCCTCGCAGAAATCGGCATGGACGCGCAGCAGATCGACCAGCCGCTTGAAGCGGGTTTCCGAACTCTGCTGGTCCAGCAGCGGCGCCGGAAAATGCTGGTTCTCGCAGGTGAGCATCAGGTCGGCGGGATGCTCGTTGAACCAGTCGGCATAGTACTGGCGAATGTGCAGCTCGCATCGACCCTCGGGCAGCTCCAGCCACAGTGCATCGCCCAGGTCGGCGGGCTTCTTGTGGCTCAGCACCACGTCGATGTGCTGTCCGGCAGCAAGCTTGGGCGTGTCGACGTTGTTCATGTTGCCGATCATCTTCCAGCCGCCGGCAAAGTCGCACGAATGGCTGTTGAAGGTGCTCATCTGGAAAACGGCGCAGGAACCGCGGTAGCCGCGCAGGCGATAGGTGTAGGCGCCGTGCAGCACTGCCGAGTGATAGTTGCAGTCGGTCGATTGCAGCTGGAACTGGATGCGGTTGGTGCCGCCCATCTTGGTGAGGGTGGGGTTGCCGTAATCCGCCTCGACGTGCGCCGCATGGCCGAAGCTCATGTTGCGCAGCAGGTGGCGCAGGGCTTCGTAGGTGTTGAGTTCGCGGTCGTCATCGGGCCAGCCGACGATTTGCTTCTTCAGCGAATAACGCATGGATTCGACCAGCGTGTCGAGCTGGGCATTGGCATAGGCCAGCGCAGCCTCGTCGCTGGAAAAGTCGGCCGGGGCGAAGTGCTCCGGCGGTCCGGCGGCGGCGTTGAAGTTGTCTTGCGACATTGCGAGCTTGGTATCTGTCATGAAGTCAATCCGCGTTGGCGCCATGGAACATCTGCTTCTGCTTGCCCGAGGCAGGGCCGAGCAGCCCGGTGCCGACCACCGCGCCGCCATCGGCGACCATGGCATGGCCGTTCACGTAGGAAGCAGCAGGCGAGATCAGGAATTCCATGACGGAGGCCTGTTCGTCCGGCTGCGCCCAGCGCTGCAGCGGCACGGTTCCGGCCAGCCTTGCATGCTCGACTGGTGCCAGTTCCTCCATGGCGCCGGTCATTCCGGTCATGGTGAGGCCCGGGCACAGGGCGTTGATGCGGATGCCTTCCCAGCCGAGCTCGCGCGAGAGGCTGCGCACGAGCCCGATGATGCCGTGCTTGGCCGCGCCATAGGCCCAGTTCTCGCTGTCGCCGGCGATGCCCATGGTCGAACTGGTGACGACGATGGCGGCGTTCTCGCACCGGCGCAGCAGGGGCAGGCAGGCGCGGATGCCGAGGATGGGGCCGATCAGGTTGACGTCGAAGACGCGGCGGAAGCTTTCGGTCTTCATGTCGTCGATGCTGCCGCCGCCGACGATGCCGGCGTTGAAGATCGCGGCGTTGAGGCCGCCGAACAGGCGCTCCGCCTCGGCGGCGATCCTGGCGTTGTCGGCTTCGGAGCTGATGTCGGCGATGAGGGTGGAGACATTTGCGACGCCGTCCGCCCATTTCAGGTTGTCGGCGTTGTAGTCGACCGCCAGCACCTGCCAGCCGTTGCGCGCGAGCCGCTCGCACACCGCCCGTCCCATCCCGCTCGCCGCGCCGGTAACGACGACGCTCTTTGCCTCTCCAGCCATCTTCCTCTCCTTATCCTCCCGCGATCTGCCAGCCGCCGCTGGCATCGATCACCTGCCCGGTCACCCAGCTCGCCCAGTCGCTGGCCATGAAAGTCACGACCTTTGCGATGTCCTCGGGCTCGCCGATGCGGCCAAGCGGCGTAACTGAGCGGATCCAGGCCTTGGTATCCTCGTCCTCGAAGCCCCGGCTGCCCTCGGCATACTCGCCCCGCGTGAGGCCGGGGGCGACGGCATTGATGCGGATGCCCTTGGGGCCAAGTTCCGGCGCCACGGCGCGGGTGAAGTGGTTGAGCCCCGCCTTGGACGCGCCATAGACCGAGAGCAGCTGCGACGGGCTCAGCACATAGCGCCCCGCCGTCGAGGAGATGATGACCACGTTGCCCTTGCTCTTCTCAAGATAGGGCACCGCCTGCTGCACGAAGCGCACGGTGGAGGCGAGGTTGGTGTGGTAGATGTCCTCGATCTCGTCGACCGTGGTGTCCTCGAAGCTCTTCCACAGCTGTGATCCGGCGTTGCTGATCAGCGTGTCGATCCTGCCGTGACGCTCGACGCAGGCATCCAGCGCCGCCTTGCGCTCGTCCGCGTCATTGAGGTCCATTCGCACGGCGGAGATGCTCTCCGGCGCCAGCGCGACGGTCTCTTCGAGCTTCTCCATGCGCCGCGCGGCAATCACTACCTTGGCGCCCTCGCGCACGAACATCGTGGCGATGCCCTTGCCGATGCCCGTCCCCGCGCCGGTGACCAGCGCCACCTTTCCATCCAGCATGCCCATGTCAGGCTATCTCCTCAACCGCGCCCATTTGTCGATCCCTTGCGGCAAATTGCAAGCGCCGATAGCTTCGCCCCAGTGATGGCGGGGGTGATGGGAGAGAAGAGATGAAGATCGGCATTACCTGCGGCGGCATCGGGCCCTATGCGACCGGCGCGTTCATCCGGGCATCGGCCATGGCGGCGGAGAAGGCGGGGTTCGCGCATTACTGGATGCCCGATCACATCGTGCAATTCACTGAATACCCCGAATCCACCTATCCCTATGCCGGCGGCTCCGGCCAGGACGCGCCCGAACAGACCGATGCCGCGCCGCTCAAATGGGACGATCACACCTATTCCAACCAGGACGCGGCAAACCCGTTGATCGATCCGGTGATCGGCATGGCCTGGGCGGCGGCTGCGACCACCACGCTCGAAGTCGGCACTAACATACTCGTGCTGCCGCAGCGCAATCCGCTGGTTCTTGCAAAGGAACTGGCGACCCTCGACAGTTTTGCCCAGGGCCGCGTGCTGCTGGGCGTCGGCGTCGGCTGGGCCAAGGAGGAGTTCGACGCGACCGGCGCCGATTTCTCCGTGCGCGGCAAGCGCACAGACGAGGCGATCTCCGCCATGCGTGCCGCCTGGACGCAGGAGGTCTCCAGCCACTCGGGTCAGTTCGACAACTTCTCCGGCGTCTATTCCTATCCCAAGCCCGCGCGCGCCGGAGGCGTTCCGGTGCTGATCGGAGGCGAGAGCAAGGCGGCCAGGCGCCGGGTGGCGATCATCGGGGACGGGTGGTTGCCGTTCAACCTGCCGGTGGACGAGGCGGCGGTCGCCATTGCCGAGGTTCGCCAGCAGGCGCGCGATGCGGGCCGGGACCCGGACCGGCTGCGCATCATCAAGATCGTATTTTCCAACGCGACGCTGGACGACCTCAAGCGCTATCGCGACGCTGGCGTTACCGAGTTCAACATGGCCTCGAGCGGCGAGCTGCCGGGCGAGGGTGCGGGGATCGGCGGCAAGTTCGACGAATGGGCGAATACTATCGTCGGCCCGGTGGGCGAGCTCTAGGCCGGCTCGTGGGCCAGCAGCCGGTACGAGGCATTTCGATAGATCTCGCTCCAGCCGGGCGGGTCGATCTTCTGCCCGGTGGTGACCACTAGATAACCGAGGTCATACTTGCGGCGTAGAACTTCCAGCCGCGCGGTGTCGATCCGGTCGTAGCCCCGGGCGACCTGCTCCATGTCCGCGGGGCGCGCGACGCCTGAAATGTCAGCGAGCCGTTGGTACCAGCCGAGAATGCTCGACCGGTTCATCGGCACTGCCTTGAAGTCGACGACGATTGCCCTGCCTGCCTTGAGGCGAAAATATTCGAGGTCAGGCGGGACCAGGAACTGGGCATCGGCCGGCGAAAGCCGCCGGGCCGCATAGTAGAGCGCCGTCTCATCACTGGGCGCCGCCGCAGGGGTCAGCAGCGAATAGCGAGAGCCATGGCCGTCGTTCGGTTGGACGAGCAGTGTCACACCCAGCGTTGCGGCAAGCAGGCAGCCAGCCGGCACCGGGTTTCGCAGCAGCGGCTTGCCTGTCAGCATTCGAAGGCCAGCCAGGAGCAGGAGCGCACTGAGCAGCAGTATTTCGGGAGATTGGCCGCCGGTCGTCACCACCTGTCCCTTGGGCGCGTTGCCGAATTGCGACAGCATGGGAAGCAGGGCCAGCCCGGCTATCAGCGCCGTCCATTCGGGCCGCTCCGGCCTGGGACAATCCCGGGGCGCGGCGATCAGCCGCAGGGCTCCCAGAACGACCATGATCGCCGCCAGCAGCATGCCGAAGGAGGCCAGCCGCCACAGGAACAACCGCGAAACGGGCGCGATGAAGACGATGGTCGTCAGTGCGGTCGCCGTCCACACGATCAGGGCAATGGCTGCCTGCAGCGCCCACATGGCGCGGCGCTGGGCGGGGTCGGGGACGGCTGTCTGTGTCCAGGCCAGACCTATTGCCTGCCAGCAGAAGAACACCACCAGCGTGGGCAGGTAGGCCAGGGGGTAATAGTGATAGGGAGCGGCGAACTGGAAGAATATTCCGTCGGCCATGGCAGCCTGTTCCTGTGTCAGCCGCTCGCCCGCGACCGACAGGATCAGCGGCGCGAAACAGGCGGCGAGCACAAGCGACGGACCCAGCAGCCTGACCAGGTCGAGAAACCGCCGTCTGGTGAACAGCGGCCACAGCCCCCGCTCCTGGATATCCAGAACGGCATAGGCGGTGCCGAAGCAGCCAAGGTTGAGGACGAGGAAATTGGCATGGAACAGTCCCGCTGCGGCCATGGCAAGGCCGCAGGCAACCAGCCTGCGCTCCAGCAGGAAGGCCATGGCCCAGATCGTTGCGGCGGAAGCGATGCAAGAAGGCTGCAGCGAAGGGCTGAACAGGTAGGCGTTGCCGGCGCTGTAGAACGAGCGGCTGGCGAGCAGGAATGCAACCATGATCACCAGGCCCGGCAGGGCGATGCGCCCCGCGAGCGTCTGCATGATCCTGTAGCAGCCATGGAGCGCGACCGAGACCGCCGTCACGTTCAGCAGGGCCAGGCCCCACTCCAGAACGCCCATCTTCGTCAGCACCGCGGTGAGGACGAAGAAAGCCGGGTGGTAGTGGCTTGCGGTACCCAGCCACCAGTCCTTCGCGAGGAACGAGGGATCGAGATAGTGAAGCCCGGGAGGCAGGTAGGTCGGATGGTTGCTTTCCGCGCTGAAGCCGGAAAAGCCCACCGCGAGCCCGCCGAACAGGCAAAGCGCCCAGATTAGCAGGGCAGTTCCGGCGTGGCTGCCGCTCCGTTCCGGAGCCATGGCCGATGGCTGGACGCCGGGCGCGGTATCGCAAGTCGTGGCCATGGCAGTCAGGCCCTCGCGCCGCTTGTCGCGTTTACGAGGAAGACCCCTGCCATGATCAGCGAAACGCCGGAAATCTGCTGAAAGCCGATCTTCTCCTTGAGCAGCAGCCAGCCAGCCAGTTGGGTGCCGATCATCAATGCGCCCGCCGCCAGCGGAAAGGCTTGCGACAACGGCATCATGCGCAGGATAAGGCCGATCCAGACCAGGAAGCTGGCCATGTATAGCGCGAAGCCGAAGACGCACCGGAAGCTTAGGACGGATTCCGCGCTCTTCAGCAGCGACATGCCGGCGACGCTGGCCAAGGCATAGGCCGCCAGCAGCCCGAAGCGCACGACATCATTCGACATGGGAATTCCGTCCGTCCGTCAGTGCATCGGCCGAAGCGCCAAGACCGCCCAGTTCGGCGACGTGGTAGGCGGGCCGCCGTCGCGTTTCGCGCAGCACCTGGCCAAGGTACTCCCCGACCACGCCGAGCACGAGCAGTTGCATGGTGCCAAGGACCAGCACGACGCCGACGGTCGAGGCCCAGCCAGGCACGCCGGCATGGAGCACGAAGTAGGCATAGAGCACGTAGGCAAGAAACGAGAGCGAAGCGAGCGCGGTTAGGAAAGCGAAATAGGTCGCCAGCCGCAGCGGCCGGGTGCTCGTGCTGATGATGCCGTTGAGCGCCAGGCGCACCATCTTGCGCAGCGTATACTTGCTATCGCCCTGGTGGCGGGCATGTGGCTCGTAGGGAATGTTCACGACCTTGAAGCCGAGGGTCGGGATCAGGCCCCGGAAAAACAGGTCGGATTCGGGCAGCCGGTTGAGGATTTCGACCAGCTTGCGGTCGAGCAGACGGAAGTCGGAGCTGCCGGGCCGCAGTTCCAGCCCGGAAATCCAGCTCAGCAAGCCATAGAACCCGCGCGAGGTCGTCCGCTTGAACAGCGAAGCGGAGCCATTGTCCTGCCGCAGGCAATTGACTACGTGCGCGCCGGCCCGCCACTGTTCGATCATGGCGGGGATCACCTCGGGCGGATGCTGCAGGTCCGCATCCAGGCAGACGACGCAATCGCCGCGCGCTTCGGCCAGCCCCGCGCGCAGGGCGACCTGGTGGCCACTGTTCCGCGACAGCGAGACATAGCGCAATTGCGGATGCTCGAGCGATGCGCGCCGCAGCGCCTCCATCGTGCCATCGCAGCTCCCGTCATCGACGATGATGAGTTCGACGCTGCGAACGTCTGCTACGGCGGCGAGGATTCTCTGGACCAGGCAGGGGATGTTGGGCGCTTCGTTGTAGGCGGGAACGACGATCGAAAGCCTGGGGCACGGGCCGAAGGCACCGGCATCGCGCGGTGCGGCCTCTTCGGCTTGCAGAATGGCCTTCTGGTACACGCCCGCCTCCGGAATCTTCCGCAATTTCCCTAAGGAACAAAGGTTAATTGTTTCTTGCCGGGCGGTCCGGCGCTGGCTTGCGGTGCGACAGCGATCGCCGCGGGGAGCGCCGGAAAGTTTGGTTAACGGCCCCGGGTTCGCGGAAATGCGTTAACTGAAAAGTTACCTAGTATGTTCAGGTCTGGGCAGTCCGGCCACGCCGCGACGGAACGGGGGCACCTGCATGTCGTACATGCCGCAAGACGAATTCCGAACTTGCCAGCATCGGGCAATGGCCCACGGCGAGGCCAAGTTCGACCACTTTTCCAGCAGTTACGAGGAGGAGATCAACCGGTCACTCGGCGTCCTGGGCGGCAAGGCCGAGTATTTCACGAGGGTGAAGGCCGCATACCTGCTTGAGCTCGTCGCCAGCCATTTCGGCGCCACCCGCAAGGCCAATTTGCTCGATGTCGGTTGCGGCACGGGCGGAACACATCCGTTCATATCCCATGCGCTCGGCAGCGTTACCGGCACCGACATCTCGAGCGACAGCCTGGAACGTGCGGCCCAGCGCAACCCGGCTAACCGCTATCTCCACTATGATGGCAAGCGCCTGCCGTTCGCCGACGCAAGCTTCGATGTGGTGACGGCTTTCGGGGTGATGCACCATGTGCCCCCGGCGCAATGGCAGAATTTCAGCGCCGAAATGCGCCGGGTGGCCAAATCGGGCGGGCTCGCCGTGGTTTTCGAGCACAACCCGGCCAATCCCTGGACTTGCCGGATCGTATCCAATTGCGATTTCGACGATGACGCCGTCCTGCTGCGCCAGCGGGAACTGCGCGGGCTGTTTCACGACGCAGGGTTTGGTTCTGTGTCCTCGCGCTCTATCTTGTCGATCCCGTCCTTCGGCAAGACGACGCGCGCAGTGGATCTTTTCCTCGGCAGGCTGGGCCTTGGCGCGCAGTATTTCGTGACCGCGACCGCCTGATTTATACGGGCGGCGGCGACTGGGCCCTACAGTCCCAGTTCCTTCAGCACTTCGTTGGTGTTCTCGCCCAGCGTCGGGCAGGGGCCCGCGACCTTGCCGGGCGTCTCGGAAAACCAGGTCGGCACGCCGGGGAAGCGCATCCTGCCCTGCGGCGTGTCCACTTCCTCGAAGAAGCCGACGGCATTGAGGTGCTCGTTGTCGAACAGCTCGTCGGTGGTACGCAGGGGGGCGGCTGGCACGTGCAGTTCCTCCAGCAGGTCGAGCCATTCCTGGGTGGTGCGGGTGGAGAAGGTTTCGCCCAGCAGGCCATAGACCCGGTCGATCTGCTTGGCCCGGTTCTCCAGCCGGTCGAGGTCCGGCGTCGCCCATTCCGGCTTCACCGCATCGACGAAGGCCTTCCAGTGCTTGTCGTTGTAGACCAGCGCCGCGACGTAACCGTCCTTGGTCTTGTAGGGCTTGCGGTTGCGGGCGACGACGCGGTGATAATGCGCCGGCCCCAGCGGCGGGTCGAAGATCTTGCCCGAGGCATGCTCGACCAGCATGAAGCTTGCCATCGTCTCGAACATGCCGACTTCGACTTCCTGACCCTCGCCGGTACGCTCGCGATGGAACAGGGCGGCGAGCGTGGCGTAGAGGCCGGTGAGGCCCGCCACCTTGTCGGCGATGATCGTCGCCATGAAGTCCGGCTTGCCGGTCATCAGTTCCTGCAGGTGCGGAATGCCGCATTCGGCCTGGATGGTGTCGTCGTAGGCGGGCTTTCCGCCGTCGGGGCCGCGGCGCGAGTAGCCGTAGCAATTCGTATAGACGATGTCGGGCTTGATGGCCTTGACCGAGGCATAGTCGAAGCCCAGCCGGGCAATGGCGTTGCTGCGCATCGAGTGGATGAAGACGTCGGCCGTGGCGATCAGCCGGGTGAGGGCCTCCTTGCCCAGCTCGCTCTTGAGGTCGAGCACCACCGAGCGCTTGCCCCGGTTCACGTTGACGAAAACACCCGCCATTCCGGGCACAGGTCCCGCATTGACGTTGCGCGTGTCATCGCCTGCCGGCGTTTCCACCTTGATCACGTCCGCGCCCATGTCCGCCATGATCTGTGTGGCGTAGGGCCCGAAGACCATTGCCGTTAGATCGACGACGCGGATCCCCGAAAGCGGTCCGGTATGTTTGGCGGCTTGACTCATGCTGCACTCCTGTTCAGCGCGCCTCTATCGGAAGGCTTGCGCGATTGCCAACCGTCTGGCGGCAATTGTCTCGTCGGGCGTTCTGGCCTAGGCGCCGGTATCCGGCAAGGCATGGAGAAGACCCTTGGATTTCGCGTTCAACGAAGACCAGCAGAACATTCGCGAAGCCGTGCTCAAGCAGTGCTCGCAGTTCGGCGACGACTACTGGCTGGAGCATGACCGTTCCGGCGAATGGCCGGTGGAATTCCACAAGGCCATGGCCGAGGCCGGCTGGCTGGGCATCGCCATGCCCGAAAGCGTCGGCGGCGCCGGCCTTGGCATTACCGAGGCGGCGATCATGATGCAGGCCGTGGCTGAAAGCGGCGGCGGCCTTTCGGCGGCCTCGGCGATCCACGGGCCCGTGTTCGGGCTGGAGCCGGTGATCCTGTTCGGCACCGAGGAACAGCAACAGCGCATGATCCCGCCAATCCTTTCCGGCGAGGAAAAGATGTGCTTCGCGGTGACCGAGCCCAACACCGGCCTCGACACCACCAGCCTCAAGACGCGCGCCCAGAAGGTCGATGGCGGCTACCTGCTCAACGGCGAGAAGGTGTGGATCACCAACGCCCACGTGGCGGACCGCATGCTGATCATCGCGCGGACCACGCCGCTGGAAGAAGTGAAGAAGAAGACCGAGGGGCTGACCCTCTTTTATGCGAAGATGGACCGGTCGAAGATCGAGACGCGAATCATCCCGAAGATGGGCCGCCATGCAGTCGGCTCGAACATGGTGTTCATCAACGACTGGTTCATTCCCGAGGAAGAACGCATCGGTGCCGAGGGGCAGGGCTTCAAGATACTTCTGCAGGGCCTCAACCCGGAGCGCATACTTCTGGGCGCGGAAGCCACCGGCCTCGGCCGCGTCGCCATCCAGCGGGCCGCCAAGTACGCGCAGGAGCGCGTCGTGTTCGGCCGGCCGATCGGCCAGAACCAGGGCATCCAGCACCCGCTTGCCAAGGCCTGGATGCAGGTCGAGGCCGCCGCGCTGATGGTGTGGAAGGCCGCGGCCTTGTTCGACAAGGGCGAGGAATGCGGGGTCGAGGCGAATGCCGCGAAGTACCTCGGCGCCGAAGCCGGCTACGAGGCCTGCCAGACGGCAGTGATGAGCATGGGCGGCATGGGCTATGCCCAGGAATACCAGGTCGAACGCTACCTGCGCGAAGTGATGATCCCGCGCATCGCGCCGGTCAGTCCGCACCAGATCATGAACTTCATCGCCGAAAGGGTGCTGGAGTTGCCCAAGAGTTACTGAGCTTAGCCACCCTCTTCTTCAGAGGAGGGGTTGGGGGTGGTGGCGCGGCTCGCAGAGTCGCGCTGGTGCGCAGCACCGCCCCGCTGCGACTAGGTCCGCTGCGCAGACCAAGTCTTACTGCCCCTCCTCTGGAGAGGAGGGGGGAACAGAGGAACCACGATGAACCACGCACCCACTACCGCCCGCTCCTGGCTCTTCGCCCCCGGCGACAGCGAGAAGAAGATGACCAAGGCGATGGAAGGCAGCGCCGACATCGTCCTCATCGACCTCGAGGATGCCGTCGCGCCGGACAACAAGGCCAATGCCCGCCCGATGGTCCACGATTTCATCAAGGCCCACCCGGAGCAGCGCCACCGCCTATGGGTGCGGATCAATCCGTTCGACGGGCCCTATACCCTGCTCGATCTCGTCGCGATCATGCCGGCGCACCCCGGCGGCATCATGCTGCCCAAGGTCTATGGCCGGCAGGAAGTCGAGAAGCTCGACCACATGCTTTCCGCGCTAGAAGTGGCGAACGGCATCGAGGAAGGCTCGACCCCGGTCATTGTCCTGATCACCGAGACAGCCGAAGCGATGTTCCACACCGGCGACTACAAGGGCGCGCCGCGTGTTGTCGCGCTGACTTGGGGCGCCGAGGACCTTGCCGACTCCATCGGCGCCTCGTCGAACAAGAACCCGGACGGCTCCTACAGCTTCACCTACGAGTTGGCCCGCAGCCTCACCGTGCTGGGCGCGGCGACGGCGGGCGTCACCGCCATCGAGACCATCTCGGCCGACTTCAAGGACCTCGACGCCCTGCGCGCCCGGGCCGAGCGCGTCCGCCGCGACGGCTATCGCGGCATGCTGGCGATCCATCCGGCCCAGGTGGACGTCATCAACGAGGCCTTCACCCCCACCGCCGAGGAAGTGGCCGAGGCGCAGGAGATCGTCGATATCTTCGCCGCCAACCCAGGCGTCGGCGCCATCGGCTGGAAGGGTGGCATGCTCGACCGGCCCTACCTCGCGCGGGCGGAGCGGTTGCTGCGGCAGGCGGGCAAGCTGTGACGACCGTCGTCAACGCCGGCGAACTGGACCTCCGCCAGCTCCTGAAGCCCGGCGACCGCATCGTCTTCAGCCAGGCCTGCGGTGAGCCGACGACGCTGGTCGAGGCGCTGATCGAGCAGGGGCGCGACATCCCCGGCCTCGGCGCCTTCATCGCCACCAGCTTCTCCGGCCTGTTCACTCCGGAGACCTCCGCCAGCTTCCGCCTGAGCTCAATGGGCGCCATCGGCCAGCTGCGCACCATGACCAAGGCGGCCGCGCTCGACGTCATCCCGGTCCATGTCAGCCAGGTTGGCCCGCTGATCGCTGCGGGGATCATCCCCTGCGACGTGGCGATGATCCAGGTCAGCCCGGCGGATGCCGATGGCAACCACTCTTGCGGCCTCATCAGCGACTATGTCCGCGCCGCCGTCGACAAGGCCCGGCTGGTGATCGCCGAGGTCAACGAGGCGGTGCCTTACACCTATGGCGAACTGATCCCCGGCTCGGCCATCGACGTTGCTGTCAAGGTTTCGCGCACCCCTGTGGAAGTCGCCCCGGCGAAGATCGGCGAGACCGACGAGGCCATCGCCCGCCACTGCGCCGCCTACATCCACGATGGCTCTGTCATCCAGACCGGCGTGGGCGCGGTGCCCGATGCGATCCTGCGCCAGATCGGCGACCGCAAGGACCTTGGCGTCCATTCCGGCATGCTCGGCGATGGGCTGGTCGACCTGATCGAGAGCGGTGCGATCACCAATGCGCGCAAGGAAATCGACAAGGGGGTGACGATCAACGGCGCCCTGATCGGCACCCGGCGGCTCTATGACTTCTGCAACGGCAACAAGGCCGTCCGCATGACGCCGACCAGCTACACCCACGATGCCGCCATTCTCGGCCAGCTCTCGCGGCTGGTGACGATCAACTCGGCGCTGGAAGTGGACCTGACGGGGCAAGTGAATGCCGAGCAGTCGGGCAGCGCCTACATGGGCGGCACTGGCGGCCAGGTGGACTTCGCCCGCGCCGGTGCGCGCTCGGCCGGCGGGGCGGGGCTGATGGTGCTGGCCTCCACCGCCAAGGGCGGCACGATCAGCAAGATCGCCCCCACGCTTTCCGGTCCGGTCACCACCGCGCGCACCGAGGTGGACGTGGTCGTCACCGAGTATGGCGCGGCGGAACTGAAGGGCCAGACCCTGGCCGAACGCGCCCGTCGCCTCACCGCCGTCGCCCACCCGGACTTCCGCGAGGAGCTGGAACGGGCGGCGCATGCCATCGCCCAGAGAGGTTTCTGAAGATGTCCGACCCCATCCTGTTCGACGCCCGCGAAGATGGCATCGCCATCATCACCATCAACCGTCCCGACCAGCGCAACTGCCTGAGCAAGGAAGTGCGCCAGGGCCTGTTCGCCGCCTTCGAGCGCTTCGAGAAAGACGCCTCCCTGCGCATCGCCATTCTCACCGGCGCGGGCGAGAAGGCGTTCTGCGCCGGGGGCGATCTCAAGGAAATGGTCGAAACCGGGATGAAGGTTCCGGCGCGAGACTTCATTCCGCTGGTCTACGACAATGTCGAATTGTCCAAGCCGACCATAGCCGCGGTCAACGGCTTCGCCTTCGCCGGCGGCTGGGCGCTGGCGCAGAACTGCGACCTGTGCGTCGCCAGCACCAATGCCAAGTTCGCCATCACCGAGGTCAAGGTGGGCAGGGGCTCCCCCTGGGCCGCGCCGCTGATCCACATGATCCCGCAGCGCATCTACATGGAAATCGTGCTGACCGGTCGGCCGATCACCGCCCAGCGCGCCTACGAGATCGGGCTGGTCAACCAGCTGACCGAGCCGGGCGAACTGATGGACACGGCGATTGGTCTTGCCAAGGAGGTGCTGGAAGGCGCTCCGCTTTCGGTCAAGGCCGCGCGCGAGAGCGTCATGCTGGCGACCGAAATGGGCCGCAGCGCCGCGCTCAAGGCTGCGCTTGCCGCGCATGAGACGGCCTACAACAGCGAGGACGCCCAGGAAGGCCCCCGCGCTTTCGCCGAAAAGCGCAAGCCTGTGTGGCAGGGCAAATAGCTGGACACGGACCGGAGGTACGGTAGGGCTACCATGAACAGCAGGAGAGCCCGACATGACCGTCTATCGCCGTGAATTCCTGAAGTTCGCCGGTGCGCTGGCGGCCTCGGCCGGAGCGCTTGCCGTCGGGTCCTCGGCAATGGCCGGAATGGTTCCCTTCTCTCCCATCGCAGGGCCTCGCTCGCGCACGATCTACGTCAATGACATTGCCGGCGACATCGACGGTCTGTTTGCCACAGTACACATGCTCATGTCGCACACCTCGCAACTGCGCGGGATCGTCGGAGCGGCGGCCATGAACCTCTCACCCGCAAATGAAGGGGTGGAAAAGGCAATCGAGCTTGCCAGGATCATGGTCGAGATGTGTGGCCTTGCCGGCAATCTTCCCGTTTACGCCGGCTCTCCCGGGCCGATGAAGTCGCGCGAAGCGCTTCGCAGCCCAGGTGCTCAGGCAATCATCGACGAAGCCATGCGCGCGGACACGACGCTGCCGCTATATGTCGCAGTGGGCGGCGGGCTGACCGAAGTCGCCAGCGCGGTCATGATCGAGCCGAAGATCGCTGAGCGCATGACGCTTGTCTGGATTGGCGGCGATGACTATCCGGCAGGCGGCAAGGGTGAGACCAATTTCAACACCGATGCCATTGCCGCCCAGTATCTCTACAATGACACTCAACTGCCCATTTGGCAGGTATCGCGGTCGGCCTATTCGCAGTGTGCAGTGTCGGCGACGGAATTGCAGGCTTACGTCGCGCCGCATGGCCGGATCGGCGAATGGCTATACCGCAAAGTGGCCGATTGGCCGGCGCGGTTCGACAACAAGTTCAACACGGGGGAGATGTGGATCCTCGGCGACAACCCGCTGGCGCTGCTCACATCGCTGACCGATTGGGTGCCCAGCGAGTATGCCAATGGCAAGCTGAAGTTCGAACGCACGAGCTCAAGTCATTATGACGAAGTGATCTGCCCCCTGCTCAATGCCGACGGCACCTTCACGCCCCGCACCGAGGGCCGCAAGATCAGGATCTACCGCAATATCGACGTGCGAATGACGTTCGGCGACTTCTTCGCCAAGTTGGCGATGAACTTCCCGGCTAAATAGGCCCCTACTTCTTCCGGAACGCCGCCACCCGCTCCTCGAAGTCGGGGGCGAAGCCGGGGTAGTGGTATTGCTCGTAGGCGAGGGCGTCGGCCAGCGGCATGCCCTCGGTCGCCAGCATCAGCTTTTTGGTCTCGATGTTGGTGTGCCAGCTATTGGCAAGAATCTCGTCGGTGAAGGTGCCCAGCAGGGCGTCCATACCGCCCGTCTCGGCGAGCATGTCGACCAGCCCCATGGCATGGGCCTCTGCCGCCTCGAAGGTGCGCGAGGTGAACATCATGCGCTTGGCCGCGCTTGCGCCCATGCGGCGCGGCAAGCGCTGGCTCATGCCCCAGGAGCCGACCAGCCCCCACTTGCCGTGCGTATCGGCAAACCGCGCGCCCTGCTCGGCGACAATGAAGTCGCAGCCCAGCGCCAGTTCGAGGCCCCCGGTCATGCAGACGCCGTGGACGGCCGCGATGGTAGGTTGCGGCAGGTTCTGCAGCCGCTGGATTACCTTGGGCTTGAACAGGCCGAGCGTCGAGGTGACTCCGCCCAGGTCCGCCCCGGCGCAAAAGGCCCGGCCCGCTCCACGCAGCACAACGCAACCGACGGTGTCGGTCTGCCCGGCCAGCGCCAGCAGGTGCACGTCGAGTTGCTGGAACAGCTCCGTATCGAGCGCATTGAGCTTTTCCGGCCGGTTGAGCGTCAGCGTGCACAAACCGTTGCTGTCGTTGCGGACGACCTTTTCCGTCATGGCTTTCGAGTCCCCGTAGATTGGATGTTGCGAACGCCCATCGCCCAGCAAAGCGCCCTAGACAAGGTGGCGCGTGGGCCTTTAGGGTCCCGGCAAAACCGGAGAGGACAACCCGATGTTCAAGCAGATCTGTTTCTTCCGCAAGCGTCCCGACATGACGATGGAAGAGTTCATGGATTACTACGAGAACCAGCACTCGCAGCTTGCGAAGAAGGCCGGGCTCAAGCCGTCGATCCCCAATGCCACACGCTACGTGCGGCGCTATCTAACGCCCGAAAAGAATCCGGTTACGGGCGAAGTGCACGATTCCGGTTATGACTGTCTGATGGAGATCTGGTGGAACAGCCGCGAGGATTTCGAACGCTCGCAGGCGATCATCGCGGATCCAGAGCGGTTGCCGCACACCATCGCCGACGAGAAGAACCTGTTCGCCAGCCACGCGAATCCGATCTGCTCGGTGACGCTGGAATCGGATTCGCCGATGGGCCCCAATGGCGAGGCGACGCATGTGGAACTGCGCTACGGGGATTGAGCGGCCCCGGAAATAATCCGGCGCCAGCCACTTTCCTTGCTCGTCGCCCCTGCGCAGGCAGGGGCCCGAGCAAGCTATCGGTTTGACAAAGGTTGAGTCCTGGAACGAAGCGGCCCTTGGCCTATGCCGTGGTTGCCCCAGGCTGCACCGTTGCTTCGGCCCAGGATCAAGACCGGGGCGTCGAAGGGGGCGTGGTTACTGCCCCCGAACCGGCCGGGCAAAAGCGGTCATGCTTTTCACCTTGCCTTCCGCGTTCAGGATGAAGTGGTCCATCGAGACCAGCACCCAGCGCTTCTGCCCGCCGATCTCGGTTTGCAGCGCCAGTTCGACCATGCATTCCTGATCGTCGCCGAAATACTTCACTGCGCGCACCTGTGGCGCCATCGAGCCGATGCGCTTGGTGTAGAACTCGTCGATCTGCGCGCGGCCATGCAGGGTCGGCCGCATGGGTTCGAGGAAAGTCGCATCGTCGGCATAGAGCGCGGCGACTTCGGCGTATTTCCCGGCATTGACCAGGTCGACATAGCGCCGGGCCAGCGCACAGGCCCGGCCCGGCGGCGGTGCCGGATCGGCCTGTTCGCCGAGGTAGACGTCCGCGCCCGGAAAGGCTGGATCGAGCAGTCCGCCGGGGATGGTTCCCGGTGCTTCCATGGCCATCGCATGTCCTCCCGTGGCGAGGAGCAGGGCGGCGGCGAGGACCAAGGCCCTCACTGCGCGAACAGCTCCGTCAGGTTCTCCTTCAGCCGGCGCATGTGCTTCTTCGCCGCAGCCTCGTCGTAGATCGCAAGATCGGGGAAGACCCAGCCGTGCATCGCGCCCTTGTAGTTCTCGATCACATGGTCGGTGTCGGCCGCGCGCAGGGCCTCTGCGATGCGGCCATGCTCCGCCGCGTCATAGGTCGGGTCGGTGCCGGCGGCGGCGATGTATATCCGGCCCTTTGCCTTGTCGAAGCGCAGGTGCGGGCTGTTGCCTTCGGCCGGCGCGATGTTGCTGGCGTGGAAGGCGGCGGCGAAGACCACTCGCTCGCTGGCGGTGATTGCCGAGAGGACATAGCGCCCGCCCATGCAATAGCCGGTGGCGGCGAATCGCACGCCCGGATCGGAGCGTTCCTCTGCGAAGACGAGCATGGCGGCGACGTCCTCGTCGATCTTGGCCATGTCGATCGACATGAACATCTGCATTACCCGGTCGCGCTCCGGCCCTTCCTCGAACAGCGACTTGGGGGTCAGCGGCTCATAGGGGATGTGCTGGTAGAACTGGTCGAGCATGAACACCCGCCAGCCCTCCGCCGCCAGTTCCTCGGCGACGGCGAAGGAGGCAGGGCGCGGGCCGAAGGCGTCGGGCATGAACAGCACGACCGGCGCCTTGCGGTCGTCCGGACCCCAGATGTAGATCGGGCAGTTTCCGCGCGGGAATGGGACTTCGATCCGTTCCATATGACTATCTCCCTGTTTGCGTTTGCGATCAGGCCGGGTCAGGCCGTTTGGGAAGGGCGATTTCGGCGGTGCCCAGCGCCATGGTCGAGCCCTTCTGGTTCTTCATCAGGTGCCGCACGTGGATCAAGTGGCGGCCCTTCTCGTCGATGGATTTTTCGGTCACCTCGGCGGTCTGGATGGTGATGTCGCCTGACAGGGCGGGGCTGCGGAAATTGGCGACCGAGTGGACCACCATGCCCCATTCGCCGGCCCAGCCGGACATGTAGTCGATCACCCAGGCCCCCATCGCGCCTCCATAGCCATAGGCGCGCGGCATGCCGATGCGGCGGGCGTACTTGGGGAACAGGTGCCCGCGCGAGGGGCCGAAATAGGCGCCGTCGGTGATCTCGGGATTTTCGAGCACCATCGCGGGATCGTTCTCGTGCCCGGCCATTTCCTTGGTGAAGCCCAGCGCCTCAAGATCGAGCACGCGGCAGGAAACCGCGCCCCAGGTGTTGATGATCCACGAACGCCATTCAGTGGTGAAGCTCGCCACCGAGTGCGGCCCAAACACGCGCTCGGGCAGATTGTCGCCGACCTGGACGTCGTCCCAGTAGCGCTTGCCATGGCCGAGCTGGCGCAGCATGCGGATCCAGCCGAGCTTGCGCTCTTCCAGTTCCTCAAGCTGGGCATCGGTCCATTCCGGCTCGTCGAATTCGCTCTTGTCGACGTTCTCGCCGCCGGCCGCCGCGTTGTAGCGGATCGAGGTAGAGCGCTGCTTGGCGAGCAGTTGGCCGTGCTGGTTGGTGTAGAAGTTGTCGCCGCGCTGGAAGCAGGTCGGGCCGGCCAGCTTGGTTTCCTTGACCACGTAGTCGAAGGGAATGCGCTCGTTGAAGATCCAGTCGCCGCCCGAGACGCGCCGGTCTTCGAACCACCACTCCTCGCCGCCGAACAGCAGGTGCGAATTGGGGATGCGGCCGACGCAGGCCGGCGCCGTGCCCATGCCGTCGTCCACCGCGCAGGGGAAGCTCTGCATGGAGACCAGCTTTCCGTAACGGCTCTCCTCGGCGAAGGTCGGGTCGTAGTGGAGGAGGTTGGGATAATGCATCCCGTGCGCCCAGCGGCGGATGTCGTTGTTGGAGATCGGCTCGCGGATGCGTGACGAAGTGATCGCCTTGCCGAGGTACTGGTCGATGTCGGAAGTGTCGAGGATGGTCACGCAAACTTGTCCTTGATGAGAGGGAAGGGGATCAGCGCACCACGGCGCGCTTCTGTAGGTCGGCGATCTGCTCAGTGGTGTAGCCAACTTCGGCCAGGGCCTCGGCGGTGTGGGAGCCAAGCGGGGGCGCAGGGACAGGTTCGTGGTCGAACAGTTCGCCATCGAAGGCGGTCGGCCCGGCAACGATCTTTATCGGCGTGGAGCGCACGTCCATCGTGCGGACCATGCCGTTGACGATCGCCTGCGGGTCCTCGGCAACGTCGTGGATCGAGGCGATCTTTTCCCAGGGAACGTCGATGCTTTCGAGGATCGGCTTCCACTCGGCGAAGGGCTTGGACGCGAACCTGGCCTGCATGACCGGCATCAGCGTATCGGCGTTGGCGATCCGCGCCTCGTGCGTCGCATAGCGGGGATCGTGCTCCAGCTCGGCCATGTCGAGCGCCTGGCAGACGCGCGGCCAGGCGGGCTCGGGATTGAGGATCATCAGCTGGATCATCGCGCCGTCGCTGGTCGTATAGGTCGACATCAGCGCCACCTTCGGGCGCTCCTGCGGGTGGGTTTCGTAGCCCGGCAGGTTGGTCATGGTGATATCGCCCGAGAGCACCCAGGCGGCGGTGGAGAGCAGCGAGTTCTCGACCACTGTCGCTTCGCCGGTCACTTCGCGGTGGTAGAGGGCCGAGGCAATGCCGAAAGCCAAGGCAATCGAGCCGGTGTGATCGCCGAAGGCGGAGCGCGGGCTGGTGAGCTGCTCGCCCGGCCGGGTAAAGGCATAGCCCGCCCCGCCGCGCGCCCAGAAGGCCGAGGCGTCGAAGCCCGGCCGGTTCGCCTCCGGCCCCTTGAAGCCGACGCCGTTGCCGCGGGCATAGATGAGGCGCGGATTGCGGGCGCGCAGATCCGCAACGTCGAGCCGCAGGCCCTGGATCGCCTTGGGGCGCAGCGAGGTGAGGAAGACGTCCGCCGTCTCGACCAGCTTCAACAGCGCCTCGCGCCCTTCCTCGGTCTTGAGGTCGAGCGCGACGCTCTTCTTGTTGCGGTTGTTCTGCTCCATGGCGACGTTGATATCGCCGAGCGTGCGGCTGGAGCCGGCGATCTGGAGCGTGCGGTAGGGATCGCCCTCGATCGTCTCGATCTTGATCACTTCGGCGCCCTGGTCGGCCATCATCACGCCCGCGCCGGGCACATAGACGAACTGCGCCAGCTCGATCACGCGCACGCCGGAAAAGATGCCGCTGGCGGCCATGGGTTACCTCTCCGAATTCATTCTTGTGGGGTGTGCGTAGCTTCGCGGCGCGTCACGAGTCCAGCGGCTTTGAGAAAATTCCTCCCTGAGCTTGTTCGGGGAGGGGGACCGCCAACGTAGTTGGTGGTGGAGGGGTGCGGCGCCACAAGCGCCGCTGCGCGGCGCTACCCCTCCGTCAGCGCTTCGCGCTGCCACCTCCCCGAGCAAGCTCAGGGAGGATTTTTGCCTTACCGCGCCGCCAGTTCCAGCAGGGTGGGCACCAGCTTGGGCCAGCTGGTGAACAGGGTGTGCTGCTCGCCCTTGGCGGTGATGCCCGACTGGTAGTTCCACTCGTCGTCGCGCCATGGCGGCAGGACCAGCGTGCTCTGCGGGATCAGGCGGTGGACCCAGAGCGAAGTCGTCTCGGTGTGCGACAGGTCGCACTTGTGGCTCTTGAACACCACCGTCGGCATGGTGATGCGGGCGAAGTCGATGGGCTTCATCCCCGGCACCGGCGAGATGTCCGAAGGCACGTAGGCAGCGGCCCATTTCTGCATAACCGCGATGAACTTGTCGGGATCCATGGTGCGGATCTTCTCGCGACTGGCGGGATTCTTGGCGAAGTGTTCGGCCCAGCTGGTCGCTGCCATCACCGCTTCCATGCCGCCCTTGCTGGCCAGCGTCGCCGCCTCGCCGCAATAATAGGTGGCGAGCTGCATCAGTCCGATGGGATCGCCGCTGATCCACCACATGCCAAGGTGCGAGCACAGGTCCGGATGCCGCGCTGCCGCCAGCATGGAGACGCGCGCACCGCCCGAGCCGCCGGCGATCACCGCCTTCCGGCCGCCGCCGACATGGGCGATCAGCCCGGCCAGCGCCTCGGCCTGGGTTTCGCTTTCGCTCTCGCCCTCGAGGCAGGAGTCGGAATAGCCGCAGTTCGGCCGGTCATAGATGATGACCCGCTTGCCCGCATCGTTCAGCAGCTTGGCCATTTCGCGGATGCCCGGCACGTCCATGGTGAACCGGCCGCCCGGAGTCAGGGCGAAGAGCTGGCCGTCCTCGGGGCCGGTGACTTCATATTCGATGCCGATGCCATTGATCGTGGCGCGCGCCATTATGCCTCTCCTCTGTCTGGTTTCAGGCAAGGCTAGGGCGCGCCCGAATCCAAGTCAAACCCCAAGGCGCAAGGCGGAACAATACCTGTCCCTTTCCGGTTCTTTCGGCAAACGAAGGATGATACTCATGGATCGCAGGAAACCTGACCAAGCACCCGAAGCCGTCAACCTCGAACAGGAGGAAGTGGGGCAAAACCTCGGAGCCATCCGGCCGGGCGAGGAGGATCCGGGGGAAATCGAAGTATCCGTTCGCGTCCATCGCAGCGCGCCGGGCGAGGTGATACCGGACGACGTTCCCGACCTCGTCGAGAAGATGGAGGAGATGGTGAAGAGCGGGCGGATCGATACCGACGCCTTCATCGGCGAACCTTCGCACGACGACGAGCCGGATACGTTCGGCGAGGAGGCCGCCGCCGAAGTGGAAGGCGACGAGGAGGGTGAACCGGACGGGTTCCTGCGCTAGCCTGATCCCCATCGCTTCCGTGATATAGGGTGGCTCATATTGGCAGGGCGCGCGGCTGGAGTTATGCTGCCCTAAAATCTGGGACAGGACCACCATGCAGCAGCTCGCCGAACTCGATCTTCCGCACGTCGCTATGGAGACCGCCGAATTCGCCTCGCACCCCTGGGATTTCTTCGAGGAAGCGCGCCGGAAGCACCCTTGGCTGGCCACCTCGATCAACGGCATCGTCGTCACCGAGTACGAGGCGATCAAGGAACTGCTGTGGATGGACAGCAAGATGCGCAACTCGTTCGCCGGCGTCGTCGAGATCATGGGCGCCAAGGGCACCGAGTGGGGCCGGTTCACCGAAAACCAGATGCTCGCCGCCTCCGACGAAGACCACCGCAAGATGCGCGATATCTTCGCCGCCCGCTTCACGCCCCGCTATGCCAATTCGATCCGCCCGATTATGCGCGAGACGATCGATAACCTGCTCGACCAATGGGTGCCCAAAGGCGAATTCAATTTCGAGGAATTCATCTCGAACTACCCGATCAGCGTGATGAGCAAGATGGCCGGCGGCCCGCTGAGTGCCGTGCCGAAGCTCAAGAAAACGCTGGAGACGCTGGGCGGCGCCTTCGCCATGGACCCCAACATGACCCCCGCGCTGGTGGAAGCGATCGGAGTAATCGACGAGTTCGTCCACCAGCTCCTGGCCGACCGGCGCGCGAACCCCAATCCCGACCCCAACGGCATGCCGCTGCTGCTCGACATCCTCTCGCAGGAAGGTGGCGATGCCGGCCTTTCCGAGCGGCAGATCGCCGACCTCATCATCTTCCTCTACGTCGCCGGCTACGACACCTCGAAGAACATGATGACGCTGATCATGTATCACATGATCTCGCGGCCCGAGATTTACCAGAAGTGCGCCGAGGACCTCGATTATTGCCGCAAGGTGGTGGAGGAAGCCTTCCGCTACACCGGCACCGCCACCAGCTTCCGCGCCACCGCCGAGGACATCGTCTTCCGCGACGTGCTGCTGCCCAAGGACACCATGCTGTTCTTCCCGATCGGCATGGCCAGCCGCGATCCCGGCGCCTTCGAGGATCCGGAACGCTTCGATCCCGAGCGCAACCTCGCAACCGGCACCCGCCACGTCGCCTTCGGGCGCGGCAAGCACATCTGCCTGGGGCAATACATCGCCCGCGCCCAGATCCAGGAAGGCCTCCACCGCATCGCCCAGCGGATCAGGAACCCGCGAATCAATGGCGAATACGGCTGGCGCGGGTTCACGGGCACCTGGGGGCTGACGGCGCTGCCGATCGCCTTTGATCCGGAGTAAGGCACTTCTCGCGCTTGCGCGCGGGCGTAGCGGCGGATAACGCGAGACCCTTCACCATGGGGGTCCCCTAGCACATGTCCGCGCCTGTACTTTCGACCGCGCTCAACCTCGACGATCCTGCCGCCATTGCCCGCGCCGTGCACAACCGTGCACTGGCCGAGGAACTGCGCGACAAGGTGGCCCGGGCGGCACTGGGCGGGGACCAGAAGTCGCGCGACCGGCATGTCGGCCGAGGCAAGCTGCTGCCGCGTGACCGGGTGGAGCACCTGCTCGATCCCGGCTCGCCTTTCCTGGAGATCGGCCAGCTTGCCGCCAATGGCATGTATCATGACGAAGTCCCCGGCGCCGGCATCATCACCGGCGTGGGCCGCGTCTCCGGCCGCCAGTGCATGATCTTCGCCAACGACGCGACGGTGAAGGGCGGCACCTACTTCCCGATGACGGTGAAAAAGCACCTTCGTGCCCAGGAGATCGCCCAGGAAAACCGCTTGCCCTGCATCTACCTGGTCGACAGCGGCGGCGCCAACCTGCCCAACCAGGCGGAAGTCTTTCCCGATCGCGACCACTTCGGCCGTTTTTTCTTCAACCAGGCCAACATGAGTGCGCGCGGCATCCCGCAGATCGCCAGCGTCATGGGTAGCTGCACCGCCGGCGGCGCCTATGTCCCCGCCATGAGCGACGAGAGCGTTATCGTCCGCGAGCAGGGGACGATCTTCCTCGCCGGCCCGCCGCTGGTACAGGCCGCGACCGGCGAAGTGATCAGCGCCGAGGACCTCGGCGGCGGCGACCTCCACAGCCGCAAGTCAGGCGTCACCGACCACCTCGCCGAAAACGACGAACACGCGCTGACCATCGTGCGCGACATCGTCAGCCACCTTGGCCCGAATGAGGGCTTCAAGGTGGAAAGGCGCGAGCCGCGCCCACCGAAGTACGATCCGCAGGAACTCTACAGCATCATCCCGGAAGACGTCCGCGCGCCCTACGACGTCCACGAAGTCATTGCCCGGATCGTCGATGGCAGCGAGTTTCACGAATTCAAGGCGCTATACGGCACTACGCTCGTCTGCGGCTTCGCCCATATCTGGGGAACGCCGGTGGCGATCCTCGCCAACAACGGCGTGCTGTTCTCCGAAAGCGCGCAGAAGGGCGCGCATTTCATCGAGCTCGCCTGCCAGCGCCGGGTGCCGCTGCTGTTCCTCCAGAACATCTCGGGCTTCATGGTCGGTGGCAAATATGAGGCCGAGGGCATCGCCAAGCATGGCGCCAAGATGGTGACCGCGGTCGCCACCGCGAGCGTGCCCAAGTTCACCGTGGTGATCGGCGGCAGCTTCGGCGCCGGCAATTACGGCAT
>CAZVWP010000018.1:0-72872 GCA_964630805.1 uncultured Novosphingobium sp. | reverse complement strand
TCTCGACCTTGCGGATGTTCGATCCGTATTCCATGTCGATGAAGTCGATGACGATCAGGCCGGCCATGTCGCGCAGGCGGAGTTGCCGGGCGATCTCGCGAGCCGCCTCGAGGTTGGTGTTGAGCGCCGTCGCCTCGATGCCGTATTCCTTGGTGGAGCGGCCCGAGTTGATGTCGATGGAGACCAGGGCCTCGGTCGGGTTGATGACGATGTAGCCGCCCGATTTCAGCTGCACGACCGGATCGTACATTGCCGAAAGCTGGTCTTCCGCGCCGAACCGCTGGTAGAGCGGGACGGGGTCGGAATAGGCCTTCACCCGCTTGGCATGGCTGGGCATCAGGAGCTTCATGAAGTCGCGGGCGGCGCGGTAGCCATGCTCGCCCTCGACGATCACTTCCTCGATGTCGCGGTTGTAGATGTCGCGGATGGCGCGCTTGATCAGGTCGCTGTCCGAATGAATCAGGGCGGGGGCGGCGCTCTTGAGCGTGGTCTCGCGGATCTCGTCCCACAGGCGGGCGAGATAGTCGAAGTCGCGCTTGATCTCGGTCTTGGTGCGCTGCAGGCCGGCGGTGCGCACGATGCAGCCCATGGACTTGGGCAGGTCGAGTTCGGCGATGATGCCCTTGAGGCGCTTGCGGTCCGAAGCCGAGCTGATCTTGCGCGAAATGCCGCCGCCATGGCTGGAATTCGGCATCAGTACGCAATAGCGGCCGGCGAGGCTGAGGTAGGTCGTGAGAGCAGCGCCCTTGTTGCCGCGCTCTTCCTTGACGACCTGGACCAACAGCACCTGACGCCGGTGTATGACGTCCTGGATCTTGTAGCGGCGGCGCAGAGCCATGCGCTTGGCGCGCAGCTCGTCGGCTTCCTTGGAGCGGCCACGGCCGCCCTGGCGGCGACGTCCGCGGCGCTGGCGGCCGCCTTCCTCGCCTTCGCTCTCTTCGCCTTCGCCGTCCTCGTCGCGCTCGGCATTGTCGTCGCCGTTATCGCGCGCTTCGGAATCCACTTCATCGGCGTCGCCGTCGCTGTCTTCGAAGCCGTTCTCGACATGGCCACCCTCGATGGTAGCGACTTCCATTCCGTCCGAATCGACTTCGGTGATGCCGCCGCCCATGTCCTCGGAGTGGTCATGGTCGCCGATGCGGTCCATGGCGCTTTCGCCATAGTCGTCCGCGTCCTCGGCGGCGCGCAGGGCAGCCTCTTCCTCGGCGTGGGCCGCTTCCTCGGCAAGGAGGGCCTCGCGGTCTTCCTTGGGGATCTGGTAGTAGTCCGGATGGATTTCGCTGAAGGCGAGGAAGCCGTGCCGGTTTCCGCCGAAATCGACGAAGGCCGCCTGCAGCGACGGCTCTACCCTTGTAACCTTGGCGAGATAGATGTTGCCCTTGATCTGCTTGTGATCGGCAGATTCAAAGTCGAATTCCTCAATACGATTGCCCTTGAGCACCGCCACCCGGGTTTCTTCCTGGTGGCGCGCATCGATCAGCATGCGCGTTTTCATTATAAAATCTCCACGCGAGCCGCGGCACGGAATCGACGGTTGAGACCGGTTCCATGCGCAGGGCGCGTTCTTTTGCAGTGTGGCCGCGGGAAAGCGCGGGGACCTTGGCCCTGGCGCCGGATGCGGCATGGCGATGGTATATGCCCTGGCGCGAATGCGCCCGGGCGTTCGGGTTCGTGTCTGCAGGCATGACAAAGCGCGGCGAAATGGTGCGCGCGATGACAGCCGCCGAGCCTGCCTGCGCCCCTTCGGGCGGCAGCTGGCAAGACGGCAAACAAATTCTCATAGACTGCATCAACCTGTTGATCCGGACTGCTTGTCTGGATGCTGTCCGTAGCCGGCTCTGGCGATCGCCGATGGGAACCAGTGCTCCATGCGATCGGGGCAGGCGCTGCTCCGGACGGAGCTATCTAGCATCGCAATCCGGCAACGGCAAGCATTGCCCGGTTTTACCCTTGCCGATCAATGTGGAACTTGGCTCCTGCGGGCATTGCCGGAGTGCCTGCGCCTGCCTAAGCAAGCCGCGATGCATCGCTACCTCCAGTACCTGCTGCTCGTGCTGGCCCCTGTCGCCGTCTTTGCGGCGATGGTCGCGGCCGACCGGCTGTTCGGCGCGCCAGGCCGGGGTGACAAATATGTGCTGCGCTTCGAATTGCCGCAGGGAGACAAACCCGTCGGCCTGCCGCCGGTCGAGGGCCCGCCCGACGCCAGCCGGCCGCTGGTGGTGATCGACGCCGGCCACGGCGGGCACGATCCCGGCGCCGGGGCGGAGGAGCTGAAGGAAAAGCAGGTGACCCTGGCGCTCGCCAGGGCGCTGCGCGACCAGTTGCTGGAAGATGGCGGCATCCGCGTGGCCTTGACGCGTAGCGACGACCGGTTCCTGACTCTGGAAGAGCGGTCGGACATCGCCCGGCGGCTCAAGGCGGACCTGTTCCTGTCGGTCCATGCCGACAGCGAGGAGGGCAACGATGCCACCGGCGCGTCGATCTATACGCTGTCAGAGCGCGGCACCTCGGACATCGCCCGCCGCTATGCTGCGCGCGAAAACGGCGCGAACATGGTCAACGGCGTGACGCTTTCCGGCAAGAGCGATACAGTGGGCGCCATCCTGCTGGATCTCTCGCAACGCGATATGGAAGCGCGCTCGCAGGAGTTTGCGGCGCTGGTGCTGCGCGAAGGCAAGGCACGCCTGCACTTTCGCCAGGATGCGCTCCAGTCGGCGGCCTTTGTCGTGCTGAAGAGTCCGGACGTACCATCGGTGCTGTTCGAGACCGGCTATATCAGCAACGAGGACGACGCCGCGCGCCTGTCGTCCGCAGCCGGGCGCAAGGCATTTGCCGAAGTCACCTCACGGGCGATAAAGCTTTACTTCGCGCGCCATTCGCAGGGCGGGTAGGATATGGTCTGGAACAGGGCGCGAAGGCCGTGCTAGAGGCTTGCCGCAATGGCTGACACAGCTGAACCCGATAGCCCGCGCATGCGCATCCGCCGCGACGCCGGCGGCCTCGTGTCCTGGTTTCGCGACAACTGGCGGGAAAAGCGCTGGTTTCGCCGGCTGGGCTATCTCATCGGCGTGCTGCTGCTGGCCTGGCTGCTGCTCTGGGCGCTGGTGCTGCGCAACCTGCCTTCGGCCGACAAGCTGCTGACATACCAGCCGCCGTTGCCCACCATGGTGCGCGGCGTAGATGGGCAGATTGTCTATTCCTATGCGCGCGAGCGGCGTGTGCAATTGCGCTTCGTCGATTTTCCCAAGCCGGTGCAGGATGCGTTCCTTTCGGCCGAGGACAAGTCGTTCTGGACCCACGGCGGCGTCGACTACACCGGCCTTGCCGGTGCGGTGATAGACTATGTCACCAAGCTCGGCTCGGGCGAGCGTGCCCGCGGCGGCTCGACGATCACCCAGCAGGTCGCCAAGAATATCCTGATCGGCAACGAATACTCGATCGGCCGCAAGCTCAAGGAGATGATCCTTGCGCGGCGCATCGAGGAAGTGCTGAACAAGCAGCAGATCCTGGAACTCTACCTCAACGAGATACCGCTCGGCCGGCAGAGCTTCGGCGTCCAGGCCGCCTCGCGCGCCTATTTCGGCAAGGACCTGGGAGAACTCCAGCTCCAGGAAATCGCCTTCCTCGCGATCCTGCCCAAGGCGCCGGAACGCTATGGCAGACCCGGGCAGGAAGCGGCGGCCATCGAACGGCGCAACTGGGTGCTCGACCAGATGGTCAAGAACGGCTGGCTCGATTCGGCGAGGGCGGAGGTGGCCAAGGCCCAGCCGCTCGGCCTGATCCCCCGCCGCAGCGAAAGTTATGATCCCTCGGTCGGCTATTTCGTCGAGGAAGTGCGCCGCCGGCTGATCGACAAGTTCGGCGAGACCGCCGACGATGGCCCGAACAGCATCTATTCCGGTGGCCTGTGGGTGCGCACCTCGCTCGATCCGGAGATCCAGAAGGCGACGCAGGACGCGCTGCGCGCCGGCATGCTGCGCTATCACGCCGGCCAGGGCTTCAAGGGCCCCATCGCCCACATCGATATCAATCCGGACCGCTGGCAGACCCAGTTGCTGGTGCTCAACAAGACGATCAACTACAAGGATTGGCGGGTCGGAGTAGTCATCAGTCGCAATGGCGGCGATGCCAGCATCGGCTTTGGCGACGGCAGCAAGGCTCGGCTGACCGCGCTGCCCGATGCACTGAAGGCGGGTGACGTGATCGCCGCCGCGCCGACAGGACCCAATGTCTACGCGGTGCAGATCATTCCCGAGGTTTCGGGCGGCATGCTGGTGGAAAGCCCCAGCAACGGCCGCATCCTTGCGATGCAGGGCGGGTTCGATCCGGGCCTCGGCTCGTTCAACCGCGCGACCCAGGCGATGCGCCAGCCGGGATCGACCATCAAGCCTTTCGTCTATGCCACCGGGCTCGACTTCGGCATGACCCCGGCGACAATGGTGCTCGACGGTCCATTCTGCGTGGTCCAGGGCCGCGGCCGCAAGTGCTTCCAGAACTTCGGCGGCGGCGGCGGCAGCGGCAACCACACCATGCGCTGGGGGCTTGAGCAGTCGCGCAACCTGATGACCGTGCGCATCGCCGACCAGGCCGGCATGGACAACGTGATCAAGACCTTCGACCGCGTCGGCATAGGCAAGTACGAGCCTTACCTCAGCTTCTCGCTGGGCGCGGGAGACACCACGGTGGCGCAGATGGTCAATGCCTATTCGGCTCTGGCCAACAACGGCGTGCAGCACGAAGCGACCGTGATCGACTATGTCCAGGACCGCAACGGCAAGGTGATCTGGCGGGCGGACAACCGCCGCTGCCCGCAGTGCAACATGGCGCAGTGGGACGGCAAGCCGATGCCCCGCCTCGCCTCGCGCGGCAAGCAGGTGCTCGATCCGCGCACCGCCTACCAGGTGGTCCATATGCTGGAAGGCGTGATCACGCGCGGAACCGCCGTGGTGCTGAAGGACCTCAACCTGCCGCTGTTCGGCAAGACCGGCACGACAAGCGGCCCGACCAACGTCTGGTTCGTCGGCGGCTCGCAGCGCTTCGTCGCCGGCGTCTATCTCGGTTTCGACCAGCCGCGCTCGCTCGGCGGCTATGCCCAGGGCGGCCGCGTCGCCGCGCCGATCTTCAAGGAAATGGTGCAGGCCACCAAGCCGCGCTGGAGCCGACTGCCTTTCGTTGCACCCAAGGACGTGCACATGGTGAGGATCGACCGCGTTTCCGGCAAGCCGGTGTTTGGCGGAACGCCTGGCAGCGATCCCAAGTCCTCGGTAATCTGGGAGGCCTTCAAGGCGGAAACTCTGGCCGACCCTAACGCGCGCGAGGATGAGTTCGACAACAAGCGCGATGCGCTGATCGCGGCGATCCGCCGGCGCAACGAGGCGGCCTCCGAGTCAGGCGGCGGCGAGGAGCAGACCGTCGATACCGGCGGGGACTTCGCCGAGCAGCACGGCGGAGTTTACTAGACTTACGGCCAACGAGCCGTCGGGGAGAGGACAGCAAAATGCCCGGACACCACCCGTCGTTTCACGCCCGGAGCAATCCGGACGGCCTGGCGATGGTGCTGGCCGACACCGGCGAGACGCTGACCTATCGCGAACTCGACGAGGAATCGAACCGCTTCGCCCAGCTGCTGTGCTCGCTGGGCCTGAAGCCGGGCGATCGCATCGCGGTGATGATGCGCAATTCGCCGGATTTCGCGAAGGTCTATTGGGGCACAACCCGGTCGGGCGTTTTCGTGACGCTGCTGTCGACCCACTTAAAGGCGCCGGAAGCGGCCTACATCCTCAACGATTCCGGCGCGAAGGTGCTGGTGCTCTCCGCCTCGCTCGGCGAAACGCCGCGCGCGCTTGCGGCGGAGCGGGCGGAACTGATACCGGCGGTCGAGTACATCTTCCATGCCGGGGACGAGGCCATAGCAGGCGCGCAGCCACTGGCCGATGCCATGGCCAGAATGCCGGCAACGCCCGTGCCCGACGAGATCAGCGGCTTCCATATGATCTATTCGAGCGGCACCACCGGCCGGCCCAAGGGCATTGTCCTGCCCTTCACACCAGGCCCGATCGACGAGTTCAACGCGCTCGAAGGCGGCAGCGCGGACTTGATGAAGGACTTCCAGCCGCTCGTCATGTTCAACGCCGGGCCGCTCTATCACGGCATGCCGCTCTCCTGCATGGTCGTGCCGCAGCGGCTGGGCGGCACCAATGTCACCATGCGCAAGTTCGATGCCGAGGGCGTTCTGGCGGCGATCGAGAAGTACAAGGTCAACAATGCCCATTTCGTGCCGACCATGTTCGTGCGCATGCTGGCCCTGCCCGAGGAAGTGCGACGCAAGTATGACTTGTCCTCGCTCAAGCAGGTCACCCATGCCGCCGCTCCGTGCCCGGTCGGGATCAAGCGGCAGATGATCGACTGGCTCGGCCCGATCATCTTCGAATACTATGCCAGTACCGAGGGCGTCGGCGTCACCGGCATCAGTTCGGAGGAATGGCTGAGGAAGCCCGGCTCGGTCGGCAAGCCCGCCATGGGCCCGATCCATATCTGCGACGAGGACGGAACCCTGTTGCCGCCGAACGAGCCCGGCCTGATCTATTTCGAAGTGCCGCAGGGCCGCGACGTCGACTATCTCAACGATCCGGAAAAGGCCAAGCGCGCCCGCCATCCGCTGCACGGAAACTGGTTCACCGTCGGCGATATCGGCCGGCTCGACGAGGACGGCTACCTGTTTCTCACCGACCGCAAGGATTTCATGATCATCTCGGGCGGGGTGAACATCTATCCGCAAGCTATCGAGGACTGCCTGATCATGCACCCCAAGGTGCTCGACGTCGCGGTGATCGGCGTGCCCGATGCGGAATATGGAGAGCAGGTTAAGGCGGTGGTGCAGCCCAAGGCCTGGGCTGACGCCGGTCCGGATCTGGAGGCGGACCTGCGCGACTGGGTGAGCACTCGGATTTCCAGGGTGACGCAGCCCAGAAGCTACGAGTTCGTCGAGGAGCTGCCGAGGATACCATCGGGCAAGCTCGCCAAACACGAACTCAGGAAGCTCTACGGGAATGGAGTCGCCACGGTGTAGACCGGCGGCGCGGCGAAAAGGCCGGCACGCACAAGCATACGGCACGGGACAAGGGGATTGATGATGAAGCGCGAAAGACTTCTTGCAGGCTTGATCGGGACGCTGTTCGGCCTTGCCGCAGCGCCGGCCCACGCCGCACCGTCCGAAGCCTGCGACACCGCGACGATCCAGGCCCTGGCCCCGGCCGACACCACGGTGTCCTTTGCCACAAGAGAATTCGGCGGCGGGTGCCGGGTGCATGGCTTTGTCGCCACCAACGATCCCAGGCCGAACCGCGTGCTCTTCGTGCTGATGCTGCCCGACGAGTACAACGGCCGCTATCTCTACCTCGGTGTCGGCGGAAGTGCGGGGGCATTGCCCACGGTGCCCAGCGAGCTCTACCGCCGGGGCTATGTCATCGCCGGCAGCGATGGGGGCACTGGCGCCAAGACCATCGCCGATTTCAGCTTCCAGCGCGATCCCGCCAAGGCGCTCGATTTCGCCGGGCGCGGAGTGCACGTCAGCGCCAAGGCCACCCAGGCGATCGCCGCGGCCTACTACAAGCGCCAGCCGACAGGCCGCTATATCAGCGGCTGTTCCGGCGGCGGGCAGATGGGGCTGACCAATGCCATGCGCTTCGGGCGCGAGGACTTCGACGGCTTCATCGTCGGCGCAACGCCGCTGCCGGGCTCCACCTTCCTGCCCAACCTGTTCAGGGTCGAGCACTATATCCAGAATCATCCCGAAGGCTGGATCTCGCCCCAACTGGCGCTGAAGGCCGACGCCGCGATCATGGCGCGCTATGACGAGGCGGACGGCGCGAAGGACGGCGTGATCGCCGATACCCGCAACATCAAGGACTTCGACGTAAGCATCCTGCGCGATGTCGGCTTCACCCCCGCGCAGATCGCCGAATTCAACGCGATCCGGCTGGACGCGCCGATTCCGCTGCCGGAAATGAAGGGCCGGCTCCAGCCCGGCTTTCCCATCGCCAACCTCGCCGGGTGGACCCGCTATCCCCTCGGCCGAAGCGCGCCGCCCTGGCCCAGCGTGACGACGAAAACTCCGGGCGAAGTCCAGGCCTCCGGCGCCTCGTTCTACCACGTCATGGTCGAGACCATGATCCGTTCGCGCCATCCCGACATCTTCTATGCCGATGTCGACGATCCCGCCGAACTGGCGCGGCTGGGCATGGAGAGGAATACGTTCCAGGGCAGCCTCGACACGGTAGCGCAAAGCGGCGCGAAGATGATCGTGTTCCACGGCGTGAACGACGAGGCGATGAGCTATCTCGAGACGATGAAGAGCTATGAGGACATCGCTGCCCAGCATCCCGACCACGCGAAGTGGCTGCGCGTGTTTCCTGTCGCCGGGCTGATGCATTGCCGCGGCGGCATCGGGCCGACAAATGCGCCAGAACAGCTGCTCGAGGCCGTTGCCAACTGGGTGGAGAAGGGCGAGGCGCCCGACACGGTCGTCGCAACGCGCAGCGCCATGCCGTACAACTGGATCGAGCAGGGGCGGCTGGAGACGGTGGTGCCGCCTGAAAAGGTTGCGGGCTGGGAGCGCGAATTCCGGCTCTGCGCGGAGCCGGCTCGGGTGGTTCTGAAGCAGTCCGGTCTCGATCCCAAGCAGGCCGATAGTTGGACTTGCAAGGCGCCCTAAGCCTGCGCACAGTCCCGGTTGGGGGGCAGGAGGAAACATGGCATTGCAAGTGATCGGATCGGGCCTCGGGCGCACGGGCACGAAATCCCTGCAGACGGCGCTCAACATGCTGGGGCTGGGCCCCTGCCACCACATGATCGAGGTGATCCAGCACCCCGAAAGCATGGCGCTTTGGGTCGAGAGCTCGCAAGGGAACCCGCAGTGGGACGCGATCTTCGCCGATTACCGCTCCGCCGTGGACTATCCCACCGCCGCTTACTGGCGCGAGCTGACCGCTTATTACCCCGATGCCAGGGTGATCCACACCGTGCGCGATGCGGATGCCTGGTTCGAATCGACCCAGGCGACGATCTTCGCGCCGGATGGGCCGGCGATGCGGGCGATCGAATCCGGCGCAGGGCCTGCAGCCTTCTTCCTCAGCTTCACCCGGCCCTTCCACGGGCACTTTCACGACCGCGCCTACATGACCGACTGGTTCCGCAAGCACACCGAAGAGGTGCTCGCCACGATTCCGGCTGAGCGCTTGCTGGTCTACGAGGCCGGGCAGGGGTGGGAGCCACTGTGCCGTTTCCTCGGCGTTCCGGTTCCCGCCGAGCCCTATCCCTCGGAAAACAGTCGTGCGGAATTCATCGGCCGCTCGGCGGCGCTGCAGGCCGGCGGCGGGCCGAAATAAGCGGGAGCATGGGGGTTCCGATCCAATCGCTCTTCCCGCTGCTGGACATCGCAGGCCTGTCGGTCTTCGCCGCGTCCGGCGCGCTGGTGGCGGCGCGCAAGCGGCTGGATTTCGTCGGCGCCTGCTTCTTCGCGCTGATCACCGCGACGGGCGGCGGCACCTTGCGCGACCTGCTGATCGGCGCGCCGATCTTCTGGATGCATGGCTGGGTGCCGGTGGTGCTCTGCGTGGCGATTGCCGCGCTGACCTGGGTGATCCCCTTGCGCTGGTGGCCGGAGCGCGCGCTTGACTGGTTCGACGCGGCGGGGCTCGCGGCCTATTCGGTCTACGGCGCGGGAAAGGCGCTGGAGTATGGCATCCCGCCGATCCCGGCGGCGACGGCCGGCGTGATCACCGCCTGCATCGGCGGCGTGATCCGCGACATCACCGCCGGCGTGCCTTCGATCCTCATGCGGCACGAGCTTTACGTGACAGCGGCGGTGGCGGCCTCGGTGGTCTATGTGGCGATGAGCAGCCTTGGGGTTGCGGCGCCATGGCCTGCGACATGCGGCTTCGCGCTGGGCTTTGCACTACGGGCGGCGGCGATCCGCTGGGGCATTACGCTAACGCCGCATCGGGGCCATTGAAGGTCAGCGCTATTTGCTTGCCCAAAGCGCCATTCTGATTTTCCTTGGTCAGCAACAAGGTGGAGAGAATGCCATGAGTGAAGCCAAAAAGCAGGTCGCCCTCGATTTCCTTGCGGCTATGGACGTCGGCGACGGCGAGGGGATGGACCGCTGCCTCACCCGCGACGCCTTCACCAACACGCAAGGGTTCGCCGGGGTGTCCGGCCAGAGAAGCCGCGAGATGATGGTGGCGACGGCCAGCGCCTTCCGGGAAATCGTCCCCACTGGCTTTCGCCCGATCATGAAGAAAGTCGTCGCCGAGGGCGATACAGTGGTGCTGGAGTTCGAAGGCAATGCAGTGCTCAGCAGCGGCGAGCCCTATTGCAACCAGTACGTCTTCGTCTTCAGCTTCAAGAACGGCAAGATCAAACAGCTCAATGAGTATTTCTGCACCGTGCTGGCCGACAAGGTGATGTTGCCGCTGCTCGCGCAGAAGGGCGAGGAATACGCCAAGGGCGACGTTGCCTAGGCAATGGAGTGACGGCGCAACGGATCGCCGCGCCGCGGCCAGAAGTAATTTGACACGATCATGTCAAAATGACACGTTCGTTGCATGCGTGGCAAATTTGATTCGCGGCACCCGCTGGTGGGGCTCTCGGACGAGCTGATCCGCCTTAACGGGCGGATGAAGAGCCTGTTTGCCGGGGCGCGACGGCCTGAGGGGCTGGGTGATTCCGAGCAGTCGGTGCTCAATGCCGTGGTCGAGGCGGACCATCCGCCGACGGTGCCGCAGATCGGCCGGTCCTATGGCCAGCCGCGCCAGATCGTCCAGCGCGCTGCCAATTCGCTGATCGACATGGGCCTGATCGAGGCCGTGCCCAACCCGGATCACAAGCGCGCCATGCTGCTGCGCGCGACGGAGCAGGGGATCGCCGTCAAGCGCGAGGTCGATGCCCGCGCCGATGCGCTGGCGGACGAGCTCTGCCCGCAGGATCAGGCGGACGTGGTGCGGGAGGCCACCCAGGCCTTGCGCGCCGTCCGCAAGCAACTCGAAGCGCAATTGCGCGCTGCCGATTGAGAGGAGAGCAAGTGGACGCCGATCTTGACAAGCTGGCCCCGGTGGGCCCGTTGACCGCATGGCTCGATGCCCATGTGCCGGAGCTGGGCAAGGGCCCGCTCAAGACCTCGCTGCTCTCGGGCGGCACCTCCAATGTGGTGCTGACACTCGAGCGCGGCGAGAAGCCAATGGTCATGCGCCGCCCGCCCGAAGTGCCGCCTCCGGGGGCAGAAAAGGGCGTGCTGCGCGAAGCGCGCGTGCTCACCGCCCTCAACCGGACGGACGTGCCGCACCCGGTATGCTATGGCGCCTGCGATGACGTTTCGGTCGCCGGCGCGCCGTTCTACGTCATGGAAAAGGTTGACGGCTGGGCGCCCAACCTGCGCGACGAGAAGATCTGGAACGAACCGCCCTTCGACAAGATGCCTTATGAATACGGCATTCCCTTTGCCATCCTCGATGGCCTGATTGCCCTAGCCAATGTCGATTACGAAGCCATCGGCCTTGGCGACTACGGCAAGCCGGGCAAGTTCCTTGAGCGGCAGGTAGACCGCTGGGCGGGGCAGCTCGCAAGCTATCCGGAGAAGTACAAGGGCTACGCCAAGCGGGAACTTGCGGGCTATGCCGAGACCGAGGACTGGCTGCGCAATTCCACCCTGCCGCAGGAAGTGCGCGGCATCATCCATGGCGATGTCGGCACGCCCAACATGATGTTCCAGTGGGGCCCGCCCGCGCGGCTCGCCGCCATGATCGACTGGGAGCTTTCGACCATCGGCGATCCGATGATCGACCTCGCCTGGTTCACCGGCGGCATGCGCGACGAGGAGAATCCGGACAAGGAATTCCCCACCGCGCTCAACAACCCGGCGCACTTCCCGACCAAGCAGGAACTGCAGCGCTATTACTGCGCCGGAACGGGCCGCAAGATCGAGGACTGCCGTTGGTTCTCGATCATGGCGCGGTTCAAGTCGGGTTGCCTGCTTGAATACAAGGTGGCGCAGGCGGAGGCGGGCATCCTGCCCAAGGATGTGGGCCGCTTCTTCTCGCGCATCGTCGAGAACGTGTTTCAGGAAACCGCAGCAGAAATCAGGAGGATGTCATGATCGATTTTTCCGTTGAACCCGAATTCCAGGCCAAGCTCGATTGGATGGACAAGTTCGTCCGCGAGGAATGCGAGACGATGGACCTGCTGTGGCCGGATATCCGCTACACCTACGATACCTCGCACAAGCCGTCGCGCCGGCACCTGAAGCCGCTGCAGGAGCAGGTGAAGGCGCAGGGCCTGTGGGCCTGCCACCTCGGGCCGAACCTGGGCGGGCCGGGCTATGGCCAGGTCAAGCTCGCACTGATGAACGAGATCATCGGCCGTTCCCGCTGGGCGCCGACCATCTTCGGCACCGCCGCGCCCGATACCGGCAACGCCGAGATCCTCGCGATCTTCGGCACGCCCGAGCAGAAGCAGCGGTTCCTTGGGCCGCTCATGGAGCAGGAAATCGTCTCGTGCTTCTCGATGACCGAGCCGCAAGGCGGCGCCGATCCGGGCGAATTCGTCTGCAAGGCGACCATCGTCAAGAATGAAAATGGCGAAGACGAATGGGAGATCGAGGGCGAGAAGTGGTTCTCCTCCAACGCCCGCTATGCCGCCTTCTGCCTGGTCATCTGCGTCACCGATCCGGAAGCCAAGCTGACCGAGCGGATGAGCATGTTCATCGTGCCGACCGACACCCCGGGATTCGAGATCATCCGCAATGTCGCGCTGGTGGGCGAAAGCGCTGCCGATGACGGTGCGCAGTGCCACGTGCGCTACAACAAGGTGCGCGTGCCGCTCGACTACATGCTCGGCGAGCGCGGCGGCGGCTTTAAGGTGGCGCAGGCGCGGCTCGGCGGCGGGCGCATCCACCACGCGATGCGCACGGTCGGCCAGTGCCAGCGCTCGATCGACATGATGCTGGAACGCGCCGTCTCGCGCCGCACCAAGGGCAAGATGCTGGGCGACCACCAGTTCGTGCAGGGCAAGATCGCGGATTCGATCATCGAGCTGGAGCAGTTCCGCTGCCTCGTGCTCAAGACCGCCTGGATCATCGACGAGATCGAGGCCGGCCGCATGCCGCACGGCGCCAGCCGCAACCATATCGGCATGTGCAAGGTCGCCATGGCCCAGGTCTATGGCAACATCGCCGCTCGCGCGCTGGAAATCCATGGCTCGCTCGGCATCTCGCAGGACATGCCGCTGGCGCAGTCATTCGCCGGCTACATGAGCCTGGCCTTCGCCGACGGTCCGACCGACGTGCACCGCTCGCAACTCGCCCGCGCCTACCTGCGCAAGGCCAAGCCGGTCGAGGGCATGTTCCCCAGCGAACACATCCCGACCCGGACTGCAGCCGCCAGGGCCAAGTACCCCAACTGGGACGCCGAATGATGGACCCGCTTTTCGACTTCACCGGCAAGGTGGCGCTGGTCACCGGCGGCTCGCGCGGAATCGGCTACCAGATGATCAAGGCCTTCGCCGAGCGCGGGGCCGACGTCATCATCGCCAGCCGCAAGCTGGAAAACTGCGAGAAGGTCGCCGAGGAATGCCGGGCCATGGGCCGGAAGGCGCTCGCCGTTTCCGCCCATGTCGGCAAATGGCCGGAATGCGACCGCCTGATCGAGGAAAGCTACGCCGCTTTCGGGCGGATCGACATCCTGGTCAACAACGCGGGGATGAGCCCGCGTATGCCCAGCCACGAGGTGACCGAGCAGTTGTTCGATTCGGTGGTGAACCTGAACTTCAAGGGGCCGTTCCGCCTCGCAAGCCAGGTGGGCAAGCGGATGTTCGATGTGGCGGCCGCTGGAGGCCCGACCGGGTGCATCATCAACGTCACCTCGTCTGGCTCGATGATGCCGCTGCCGCAGACGGTGCCCTATGGTTCGTCGAAGGCGGCGCTCAACGCCATGTCGAAGAGCCTGGCCTGGGAATATGCGCCGCACGTGCGGGTGAACACGCTGTCGCCGGGCGCTTTCAGGACGGACATCGTCGAGGCCTGGCCTGACAAGGGGCAGGGCCCGATTCCCATCCCGCGCGGCCATGCGGCCGAGCCGGAGGAGATCGTCACGGCCGCGCTGTTCCTGGCGAGCCCGGCTTCGGTTAATGTCACCGGCAGCCTGGTGCGCTGCGACGGGGGGCAGCATTAGGAATGCCTGCCGCGTAGCCGGCGGACTAGATTCTCCCCTCCCGCTTGCGGGAGGGGCCGGGGGAGGGCCTGTTACCCTTCCGGGCACGTTCGAATAGAACTGGGCCTAACCAGCCCTCCCCTGACCCCTCCCGCAAGTGGGAGGGGAATTGGAAGGCCAATTACTGCGTATTGGGAGTTGCATTATGCCCAGAGCCGTCATCGCCGATGAATTCGGCCCGCCCGAATCCTATCAACTGCGCGAATTCGATCCGGGCCCGCCGCAGGAGGGGCAAGTGCGGGTGGCGATCAAGTTCGCGGGCATTTCCTATGTCGATGTGCTCACCGCCATGGGCAAGTATCAGTTCAAGCCGCCGCTGCCGTTCATCCCGGGCAGCGAGGCCTCGGGTGTCGTCGAGGCATTGGGGCCGGGGGTGACCGGGCTGGCTGTGGGCGACCCGGTGATGTGCGGCGGCATGGGCGGCCAGTTCACCGAGGTGAACAACTTTCGCGCCGCCAACGTCACCAAGGTACCTGAAGGCATGTTGCTCGAGACCGCTGCGGTGTTCTCGGTCAACTACGGCACCGCGCACCACGCGCTGGTCGACCGGGCGCGGGCGCGGGCAGGCGAGAGCCTGCTCGTGCTGGGCGCGGCGGGCGGCACCGGGTTTGCCGCCATTCAGGTGGGCAAGCACCTTGGCCTCCACGTCATCGCCTCGGCCTCCAGTCCGGAAAAGCGCGCGGCGGCGCTGGCCGGCGGGGCGGACGCGGTGGTCGAGACCGGCGCCGAGGACTGGCGCGACCAGGTCAAGGCGGCGAACAACGGCAAGCCGATCGACATTGTCTTCGATCCGGTCGGCGGCGATGCCACCGAACTTGCCTTCCGCACGCTGGGCTATGACGGGCGGCACCTGGTGATCGGTTTCGTCGCCGGGATTACCAAGCTGCCGACCAACCTGCCGCTGCTCAAGTGCGCCAGCCTGGTTGGCGTGCAGATGCTTGGCCAGGCGAACAGCCGGCCACAGGAAGCCGAAGCCAATCGCCGCCGCACGCTCGAGATCGGTGCCACCGGTGTTTTGGTGCCGGCCATCGCCGCGCGCTATCCGATCGAGCAGTATGCCGAGGCGATGCATGCCGCGTTCGACGGAAAGGTCGCGGGCCGGGTCATCCTGACGATGGGGTAGCTAAGGGGCATCCACTAGCCCGTCCCAACACCGTCATCCTGAACTTGTTTCAGGATGACGATAATTGTTGGGGAAGCGCTGCTCTTACCTCGCCGGATCGAAGAACGGCTTGTCGCCGATGATCGTCACGCGTTCCATGTGGCGCTCGGCCGGCGCGTAGTCGCCCACCGCGTAGTGCTGGCACACCCGGTTGTCCCAGAAGGCGATGGAGTTCTTCCGCCAGCGGAAGCGGCACTGGTATTCGGGGATCGCCGCCTGCTGGTAAAGGTGGTCGAGCAGCCAGTAGCTTTCCTTTTCGGAGAGCCCGTCGATTTCGGTGACGAAGGCGCAGTTGACGTAGAGGATGCGCTCGCCGGTTTCCGGGTGAGTCCGCACCACGGGATGGTGCTGTGGCGGGAATTCCTCGTGAAACTGTTCTACTGTCTTGCCCTGGAATGGGGCGAAGCCCTTGCCGTCATGGACGGCGGTCAGCTCGCAAAGGAAGTCCTTCATCTTGGGCGAGAGGCCTTCGTAGGCGGCGGCCATGTCGGCGAACATGGTGTCGCCGCCGGTCTCGGGAATCGTGCGGCCGATCAGCACTGAGCCGAACGAAGGCTTCTCGCGCCAGGTCACGTCCGAATGCCACAGGTCGGCGCCGGTGCGGACCTTGGAGCCGGCATTGGCGTACTGGTTCAGCTTGCCATGCATCGAGCGCAGGTGAAAGATCTCGCGGTTCGGCTGGTCCACCGGCGAGGCCGGGTGCACTTCCAGCTCGCCGAAGTGGCGGGCGAAGGCGATGTGCTGTTCCTGGGAGATGTCCTGGTCGCGGAAGAAGATAACCTTGTAGGTCAGCAGCGCCGCCCGGATGTCTGCGATCAGATCGTCCGAGCAGGGCTCGCGCAGGTCTACGCCGTGGATCTCCGCGCCAATGCGCGGATTGAGAGGCTCGACCGAGAACCGGGTGAAGCTGCGGGGTTCGGCAACTGTAGCCATCTTAAAATCTCCCATCGGCGCTTCCGGCAGTCGGACGCCATATTGCACTAGCGTCGCACGATAGATGAGTTAGCCATAAAATATAATGCATATTGAGATAGGTTTGCATAAATAGAATTTATGCAATTCGACCTTGCCCGCCTGCGCCACATCTCCGTCGCCGCACGTCATCACAGCTTCTCGCGCGCCGCCGAGGAACTGCGCATCACCCAGCCCGCGCTCAGCCGCAGCATCGCCGATTTCGAGGCGCGTTTCGGCGTGCGCCTGTTCGACCGGGGGCGGGGCGGCGTCATCGTGACGGCCATCGGCAAGCTGGTGGTCGAGGAGGCGGAGCGCGTTCTGCGCGCCGCGGGGGACCTGGAGCACAACCTGAAGCTTTATGGTGCGGGGGAGGCGGGCCAGGTCTCGATCGGCACGGGGCCGCTGGCTGCCAGCCTGATATTGCCCCGGCTCAGCCAGCAAGTGCTGGCCACGACGCCATCGCTGCGGCTGACGGCATCAATCAAGCATGCCGACCTCTTGTATCAGGAGCTCCTGTCGGACGAGATCGAGATGGTCTTCGCCAACAGCTGGCGAATCGGCTCCTCGCCGGAGGTCACGGTGGTGCCGGTGGGTTCGATCCTGCTGGCGGTGGTCGTGCGCGGGGGGCATCCGCTTGCGGGCCGCAACGGGCTGAAACTGGAGGACCTGCGTCCCTATCCGGTCGCCAATGCCGTCGAACTTCCGGTCATGGGCCTGACGGGCGAGGCGGGCGCCTTCGTTTGCGACAACTATCACATCCTTCGCGAAACCGTGCTGGGCACTGATTGCGTCTGGCTGGCCTCGCCCGATCTTCTCTCGGACGACCTGGCGGCGGGGCGGCTGGTTCGGATCGACGTCGAGAACTTCGGTCCGGTCCGCAACGAGGTCTCCATGATCAGTCGTCGCGGGCGCACGCTGTCGCCCGCCGCCGAAGCCGTTACGCGGCTGGCCCGGGCGATCTGTTCCGCGCACTGACCTGCTTGCGCCGGAAGAGATGTTCGACGATTGTGGTCATCTTGAGTTTCAACCAAGCAATCCAAGGAGGATGCCCATGCCCAAGTGCAAGATTATCGCGCTGACCACGCCCAAGCCCGGCCAGGAAAAGGAGTTCGCCGACTGGTACCAGAACACCCACCTGCCCGAGATGACCTCGTTCGCCGGCTCGCAGGGCGCGCAGCGTTTCCAGCTGGTCGCCAAGATGATGGGCGCGGACACCAACCAGTTCCTCGCGGTCTATGACATCGAATGCGACGATCCGGGCGCCTATCTCGCCGCAGTTGGCGCGGCAGCCCAGTCCGGCAAGCTGACGCCGGGCCAGTGGTCGCAGGACGAGACGACCTATACCGCGCTGTTCGTCGAATGCGGCGAATACGTGAAGGGCGTCGGCTAAACACACCGATTAACGAATTGGAACGGGAGGATCGGCATTGCACCGGTCCTCCCGTCGCTTTATCCGCGCGGGCCATGAAGTTTTTTCAAGTCCGGCAAGGCGATCCGCTGATCTGGTGCGTGCTGATCACGCTGGCCTTCGCGGGCCTGATTTCGCACCGGCTGGGCATTCCCTCGCAGATCTATTTCGACGAGGTCCATTACGTCCCGGCGGCGCGCAAGCTGCTGAACTGGGAAATGGTCAATCCCGAGCACCCGATGCTCGGCAAGGAAATTCTTGCGTCCGCGCTCTATCTGCTGGGCGACAAGCCGCTTTACTGGCGCATTCCCTCGGCCCTGTTCGGCGCGCTTGGCCTGTTCGCCTTTGGTCGCTTGACGTGGCACGTCAGCCACCGGCGCTTCGCGACCATTGCCGGGATGCTGCTGCTGGTCACCAGTTTCGCCTGGTTCATCCAGAGCCGTATCGCCATGCTAGACATGTTCATGGCCTCGCTCTGCATTTGCGGGCTGTGGCAGGTGGCCGCGGCCCTGCGGCAGCCGGTGAAGCGGGCGCGATGGCATCTGGCGGCGGCCGGCGTGCTGTTCGGCCTGTCGCTCGGCGCCAAGTGGAGCGTGGCCCCGGCCATAGCCCTGCCGGGCCTGGCCATGCTGGCCCTGCGCTTTCGCGACCATGGCCGCCGCTTCCTGGTCGAGACGGGTACGCGACCGATGCCGGGGCTGTCGCTGTGGGAAGCGGGCCTGTGGCTCGGCGCGTTGCCGCTCGCGATCTATTGGGCAACGTACCTTCCGGGCTTCATGATGCCCAAGAACCCCATCGATCCGCTAAGGCCGCTCGCCTGGCATCATTACATGATCCAGCTTCAGGACAGCGTCACCAAGCTGCACACCTATCGCAGCATCTGGCCTGACTGGGTGGTGAACTGGCGGTCGGTCTGGTACCTTTACCAGAACGTCGACGGCTCCCAGCGCGGGATTGTTCTGATCGGCAATCCCTTCTCGATGTGGGCCGGGCTGCCGGCGCTGGGCTGGTGCCTTTGGGCCGGGCTGTGGCGCCGCCGCGACGATGCGCTGGCCTTCGGCGCGCTCTACCTGGCGCTGCTCAGTCTCTGGGTAGTGACGGACAAGCCGATCCAGTTCTACTACCACTACCTGATGCCCGGCACGGTTCTGATGGGCTGCCTGGCACTGGCGCTGGACCAGATGTGGAACCTCGGCGGACGCTGGCGCTGGGTAGCGCTTGGGGGCGTCGCCGTGGCCATGTGCATGTTCGTCTATTTCTATCCGATCATCTCAGCTGGCGTGCTGCACCATGGTAGGTCCAGCTTCGAGCAATGGATGTGGCTTGCCGGCTGGCGTTAACCTTTCAAGGTCAGCAATTGCGGCAAGTAAACCGCAATTCAGGGCAACTCGCCGCAAAGCCCTTGAATCGGCGCGTGCGAATTCGGGTACTTGCATTAACCAAAAACAGAAGACGATTACGGGTCGATTGGCGGGGGCGTCAGATCTCTTCCGATCACACAAGTTTACAGGCGGATGGGCGTGCTCGCGCATGCTCGTCAACGGTGGGCATTGTCTGGAGTTGTGGGGATATGGGGACTACGGCACTGGGATTCTACGTCGGTAGCAAGCAGGCTCGCCACGCGGTGCGCATGCAGGTGAGTGTCCATCCAGATTGCGGCGGCACGATCGATGGCATGATGATAGAAGTGTCAATGCAGGGGTGCCGGATCAGCCGGATCGATGCGGCAGGGATCAGGCCGGGCGCACAGGTTGCCGTGTCGATAGACGGACTTGGCGAGATGCCGGCGGAAGTGTTGCGCGCGCATGACGGGCTGGTCGGCCTGCGCTTCGTTCGTCCGTTGACGCGCGGCGGGCTGGTCCAGATATTGGAAAGTGACCGCGACCCGCCGCTCCGGCTGCAACCCCTGATGCGTTTCGCTACCTGAGCCCCACGGGCAAGCCTCAGTACTTGCCCCAGACGAACTTGCTCGAAAGCGCGAAGTTCCACACCGAACCCAGCACGATGCCGACCACGACGGCGAAGATCTCCGGGAAGCCCATCCGCACCAGCGCGGCGGCGGAGGCGACATTGGTCAGCAGCCCCAGCGCACAGGTCAGGGCGAATTGTGCCCAGCCCTTGAGCATCGGCCCCCAGCCGCGCAGGCGCTTGTCGGAATAGGTCAACTCGTTGTTGAGGACGAAGTTGAAGGTCATCGCCACGACAGCGGCGAGGCTGTTGGAGATGACGAAGGGCAGCTCGCGCGACCAGTTGCCATAGTCGAACTGCATGCCCTGGATAAGCGACTGGATCACCCACAGCGCCGCCAACTGGACGACCACGCCCATGGCGCCGACCGTGCCGAACAGGGCAAAGCGGGTCGGAATGATGCGGCCGAGCCACTTGTCGTAGAGCCCGACGAGGAATTCGAAGACCACCGTCTGGTCGAGCTTCGATTCCCCTTCCGCGCGCGCGGCGAAGTTCATCGGGAGTTCCTTGACGCGCAGCGGACGGTCGACCGTGGCGAGGATATCGAGGAGAATCTTGAAGCCTACGCCCGAAAGCCGGTGCGCATCGGCGCGCAGCACTTCGGTGCGCAGCATGAAATAGCCGCTCATCGGATCGGACAGTTCGACGCCGGTGACCTGATTGGCGATCTTGTTGGCGATGCCCGATGCTTTCACCCGGTCGGGCCGGCCCCATTCCTCGGTGCTGGCGCCCTCGGCGAAACGCGAGGCATAGGCGAGATCATATTCGCCAGAGCGGATCGCGGCGAGCATCTGCGGCAGCAGTTCCGGATCGTGCTGGTGGTCCGCGTCCATCACCGCGACGACAGGCGCGGCGGTGGAGCACATGCCCTCGATCGCCGCGGAGGCCAGGCCGCGCCGGCCGATGCGCTGGATGCAGCGCACACGCGGATCGGCGAGGGCCAGCCGGCGGGCTTCGTCGGAAGTGCCGTCCGGGCTGTTGTCATCGACGATGACCACTTCCCAGGCGATCCCCGCCAGCGCCTTGTCGAGCCGCTCGACCATGGTGGCCACGTTCTTGCGCTCGTTATAGGTCGGCAGGATCACCGCCAGTTCCAGCGATCCCGCCTCGCTCTTGCGGGCCTGGGCGTCGAGCGCCTGTTCGATTTCGGTGAAGCTCATGTCCATGACCCCGCGCGATATATGGTAAATACGAATAAACCCTTATCAGGCGCGGGATCCCATCCTTCAGAGCCGCGCCAGAACCGCGTCGCCGATCTCCTTAGTGCCGGCCTTGCCGCCAAGGTCGCCGCCCATGATACCATCGGCCAGCGCCTTCTCGACAGCCGCCTCGACGCGCTTTGCCTCGGCTTCGAGGCCGAAGCTGTGGCGCAGCATCATCGCGGCGGAGAGGATCTGGGCCATCGGGTTGGCGATACCCTTGCCGGCGATGTCGGGGGCCGAACCGTGGATCGGCTCATAGAGGCCATAGGTGCCTTCGGCCATGGTCGCAGAGGCGAGCAGGCCGATCGAGCCGACACACATGCTGGCCTGGTCCGACAGGATGTCGCCGAACATGTTGCCGGTGACGATGGTGTCGAACTGACCAGGGTCCTTGACCAGTTGCATGGCGGCATTGTCGACATACATATGGCTGAGTTCGACATCCGGGTATTCCTTCGACGTCTCGATGATCACGTCGCGCCATAGCTGCGAGGTGTCGAGCACGTTGGCCTTGTCGATCGAGCACAGCTTCTTGCGGCGGCCCATCGCGGTGCGGAATGCGGTGTGGGCGACGCGGCGGACTTCGTCCTCGGCATAAGACATGTCGTCGAAGCCCTGGCGGCGGCCGTCGGGCAGGATGCGGATGCCCTTGTTGCCGAAATAGACGTCGCCGTTCGCCTCGCGCACGATCAGCAGATCGATCTTCTCGGCGACTTCCGGCTTGAGCGAGCTCATGTGCTCAAGGCCCTTGTAGACCTTGGCCGGACGCATGTTGGCGAACAGCTTCATTTCCTTGCGCAGGCCGAGGATTGCCTGTTCCGGGCGCAGGTGGCGCTCCAGGGTATCCAGGGAAAAGTCGCCGACCGAGCCGAACAGGATGCAGTCCGAAGCCTTGGCGATGGCGAGCGTTTCGGGCGGCAGGGGGTGGCCCGCGGCGCGGTAGGCGGCGCCGCCGACGAGGCCTTCGGTCAGTTCCAGACCCTCGAGCTTCAGCGCGTCAAGCACGCGCAGGGCTTCCGCCATGATTTCCGGGCCGATGCCGTCGCCTGCGAAAACCGCGACTTTCATGGTATTCTTGGTCATTTACCTATCCTGTTCAAACGCTCGGTCAGCAATTCGCGCGCCGCCATAACATCGGCGCTGCGTTCGGCAAGCGGATAGCGCGCGAGGGCTGCCCCGAGGCGGCGCAACATGGCCATCTGGGCCGGCCAGTCGTCGGTCGGGGGAGGGGCCTCGGGGCCGCCATAACCCAGTTCGCGCAGCAGCAGGGTTTCGTATGCGATGAGCGCGGGAACCCAGCCGCGCGCGGAAGGCGCGGCGCAGACCGCATCGAGCAGGCCCGCCAGCGCCTGGTGCAGGGCGGGGTAGGCATGACGCTCGGGCAGGGTCGCAGCGGTGAGGGCCATGGCCCAGGAGATCGCGGCGGCAGGGAGGGGCTCGGCCAGCCACGGCCCCCGGCTCTGGACGAGTTCGAGGCGGAGCGAAGGGAGCTGGCTGCCCGGCCGCGCCTTGAGTTCCGCCTGGACGAGGTTGCCCGGGATCAGAACCGGCCGCAGGATTCGCCCGCGTGCTCCCGCGACATAGCCGGCGACCAGGCCATGTACCTCGGTCAGCACCCGCACCACTGCTCCGGTTTCGCCGTGCAGGCGGATGGCGCAGACGATGGCGGGCACTTCGATCAGCATGGGGCGGGTGTGGCTTGGAGAGGATGATAAGACAATCCTCCCCGGAACGGGGAGGATTGGCAAAGTTTCCCCGCGCTCCTAAAGGCCGCCCATGAAGCGCTCATCCGGACAGAACCGCCAGCTCACCTCCAAGTGGCGCCCCGCCACCCGCGCCGTGCGGGCCGGCACCTGGCGCTCCGAATGGGGCGAGACCAGCGAGGCGATCTACGTCACCTCGGGGTACTCCTACGACGACGCAGCCATCCCCGCCGCGCGCTTCGCCGGGCAGGCCGCGGGCATGACCTATTCGCGCACGCAGAACCCCAGCGTGCAGATGCTGGAAGAGCGCATCGCCATGATGGAGGGCGCGGAGGCCTGCCGCGCCCAGGCATCCGGCATGGCGGCCATGTCGACCGCCATGCTGTGCCAGCTTTCCGCGGGCGACCACATGGTCGTCGCGCGCGCGGCCTTCGGCCCGACCCGCTGGGTAACGGACAACCTGCTGCCGCGCTTCGGCATCGAGTGCACGGCCGTGGATGGCCGCGACCTCGACCAGTGGAAGGCCGCGATCCGGCCCAACACCAAGGTGTTCTTCTTCGAGACGCCGGCCAACCCGACCATGGACGTGGTCGATATCGCCGCCGTATGCGCCCTGGCGCGCGAGCACGGCATCCGCAGCGTGGTTGACAACGCCTTCGCCACCAGTGCGCTGCAACGCCCGCTGGACCTCGGCGCCGATGTCGTCGCCTATGCCGCGACCAAGCTGATGGACGGGCAGGGCCGGGTCCTCGCCGGCGCCGTCTGCGGCACGGCGGACTTCATCAACAACGTGCTGCTGCCGTTTCAGCGCAACACCGGGCCGACGCTCTCGCCGTTCAACGCCTGGGTGGTGCTGAAGGGCCTGGAGACGCTCGAACTGCGCGCGCACAAGCAGGCCGACAATGCGCTGGAAGTCGGCCGCTTCCTGGAAAGCCGGGTCGCGCGCCTGCTGCATCCCGGCCTGCCCAGCCACCCGCAGCACGAGTTGGTCCAGCGCCAGATGGTGAAGGCGGGCTCGGTCTTCGCCTTCGAGGTCGAGGGCGGGCGCGAAGCCGCCCATGCCGTGCTCGACGCCTTGGAGATGGTCGATATCTCAAACAACATCGGCGACACCAAGTCGCTGATGACGCACCCCAGCTCGACCACCCATTCCAGCCTGACCGAGGAAGTGCGGCAGGACATGGGCGTTACGCAAGGCATGCTGCGAATCAGTGTCGGCCTGGAAGACCCACAGGACGTGATCGACGATCTCGACCAGGCACTGCGCAAGGCCGGATTGATCTAGATCCGCATGGCTTGGCTAATCCCTTGCAAAGGGATGTGGTTGCCGTTGAATTAACCTGCTTTGATAACTCCATTCTGGAGCAAACAAGCAACGATTGCCCCCGGAATCGGAGGCATCTGCGGATTCCTGCCTAGGCGGTTCTTGCTAGGCATTATCCATGAGCATCGAGACGCAACATATCGCCCTGGTCGACAGCGACAGCCGTCGGCGCGCCGGTTTCTGCCATGCCATGGCCGGTACCCAGATCCACGTCGAACCCTTCGAGGACACCGGAGAACTGATCGGCCGCTGGCCTCGCCTGGGGGTCATCCTGTGCGAGGAGGAGGGCGACAACATCGCTGGCCTGGTCGGCTACATGACCGAGACGGCGATGTGGCTGCCGCTGATCGCCTTTTCCGAAAGGCCGGCCACACAGCGGGTGGTGCGGGCAATCATGGAAGGCGCGATCGACTATATCGAATGGCCCTGCGGCACGGCTCAGCTCAGCGCGGTGGTGGCCGAGGCGGAAGGCAATTCCGCCCGCATCGGCAGCCTGCGGCTGCGCGAGGCCAGGGCCCGCAGCCGGGTCAAGCGGCTGACCCGGCGCGAGCGCGAAGTGCTCGAAGGCGTTGCCGGCGGCCTGTCCAACCGGATGATCGGCGAAAAGCTGGCGATCAGCCCGCGAACGGTCGAAATTCACCGCGCCAACATGCTCACCAAGATGGGGGCGAACCACACCTCCGAAGCGATCCGCATCGCCATCGAGGCCGCGCTGGTAGCCTAGAACTTTCCCGGGGCCGGCTTTCCTCCTCTCGGTTTCCGCACCCGCCCTCCCGCCAAGCCGCGGGAGGGCGGGTTTTGTTTTGGGCCTTCAAAGTCCGGCGATGTGCTCCAGCCGCTCGGCTACCCATGCCGGTTCGGTGATCATCAGGTCGTGCCCTGTGTCGATGTCCCACACGCGGCCTTGGGAGTTGGCCCTGAGCCGCTCCATGTCGCGGCCGGGGATGGTGGGAGTGCAGATCAGGTGGCTTTCCGGGATCGCCCGCATCGCCGCCTCGTTCCGCAGCACCAGCTTCTGGGAAAAGCACTTCCACGGTTGCGGGGTGAGCCGGGCATTGGTCCAGGCGGCGAGTTCCGGATCGTGGATGCCGAAGTAGCCGGCATGGCTGGGGTCTGGCTTCATCACCAGTTCGACCCCGTTCTCGACATACATGCCCTGCCGGGCCGCATCGATCGAGGCGAAGGCATGCTCGTGCAGGGACTCGCCGTCCCGTGGATAGGCAGCGTCGAGATAGACTCGGTGCCCGACCCGGTCCGGAGCACGGTCGGCTGCGCCGGTGATCACCATGCCGCCATAGGAGTGGCCAACGAGAATCGCATGGTGCAGGTCCTCGGAGAACAGCAGGTTGACAACATCGCCGATGTGGCAGTCGAGGTCGATACCGGGATGTAGCTGGTGGGTATGCTCGCCCATGCCGGGCAGGGAAGGCGCATAGACAATGTGGCCCCTGGCTTGCAGCCGCCGCGCCACCAGCTGGTAGCACCAGCCGCCGTGCCCGCCACCGTGCACCAATACGAATGTCGCCATCTTTCGCCTCTCCCGGTTTTTGCTGGAGAAGCCGAATAAGCCACTTGCCCGCTGCCGCCAATCCGACAAGATAGCTGCCGAGAAACAAGTATCAGGAGAAGCGCCTTGGCCACCACATCGACCCGCCACCTGGTCGCAAAGGAACTCGAAGCGGCGATCGACGCCTTTCCGAAGATCGATTTCAGCGGCGGGCTGGATGATTTCCGCACCGGCTTTTCCGACCGCGAGGCGCCGCCGCTGCCCCCCGCGCTGGCAGCCGTGACGATGACCGAGCGGTTCATCCCCGGCCCCGAAGGCGCGCCCGATGTGCGGGTACTGCATTACGATCCGCCCGGCGGTGCGAAGAACCGCCCGGCGGTGCTGGAAATCCACGGTGGCGGCTATGTGCTCGGCACGGCAGACATGTCCGACATGGCCAACCGGGCGATGGCGGCGCAGCTTGGCTGCGTGGTGGTCTCGGTCGATTACCGGCTGGCGCCTGAAACCCCCTGGCCCGGATCGCTGGAGGACAATTACGCGGCGCTGAAATGGCTAGCCGGCAATGCGGTTGAACTGGGCATCGATCCGGCGCGCATTGCCGTCGTGGGCGGAAGTGCAGGAGGCGGCCATGCTGCGGCGCTGGCTCTCCATGCCCGCAACCAGGCCAAAGTGGACAAGAACGCTCCGTCGATCTGCTTCCAGTTGATCGACTATCCTATGCTGGACGACCGCACCTGCGTGGATCCGGAGCCGCATCCTTTTGCCGGGGAGTTCGTCTGGACGCCGGAGCACAACCTGTTCGGCTGGCGCGCCCTGCTCGGCGGCGAGCCGGGTGGGGACGACGTCCACGAAACCGCTGCACCCGCGCGGGCCAGCGACCTGTCCGGCCTGCCGCCCGCCTTCATTTCGATCGGTTCGCTCGACCTGTTTCTCGACGAGACCCTCGAATATACCCGCCGCCTGTCGCGGGCCGGGGTGCCGGTGGAACTGCACGTGATCCCGGGCGCCTACCACGGCTTCGGCATCGCCGCAGATGCGCCGCAATCGAAGCAGGCGGTGGATTTGCGCATGCAGGCGCTGGCGCGGGCCTTCGAACTCGGCTAGAGGCTTCGTCCCAAGCTCGGAGAACTGCCTTGAAGCTGGTTCGCTGGCCGGTCGCCGCCGTGACCGCCTATGTCATCTACAAGTACACCATCGGCAAGAAGACCAAGGGCGAGGCCGTCTTCGCCGCGCCCGAGCCGGAAGAAGCGCCGGCCGAGCCGCAACGTCCCGACAGCGCCGCCAAGCCCAAGCCGAAGCCGAAGCGGACGCGCAAGCCGAAGAGCCAGCAGATCGGCTGACCTGCTCAGCGGACCGGCGTCAGCCCATCCACCAGCTTGCGTGAGCGCGTGTAGCCCTCCCGCGCCCAGTCCAGCGCCGACATGCCGGCCTTGCGGCGGCTGTCGCTGGGGCACTTGAACTCGATCGGCGCCTCGGCGGGCAAGGCCGAGAGGATGTCGTGCAGCGGGAAGCTGCCGTTTCCGGGCAGCTGGCGGTCGTGGACTTCCTCGAAATAGGCCGCCGCCATGTGCAGGCCGTGCCCGTCGTTGATCTGGCCGTAATAGAGGATTTCGGTCGGCAATGCGGCAATATCCGCCGCCGTCCCGCCGCTGCGCACAAGGTGCATGGGGCAGATGCCGAAGCCCAGGTTCGGCGCGCCGACCGCATCGACGAAGGCCTTGGCGGCATGGATCGTCTTGCAGCCTGGCGTCATCTGGCAGAACTCGATCGAGACGCGCAGGTCCTCCTCGGCGGCAATCTCGCAGAAGCGGCCGAGGATGTCGGTGGCACGGGCGGGATCGGCCTCGAACACGTGCGTCATCGCATTTTTCGCGCCCAGCTCGCGGCCGAGGACGAGGCCGGGGCGGTAGGTTTCCAGATCGACGTCCGGGCGCATCAGGAAGAACTCCGCGCTGACCACGTCGAGGCCATGGGCGGCGAGGCGGGTCTGAACTTCGCCCTTCATCTCCGGCGTGACAGTCGGGAAGGCGAACTTGCCTTCCTGGCCCTCGATCGGCACAACCGGGGCGTTGGTGAACAGGCTCACCCGCTCATAGCCGCACTGCGCTGCAACCTCGATCAGGTCTAGCGGCGATATGTCCATCACCGATAGCTGGTGCAGGCCGAGGGGGCGGGGCATTGGCTTTTTCTCCTTGTTCCCCTCCCGCAAGCGGGAGGGGAGTTAGATTCCGAACCGCAGCTTGATCGAGTGGTACCTGTCCCACATCTGTTGCACACGCTCCGCCGGCGTCACCATGGCGGTGCCCTTCGGCAGGTGATCCAGCACCTCGGCGCGCTTGACCAGTTTGCTGCGGAAGGTCGCCGGGTTCTGGCTCATCAGGTTACGGTAGCCGAGATTGCCTTCGGGGAAGCCCTGGGTGTCGAGCCAGTTGTGCACGCCGGGATCGTCGTGCGCCATGACGAAGCGGACGACATTGTCGCTGTCCACCTTGGTGCGGGCCGGGGAATAGCTCACCGGCCGGTAGAGGAAGTCCATGCTCTCGACGAAGAAGCCGCCCATGCCGAACAGCCAGAAGCCGTCATGCGTGTCCATCTCGACGATCAACGCCTCGTCGGGCTTCAATCGCCAAATCATGTTGGCGGCCATGCGGCCGCGCTTGGCGTCGTCGGCGGTGTTGGCGTTCTTGTCGGTGGGGAAGACGTTGGGCTGGTTGGGATCGCAGACGCCGCCCGAGGTGGCCCAGCTATGGTCCGGCCAGTCGCGCATGGCGCCGTAGAGGAACTCGCCGGCCCAGTCGAAGGCCTCGACCATGCGTTCGGCCGTGGGCAGCGGCCTCGGGCTGTCCATGCCGACCCGCTCGATTGTCAGTGACGTCGGCTTCTCGAACCAGGCGTCATAGGCCTCGCGGATGAACAGCTTACGGCTGCCCGGGGTCGTGGGCAGCCAGTTTTCCGACCGCTCCGGCCCGCCGATGTAGAGCTCGAAGTTGCCGTCCGCGTCCGCCTTGATCTGGCTGCCGAGGATGTTCTTTTCGGGAATGTCGCCGAATGGTTCATGCAGCGGCGGATGGTCGGTGCCAGGGGCCTTGTCGGGCTTGGGGCCCTGCACGGTGAGGTTGAACCAGCGCGCGGTGCCTTTCCTGCCGGTGATCTTGTAGGTGTGCTCGCCTGAGATCCACGCCTGGCGATAGGTGAAATCGCAGACGTCGCCGCCCAGCTTCATGTTGGGGTGGGTAAAATAGTGGATCTGCGGGTAGGCCGGGTTCTTCGTTTCCAGCGCAAGGTCGAAGGCCTGGCCCATGTTCTGGGTGAGGAAATGGAACCCGTCGGCGCGCATGATCGGATCGGTGGGGTTGGCGTCCTTGAACACCTTGTCGCCCGCGTCCTTGAGCTTGTCGCAGAAGGCGTGCCAGGCGGTCCTGAGGCCTTCGTCTGCCGGTCCGTCGCCGTATGCCATGGTCTATGCTCCAACTTTGGTGAGTAGTTCGGATAGGGCCTCTGCCGCCCGCTTGGTGGCAATACGCGGGCCTTCGGCCTCAATGCGCGGCCCGACCAGTTCGAGGTCGAAGATGCCAGTGTAACCGGCGTTCAGCAGTTCGCGCACCAGCCACTCGTTGGGCACCATGCCGTCGCCGGGAACGGCCCGGTTGGGCGTGGCACGGTCGCCGGGAACATAGTCGCTGATCTGGACGAGGCCGGTGTTCGGCATGGCCCGGCGGAACTTCTCGCGCAGGCCGCCCTCGAACCAGCAGGCGGCCAGTTCGATGCAGACGCCGATGCCGGCGATCTCGGCGAGGCGGATGGTATCGTCGAGGGTGTGGGCGAAATGCATATCGGCGTTGAGGTGCGACGCGGTTTCGACCAGCAGACGGACGTTCTTCCGCTTCGCGGAATCGAGGCAGGGGGCAACGATCTGCGCGAACCGCTCGGCCGCCTCGTCCCACAGCAGTTTTCCGCGCCCGCCGCTGACGAGGTAGATATTTGGGGCATTGAGTGCGGCCGCCACGTCGATGGCGCGCAGCAGGCCTTGCGTCTCCTCCTCGCCGACCTTGTCGATGGTGTTGCCCATGGCGATGGGGTGGTTGACCGTGTGGCAGTGGGTTCCGCCTTTGGCCAGTTCAGCCTGCGCCCTTTCCATGACGCCGTCGGGGAAAAGCACCGGCGTGCAGAGCGTCATCTGCTCGACGCCGATGCTGCGGCAATGGGCGATGAAAGCCTCGGTGGGCTCTGCGATCATGGCGATCTGGTGGAGGCAGACCTTGGGGTGCATGGCCTAGAACCTCCCCGTCACGCCCGTACCTCGATCGGCACGTCGAATCGCTCGCGGAACGCGCGGAACTCCTCGTTCAGCTCGTCGATGTCGAAGCCCGCGTCGGTCAGCAGCTTGGTAGAGTATTCGAACTTGCCGTGACGGTCGCCCTTGTTGTTCGCAAGGTAGTCGCGCATCGCCTGCTCCGCATGGGGAGTGAGTTGCCGCCCGGTAAACTCGTAATAGCCGCGGATGGTGCCGATGGGGTCGCTGACGAAGTCCTTGTAGCGCACGTGGTGGATGCGCGGGTCCATGACCAGCGGGTTCGACATGGTGTTGGCGATCGACGTGCGCAGGCGCTGCATGTGCATCTTCGCCTCGGCAACAAGGTCGATCTTGCCGACGATGCCTTCCATGATGTCGCGCATCATCGCGGTCGAGCTGGCCGCCACCTGCACCGGATCGCGGTGCAGCCAGACCAGGGTGGCGTCCGGATAGGTCTCGAAGAATTCCTTCAGGCGGAATCCGTGAAAGCCCTTCAACACCCAGTATTTCTTCGGCCTTTTGTACTGGAAGCTCTGCAGCATCATCTTGTGGATGCGGTTCTGCGCGGCGGCGTCGGTGGGCAGGCCCATGGAGAGGTTCTGCATCGGCACGCGCCACCAGGCGGTCGGCGTCATCACCCGGAAGTCGAAGGCCCAGGTGCGCTCGTCCTCGGGCAGGCCGTCGCCACCCATGTCGTTGTAGGGGTGGCAATGGAGCCACTTCCACATCTTGGTGTTGATCTCCTCCCACTCCTGCTCGGCCAGCTTGATGCCCGGGTGCGCATCGCCGAGCACGGCCGGCGGCGGCGAGGGGTGCATCACTTCCCAGAAGCGGAGCGCCCGCGCGTCGGGATCGACGCTCATCAGCGCATGCATCAGTGTGGTGCCCGAACGCGGCTCTCCAGTGGCGAACATCGGGTGGTCGATCACCTCGTCCGCCAGCGGATGGAGCTTGAAGTCGTTGAAGAACTTTAGCCGGTCGGTGAGCAGCCACATGCAGTTGGCGTCGGCCGCCTTGCGTCCGGCCTCGTCCATCGGGATCGAGTTGATGTGGTTGACCGCAAGGCCGAAGCGCTCCTCGAATGTGGGATCGCCCCAGTCGGAAAGGCCGGTTTCCGCCTTGGCGCGGGCGAGCAGGTCGGCGGCTACGAGATCGCTCATGCGCCCTCGCACAGCTTGAGGACTTCGTCTTCGACCTCGAGCACCTTGGCGGCGGACTTCATCGCGAACTTGGACCCGGCCATGCCGCCGTAGTCCATCACCTTGAACACCCGCATGCCGGCATCGACGAACCCCTTGAACTTTTTCGCCACTTCCTGGGGCGTGCCGACCGGGAAGATGTCGCGGATGGCCTGGGTGTCGAGGTCGTTGCAGAACTGGATGATGCGCTCGCGTGGCAGGCGGACGGGGTCGAAGTCCTGGATGCCGCGCCAGTCGGGCCCCATCGGGTGCTCGTAGCCGAAGTCGCGCAGGTCCTTTGCGGTCTGCATCAGGATGATCGACTTGACCATCGGCTGTTGCAGCATCTCGGCCACTTCCTCCTCGTCGCCGATCAGGCAGATCTGGTTCAGCGCGGGGACGAAATGGCTCATGTCGCGGCCGGCGGCATCGCCGTGGTCGAGGATGGTCTTGAGCTTGGCCGCATAGTCTTCCGGCGTATAGACGCCTGCCGGCCACCAGCCGTCACCCTGCTGCCCGGTGATGCGCAACATGCGCGGGCCGACCGCGCCGAACCAGATCGGCGGGCACTTGCCGTTGTAGAGCTCTGTATCCATCCGCGCGTGTTCGAGGTGGTAGAATTCCCCCTCGAAATCGACCGGCTTGTCGCTCTCCCACAGCAGCTTGATGACCTTGACCGATTCCTCGAGCCGGGCGACCGGTCGGTCGAAATCGAAGCCGTAGGGAACGGTGTTCTCCAGTTCGCCCGAGCCGAGACCGAGGATGAACCGGCCTTTGGACAGGTGGTCGATGGTCAGCGCGGTCTGCGCCAGCATCGAGGGGTGGCGGCGCACGGTATCGACGACGCAGGTGGCCAGCGGCACGTTCTTCGTCAGCACGGCTGCGGCGGCGGTCACCGCCATGCCGTCAAGGTGCCGGTGTGGCGAGTGCGAGGTCTTGGCGAGGTCGGTGAATTCCTCCGTCCAGATCGTGTCCGGCCAGAAGCTGACCATGTGATCGGGTAGCCAGATCGAGTGGTACCGGCCGGAATCGTACTGGTCGACCATGTCGATGCCGAGCGGCAGGGTGGTGCGCAGGAAGGCTGCGGGCTGGACTTTCATCGGTGCTCCTCTCCCGGTGGCGCAAGCGCCGGGTGCTGTTCTTCTGTTCAGTTGTGGCCCAGTGCCGAACGATTCGCCAGAGGCTTGACAGAATATAAGACATTCGCCTTATTTAAGGCTCGGAGCGTCGGAGTCGCGCTGGGGAGAGCCATGGCCGGAGCGAGCAGAAGGCGGATCGATCCACGTCGCGAAGCGACGCGCGTCGCGCTGATCGAAGCGGCGGAATCGCTGATTGCCGAGGGCGGAGTGGAGGGCACGTCCACCCGCCAGATCGGCGCCGCCATCGGCTCGCACAACACCAATGTTGTCGCCTATCACTTCGGTAGCAAGGAAGCGCTGATCGAGGAGATTTACCGCTATCGCCTGCCCGAGATCGACCGGCGGCGCGGTGAATTGCTCAGGCAGGTCGATGCGGATGGCCGGGGCGAGGACCTCGTCGAACTGGTCCGCCTGTTCGCCCTTCCGTGGTTCGAGCAGACCGACAGCAAGGGGCGACACAGCTTCGCCGGCTTCCTCAGCGGCATCGAGCGTTCGGGCATGATCTCGACACGCGGGCGACTGACCGAGGACTTTCCGGCCACTGACCTGGTCAACGACAGAATGGCCTCGTTACTGCCCGCAGCGGCACGCAACCTGTTCCACTTCCGGCTCCGCACCGTGACCGCGATGATCCTTGCAACGCTGCAACTGATCGACCGCGAGGTGCAGGACGATCCGGCCACGGCGCTGCGACTTTTCGACACCAGCATTGCCATGGCGGCCGCAGCAATGGCCGCCGAATTCGACACTCAAGGGGGAGACAACCCATGAAGCTACGCTATCTCTGCTCGGCCGCGGCGATCGGCTTGTTCGCGCTCGGCCAGGTGCAGGCGCAAGAGCGCACGGTGCTGCCTCTGCCAGCTCCGGCCTTCGACGGCCAGATCGCTGAGAACGTGCTCGATTCAAAGCCGGGCACGCCCCGCCGGGTGCGCGCGCCGCAAGGAGCGCCCAACGTGCTGCTGTTCATGGCGGACGATGTCGGCTTCGCCATGTCCTCAGCCTTCGGCGGCCCGGTGCCGACGCCCAACATGGAGCGGCTCGCGGCCACCGGGCAGCGCTACAACCGCTTCCACGTCACCGGCATCTGCTCGCCCAGCCGGGCAGCGCTGCTTACCGGGCGCAACCACCACAACGTCGGGGTTGGCTATCTCAGCGATCTGACCGCGAATTTCCCGGGCTACGGCGGCCGTATCCTGCCGGAAACCGCGACAATCGCGCAGATCCTGCGGCTCAATGGCTACAACACCGGCATGTGGGGCAAGCACCACAACAACCCCGGCGAGGAACGCGGACCTTCCGGGCCGTTCGACAACTGGCCGACCGGACTGGGCTTCGAATACTATTACGGCTTCCCGCATGGCGATTCCGACCAGTGGGAGCCGATCATGTATCGCGGCACCCAGATGGTCGATCCCGACGAGCTCAAGGGCGAAGTCGCGGATCAGCGGCTTGCCGATGACATCATCCACTGGGTGCACAACCAGAAGGCGTCCGCACCGGACAAGCCCTTCCTGGTCTATCTCGCGCCCGGTTCCACCCATGCACCGCACCAGGCGCCCGAAGACTGGATCGCCCGCTTCAAGGGCAAGTTCGACCAAGGCTGGGACCGGATGCGCGAGGAGAGCTTCCGTCGCCAGCTTGCCATGGGCGTTATCCCCCGCGGCACCAGGCTGACCCCACGCCCCGCGCAGATCCCCGCATGGGATACGTTGACGCCCGAGCAGAAGGCCTTCGCCGCGCGTTCGATGGAGGTCGCGGCCGCGCAGCTTGCCTTCCAGGACGCACAGCTCGGCCGCGTCATCGACGAACTTCGGCGCATGGGCCAGGCCGACAACACGCTCTTCGCCATCATCCAGGGCGACAACGGCGCCAGCGGCGAGGCGGGCCCGAAAGGCACGATCAACGAACTGCGCGGCATGGGCACGCTCGGTGAGGACGAGGCCTGGATGCACGCCAACACGCCAAGGCTCGGCGGGCGGATGACCTATGGCTCCTATCCGGTCGGCTGGTCCTGGGCGATGAACGCGCCGTTCCGTTGGGTGAAGCAGCACGCCTCGATGCTGGGCGCGATCCGGCAGGGCATGATCCTGTCCTGGGGCAACCGGGCGGCGCACCCCGGGGCCATATGCTCGCAGTTCGGCCATTTGGTCGACATCGCGCCGACGATCCTGGAGGCCGCGCAGCTACCGGTTCCGGAAAGCGTCTATGGCGTCCGGCAAAAGCCGATGGATGGCCAGAGCCTGCTTTCCAGCATGCAGAAGTGCGAGCCAGACCGGCCGCGGACGCAGTATTTCGAGATCAGCGGCAAGGTGGGCCTCTATCACAACGGCTGGTTCGCCAGCATGGACAACGGCCGGGCGGGTTGGCAGCTGATGCCGCCGACCGGTGCGCGGCCCAAGGTCGAATGGACGCTCTACGACCTGACCAAGGACTTCTCGCAGGGCATCGACCTGTCGAAGCAGAACCCGGCGAAGCTGGAAGAGCTCAAGCAGATCTGGCTGCAGGAGGCCGCGCGCAACAACGTTTTCCCGCTTGACCACCGCTTTGGCCCGGGCCGCGGCAACTATGCCTCGCGCGCCGGCGCCCGGAAGAATTTCGATTTCTGGGGCAAGGACGTCTCGATCCCCGCGACCAACGATCCGATCCTGATCGGCCGCAGCTTCACGCTCAATGCCGACGTCGTGCTCGACAAGGCGGATTCGTCCGGCGCGGTGGTGGCGATGGGCAGCCACTTCGGCGGCTGGAGCTTGTGGCTCGACAAGGGACGGCCGCGCTTCACCTGGGCGCGTTCGACCGATCCGAAGGAGATAGTCGAGCTCAAGGCCGAGCAGCCGCTGCCGCAGGGAGCCTCGAAGCTGACCGTGCGCTTCGCCTCGCAGGGCATGGGCAAGGGCGCGGACATCGTGATTTCGGCGGGCGGCACGGAAGTGGCGCGCGGCTCGGTGCCGGTCAATTACTTCAACCCGGCGGGCGGCGGCGAAACGCTCGACATTGGCCGCGACCTTGGGGTTACCGTCACGGACTATCCGACGGATCGCGGCAAGATCGAGGGCGACGTGCCGCATGTCCGGGTGGACCTCGATTGATCAAAATCCTCCCCGTCCGGGGGACGTGGCAGCCACGCAGTGGCTGACGGAGGGGGCGCGGCAAGGCGCTGGCGTAGCGCGCGGGGCAAGCCCCCTCCGCCACCCTGCGGGCGGTCTCCCTCCCCCGGTGGGGGAGGATCTGTTGATGCTGAACACCTGTTCAAATCCCGATTGACAAGTCGCGGCGCAGTGTTCAATCCCGCCCGCGAAATTCGAAGATCGGGAGAGTCATGGTAAAGTCCCTTGAAGGCAAGGTCGCGCTGGTAACCGGCGCATCATCGGGCATCGGCGCGGCAACCGCTATTTGTCTGGCCGAAGCAGGCGCCTCCGTTGCGCTTTCGGCCCGGCGCAAGGACCGGCTCGACGGGCTGGTCGCCCAGATCGAGGCTGCCGGCGGCAAGGCGCTGGCGCTGCAGGGTGACATGGCGGTGGAAGCCGATGCGGTGAAGGCGGTGGAAGATACCGTCGCCCACTTCGGTCGCATCGACATCCTGATCAATTCGGCCGGGATCATGCAGGCCGGCGGGATCGAGGGCTATGACCTTTCCGAATACCGCCGCGTGGTCGACATCAACCTGATGGGCACGGTCTACACCAGCTGGGCGGCGATCCCGCACATGAAGCAGCAGGGCGTGGGCGACATCGTTACCATCTCCTCGCTCGCCGCGCGCAAGGGCGGTCCGGAAACCAATGCCTATACGGCGAGCAAGCACGCCGTTCACGCCTTCACCCAGGGCTTGCGCCAGGAATTGGGCGGCCACAACATCCGGGTAATGGAACTGATGCCCGGCGCGACCGAGACAGAGGTCTTTTCCGGCATCACCAACCCTGGCTGGCGCGAGGCTATCGAGAAGCACGTGACCAAGGAAGGCGCGGTCAAGGCGTCGGAAATTGGCGACACCCTAGTGTTCATGCTGTCGATGTCGCGCAACGTGAACATATCGGAGATTCAGGTACGGCCGACGATCGATACGACGGCCTAAACACAACCAAACGGGAGAGAGAATATGGCAGGCAGGCTTGAAGGCAAGATTGCCGTGGTCACCGGCGGCGCATCGGGGATGGGCAAGGCGATTTCCGAGCGCTTCGTCGATGAAGGCGCGCGCGTCGTGCTCGCCGACATCAGCGGCAAGGAAGGCGAAGTTGCCGACGAGATCAACAAGGCCGCAGGCGCCGGTCCCAACGACCTGCGCGCCGTTGCCATCCACACCGACGTCTCCAACGAAGACGACATCAAGGCGATGATCGCCAAGGCCGTCGACACTTGGGGCCGGCTCGATATCCTCGTCAACAACGCCGGCTTCGGCGGCGGCATGGCGCCGCTGCACGAACAGACCACCGAGCACTGGGACAAGGTCCACGCCACCAACATCCGCGGCGTCTTCATGGGCATGAAGTACGGGATCACCGAGATGCTCAAGACCGGCGGCGGCTCCATCGTCAACATCGGCTCGGCCTCGGGCGTGGTCGGCTGGAAGCATCACTCGGTCTATGGCGCAGCCAAGGCCGGCGTGCACCAGCTCACCAAGACGGCGGCGCTGGACTATGCGCGCAACGGCATCCGGGTGAATTCCATCGCTCCGGGCACCATGTGGACCGGCCTCGTCGAGATGTCGAAGACCCACAAGGAGCCGCCCAAGGACATCTTCCGCTTGGCCGGCATCCCGCTCGACCGCTGGGGCCTCGCCAGCGACATCGCCAATGCGACGCTTTTCCTTGCCAGCGACGAAGCGGCCTATATCACTGGCGTTACCTTGCCGGTGGACGGCGGTTACTGCATCGGTTTCTCGGGCATGGGCGCGGAAACGGGAGGCGTGACCTCGGTCAACACCGACGGAACCTGATCGGGAGAGGCCATGAAGAAGCTCGTCCAGCTGGGCTATGTGTCGAGGGATCTCGACAAGGCAGTCGATTACTGGGTGAGGGTAGCGGGCGCAGGCCCATTCTTCATTGCCGACTACGAACCCGAACAACAGGTCTACCGGGGTGAGCCGACGCACATCACGTTCCGCGTCGCCTATGGCTTTTTGGGTGACGTCCATGTCGAGGTGATCCAACAGCTCAGCGGCAGCAATTCGGCCTATTCCGAGGCGCTGGATGCCGCCGCCTCGGTGCCGGAAGGCGGCCTGTTCCACCACATGCTGTTCCTGCACGATGGCTATGACGAGGCCTATAACGGCTACCTCGCGGCGGGCGCCACGCGCTGCTACGACGCCTTCGTCGAAGGCGTCGGGCGGTTCTGCTATCTCGACGCGCGGGCACAGATGGGCTGCTTCGTCGAATTCGTCGAGGACACCACCATGTTCGAGGCGGCCTGCAAGCACATGCAGGCGATCCACCGGGACTGGGACGGGGCGCGCCCCATGCGCCCGTTCGACGAAGTCTTCGCACTGATCTGAGGCGCAGGTGGCGATCGACTTCCTCGACCCCGAGACGATGCGCTGCCCCTTTGCGGCCTATCAGGCGGCGCGCGAGCAGGCGCCGGTCTGGAAAGACCCCACCAGTGGTCACTACATCGTCCTCGACTATGACGAGGTCCGCAAATGGGCAGCCAATACGCAAGACTTGTCCAACGTCACCGGACTGCTGCTGAGCTTTGATTCCATGCCTTGGCAGGCGCGCATCAACCGGATCTACGAGACGCGGGGCTTCCTGCCGATGAACACGCTGACCGTTTCAGACCCGCCACTCCACACCTTCCACCGCTCGCTGGTCGACAAGGCGTTCACCGCCGCGCGAGTGAAGCAGATGGAGGATTACCTCCAGGCGCTGGTCGAGGAGATGATCGATGGCTTCATCGACTGGGGCGCCTGCGATTTCTACGCGGATTTCGCGGCGAAAGTGCCGATCCAGGTGATCGCCAGCCAGGTCGGCGTGGAATTCGCCGACCTCGACTGGTTCAAGGCCTGCTCCGACGCGGTGATCGCTGAGAGCAACCCTCTCAACACGGAGGAAGAGCAGGTCGCGATCACCGAGAAGATCGCCGAACTGCAGCAGTTCATCGCCGCAAAGGTCCGCGAGTTCCAGGCCAGGCCGGGCGACTGCCTGCTTTCCGACCTCGCCAATGCGGAGGATCAGGGGCGCAAGCCCGACATGCGCGAGCTGGTTTCGCTGATCCTGATCCTGCTGGTGGCGGGCAACGATTCCACCTCGCTCGCCATGACCAGCGCGATGCAGCGGATCGTCACCACGCCGGGGCTGGAGCTGGCACTGCGTGCAGATCCCTCGCGCCTTTCTACCTTCATCGAGGAAGTGCTGCGCTTGGAGGCGCCGGTGCAAGGGCTTTACCGCAAGGCGCTTAGCGACATTGTCATCGCCGAAACGCCGATTCCGAAAGGCTCCATCGTCGTCCTGCGCTTCGGCGCGGCCAACCGCGATCCCGCGCAGTTCGCCGACCCCGACAGGCTTGACCTCTCCCGCGCCAATGCCCGCAACCACCTCGCCTTCGGGGCGGGGCCGCATTTCTGCATCGGCAACCAGCTGGCGCGCGGCGAACTGCGCATCGCCTTCGCCACATTGCTGCACCGCATGAAGAACTTCCGCACGGCCGGCGCCGGGGCGAGCTACATGTCGCATTTCCTGGTCTACGGGCCGGTCAGCCTGCCGCTGGAATTCGACCCGGCATAGCCGTCCCGCCAAGCCAGCCATTGCACCTTTTGCGATGAACCGAGTGCCTGTCGCGCGATCAGTTCATGCTTGCGACAACTGCCCCGCAGTACGACCTTGGGTGACGAGGGTGCCGGAAAACAATTCGTTAGGGTCGCAGGAGAAACACACATGACCAAGCTTTCGAAACGAGTGATTGCCCCCGTCCTGCTTGCATTGGCAGCAGCGACCATGGGCACTGCCGTGCCTTCCATGGCCCAACCGGTCCGCGACGACTGGCGTTCCGGCCAGACCTGGAACCGCGAAACCTTCTGGCGCGGCGCGCCGACCGACCTGCGCCAGCGCATCGACTGGCTGCAACAGCGCATCCAGCGCGGCATCGCCGACGGCAGCCTCGACCGCCGCGAAGCGCGCCAGGCGCAGTACCAGCTCGACAGCATCCGGCGCGATGCCGATGCGCTGGACCGGCGGCTGGATGACGTCAGCCGGCAGATCCGTTGGTCGCGTGGGCGCGGCTATGGAGGCGGCTATGGCGGCGGCGCCTACAGCGGCGGCGATCAGGGCGGCCGCGATCCCTATGCTACTGAATACGACGCCTACCGCGATTATCGTCCTGGCAATTATCCCGAACGCCGCCTCGGCCCGAACGATGAGATCTATCGCGGTTCCGACGGGCGCTACTATTGCAAGCGCAACGACGGCACCACCGGCCTCGTGATCGGCGCCATCGGCGGCGCGGCGGTCGGCAATGTCATCGACGGCGGCCACGACCGCCTCGCCGGCACCCTGATCGGCGGCGCACTGGGCGCATTGCTCGGCAAGTCCATCGACCAGAACAGCAGCGACGTTCGCTGCCGTTGATGCCAGGAAGCCCGGGCCAATTGGCCCGGGCATTTCCCTTTTTCCGTCCTCCGCCGAAGCCGCCGGTCCGAGGCGAGTGCTGTTGCGGTCTGCGGCAAAAACAATTTGCGGCGACTCGCAAACCACGTAACATTCCGGTCCATAGTAATAAGCAGGGGACAGGATAATGGGTAGGATCCACATGCGTTCGTTGCTGCTGGCAGCATCGGCGCTGGCGGCGGGTTTTTCGGCACCGGCTTTCGGCCAGGACGCCGCAGGGGCATCCGATAACGGCGACATCATCGTCACGGCGCGCAGGACCGAGGAAAAGCTGCAGGACGTGCCGATCTCGATCACGGTCTACAGCCAGGAGGCGATCAGCGCCCGCAACATCACCAACGCGGCCGATCTTGCCACTTACACCCCCTCGCTGGCGGTCAATTCGCGCTACGGGCCGGAAAAGTCGACATTCGCCATTCGCGGCTTCGTGCAGGATTTCGGGACCGCGCCTTCGGTCGGCGTCTATTTCGCCGACGTAGTCGCGCCGCGCGGGGCCTCCACCACGCCTTCGGGCAACGGCGTGGGCGTCGGCAACATGTTCGATTTGCAGAACGTGCAGGTGCTGAAAGGCCCGCAGGGTACGTTGTTCGGCCGCAACACGACCGGCGGCGCGGTGCTGTTCGTTCCCAAGCGGCCTTCCGACAAGCTTGAGGGCTATGTCGAGGGCTCGGTCGGCAATTACGACATGTGGCGCGTACAAGGCGTCCTCAACGTGCCGGTATCAGACACGTTCAGGGTCCGCCTGGGCGTCGACCACATGAAGCGCGACGGCTATCTCACCAACCATTCCGGCATCGGCCCGGCCAAGATGGCCAACACGGACTACGTCGCCGCCCGCCTGAGCCTGCTGTGGGACGTCACGCCGGACCTCGAAAACTACACGATCGGCACCTTCTCCAATTCCGACAACAACGGCACGACCTACCGGCTGGTCGGCTGCAAGAACACGGCGCCCTTCGCCGCCCTGCAAAGCCTGCTGGGCCCGGCCGCCTGCAACCAGATCGCGCGCCAGGATGCGCGTGGTGACGGCTGGTGGGATGTCGAGAATTCCCACCCCAACCCGCGGGTGCACATGAAGACCTGGCAGGTGATCAACACCACCACTTGGAAGGCCAGCGACAACATCACCGTCAAGAACATCTTCAGTTATGGCCAGCACTTCGAGGACACTTTCCTCAACCTCGGCGGCGACAATTTCGTCGGCGCCAAGGGCACCTACTTTGGCAACACCTTCGACCTGGCGCCCTACATCCTGATCAATTCCTCTCCGGGCTATCACTATGGCGCGGAGTCGACGATGACGGAGGAACTGCAGATCCAGGGCAAGTCTTCCGACGGCAAGTTCATCTGGCAGGCTGGCGGCTATTACGAGCAGAACGACCCGATCGGCTATGGTTCGCAGACGGTGCCGTTCCTGCTGAACTGCACCGATCCGGGCAACTACCAGTGCAAGAAGGGCATGACCGTCTTCGGCACGCGCCTGTCCAACATGGGCCAGCCGGTCTACCAAATCTGGTGGCGAACCAAGGGCCTCTATGCCCAGGGCACCTATAACATAACCGACAAGTTCGCTGTCACGGCCGGTATGCGCTACACGTGGGATTCGCACAGGCACTACCAGTCGAGCGTCGGCTACTTCTACGATGCCGACAACACGCCACTGGGCGTCTGCACCCTGACGGCGGTGTTCTCCGGCCCCGGCGGCCCGGGCACCTTCAAGTTCATCAATACCGGCGATTTCCACCAGTGCGACCGCGAGAAGCAGACCAGCTCGCACCGGCCGACCTGGATGATCGACCTGGAATACAAGGTCGTGCCGGACGTACTGCTCTACGCCAAGTATGCGCGCGGCTATCGCGCGGGCGGGGTCAACACGCCCTTCATCTTCTTCGAGCAGTGGGGGCCTGAGAAGGTCGACAGCTATGAAGCTGGCCTCAAGTCGAGCTTCCGCACAAACGGCATCTCCGGCTATTTCAACGCCGCGGTGTTCTACAACAACTTCCGCGACCAGCAGCTACAGGCGACCCTGACCGCCAAGGTCGGCGCGCCCTCCACCGGGGGCACCGCCGTGCTCAATGCCGGCAAGTCGCGCATCTGGGGCATCGAGGTCGACACGGCGGTGACCGTGCTGGAGCGTCTCAAGCTCGAGGCCGGCTGGACCTACCTCAACACCAGGCTGCTGGCGCTGACCGGTGTTCCGGCGCCCGACAATTCGGTCTACGTGCCAGGCAGCAGCCCCTGGGCAGTGGTCGTGCCGACCGCCGTGGTGGGCGCCGACCTCGCACTTTCGCCGCACAACCGCGTCCAGTTCACCGCGACCTACACCCTGCCGGTGCCCGAAAGCGTGGGCGAAATCGCAATCGGCGCGACCTTTGTCCACACCGACAAGCAGATCGGCAACCTTTCCAGCCCGTTCGGCAACCTTCCGGCGACGAACCTGCTCAACCTCAATGCGACATGGCGGGACGTTTTCGGCAAGCCGATCGACCTTGCCTTCTTCATGACGAACGTCACCAATGCGGAATTCCCGACCAACGTAGGCAACCTGTTCAATTCGGCCGGTTTCGATTCCGTTCCGGTGAACGAACCCAGGATGTGGGGCTTCCGCCTGAAGTACCGCTTCGGGGAATAGGGACAGGAAGCCGGCGTTCCGGTTTTTGTCCGGGGCGCTGGCTCAGCCCCGCCGGATTACTTCCGCCGCCCTCCAGGCCAATGCCATGGTGGGCGCGTTGGTGTTGCCTGCCGGGATCACCGGGAACACCGAGGTGTCGCAAACGCGCAGGCCCTGGACGCCGCGCACGCGCAGTTCGGGGTCGCAAACCGAGGTCTCGTCGCGGCCCATGCGGCAGGAGCCGACGGCGTGGAGGCAGGCCATGCCGTTCCGGTCGAGGAAATCGAGGATCGCCTCGTCGCTCACCACCTCCGGGCCGGGATGGATTTCCGCCGCGATCAGGCTTTTCAGCGGCTCCTGCTGCGCGAAGCGGCGCATGGCGCGGGTGGCGTCGACGATGACGTGGCGGTCCTCGGGCTCATCGCCATAGTTCGGCACGATCACCGGCGGGGTGGCGGGATCGCGCGAGGTGATGTGGATCGAGCCCAGCGACTGCGGCCGCAGGGGATAGACCAAGGCGCAAAAGCCGTGGTCCTTCTCGGGCAGCTTGCCCATCGCGCCGGTCAGCTCGGCGCTGTACATGCCGAACAGCACCTGCGTGTCCGGCCGGTTGGCGCCGGGGCGTGCGCGGATGGCGGCGCGCATGGTCAGCGCGGCGGTCGCCATCGGGCCCTTGCGTGTCAGGTAATAGCGTAGCACCGAGCGCAGTAGCCGCCAGCCGCGATAGTCGAGGTTTTCCGACAATGGCCGGTTGAGCCGCCACTGCATGTAATAGCCGCGATGCTCGCAGACCTGCTCGCCCACTGCCGGATTGGCGTGGACCAGCGGGATGCCGAGCGCGGCCAGTCGCTCCGGAGCGCCGATGCCCGAGCGTTCGAGGATGCCCGGGCTGGCGGTGGCATTGGCGCAGAGCAGCACTTCGCGCTTGGCCCTGATTTCCAGCGGGGCGCCGTTGCGGGTGGCGCGAACGCCGGTGGCGCGCTTGCCTTCGAACTTGACGACATCGACCAACGTATCGGTCAGCACCGTCAGATTCCTCCGCCCCATGGCCGGGCGCAGGAACACGGCCGAGGCGCTTTGGCGCCGCCCCTTATGGATGTTGCAGGGCAGGTAGCCGATGCCTTCTCCGTCATCCGGCTGGTGGACGTCTTCCTTCACCGGCCAGCCCATCGCCGCGCCGGCCTGTGCGATGGCTTCGGTCAGTTCGGTCCGTTCCTCGGGAATGGTGACGTGCAGGGGACCGGATGCGCCGCGCCCTTCGCCGGGACCCAGTTGGTGGCTCTCCATCTCCTCATAGGCGCGGGCGATGTGCTTCCAGCACCAGTCGTCGCCGGCAAGGTCGGCGAGGGCGTCGAAGTCGGCGGGCTGGCCCTTCACATAGGACATGCCGTTGACCGAGCTCGATCCCCCCAGCACCCGTCCCCGCACCCAGAAGTCTCCCTGCATGGCGTTGTGCGGCTCCGGCTGGGTGCCGTGGAAGTACATGTGGCCGGGGTCCTGCAGGATCTTGGCCATGCCCTTGGGCATGTCGACGAAGGGGTGCCGGTCGTCCCGCCCGCCTTCCAGCACGCAGACGCTGACGGAAGGGTCTTCGCTCAGCCGGTAGGCGAGGACGCAGCCGGCCGACCCGCCGCCGACGATGATGTAGTCGTATTCTGGCATGGCTTCTCCGGTTCGTCCCTCACCCTTCCTTTATCGTTACCCTGAACTTGTTTCAGGGCCCACTGTCGGCCTCACCGGGCAAATGGGAGGAAGAGCAAACCGCGCGGTCGGCATTTCTTCGATTCCAATTGGAACGGGGCGCCGGCGGGATCCTGAAACAAGTTCAGGATGACGTGGAATGAAAGGGTGGTGCTGAGCCATCAAATCCCCAGCCGCCGCAGGATCGAGTGGAACCGCTGCTGCATTTGCTCCGCGCGTTCCTCCGGCGTCACCCGCGCGGTATCGGCTGGCAGGTGCTTGTCCAGTTCCGTGAACTTCACCACCCTGGTGCTGTAGTTGTTGCCTTCGCTGGAGAAATTCACCCGAGCGCCGATGTGGCCCACCTCGAAGCCCTGCGTGTCCATCCAGTTGTGAATGCCCGGATCGCTGTGGGCGAGGACGAGGCGGTACTTTCCGTCGCTGTCCGCTTTGGTGCGCGCGGGGGAATAGGAGACCGGGCGGTAGAGATAGTCCATCGAATTGAGGAAAGTGCCCATGTTGGTCAGCATCCAGAACCGGTCGTCCTTGTCCCACTCCAGGATCAACGCTTCGTCGGGCTTGAGCCGCCAACGCATGGAAGTGATCGCCCGGCCGCGCTTCTTGTCCAGCTCAGGGTTGTAGACCGGATCGTCGCTGCGGCGGCGCTGGGTGGCGAAACGGTTGTCGCCATCGGGATCAAAGTCCTCGGAGAATTCGTAGGTCCAGTCCGGCCAATCGATCATCAACTGGCTGACGAAGGTGCCCGCCCAGTCGATCGCGGCGATCATTTCCGCGGCGTCGGGCACGGGGCGAGGGGTATCCATGCCGATCCGCTCGATTCGCATCTTCACCGGCTGTTCCGACCAGTCGTCGAAGCCCTGGCGGATGAACAGCTTGCGGGTATCCGGCTGGGTCGGCAGCCAGTTGGGGCAGAGCGTGGGGTCGGGCCGCTCACCGCCGATCTGCACTTCGAAGCTGCCGTCCCAGCGGGTCACCATGTCGTGGCCGAACATGTTTGCCTGCGGGGTGTCGCCGAAGGGATCGTGCAGGCCGCGCATGCCGGGCTTGGGTACCGGGCGAGCGCCTTGCACGGCGATGTTGAAGAACTTCACCGTGCCGATGTTGCCGGAGATGCGATAGACCGATTCCCCGTCGATCCAGGCTTGCTGGTAGGTGTAGTCCGCATTGTCGCCACCCAGCTTGCGGAACGGCGAGCAGAAGGAGTGGATTACCGGGTACTTCGTGTTCTTCGTCTCCAGCGCGAGGTCGAAGGCCTGGCTGAGGTTCTGGGTCAGGAAGCGGAAGCCGTCGGCCCGCTGGATGCTCGTGGCTGGGTTGTGCTCCTTGAACACCTGGTCGCCCGCTTCCTCGAGGTTGCGGCAAAACCGCTTCCACGCGGCGCGCAGGTCCTCGTCGCCCGAATAGTCGCCAAAGGCCATGCTCGTTCTCCTTGGGTTACGCCCCCAGTTTTTCCAGTAGTGTGGTCATGTACTCGCCCGCGCGCCGGGTGGCTTCGAAATGCCCTTCCTGGTCAATGCGGGGGCCGATCAGTTCGAAATCGAAGCCGCCTTGGTAGCCGGCGCCGAGGATCCATTCGCAGAGCTGCGCGATCGGGATGTCGCCATCGCCCGGCACCGCGCGGCAGGGGATCGAGGTGTCACCGGCCTTGTAGTCGCCGACCTGGACGAGGTGGCAGATCGGCACGGCGCGCTCGATGGTGGCCTTGAGGTCGGCTTCCCACCAACTGGAGAACAGGTCGATACATACGCCGATGCCCGCCATTTCCGCGAGGCGGATGGTGTCGCGCAGGCTGTGGGCCAAGTGGACCATGGAATAGACGAAGGGTGCGGGCTCGATGAGGATAGGGATGCCCGCCGCCTTGGCCTCCGGCAGCACCGGCGCGACGATTGCGGCAAAGATTTCCGCGGCCTCTTCCCAGCGCATGCGCGAGGGCCTGCCGCCCGTCACCATGTAGATCGAGCGCGCGCCGATGGATTTTGCGAACCGGATCGCGTTGGACAAGTCCTCGCGCGGCTGGACCCAGGTGGTTTCGTCCGCGCTCAGCGGGCCCATCTGGAACGCGTGGGAATAGGTCTCCACCTTGTGCGAGCCGATCGCCGCGCGCACTGCATCCTCCCCATGCTGCGGCAGCAGCGCCGAGGTGATGGAGACGCGCCCGGGCGCCAGTTCGCGCCAGTACTGGGCCATCTCCTCCATCGGGTGGCCCGGGAAGCACAGGGCGTTGACGGAAAGCCTCTGGTGCATTGGCACTATCCCCTCTTCTCGATTTCCAGCCCGAAACGCTCGCGATAGGGCCGGAAGCGTTCGTGCAATGCCGCGATGTCGGTGTTCAGCACGTCGGTCGAATAGCGGAACTTGCCGTGACGGTCGGACGGGTTATCGGCCATGTACTTACGCAGGGCCGCTTCGGTCCGCTCGTCGAAGGGCTTGCCGTACTTCTCGTAGAACATCCGCAAGGTACCCACCGGATCGCTCACCAGGTCGGCGTAGCGCACGTGGTGGATGCGCGGGTCGTCGATCATCGGGTCGGCCAGCACGGCATCCAGCCCCGCGCCGATCCCGGCGACGAACTGCCGCGCGGTCTCTTCCCAGTCGACGTGGCCGCAGAGCATCTGGTTGAGATTGCCGCTGAGCATGATGGTCGAGGCGATCACCTGCACCGGATCGCGGTGGGTCCAGATGACGCAGGCGTCGGGATAGGCCTCGAACAGCTCCTTCATCTTGAGCTGGTGGAAGCCCTTCAGCACCCAGTACTTCTTCTCCCGGCCATACTGGCACTGCTGCAGCATCATCTTGTGCAGGCGGAACTGGGCGCGGGTGTCGAGCGGCAGCTTGCCGACCTGCATCGGCATCGGCACGCGCCACCAGGCGGTGGGGGTGAGGGCACGGAAGTCGAAGCCCCAGGTCCGCTCGCACTCCGGGATGCCATGGCCCAGCATGTCGTTGTAGGGATGCATCGGCAGCCAGCCGGGCAGGCGCGCATTGATCTCGCGCCAATCCTCGTCGGCGCGGGCGCGGCGGGTGTCATCCGGCCCGGCAAGGCCCGGCGGCGGGGAGGGGTAAAACAGCTCCCAGAAGCGCAACGCCCGGCCGTTGGGATCGACCGAGAGCAGCGCGTGGAGGAAGGTCGTACCGGAGCGGCCCTCGCCGGTGGCAAAGACGGGGCTTTCGATCTTTTCCTCCGCGATGGGATAGCGCTTGAAGTCCTCGAACACCTGCAGGCGCGAAGTCAGCAGCCAGCGACAGACGCCCGCCGCCGTTTCCTCGCCCGCCACGTCCAGGCCCTGTTTGTTGAGCAGGTCCACGGCCATGCCGAAACGTTCCGGCAGGCTGTCGTCGCCCCAGTCGGCAAGGCCGGTTTCGTCCTGCGCCTGCTGTAGCAAGCTGGCCGCGTAGAGCATCGGCCTAGGCGCAGATCTTGAGCAGGATATCCTCCGCCTCGCGCGACCTTGCGGCGGAGCGGGCGGCGAACTTGGTGCCGGCCATGCCGCCATAGTCCAGCATCTTGATCACCCGCGCGCCCGCATCGGCATACTGCTTGTAATGCCGCGCGACCTTTTCCGGCGGGCCATGCGGCAGCCATGCCTTTAGCATTTCGGGAGTGGTCTTGCCGAGCATGTCCACCACCACGTCGCGAGTCAGCTTGGCCGGGTCGAGCGAGTGGATGCCGTGCCAGTCCGGACCCATCGGATGCTCGAAGCCGACCGAGGCAAGGTCCTTTGCCTCGATCTGCAGGACGTAGCTCTTGATCAGGGGCGCGGCGAAGAGTTCGTCCAGCTCGTCCTCGTCGCCGATGAAGCAGGGCTGCATGAAGATGGGCGTGATCGCCTGCGGGTCGCGGCCGTTCTTCTCGGCGCTCTCGTGGATGATCCTCAGGCAATCGGCGTAGTGCTCAGGGCTGCGGATCGCGCCCGGGAACCAGCCGTCGGCATATTTTCCGACCATGGCCTGGCTGCGCGGGCCGCCCGCGGCAAGGTAGATCGGCGGCGGGGTGTCGTTGTAATACTCCGTGTCCATCCGCGCGTGGTGGAGCTGGAAGAACTCGCCCTCGAAATCGACGGTGCCGCCCTCGCTGCCCCACAGCAGCTTGATCACCTTCAGCGCCTCTTCCAGCCGGCTTACGGTCCGCTCGAAGGGGAAGCCGTAAGGCACCGTGTTTTCGAGTTCTCCCGAGCCGAGGCCGAGGATGAAGCGGCCCTTGGAAAGGTGCGACAGGGTCAATGCAGTCTGCGCCAGCATGGCCGGGTGGCGGCGGATGGTGTCTACCACCAGTGTCGCCATCGGCACCCGCTCGGTCATCACCGCCACAGCGCCCGCGACCGCCATGGCGTCGAGGTGCCGGTGCGGCGAGGGGGAGGCGACGGCGAGGTCGGTGAACTCGGGAGTCCAGATCGAATCCGGCCAGAAGCTCACCATGTGGTCCGGCAGCCAGACCGAATGGTAGCGCCCGCTGTCGAAGTCTTCGAGCGCGTTGAGCCCCAGCGGCAGGGTGGTGCGGAGGAATCCGCCCAGTTCGACACCCATATCTCTCTCCCGATTCTGTTTGACAATAGGATGGCGAACAGGCTGCCTTGTTGCAAAGCGAATAATGGGAGACGGCCATTGGCCTACGGTGATTTCGCGGGCGACGCGGACTTGATGCATGCCTGGGAGCATTTCTGCGACCGGCTGAAGGCGGCGGGCACGCGGGTGTTCAAGGATGCCAACCCGCCGATCGCGGCGCAGCGCATCGATGGCTTCCGCTACCTGACGCAGAACCTGGGGCAGGCCTACGACCTGGCGCTGGAGACGAAGAATACGAAATACCCGGCGATCCATCCGTTCTGCTCGCCGACGCGCAAGCTGGGCTCAGATAACGCCGACTGCGTTTATCTCCAGGCCTGGATCGATGGCGAGAGCACCTACCGCATCTTCGGCAACCGCGGCCAGGCGCGCTTCTTCAACATCGCGGTTCAAGGCCCGCGTGGGCTGGCGGCCTATGGCGGGCATGCCAAGGCGATCCTGCATGAACCCTTCGGCGACGTGCCGGAGGCCAACTTGTTCGGGCAGGATCTGAAGACGGAGCCCGATGGCTCGTTCGAACTGTTCATCGGCGGCGAGAAGCCCGATCCCGCCAAGCACCCGAACTGGCTGCCCACCACCAGGGGCACCCGCAAGCTTTTCTTCCGCCAGTACTTCGACAGCTTCGACGAGCGCAGCGCAGAAATGCGGATCGAGCGGCTGGGCATGGATACGCCGCGGCCGATCCCCACGCCCGCCGAGATGATCGATGCGATGGGTTGGGCGGCGGACTTCGTCTACAACGTTGTCGATTACTGGCCGGACTGGACTTGGGCCAACAGCGACGCGGTGGACGAGGATGCGCTCAACCGCTTCGCCGGCGAGCAGATGCCGAAGCCCGGCCAGGCCGCAGACGTTCACGCCAGCGACAAACGCCGAGGCCGTGTCGCCGCGCAGATGCACTGGCAGCTGATGGACGACGAGGCTTTGATCCTCGAATGGCGGAACTACGATGCCTTCTGGATGATCACCAACGAGGGCCTGTTCGGCAATTCGATGGACTTCCTCTACCGCCCGGTCAGCTACACTCCCAGCCGCACCCATGTGGACAGCGATGGCATGGTGCGCTTCGTCATGAGCGCCAGCGATCCGGGCGTGTCGAACTGGGTGGATACGCAGGGCTATCGCAGCGGGCAGCTATCTTTCCGCTCGGTGCAGTCGGATCACCTGCCGGAGATCAAGACGCGGGTGGTGAAGACGAAGGATGCGCGGCGCTACCTGCCGCCGGATACGAAGCTGGCCTCGCGGGAAGAGAGAGTGGAGCAATTGCTCAAGCGATTCCACGCGATCCAGCAGCGGTACCGGATTTGACGGAGAGGGCGATGGAGAAGAAGGGTTTGTCGCGCCGGGGCGTGCTGGCGGGATCGGTAGCCGTGGCGGCGGCGGTCGCCAGCGGGGACGAGGCGCGGGCCAGGGCGGCGGCGGAGGAGAAGCGCAAGAGCCCGTCGTTCCGAAGGGTCGATTTGCAGAAGTAGCCTGACCCACCACTAAAACTTCGTCGCCCCGGACTTGATCCGGGGCCCAGCCAAGCTTCCGTTTGCCGCTTGGGTTGGCGCCATGGCACTGCGGTGCAGCTTGCGGTGCTCGACATCGCGCCATGACGCATCGTTGCTTGGGCCCCGGATCAAGTCCGGGGCGACGATACTATTTGTCCGATTTGATCATCTCCGCCGCGATCCAGGCCAGCGCCATGGTCGGCGCCTGCGTGTTGCCCGAGGTGATGAACGGGAAGATCGAGGTGTCGATCACCCGCAAGCCCTCCAGCCCGCGCACGCGGCATTCCGGATCGACAACGGAGTCCGGATCGGTGCCCATGCGGCAGGATCCCACCGTGTGCATCCCGGCATTGCCCATCTGGTTCGCCGCCTCGAGCAAGGCCTCGTCGCTCTGGGCGGCTGGGCCCGGCGCGGTTTCGCATTCGATCAGGCTGGCGAGCGGCTCCTGCCTGGCCCATTCGCGCAATTGCCGCGCGGCGGAGAGGATCACCGTTCGATCCTCGTTGCTCGTATTGTAGCCGGGCTTGATCGCGGGGAAGGCATTGGGATCGCGCGTATGGATGTGCACCGAGCCGCGCGAGGTGGGGGAGATCATGTTGGCCACCGCGCAGAAGCCATGGGTCTTTTCGAGCGCGCCGGTCGGGCTGGTGAGGTCCCAGGAATAGAGCCCGAACTGCGACTGGATATCGGCACGCGGCGCATCCGGGCGGCTCTTGAAGGCGGCCCGCATCTCGATGGCGGCGGCGGACATCGGGCCGGCGTGGGTCAGGTAGTACTGCATCACCGAGAGCGGCAGGCGCCAGCCCTGGTAGGAGGTGTTGAACGACAGCGCCTGCTTCAGCCGCCATTGGATGCGGATCGCGCGGTGCTCGCTGACATGCTCGCCCACCGCCGGCTGGGCAAGGACGACGGGGATGCCCAGTTTTTCCAGCAGCTTCGGATCGCCGACGCCGGAGCGTTCGAGAATGCCCGGACTTGCCACTGCGCCGCCGCAGACCAGCACTTCCTTGCTGGCGGATACCTCGATCATCTGGCCATTGCGCAGGGCCTGCACCCCGGTCGCGCGCTTGCCTTCGAAGACGATGTGGTCGGTAACGGCATGGGTGATCACCGTCAGGTTGGGCCGCTGCATCGCCGGGTTGAGGAAGGCGACGACCGCGCTCTGGCGTTTCCCCTTCCAGATCGAGCGCGGCATGTAGCCGACGCCGACGCCTTGGTCGGGCGTGTTGACGTCCTGCTTGATCGGCCAGCCCATCCTGTCGCCCGCCTCGCAGATCGCCTCGGTCAGCGCATTGCGCTCGGGCGGCAGCGAGACCTTGAGCGGGCCCTTGCCGCCGCGCGCCGGGCCGGGTCCCAGTTCGTGGCCTTCGATCGCCTCATAGGCACGTGAGAAGTTCTTCCACCCCCAGCGCTCGCCCGCCACTTCCGCCAGCGCCTCGTAGTCGCCCGGCTGGCCGCGCACCCAGACCATGCCGTTGACCGAGGTCGAGCCGCCCAGCACCTTGCCGCGCAGCCAGGCATCGGGGCGCTGGCCGTTCCCTTCCTCGGGCTCGGTCATGTAGTGGTACATGTGGCTGGGCATGCGCACCAGCTTGGCGCAGCCGCGCGGCATGTGGATGAAGGGGTGGGCATCCCCGCCGCCGGCTTCCAGCAGGCAGACGGTCGTGTTCGGGTCCTCGGTCAGTTTGTTTGCCAGAACGCAGCCAGCCGCGCCCGCGCCGACGATTACATAGTCGTATTGCGCCATTTGCCTCTCCATTCGCCTGTTTCCGGGGCGTTATTGCGGGCGTTTGAGCACGGCCCGATCAGTCAAGCAATGCCCGAGCCGCCGCCACGCAACGCCCAAGCCTCTCTCGCGGTCCAATGCCCGCGAGGGCTTCGGAGCGGATCGGGATTTCGAGGCCGATGGGGATGTCCTGCGGGGCCGCCCGGAGGAACTCGCGTAGCGGCAGGTCTCCATCGCCCGGCGCGCGGCGCTCGTGGAGTGCCTCTTCCATGTAGGGCTCGATCTGCGCTGGCATCGGCACGTCGCAGAGCTGGATGTGGCCGACCACGGCCGGATCGAGCGCCTTCAGGTCCGCCACGGTGGAGCCGGAACGGAAAAAGTGCATGGTGTCGATCAGCAGGACGAAATCGGGGCGCTGCACGGCCTCTATGGCCGCCATGCTTTTTGCCAGCGTGCGGTAGGCGCCGGCGCAGGCCTCGGTGGTGGTGACAAGGCCGCGCAGGCCGGCTTGCTCGGCGAGGCGGGAATATTCGGCATGGGTGCGCGCCTCGTCGCGGTCGATGCTGACCGTGCAGATCGCCCTTGCGCCGAACTCGCAGACTATATCGAGGTCGCGGGCATATTCCAGAGTGCGGTCCGGGATCACCGCAAAGCCCTCCACCAGCGAAGCCGCCATGCCCCGCTCGCGCAGGGCCTCCGCCGTGCGGCGCACCAGCGCGGGATCATCGCGGAACGACCATTGCGGATACATCGGCAGCCGGTTGGCCGATCCGCCCAGGTTCAGCGAAACATGCCCGCAGCCAAGGTCCGCCGCGAGGTGGACGAATTCCTCCGGGTCCAGCCCGAAGGTGCTGAGGTTTTCGAGGCCGATGCGGTTCACGAGTGGTCCTTTTCCAAAGCGGCAACTCCCGGCGGCATTAATATGGTAACCATTCCCGTAGACCTTTCGCCAAGAACCCTTTTGCTAAGCCCAAGTCATTGAACAAGAGGGGAGAAGCAGGGCATGGCTGCATCGGCCGAGTATCGGATATTTGCCGAGGAACAACGCCGCGCTGCCGATCAGGCGAGCCTGCCGCAGGTCCGCATGCGCCACCTCGCCGCCGCCGACAGCTGGGAACGGATCGCGCAGGAGCAGGAACTGTTCGAACTGACCCGCCGCCCGCGCCCCGAGACGATTTACTGAGACACCCGGTCCCCTCGGCAGTCGGGGCGGGAACAATTGGCGGTGACTTCCTGACGCCAATGTCCCCGCCCCGGCCGTTTCATTCACCCTTGATCAGTTTCGCCATCAGGCAGGCGTCGAAATAGTTCGCGCGCCATTCGACGATCCTGCCGTCCCTGAAGCGGAACATCTCGGCCACCGGGAAGCCACCCTGGTTGCCGTTGGCGGCGACAGTGAATTCGATCGACTGGTAGAGGATGCAATAATCCCCGGCGGTGAGCACCTCGTGGAATTCGGACTTCATCGCCGAAAAGGTCGCGCACATCCTGAGGTAGCCGGCCTTGATCGCATCGATGCCCTGGTAGGTGCCGCCATAGGGCAGGCAGGAGGCTTCGTGGAACGCGGCATCGGGATCGAACAGGTCCCAGAAACCCTGCTCCTCGCCGCGCTGCAATTGCTCGAAGACGTCGATCAGCGCCTGGCGGTTGGCGATCGCCTGCTCGCTCACGCCCCCGCCGCTCTTGTAGCCGAGCACCAGTTCCTGGTCGGCAGTTTCCGGCATTGCATCTCTCCCGTCTTGGTTTTGCGGGAGACTGCGCGATGGGCGATGGCCGGTCAAAGGAAATAGTGGCGCTGGCAGGCCATGCTGGCCTAAGCCTTCGCGGGGAGAATGCATATGGAACGGCTACCGGAAATCACGCGGCCCGCGGGCACGTTCGAATGGGTGCGCGAGCACCGGCGGCTCTACCTGCGATCCGGCGGTGCCCGGGGGCACATCATGGACATCACCGGGGCAGGGGGCTTCACCTTCGGCACCCACTGCCTGATCCGCTACAAGGGCCGCAAGAGCGGGCGAACGATGATCCAGGGGCTCACCTATGGCGCCTATGCCGGCGAGGTGATCCTCTGCGCCAGCCGTGGCGGGGCGGACACGCCGCCGCAGTGGTACTGGAACATCCTCGCCAGCGAGACGGTGGATTTCCAGATCGCGACGCAGGCCTACCGCGCGACCTGGCGCGAGCTGGAAGGGGCCGAGCGGGCGAAGGTCTGGGCCTACATGGTCGATTGCTATCCCTTCTACGGCGAGTACCAGACCCGCACCAAGCGGCAGCTGCAACTTATAGCGCTGAAGGGGATCGAGGCGATACCTGTGTTCAGCGAAGACGACCTGAAGCAGGCGTCGGGCCTGACGTGAGCGGCAACGTCTCCGCAGAACTCAGTTTCTTCGCCGGGCCGGAGGAATTGCCGGCCGGTGAGCGGCTGCACTATTACGCCGACTTCACCGGGACGACCAACGTCCGGCTGGAGCCGCATCGCGTGCCGATCGCCGATGCGCGGGGGCGGGACCTGTCGCTCGATCGCGAAGGCATTGTCATCGTCCACAGCCCTTCGGCTTGTGCCGCGGTCGATGGCGATGCCGGGCGCTACAATGCCGAATGCGCCGCGCTGGTTCGCGAGCTTACGGGCGCGAAGGAGGCTTTTGGCGGCGGGCTGCACTGGCGTTTCGCGGGGGCGCAGGACCCTGCGGGCCGCTATGACCAGGGCCCGGCGCACTATGTCCATGCCGACTATTCGGACCGGGCGGCGCTGAACTTCCCCGCGCATGTCGGGGCGAGCATCGCGGGCGCCCGGCGCTGGGCGATCTACAATCTCTGGCGCGTGCTGACCCCGCCGCCGCACAAGGTGCCGCTGGCGGTCTGCGATGCCACTTCCGTCTCGCCGCAGGACGAGGTCGAGACCGAGGTGATCATGGCCTATCCGGGACTGGAGCCTGTCCGCACCCACACCATGCTCTACCGCTCGAATGCAGCCCAGCGCTGGCTGTGGTTCGCCGACATGACGCCGCAGGAAGTGCTGGTGTTCAAGTCGTACGATAGCGCTGGCGATGTGGCGAAGCGGGTTGCGCATTCGGCCTTCGATCTGGCGCAAGGCGGCCCGAGGATCAGTGCCGAGGCAAGGGTGCTGGCGATTTTCGATTGAAGCTTCGATCCTCCCCCGCGGGGGAGATTTAACGGATTAGCAAATCCCCAGCCCATCCTTCGCCGCAACGCCGCCCTTGAATACGGCCAGGATCTTCTCCCGGTCCTTCAGCACCGAAATGTCCGCCGAAGGATCGCCATCGACCACCACCAGGTCGGCAAGCTTGCCCGCCTCGATTACCCCGGCATCGATGCCCATGGCCTCGGCGCCGTGCTTGGTTGCCCAGCGCAGCACTTCCAGCGCCGGCACGCCGCAGTCCTTGACGTAAAGTTCCAGCTCCTCGCCATAGCGGCCGTGGTTGAGGGTGAAGGCGCCGAAGTCGTCGCCGACCAGCAGCTTGACCCCGGCGGCGCTGGCCGCCGGCAGCACCGCCGCCATCGCGTCCCACGGCTCCTTCATCGAATCGGCGAAGGCATGGCCGGCCATCACCGTCATCATCTCCTTGGGGAAAAGCAGGCTGGGGGTGAGGAAAGTGCCGCTTTCCACCAGCGGCCCAAAGCATTCCTGATCCAGGCCATCGCCATGGTCGATGATGTGGACGCCAAGCTTGATGCACAGCAGGATCGATTCCTTGCTGGCAAGGTGCGCGCGCGTCTTCGCGCCGCGCTGGTGCGCGGCTTCCACCCCGGCCGCGAATTCGGCCTCGGTCATCAGCCAGTCCTCGCCGGTGCCGCCGGTGGCATGGCCGCCGGTGAGGAAGAACTTCACGATCTGCGCGCCGTCCTTGATCTCCTGCCGCACCACGCGGCGCAGGCCGTCGGGCCCGTCGCCCACGGTGACGCCGGTCGGAGCGCCGATCTTCAGGTAGTCGGGATTGGACATGTCGGCGGAAAAGCCGGTGGTGCCGACATCGCGGCTGCCCGGGATCAGACGAGGGCCGACGATGGAGCCTTCCTCAACCGCGTCGCGCAGCGCCACGTCGATCTGGTGCGGCGCGCCCGCGCTGATCGCGCCGGTGAAGCCGTATTCCAGCGCGGTCTTCATGTTGTTAACCGCGCGCACCGCCTGCAGCGAGGGATGCGCCTCCAGCCCCACGGGCCGTCCGCCGCCGCCGCCGGTGCCCCAGTAGGCGGCGTGGAAGTGGCCGTTGATCATGCCGGGCATCAAGGTCTTGCCGGCCAGATCGATCACCCGGTCGCCCGGACCGACCTCGATGGGCGCGCTGCCGACGCTTTCGATGCGGTCGCCGGAAATGGCGACATTGGCCTTGCGGGCGGCATTCTCGCCATCGAGCAGGTTGGCGTTCCGGAAAATGGTTCTGGTCATGGTTCAGGCATCCAGATCTGGCATGGCGGGGATGGGCTTTATGCTCTCGTCGACCCACAGGTACTCGGTGAAGTGGCCGCAGCGCTTGCGGGTATCGACATAGGCGAAGCAGACCTTGTCCGCCGCGGTGGGCTCGGGCGGGGCCAGGAAGGCGAACTCATCGCCGCTCGCCTTCACTTCCTCGATCAGCGCCAGCCAGTCCGCGATCCCGCCGCGCACGGCGATGGCGACGTGGTGGAAGTTGAGGATGTGGGAGCCGAGGTCGACATGGTCGGTGTAGACACTGGTCGCGCCCGAGACCGGCTGGATGATCTCGAACTGGTGGCGGCCGATGTTGGTGAAGGCGGCGCGCAGCTTCAGCGGTTTCAGCTCGCCGTAGGAGAGGACTTCGACTTCGGCATCGGTGACATGGAAATCCGTGACGCCCAGTTCCTTCTTTGCATGCTCCATCGCCGCGTCAAGATCGCGGGTGATGTAGCTCATCTGGAACAGTTCGCCGTAGCGGCTTGCGATCGACATTGTTTTTCCTCTCCCAATCGGACCAGCAATCAGAGTTTCATGGGCAAGTCCCTGATTCGTTTTCCGGTAGCGGCATAGACGGCATTGACTATGGCCGGAACGACCGGCGGCAGCGCCGGTTCGCCAAGGCCAGTCGGCACGTTGTCGCTCTTCACCCAGCTGATGGCGATCTCGGGCGTCATCGATATGCGCGCGAGCGGGAAGCTGTCGAAGTTCTTCTCGGCGATGACCCCGTCGGCGAAATGGATCTTCTGCAACAGGGTTTCGGCCATGCCGTCGATGATCGATCCGCGAACCTGGCTTTCGGCATGCATCGGATTGACCAGGTGGCTGCCGACATCGGCGGCGACCCAGACCTTGTGCACCTTGATCCCGCCTTCCGAGATGCTGACGTCGGCGACTTCGGCGAAATAGCCCATGTGGCAGAAATAGAAGCCGAACCCGAGCCCGCGGCCCCGCTGTTTTCTGCGGCGCGCCCAGCCACAATCGGCGAGTACCCGCTCGATCACGCCGCGCGCACGGACGGTGACAAACGAGCCAGATGCCTTGTCCGCTTCGACCGGCGGGCCGATCACCTTGTCCTCCCGGCACAGCTCGAGCAGCAGCGCGGGCAAGTCCTTCCCCGCCGCCTCGGCCACTTCGTCGAGAAACGACATGAAGGCAAAGCACAGCGCGTTCGACCGCGGCGCGCGCAACGGGCCGGTGGGGATGACGGTCGGCATGATCGACTGTGTGTAGGCAAGGTCCGGTACCAGCCCTGCCGGGAAGTGGGCGGCATTCATGTCAGCCGCCATCGCCGGCTTTTCGCCTTCGCCGAAGGTGACGAAGTGATTGGTCAGCGCGATGAGCCCGCCGTCGGCGTCGATCCCGGCTTCGAACCGGTGCCAGCCGGCCGGGCGGAAGAAATCGCGCTTCAGGTCGTCGGCGCGGCTGGAAATTAGCTGGATGGGCTTGCCGGGCAGGGCCTTGGCGATGGCCGCCGCCTGGACCATGTAGTCGCCCATCAGCCGCCGACCGAAGCCGCCGCCCATGCGGGTGATGTGAATAGTCTGCCTGGCTTCGGGTATGCCGAGCAGGCGGGCGATTTCCTTCGCGCCGGCGCTGGGGTTCTGTGTCGGCGCCCACAGTTCGAGGCTGCCGTCATCGCGGTAGAGCGCGGTGCAGTTCTGCGGTTCCATCGGCGCGTGGGCGAGGAAGGGATAGGAATAGCGCGCCTCTATGCGCTTCGCGGCCGAGGCAAGCCGAGCCCCTGCATCGCCATCGCGCCGCAGGTCGGCGCCAGTGCCTGCATCGAGCAGTTCGCGCGCCCTTGCTTCATAGGCCGCGCTCGAATGGTCCTTGGCGGCAGAGAGGTCCCACTCGACCCTGAGTGCCCGGCGCGCCCTTTCGGCAAACCAGTAGTTCCTCGCGACGATGGCCATACCGCTGGGCAGGGCCGATGGTCCGCCGGCCTCGTCAAAGGGGATGATCGCGACGACGCCCTCTGGCAGGTCCGCCGGGATGGCCTTGCTGGCGAGCTTGCCGCCATGCGCGGGGGCGCTTTCGAACACGGCGTAGAGCTGGTCCGGCAGGCGCGTGTCGATGCCGAAAAGCGGCTCGCCGCGCAGCACGCGGGCGGAATCGACGCCCACCTTGGACCGTCCGATGATCGAGAAGGTGCTCGGGTCCTTGAGCGGCACCCTGGACGGATCGGGCAGCGGCAGCCGGGCGGCCTCGGCGGCCAGTTCGCCATAGGTCCATTGCCGCCGCGAGGCGCGGTGGAAGACCTTGCCTTCGGCTGTGGTCAATTGATCGGCGGGAACTCCGGCTTGCGTGGCCGCCGCCTGCAACAGCATCTGCCGCGCCGCCGCGCCCGCCCGGCGCAGTGGCAGCCAGTGGCGCGGGGTCGCGAAACTGCCGCCGGCGACCTGCATGCCATAGCGCGCGGTGTCGTAGTCGGCCTGCCGCACCCGCACCTGTGCCCAGTCGCAATCCAGTTCCTCGGCGATCATCATCGGCAGCGATGTCTTCACGCCCTGGCCGATTTCGGGGTTGTGCCCGGTGATCGTCACCGTGTTGTCGGCGGCGATCTCGACCCAGACGGATAGCACACCACCTTCGCCCTGCGCCCTGGCCGCGGCCGGCAGGGCCAGTTCAAGCGCCATGCCGCCCCCTGCCAGCGCCGTCACGGAAAGGAAGGCGCGGCGGTTCATCGCAGGCACGTTCATGCCGCGCCCCATTGGCCCGAGGCCTTGAGGATCGCCTGACGAATGCGGTTGTAGGTGGCGCAGCGGCAGAGGTTGCCCTCCATCGCCACGTCGATCTCGGCGGGGCTGGGCTTGGGGGTCCGCTTCAGCAGGGCCAGCGCGCTCATCAGCTGGCCGGACTGGCAATAGCCGCACTGCATGACGTCAATCTCGAGCCATGCGGCTTCGAGGCTGCGGCCGACCGGGTCCTTCGAGAGCCCCTCGATGGTGGTTACCGGCACCTTGTCGACTTCGCCGACCGGCACCTGACACGACCGGGTCGCCTCGCCGTTGATATGCACGGTGCAGGCCCCGCACAGCCCCTCGCCGCAGCCGAATTTTGTCCCGGCAAGGCCCACTTCCTGCCGCAGCGCCCAGAGCAGCGGCATTTCGGCATGGGTGTGGACCTTGTGCTCCTCGCCATTGATCAGGAGCGTGAATTCACCGGTTTCGTCCATCGCGCGGTCCTTTCCCGGGAGGGAGGCTAACACCGATCCCTGTCCGGGCTCAATTCCCGCTTAGCTATCCCTTCACGGGAATGTCGTAGTCCTCGATGTAGCTCTTGAACCGCTCGCGCACGCCCTCCGCGGTCAGGCCGTAGTCGGCAAGATCGTAGGTGTGCTTGCCGAACTTGCCCTTCTGGTTGTTCGCCATGAAGGCCTCCATCGCCGCCTCGGCCTCGGGGCTCAGAACCTCGCCGAAATGCTTGTAGATACCCTTTACGGTGCCGATCGGATCGCGCATGTTGTCGGCATATTGAACGTCATGGATCGCATCCACGCCGTGCTTCGCCTTGAAGGCGTTGGCGCGGGCGATCATGATCTCGAAGGTATCCATGAAGCTTTCGCCGATGCCCTTCATGTCGACTTCGTTGGAATACATGGCCCGGACATTGGCGATGAGGCTGCAGCACGAGCCGACCACTTCCGCCGGATCGCGGTGGGTCATCACCAGTTGCGCATCGGGATAGACTTCGGTCAGCGCATCGAGGAACAGCGGGTGCCAGGGGTTCTTGAACAGCCAGCGCCCCGGCGTGTGGTGCTGCAGCGCCTGGGCCATGCGCTTGTGGAAGCGGAATGCGGGGAGGTAATCGGCCTCGTGCATGAACCAGTGGCGCCAGGTGGGAATGTCGGCCTGCGCCTCATAGACCTGCGCGCAGAAGCTGGGCGTCATCAGGAACTGGCACTCGCTGGGGCTGTCCGCTTCCTCGAAGTGGATCGCGGCGATATGCGGCACGTACTTCAGCGCCGCGTCGGAACGGGCCTTGGCGGCTTCGTAGCGCGGGCCGGCGTTCAGTTCCTCCGGATAGGCCGGCGGCATCGGGGCGCTCCACTCCCAGTTGTGGAAGTAGCGGCGCGAGGGATCGGCGGCGAGCAGGTTGACCATCAGCGTCGTGCCTGAGCGCGGCAGGCCGAAAACGAACATCGGCTTCTCGATAGGCCGGTCGAGCAGTTCCGGGTGCTTTTCCAGCCAGTCTTCCACCTGCATGCGGATCGCCATGGCCGAGACCAGCGTCTCGCGCTTCATTTCGAGGCCCTGCGGAGTGAGGCGGGCTTCGGTCTGGTAGGCGTCGATCAGGCGGCGCAGTCCGTCCAGGACGGATTGGTCGCCGATCTTGCTGAGGCCGGTGCGTTCGGTGGCGGCCGCGATGATTTCTTCGACAGTCATGTGGTATTTCCCGTTTTCAAGCGGGCGGGCCATGCTATCAAGCGAAGGTAAATTGCAAGGCCGCATTTTTGGCCCCCGGGAGACAGGCGATGAACGAACAGGTCAAGCACCCGCTGCGCAGCGAGCCCCATCCGATCAACGGCTCGCTATATACCGCCATCGGCGATGGCCTCGTCCGCGTGGAGGACAAGGCCAAAGGCAAGTATGGCATTTTCAAGTGGGACGGCACCTGGATCGAGGGCGACCTGACCTATGCCGATCCGCACCTGCTGATCTTCGTCGGCGGGCCGGACCTGCCGGAAAGCCACGATATTCCCTATCCGATGATGCCGCCGCTGATGGAAGACGTGGAAGCCTTCCGTCAGTCGCCCATCGGCCGGATGGTCACTGCGCCAAAGCCGCAGGAAGCGAAGATCATCGCGCCCTATGTCGGCGATCCCGGCAAGCAGTTTCCGGAAGGCATGCGCTCCGCCTCCTACATCCCGCTCGAGAAGGTCGTCGCGGCCGAGCGCCGGCCCGACCTGTTGCCGGAAGTCTATACGAAGCAGTCGCCGCTGCCCGGCGGGCCGATGAAAGTTCCGACGGCGCGCTATACCGACCGGCGCTATCACGAGCTCGAAAAGGAGCACCTGTGGAAGAAGGTCTGGCAGTTCGCCTGCCGGCTCGACGACATTCCGGAAGTGGGGGACTATCACCTCTACGAGGTCGCCGACCTTCAGTACCTGATCGTCCGGACCGGCCCGGGCCCGAACGACATCAAGGCGCACCTCAACGCCTGCCTGCATCGCGGCCGCCAGCTGCGCGATTGCAGCGGCAAGCGGGCGAACGAATTCCGCTGTCCGTTCCACGGCTGGACCTGGAACATCGACGGTTCCCTTAAGCACCTCGTTTCCGAATGGGATTTCCCCGGTGTGCGCGACGACGTGGCGCAGCTTCCCGGCGCCAAGGTCGCCACCTGGGGTGGTTTCGTCTTCATCAATCCCGATCCCGATTCGATCAGCCTCGAAGAGTACATGGGCCCGGAGATGCTGGCCCACTATGCCAAGCAGAAGCTGGAAAACCGTTACATCCAGGCCAATGTCGTCAAGGTGATCCGCGCCAACTGGAAGGCGGTGCAGGAGGCATTCCTCGAAGGCTGGCACAGCGTGGCGACCCACCCGCAGCTGCTGATCGGCGGCGGCGATGTCGCCGATGTGCGCTTCGACATCTTCGGCAACTGGGCCCGCATGGGCCACATGGGCACGGCCGGCTCCAGCCCGCACCGCGGCATCATCCAGAGCGAGGAGTCCGCTCTCGAATCGTTCCACCAGACCGCCGATTTCATGCGCGAATATGCGCGCACCCTGATTGGCGACGAGGTCGAGCAACTGAGCGACGCCGAGCTGAACGAGCAGAGCTTCAGCAACCTGTTCCCCAATTTCAGCCCCTGGGGCGGCTTTGCCCGCATCTGCTATCGTTTCCGTCCGAATGGCGACAACCATGAGGAGGCGATCATGCATGTGACCATGCTGGCGCCCTGGCCCGAAGGAAAGCCCAAGCCACCGCCGCATCCGCAGCGCTTCATCGGCCCCGACGGGCACTGGACCGAGGCGCCGGAGCTGGGCGATCTGGCCAAGATCTTCGAGCAGGACAGCGGCAACATCCCGCAGGTTCAGAAGGGCCTGAAGACCAAGCAGCCGCCCTATATCTGGCTCGCCGGGTACCAGGAATCGGTGATCCGCAACTTCCACACGCTCTATGCCAGGCAGCTGGGGCTGAAGGAAGGGGAATGACGCAAAAATCCCCTCCCGCTTGCGGTAGGGGGAGGGGTGGGCCTGTCCTCACCGGAGTGAGATAACGCTGGCGACTCACCCACCCCCTAACCCCTCCCGCAAGCGGAAGGGGAACATGGACCGAAACAGAGGGGACACAATTTGACACCCGACCATCGCTTTCTCGACGACCTCACCGAAACCTCGAACCGGATCGAACCGGCGCTGGTGGTGGACGACCCCGATGCCGAGCAGTGGGACACCATGACCGACGTGCTCGTCGTCGGCATCGGCATGGCTGGCGTCTGCGCAACCTTGCGGACCTCGGAAGACCGCTCGCTCGACGTCATCGCCATCGACCGCGGCCCGGGCGGCGGTGCCAGCCGGCAGTCCGGCGGCGTCGTCTACATGGGCGGCGGCACCAAGACGCAGAAAGCATGCGGGCTGGAAGACACGCCGGAAAACATGGCTAACTACCTCAGCTTCGAGACCGGCAATCTCGTGCGCCAGGACACTGTCCGCCGCTTCGCCGAGGCCAGCCCCTCCTTCCAGGACTGGCTGGAAAGTTACGGCGCCCGTTTCGGCGGTCCGGCCACGGAAGAAAAGACCTCCTACCCCAACGACGCCAGCCTCTATTTCTCCGGCAACGAAGTTACCGTGCCCGGCCGCGAGCGCGCCTGGGCGGTGCAGCGCGGCCACCGCGCCAAGCCGAGCAAGGGCGGCGAGCCGACCAAGCTTTCGGGCCATTACCTGCTGCCGCCGCTGCTCGATTCGATGCGGGCGCAGCCCAATGTCCGCTTCTTCCCCGCGACCCGCGCGCGGCGGATGATCGTCGACAAGTCGGGCGCGGTTGTCGGCATCGAGGTGCTGCGCATTCCGCCCGGCTTCGCGGCCTGGCGCCACGCCAAGTACATGGACCTAGCGTCGAACTTCATCGCCGCCGCGCTGGGCGTCACCGCGCGGCTCTACAAGTCGATCCTGGCGCTGGAAGCCAAGGCCAAGCCCATGCGCATCCGGGTGAAGAAGGGCGTCGTCCTCTCGGCCGGCGGCTTCATCTACAACCGGGTGATGGTCGAGAAACTGGCTCCCGAGTACCTCCCCGTCGCTCCGCTCGGCACGCTGGCGGACGATGGCTCGGGGATCAAGCTGGGCATGACGGTCGGCGCCAAGACCGATCATCTTGAGCGCATATCCGCCTGGAAGTTCCTCTATCCGCCTGCCGCCTACACCAAGACCGTTTCCATCGACGGCAATGGCGAGCGGCTGGTCAACGAGGAGTTCTACGGCGCCCGCACCGGCGAGGCGGTGTTCGGCATTGCCGGCGGCAAGTCATGGCTGATCTCCGATGCGCCGCTGCAGAAGGAGGTGGTCGACGAAATCGCCGTGATGAAGAAGATGTTCTTCCAGAAGGTGCAGTTCAAGGCGATGCTGGGCGAATACACCGTCAGCGCCGATACCATCGAGGAACTCGCCCAGAAGATCGGAGTTCCGGTCGCCGGGCTGCAGAAGACCATCGACGAGTACAACCGCCGCATCGAGAAGGGCGAGCAGGACCAGCTGCTGAAGCAGCCCAAGCTCTGCCAGAAGATCGAGACCGCGCCGTTCTATGCCATGGCCATCGGCGCGGGCCTGAAGATGGCGCCGACCTCGGCGATCACCGTGGGTGGCCTCGTCGTCGACGAGGATACCGGCGAAGTGCTCTCCAGCGAGGGCGGCAAGGTGCCTGGGCTCTATGCCGCGGGGCGCAACGCCGTGGGGATATGTTCGCACTACTATGTCAGCGGGCTTTCGCTGGGCGACTGCGTGTGGTCCGGATGCCGTGCGGCGGAAACGATCAAGGGCAACGGCGGCGCGGCGGCGCTGGCGCAACTGGAAGCGGCGGAATGAAAATACAATCCTCCCTGAGCTTGCTCGGGGAGGGTTGAAGGAGAGTACAATGAACCTGTCGGAGGCGAAACACGCGCTGATCAGCGGCGGCGCCAGCGGGATCGGGCTGGGCATCGCCGATGCCCTGTCAAGGCGCGGCATCCTGGTGACCATCGCCGACATCAATGCCGAGGCGCTCGCCGAAGTCACCGCCGCGCGCGGCAATTCCGTGCGCGGCGCCTTGCTCGACACGCGCGAGCGCGAGCAGTGGCAGAAGGTCAAGGCAGAGGCGGAAGCGGCCTTCGGCCCGGTAGACATCCTGGTCAACAATGCCGGCATCGCGCCCGACGGTCTGCCCATTTCCGACGGCAATGCCGAAAGCTTCGACCGCATCATCGCGATCAACTTCGGGGGCATCTACAACGGCGTGCTGACCTTTGCCGGCGACATGCGCGCGCGGGGGAAGGGGCATATCGTCAATACCTCCTCGCAGGCGGGCCTCGTCACGGTGATCACCGGGGTGGGGGCCTATTCGGCTGCGAAGTTCGGTGTCACCGGGCTGACCGAGGCGCTGCGCAGCGAAATGGCGGAATACGGCATCGGCGTCACCTTGCTGTGCCCGGGCGCGGTGAAGACCAACCTTGCCGCCAATACCGAGAAGATCGGCGGCAACATTCGCAAGTATGGCCCTGCCATGCCCGATTCGGGCGTCACCCCGGATCACGTCGGCGAAATGGTTGCCGACGCGATCGAGCAGAACCTGCCCTACGTCATCACCCATGACGACATGTGGGCCAGCATCGAGAAACGCATGGCGCGCATCAAGGCGGCCTGCGACTACCGGATCGAGCACTGACCATGGACCTTTCCATCGCCCGCCATGCCTTCATCACCGGCGGCGCCAGCGGCATCGGCCTTGCCGTCGCCGACGCGCTTGCGGCGCGAGGGCTGGCCGTCACCATCGCCGACATCGATGCCGGGGAGCTTGAAAAGACCGTCGCCAGCCGCGACGGACGGCTGCACGGCAAGGTGCTCGATGTGCGCGATCGCGTGGCCTGGACCCGGGTGCGCGACGAGGCGGAAGCGGCGCTCGGCCCGGTCGACGTGCTGATGAACAACGCCGGCATCGCCCCGGACGGCATCTCCTTTTCCGAGATCGATCCGGCCTCGTTCGACCGGATGATCGCGATCAACCTCACTGGCGTGTTCAACGGCATGCACACCTTCGGCAAGCTGCTGCAGGAGCGGGGCAGGGGACACGTGGTCAACACTGCCTCCACCGCCGGCATCACTTTCAGCTATCCCGGCGCGGGCGCCTATACCGCCGCCAAGCATGCCGTCGTTTCGATGACCGAGACCTTTCGCGCGGAGATGGAGCCCTTCGGAGTCGGCGTCTCGGTGCTGTGTCCGGGGCTGATCGACACCAACCTCGGCAAATCCACGGCAAGGCTGAAGGGCGAGCCGGTGCACGACGGAATGCGTATGCCGCCGGGCGCGGCCGATCCGGCCATGGTCGGCGGCCTCGTGGTCCAGGGGATCGAGCAGAACCTGCCCTATATCCTCACCCATCCCGGCCGCTGGAAGGACACTGAAAAGTGGCAGCGGGCGCTGGCCGATGCCTTCGCCCAGGCAGGAGCAGGCTGATCATGGACGCCGTGCGCAGCGAACCGCGCAGGAACAAGGGCTTCGATGAGACCCACCGCGACCTGATCGCCACCGCCGTGCGGCTGATCTCGGAACGCGGGGCTGAAGCCTTGTCCATCGCGGCGCTGGCGCGCGAAATGGGGATCAACCGCACGACGGTCTACTATCATTTCGACAGCCGTGAGGCGCTGATCGAGGCGGTGAAGGCCCATGCCACCGCCGAACTCACCAAGGGCATGGACGATCACATTCCCATCCCCGAACGCACCAGCGGCATAACCCGCTTCGTCCTCGAAAATCCGGAGCTGATAAAGCTCTGGATCGACGATTTCGTCTCCGGCCGCGACATACGCGACGTCTATCCGCGGTGGGACGAACTGGTCGCCGGCATCGGCAAGACCTTCGCCGAACAGCAGCCGGACGTGCCGTTCGATGCCGAGGTCTATTGCGCCATCATGCTGGCCGGCGCGATCATCGGCCCGCGCGTCTTTGCCAACAGCGTGCGGCCCGGGGCGAGCGTGGAGGACATAGTTTCCGCCTTCTGGAATGAAGAGCAACGGGCCCTGCTGCGCGACGGGCTGGGGGAATAGCGAGCCGGCGGCTACCGCCAGTATTTCTCATGCCCCCGGCTGCATCGGGGCGCATGCCGTTCGGGCCCCGGCGAGTAGAGATTCTGCTCGCCGTGATCGATCCAGCAATCGCGACTGAAGGACGGGTCCACAAGGGCCGATTGCGCCCTGCGCACGGCCGCCGCAAGGGAAGCGATTTCGCGCTTGGCCTGTTCGTCCTCTTCACAACCCGCGGGAGCCACAATTCGATGCGTGGCCTTTCGCCCCTGCGTCATTCGACCCCCTTGCTGAATCGAACAAAGCGCGCGAAATCGCGGCTTGTTCCTCAGGGGCTGCAACAAAAGATTAGCAGCGTCCCCACCCCGGCGCCGGGGCGGGGGGGCCGCCGTCAGGCAGGCTCGGGGGTTCGCTGCAGGGCTTGGACATCGGCAGCGCCCAGCAGCCTGCCGCCGATGCCCCAGTCGCCCTGTTCGAATTCGGCGATGCGCACCCAGGTGACCTGGCGCATGCCTTCGCCCTCGACGGCAATCATCGCCTCGGTGACCTTCGAGATCAGCTCGCGCTTCTGGGCAGGGGTGAAGACGTCCTTGATGACGTCAATGGTGACGAGTGGCATTTCCTGTCTCCTTGCGGCCGGACCGTCCGGCCATGAGGAGACAATGCGCGCCGGGCCCGGCCAATTCGAGTTCGCCGCCTGAAGCAAGGCGCTACAGAATGTGAAGCAGACCGCTACACGAAAGCGGTGTACACTCGCCCATGAAGGGAGAGCCCCTCATGCAATACGGCCAGTTCTGCCCCATCGCCAAGGCCACCGAGATCCTCGGCGAGAAATGGACCATCCTGATCGTGCGGGAGCTGATCATGGGCGCGCATCGCTTCAACGAATTGCAGCGCGGACTGGGCGACATATCGCCGGCCCTGCTCGCCGCGCGGCTGAAGTCGCTGGAGAAGCAGGGCATGCTGGTGCGCCGCCGCGTCTCGGGCCAGCGGACATACGAATACTGGCCCACCGAGGCCTGCCAGGCGCTGCTGCCGGTGCTGATGGCCCTGGGGGAATGGGGCCTTGTCTGGGCGCGGCACAATGTGCTCGATGCCGATATCGATGTGGAATTCCTGATGTTCTATCTCGAACGCAGCGTCGATCCCGCGCGGCTGATCGGCAGCCAGAGCGTGATCCAGTTCAAATTCAAGGACCTTTCCGAGCAGCAGGACTGGTGGCTGCTGGTGCGCGACGAAAAGGTCGACCTGTGCCTCACCGATCCGGGGCGCGATGTCGATGTCTATTTCTGCTGCACGCTGCGCACCATGCACGATGTCTGGATGGGCGACCGCTCCTATGCCGAGGCCATGGCCAGCGGCGACCTTATCGTCGAGGGCGAACCGGCGCTGATGCGCAATATCCGGAGCTGGCTGCGGCCGAGCGTGTTTGCGGATTCGCCGCGCGGAAGTTCGACACATGTGTTGAAAGTGTGATGCAGCCCGGCTAGGCTGCGCCGCGCACAAGAACAAAGGATGCTTGCGAATGGCCTCTAAACTCCCCGCCGGGTTCGAAGCGCTCGAACCCTTCGCCGACCGGTTCGCGATTCCCGGCACCGCCGCCCGCGCCCAGCTTCGCGGCGATTCCACCCGCGAGGAGCGCGAGGCCTTCTACAACGCCGCCAAGGACCTGATCGCGCCTGCGCTCGACCTGCTCGACAAGAAGCAGTTCGCCGATTTCACCGAGGCGGAGCAGCGGCTGATGAACCTGACGCTGTCCTTCGCGCACATCGCGCTTGCCGTTGAGATCCAGGGCCCGGATGAGGAAAAGCACGCCAAGCTGCGCCAGCACATGAAGATCGTCCGTTCCACCGCAGACGCCGTCTCCTGATTGCCCGCCCCCCGGATTGAGCTTGCCCCGCCATGCCGCGTCTGCTGTCATGGCTGGAAACAGCAATGATGGGAGACGGAACGATGGCGGATTCGCTGGAGAAGCGGCTGGATGCGATTGAATCGCGGCTGGCCTGCATGGACCTGGTGCATACCTATGCGCGGCTGATCCGTTCGGACCAGCCGGAAGGTATCGCCGCGCTGTTCACCGAGGACGGCACTTTCGAAGGCCGCAACGGCCATCCCGACAAGCCGGAATTCAGCGTCATGTTCCGCGACGAGGGCCGCGACGCGGTCCATGCGCACATGACGCCGAACAAGGGCAAGCCGCATCCCGTGCCGCTGATCCACAACCTGTCGATCGAAGTCGCCGGCGACACCGCCGAAGGCAACTGCGTGATGGAAGCGCAGATCTATGGCGGGGACATCAAGATCAAGGGCGAATACCACGACAGCTTCCGCCGGGTGGATGGCAAGTGGCTGTTCGCCTCGCGTGTCTACACCGTGTTCCGGGGGGATTCGACGCTCTGAGAGGGCGCTGCGACGACCCTGCGCACGTCCACCAGCACGGCGCGCAAGCATAGCAGGCAGATCACGAAGGCCCCCGGGGCGACAATGGCGAGCGAGAGCCCGACCTTCTGCGGGTCGGCAAAGCCATAATCCGTTACCAGCGCGACAAGCATCGGCCCGACGCCCATGCCGACCAGCGAGAATGCCCCCTGGAACAGCGACATCGTCCGCCCGCGCAGGTCTGCGGGGGTGATCAGTTGCACAGTCGCGGCGAAGTAGAAAGTGAACTGGCCGATGATCATGTCGACGATGGCGTAGGCGATCCAGAACGGCAGCAGTACCGGCGAAAGGAAGGCGATCAGCGACAGGGGAATGGCTGCCGCCATAAGCCAGGAGAGAAACCGCAGGTGCGCATCGGCCAGGCCCCTTGCGTGCAGCCAGTCGACGATCAGGCCCTTGAACACCAGGGTGGCCGAGCCGGCAAAGCCGATCAGGGCGAGAACCGGGCCATACTGCTGCGGCGTCAGCCCATGTCGTCGCTCAAGGAAGGCGGGAGCCCATGAGCCCATGGCGAGCACGCCGATCGAGCACATGCAGATGGCAAGCAGCATCAGGCCGAGCACGCGCGCATTGCCGCGCAGGTATGGCACGAAGGGCACGGCCTGGCCCGCGACGTCGACCGCGCGGGGGCGTCGCTGCGGCTCGCGGAAGGTGAACAGCAGCAGGCCGATGAAGATGCCGGGTGCTCCCGTCAGCAGGAAGACCAGCTGCCAGGGCTGCAACTGGCCGACCACTGGCCAGTCGTAATGGTGCAGCGCAGCCGCCACCGACGCCGCGAGGGCCACCACCGCGAAGCTCAGCGCCGCGCCGAGTTTCGATCCGGTCTGGTAGACCGAGAGGGCCAGCGTCATGCGGCGTTGGGGGAAGCTGTCGGCAATCAGCGAATAGGCGCAGGGCGACAGTGCGGATTCTCCCACACCGATCATGATCCGCGCGACCAGCAGCCCGGCGAACGACCCTGCCAGCCCCGTCCCCGCTGCCGCCAATGACCAGACGACGAGACCGACGAAGACGATCCAGCGGCGCGGAAACCGGTCGCTGGCCCAGCCAAGCGGCAGGCCGAACAGGGCATAGGCAATGGCGAAGGCCGGCCCCATCAGCACGCTCATCTGCGTGTCGCTCAGGCCGAACTGCTTCTGGATCGGCACGACCAGCATGTTGAAGGTGCCGCGGTCGAGCAGCGAGAGGGTATAGAGCAGCAGCAGGACGGCCAGCATCCACCAGGACGACAGACGAATCCTCTCGCCGGTTGCCTGAGCTGTTACCGGCTCTGCCTCGATGATTGCGCTCAAGTCCGCACTCGCCGCGAAATCGCCTGGAAGTTCGCGGCGTAGGTCTGGCCCCAGACCGGGAAGTTCCCCGCCGGCCCGCCGCAGACGACCACGAGGATCTCCTCGGAGCTGCCGGCAAGGCCGAGCATGGCCTCATCGTCGCCCGGCTCCAGCGCGCCGCCGCGTTCGAAGCGGCCGCCGATCTTCCAGCCGTTCTCTTTGACCCAGGCCGTGCTGCGCCGGCCTTTTTCCCAAAGCGCTCGGGCAATGTCGGCCTTGGACCAGCCGGCCGAAACGAACATCTGGGCCGCTTCCGGCGGCACCAGGAGCACGCCGAAACCGCCGTCCGCCAGCCGGCCCGCGCCAATGGCATAGTGGGCGACGGTATCGATCCAGGCCTCCGGCGTCTTCTCGAAGTGGTTGGAGAGCATCAGGTAGCTGAAGATTGCGAAGGCGGTGACGACGCTGTCTTCAGGCTGGAAACCGCGCATGACGTGGAGCGGGGGCAGTTCCGGAAATGCCTCCTCGTTCTCCGCCACGTGGAACGACGCATAGCGCAGCGGGTTACCCATGGTCGCGCGGTCGAGGATCGGCCGGCCGCCCTGGCCCTCGCCGCCCGCACCGGGAACGGAGCCGAAGACATTGACCTGGATGAGCCGCAGGGCCCTTCCGATGGCCGAATTGGCGCGATTGCCGGGGCCCAGCACGTTGCCGTGGACATTCATGCCCAGCTTGTGCCGGATGGGCCCGTTGGCGATGTAGCCCAAGGCGATGTTTCCGGTGGAGGAACCGGCGGTGTGGAGTTCCAGCCCCGGTTCGAGCAGGCATTCGACCAGCGCGAGCACCACCGGGAAGTACTCGGGCTTGCACCCGGCCATCACGGCGTTGATCGCCAGCTTTTCCAACGTCACCGGGCGCTGGCGCAATGCGTAGAAGCCGACTTCGGCATCCCCCGGCATGCCAACCTCCGCGAGGAACCGCTCGACCAGCTCGGGCGTCGGCGGGATTACCGGGAGTCCGTCGGTCCAGCCCTTTTCGTGGCAATATTCGACGGCGGCGAGGAAATCCTCGGCCTCGTGGATCGCGCTGGCCACCGATCAGGCCGCCGCGCGCGCTTGGGTTGCGGGGGCGAGGATGATTTCGCGAAACTGCGCTGCGGCGGCCCTGGCCCGCTCGCGCAGTTCCGGCTCCTTGGCCGAGCCGATCGGGTGCTCGACGATGCCCCAGCGGATGTCCGGCATGCCGCTGACCCCCGCCATGGTCCGCACCGCGTCGGTGAACGGCGGGGTGCTGACGAGGAAGCAGGGCACGCCGCGCTTCTCGAGGTCCACCGCATTGGCGATGCCGGAGGAGCTGCAGGCCCCGCAATCCCCATTGGCAAGGATCACCGCGTCGCACTGGTCGACATCGCCCCACTCGTGCTCTTCCATCAGTCGGAAGGCGAAGTAGTCGCCGGTCTTGACTGTGAAAGCAAAATCCTTCGCCAGTTCCACGGCGATCAGCTCCATAAGTCGCGCGGAGTTCAGCTTCTGGTTCGAATAGAGCCCCAGTACCTTGTCATTCAGCGTGTCCAGGCGAGGAGCCAGGCCGTGGCGTTCGGCAACCGGCTCCTGCACGGGATCGAGCATGCGTATCGTCATGCGGGCCTCTCCTTTTTGTCAGCCCCGACTCGCTCAGGCTCTATCTGCGCTCCTCGACGCTGACGAAGCCGAACATCATCGATTCGGCCGGGCTCTTCAAGACATCAATCGGGAAGACCGGCGGCACGGCGCTGACTTCGTCGAGCCGGGCGGCCTGGTCGGGCGAAATCTCGATATCCAGCGCGCCGAGATTGTCCTCGAGCTGCGCCGGTGTGCGCACGCCGATGACGGGGGAGACGACATCCGGATTGAGCAGCGTCCATGCCAGCGCAACCTGCGCCGGAGTGCAGCCGATCTCGCGCGCCACTTCGACCACGACGTCGGCGATGTCGAGGTTCTTCGCGGTGAGCTTGCCGGTCATCGCGTTGATCGACTTGCGCGAGCTGATGTCGTCCATCGAGCCGGCGCCGAGGTTGAGGTCCTCGCGGGTGTACTTGCCAGTGAGCACGCCCTGGCCCAGCGGTGCCCAGGGGGAGACGCCCATGCCCATCTCGTGCGCCATCGGGATCATCTCGCGCTCGACCGTGCGCTCCACCAGGCTGTAGCAGATCTGCAGGGCGCAGAACTGGGTCCAGCCGCGCAGCTCGGCGATGGCCTGCATGCGGCTCGCCTGCCAGGCGGGGGTGTCGGACAGGCCAGTGTAGAGGACCTTGCCGGCGCGCACTAGATCGTCGAAGGCGCGCAGGATCTCGTCCACCGGGGTGCGGAAGTCCCACATGTGGAGGTAGAGTAGGTCGATGTAGTCGGTCTGCATGCGCTTGAGGCTCTGTTCGACCGACAGCACCATGTTCTTGCGGTGGTTGCCGCTGGCGTTGGGGTTGCCGTGCTCGGTGGTGAGCGAATACTTGGTGGAGATCACCATCGGATCGCGCCGCCCCTTGATCAGCTTGCCGAGCAGGGTCTCGCTGCCCCCCATGTTGCCATAGAAGTCGGCGGTGTCGATGAAGTTGCCGCCGCGCTCGATGAACATGTCGATCATCGCCTTGGCCTCGGCATCGGTGCTGCCCCAGCTGCCACCGGCGTTGAAGGTCATGGTGCCCAGCGCCAGTGGCGAAACGCGCAGGCCCGAGCGGCCGAGCAGGCGGTAGT
>CAZVWP010000017.1:0-74002 GCA_964630805.1 uncultured Novosphingobium sp. | reverse complement strand
AGACCTGGGGGATGATCTTGCCCTCGGCATCATAGCTGTCGGCATTGACCGCGCTTACCGTGCCGATGCCACCCGCGGCGGCCCAAGCGCCGGAGCTGGCATGGTTGGTCGCCGAAATGCCCTTGCCGCCCTCGATCAACGGCCACACCTCGCGGCCGCCATACAGTATCGGCTTTAGACCCTTGAAACTCATCGCGACCTTGATTCCTTCAACTCGTCTTGGCGATGGCAGCCTGAGCGCTGGCTCGTGCCCCGCATGGCTTGATCGCCGAAGGCTCGGGACGCTGGCCGACTGCTTCGAACTGCGCAAAATAGCCTTGCAATTCCGGCCTTAGCTCGAATCGTGCCAAACGGAAACCTACCGCGGCAAATTCGCAGAACAACAGGCCCGGCGGGATGCCATGCTGATCGGTTGGGCGGTCCACATCAACGACGATGACCTGCCCACCTGGCTTCAACGCCGGACGCAGGCGCCAAAGAAAGGCATAGGGTTCCGATACTTCGTGATACATGTGAACCAGGAAGATGCGGTCGAAGCTCGACGGCGGAAGCTTCGGATCGTCTGGCGTGCCATGCTTGATCGATACATTATCGAGCCGCTCGCGCTCGACACGGTTGCCGAGACGCTCCAACGCGCCCTGATCGATGTCTTCGGCAAGCACTCGGCCGCGCTTCCCCACGCGCGCCGCGAGTCGCACCGTGTAGTAGCCCTCGCCCGCGCCCAAGTCGGCGACAGTCGTGCCTTCGCGAATGTTCGCCAGGTCCATGACTGTATTGGCTTCGTTAAGGCTGTCGCGCTTCACTTCCGTCGAAAAGCTGTTCTCACTGGACTGCGAGACGGGCCGATAGGGGCTCGGGAAGGCACGGGACGTAATGGGCCGGCCAATATTGGGGTCGTCGCGCTTGCAGGCGGCAAGCGCGAGCAATGCAATTACGGCAGCCCCGCCCCACCTCAATCGACATCCTCCACTTCGACCTTTTCGCCGGTAACCCGCTGCGAAAGCGCGGCGGCCATGAAAGGATCGAGCGCCCCGTCGAGCACGTCGTCGGGGGCGGTCGAGACAACTCCGGTACGCAGGTCCTTCACCTGCTGATACGGCTGCAGCACATAGGAGCGGATCTGGTGGCCCCAACCGATGTCGGTCTTGCTGGCATGCTCGGCGCTCGCGGCTTCCTCGCGCTTGCGCATTTCCTCTTCATAGAGGCGCGCCTTCAGCATGTTCATCGCGATATCGCGGTTCTTGTGCTGCGACCGGTCGATCTGGCTGGCAACGATGATGCCCGAGGGCACGTGGGTGATACGCACCGCGGAGTCGGTGGTGTTGACGTGCTGACCGCCGGCGCCGCTGGCGCGGTAGGTATCGATCTTGAGGTCCGCCGGATTGACCTCGATCTCGATGTTGTCGTCGATGACCGGATAGACCCAGACGCTGGAGAAGCTGGTGTGGCGCCTCGCCGAGCTGTCGTAGGGGCTGATCCGGACCAGGCGATGCACGCCGCTTTCGGTCTTGGCGTAACCATAGGCGTTCTCACCCTTGATCAGCAGCGTCGCGCTCTTGATCCCGGCCTGTTCGCCTGCGTGGTAGTCGACCATCTCGACCTTGTAGCCATGGCGTTCCGCCCAGCGGGTGTACATGCGCTGGAGCATTTCCGCCCAGTCCTGGCTCTCCGTGCCGCCCGCGCCCGCGTGGATTTCCAGATAGGCGTCGCAGCCATCGGCCTCGCCGGCGAGCAGGGCCTGGACCTTGTCCGCATCAGCCCGCTCGGCCAGCGCCGCGAGGGCATCGAGGCCTTCCTTGATGGTCGCCTCATCGCCTTCCGCCTCGCCCAGTTCGACGTATTCGATGGCATTTTCCATGTCCGAGGAAATGGATTTGACCGCTCCCACGGCCGCATCGAGCCGGCGCCGTTCGCGCATGACCGCTTCGGCTTCCTTGGGATTTTCCCAGAGCTTGGGATCTTCGACCCGGGCGTTGAGTTCGTCCAGGCGCCGCAGCGCGCGGTCCCAATCCAGGAACTTGCGCACCAGCGCGAGCGCTGCTTCGATCCGGTCGACATGGGCCTGCCCTTCGGCACGCATCGCAGAAAAACTCCAAGGCAAATTACAGCCGCTCCGCTTAGCGGAGCAGCGCGGATTGTAAAGCGGACGGGTGCGTCAGCGGCGGGTGCGCAGCGCGCGAACCGCCTCCAGGGTCAGGCGAACGTGGTCGCGGTAGTCCAGATCGGAATGGACGAAGGTTATCCGGCCATCGCGCGCGATGACATAGCTGGTACGGCTCGACAGGCCTTGCATCTGCGCCGCGCGGGCCGCCATTTCGGGCGGTAACACGAGGGCCACGTCGTAAGCCCGAATCGTTGCCGGGCTCGCGACCGCGACGGCAAACTTGCTGCGGCATTCGGAGGTCGAGAAGCGCTGCAATGTCGGCAGGTCGTCGTTGGACATGCCGATCACCGAGGCGCCAGCCGCCTTGAAGTCATCGATGGCCTCGGCGAAAGCATGCGCTTCCAGCGTGCACCCCTGGGTGAAGGCCTTCGGGTAGAAGTACAGCACCACCGGGCCATTTCGCAGGGCTCTGCGCAGGTCGAAGGTGAACGGCTTGCCGTCCAGCGCTCCCTGCGTGACGATTTGCGGCGCCCGGGCGCCCTGCGGCAGGGCGGCCTGTCCGGCGGCGGAAACGGTCAGAGAGAGCAGCACGGCGGCTGTAAGAAATGGCTTTTTCATGATCGGAATGTGCGCCCAAGTGTCGCGCTTGTCCATATTGCGACTCTATCGCAGGTTCAGCCGCCGAGTGCCGCATTCTCCTTGGCGCATTCCGGGGCTTGCGGATTGGACCGTACTGCCACGATCTCGGCCCTCGCCGCATCCATGTCGGCGCGGAACGCCGGTTCTGCATGGAGCCGCGCGAGCACGGCATCGGCCACCACCCGGCCTTCCTCGACGTCGCTGAGCCAGTGCACATTGCAAACGCGCCGGCTGTCTCCGAAGGCCCTGCCCCGCGCCGCCAACTGCGCCGCGCGATCGGGAATCAGTTCGGCCAGGATCATGCCCCAACCATAGCCGATGGCGCTGTGGCCCGACGGATAGGACCCATCGTTGCGCAGCATTGCTTCGTCCTTGGGCGTGCACGTCGGCTTGCCGTTGACCATAAACGGCCGCGGGCGCGAATATTTGCGCTTGCTGGGATAGACCGCCATGGCCAGATCGGGACCGGCCTTTCGCAACAGGGCTACCAGTTTGGGCGTGGTGTCGGGGCCGATCCTCATCCCGGCTGCGCACGAGAAGACGCCGGTCGAATTGGGGCTGAACAGATCGGCATCGATAGCTGCCTGCTCGAACCGCGGCGTTCCCTGCAGCCGCACGGCTGATTCCGCCCCTTCCTCATCCCGCGCAAGGGCTGCCGAACCCTGGGCCGGCGGCGGCGGGATCAGGACATTGCTGTCCGGAGCGGCACCTCTAGGCAGGTAACCGGGAACAAGTACCGAAGGCGGGCCACCAGCCGCGGCCTGCGGTGCGGATGGCTGCTCCGCCCAAAGCGCAACCCCAGCCAGCCCGGAAAGCGCCAGGCCTGCGACAACCGTAAGACGCCGCATCAGATGCCCTCCACGATAAAGCCGCGATAGGGCGCTGCCTGGCGGCGGAACTTGGCCTTGGCCTGGTATTCCTCGCTGTAATACCAGTCGTTCGCGGCCTGCTTGTCGGGGAACTCGAGGATGACGATGCCGTCGCAGGGTTCCCCTTCGATGGTCTCCTGCGCGCCGTAAACGGTGTGGACCTTCATGTCCGGATTGGGCGTGCTCACGCCGGCGCGGTACTTTGCCATCGCTTCGGGATCGGTGATTTCCCCCTCGCGGATGAACACAACATAGGCTCCCATTTCGTCTCTCCCTGATCGGCTCAAGCCACCGACATAACTCGCGCCCTTTCGCGCGCAACCGATTCTGTCGGTCCGCCTAGCCGATGCCCCTGACATAGGCATCGATGGTGCCCGAGCAGGCGATCTTGTCGTCGCCTTCCAGGTCGGCATAGCGCTGGATGTCGAGCCCGATCGAGGGCGAGGCGTTGCCGCAGACGCAGGGGCTGTAATCGACTTCCACGCGGTCGCCGGAAATGATGCCGCCCCAGCGTCCGGCGATGGAGAGGTCAAAGAAAGCGGCCCGGCCGGTTACCTTGCCCTCGCCAACTCCCGGCAACAGCGCCTCGCCCGACTTGTCCAGCGGGAGGTAAACCAGCCAAGGCGGGATGTGATAGCGCTTGCCGGCCTGGCAGCGCGGCATGCTGCTCTGGATCTCCTGCATGGAGTAGAAATTGTAGATGTAGGGATCCTGCAGATTGAACGTGCCGAAGACGAATTCCTGGTAATCCCCCGGCAGCTGCGCACGTTTGAGGCCGCCAGCGAGAACGATGGAATTCTCGGGATTGAAATCCTTCGCGCTGTATCCCCGCTTTCGCACTTCCTCAGCCACCGGATGCAGCACGCCCCACATGCCGGCGATGTGCAGCTTGTCGCCACGCGCCTCGATGACGGCGGTTGCGCTCTGGTCGATGGCATCGGTGATCGCCTGCTGGCGGCGAGCTGTCTCGGCTTCGTACTCCGCGATTTCGGCCGGCTGGGCCGTACCTTCGGCAATGGCTTTCCTCAGCACGATCATGCGTGTCACCGAGCCGATCGTCACGCCTTCGACGGGGAAGACGAAGGGCGTCTTGGCGAGGTCGCAAAGCAGTTCGGCCGTTCCGCCGTTGGCCATCCTGCCGCGCGGAGTGGCGGTCTGCATGGCAAAGGCGAACATCCTGCGGTCATGCGTCGGCTGGATCGCCGTGGACCACAGGATCGGGTTGACGATGCTGGTCTTGTTGAAGGCGACATCGGCTGCCGAACTCAGCATCAGCGCCGGATTGCCGGTGGTGCCGCTGGAGCAGGAGAGGTAGTGCCCGGCATCGGCCAGCCTCTCGACCCAGTCGTCGACGCCGGTGAGGCCGTCCATGTCGATGTCGGCCAGCGAGGCGGTCGAAACCGTTTCAAGCCACTTGGTCAGCCGGCTCCACTGCCCCTTGGCCAGGAAGCTCTCCGGATAGCTCTTGTAAGCGGTGTGAGGGAGCAGCAGGGGGACGGCATCCTCCAGGCTGCCGATCTTCTTGATGCCGGCTTCCTCGGCGCGGAAACCCACGAGCTTGATCTTGTCGACCCGGTCGCGGAACCGCTCGTTGATGGCGGCGATCTGGTCGTCTCGGACAGCATCGTAGGGCAAGTCGTAGCCGATCGATGCAGCCATGTGGCTGGTCAGCTTCTCGACGTACCCGGTTGTCACGGTTGCCACTTGCTTGCCTCTCCCTTTGGTCAGGCCAACCCTCGTACGTAGGCATCGACGGTGCCAGAGCAGGTGATCTTGTCGTCCCCTTCCAAATCCTTGTAGCGGGCAATGTCGTCGCGGATCGAAGGGCCGCGATGGCCGCAGGCACAGGGCCCGAAATCGACATGGATGCGGTCCCCGGAGATCACCCCGCCCCAGCGTGCATCGAGCGAGAGATCGAAGAAGGCCGCCCTGCCCTCGATTTCGCCCTTGCCGATCTCGACGAGCTGCTCTCCGCTCTTGTCCAGCGGCAGGCAGACCATCCACGGCGCTATGTGATAGCGCCCGCCCTTCTGGCAGCGCGGGAACGACGAGCTCAGCTCCTGCATGGAATACATCTGGTAGTTGCGCGCCGAATCAAGGTTGAGCGTTTCGAAGACGAATTCCTTGTAGTTGGCCGGAAGGTCCGCCCCCTTCAGGCCGCCGCCGATGAAGCAGGTGTTGTCCCCGAGGAAATCCTTGCCCGAATAGCCGCGGTTGCGCACTTCGACGCAGGCTTCGTAAAGTGCGCCCCAAAAGCCGGTAATGTGCAGCTTTTCCTTGCGCGCCGCGATCAGCGCTTCCGCGGTAACTCCGGCGGCCGCCTCCACCGCCTTCTGGCGCATGGCGGAGGTCTGCTCGAATTCGGCGATGTCACCCGGCCTTGCCGTCCCGTCGGCGATCGCGCGGCGCAGGGTGATCATGCGGGTGATCGAACCGATGGTAATGGGCGGGACCGGATAGTTGAACCGCTGCGAGCCGGGAATTCCGAAGGCCTTGAACAGCGCGTTGCGGATCGCATCGTTGCGCGGCATGTCGGCGACGGGGGCGACGCCGAATACCAACCGGTCCTGCGCCGGCGTCACACCCGAACCCCAGGCGCAGGCGCGCACGCCATCCTGGCAGTGCCAATCGACGTCGAATTTCGAACTGACCAGCATCGCGGACTTGCCGGTCGTGCCGCTGGAGCAGGAAACCCAGTGGCCTGCCTGCAGCAGCCGCTCGACCCACATGTCGATGCCCTCGATGCCTTCAAGGTCAACGTTATCGGTCGGATAGGCGCAGACCGTTCCGAGCCACTTGGTCAACCGGTCCCACCGCTCTTCCACCAGGAAGCTCTCAGGATAGCTCTTGTAGGCAGTATGCGGCAGCAGCAGTGGGACGACGTCTTCCAGATGCCTGATTTCGGAAATGCCTGCGTCTCCGGCGCGCAGGCCGACCAGCTTGATCTTGCCCGAGCGCTCCTTGAACCGCTCCCGAAGTGCCGCCAGCTGCGTCTCGCGGATGTCTTCGTACGGCAGGTCGTAGCCTGTCGCACTCTGCATGTGGCTCATCAGCCGGTCGGCACTTGCTCCCAAGTCCTGCTCCTCTCCATAGCCCGACTGTTACAGCCCGGGCTTACGACATACCCCGCACATAGGCATCGACCGTGCCGGCGCAGCCGATCTTGTCGTCGCCCTCGAGGTCAGCATAGCGATAGATATTGTCGGCGATAGAGGGCGAGGCATTGCCGCAGGCACAGGGGCTGTAGTCGATCTCGATGTGATCGCCCGAGATGACCCCACCCCAGCGGCCATCCATCGACAGATCGAAGAAGGCGGCCCTGCCCTCGACCTTGCCCTTGCCATAGCCCGGAACGAGCTCATCGCCCGCCTTGTCGAGCGGCAGCGGCACAAGCCATGTCGGCACGTGGTAACGCTGGCCTTCCTGGCAGCGTGGCATCGAGGTCTGCAGCTCCTGCATGCCGTACATCTGGTAGATGTATTTCGGGTTCAGGTTGAACGTCTCGTAGACGAATTCGCGATAGTTGTCGGGAAGCTGGGCGCGCTTGAGTCCGCCGCCCAGATAAACGCCGTTTTCCGGATGGAAGTCCTTGGCGCTGTAGCCCTTCTCCCGCACCGCCACGGCGAAGGGATAGAGCGCGCCCCACATGCCGGTGATGAACAGGCGCTTGTCCCGCTTGGAGATGATGTCCTCGACCGAGCCGACCAGGGCATTGTCGAGCCCCTGCTGGCGGGCGGCAGTCTCCGCCTCGTATTCCTGAATCTCGGCCGGCAAGGCGGTGCCGTCGGCGATTTTCTTGCGCAGGGTAATCATCTTGGTCAGCGAGCCGATAGTGACCGGCGGCAGGCCGGACTGGAACCGCGGTGCCTCGGGATCGACGAAGGCATTCATCAGCGCCATACCCATGGCAGCGTTCTTGTGGGTATAGGCGACGGCGCCCGCCGGCCCGGCCGGATAACGCTTGTCACCCTCGCGCAGGGCCGAGCCCCATTGCACCGCGGTAATGCCATCCTTGCTCGTGAAATCGAGATCGGCGCGCGAGGCGACCAGCATGGCCGACTTGCCCGTCGTGCCACTCGAGCAAGCGACGAACAGCCCGGCCCTGGCGCAGGCCTCGACCCAATCGTCGATTTCCTTCACGTCCGTCAGGTCCACGCCATCGGTCGGATAGGCCGAAACCGTGCCCAGCCACTTGGTCAGCCGGTCCCACTTCTTCTCGGTGAGGAAGCTTTCGGGATAGCTCTTGTAGGCCGTGTGCGGCAGCAGCAGCGGCACGGCGTCCTCGAAGCTCTTCACTTCGGTGATGCCCGCATCGCGAGCGCGCAGGCCGACCAGCTTGATCCTGTCGATGCGCTCCTGCAGCCGCTCGTTGATCGCGGCAATCTGTAGTTCGCGCACTTCCTCGTGCGACTGCGTATAGCCGGTGGCCCCCGGCATGTGGCCGGTCAGTTGATCGCAAATCTGTCCCATTACCTGTCTCCAGTTCAGGCCACGCCGCGCACGTAGGCATCGACGGTTCCGGCGCAGCCGATCTTGTCGTCGCCCTCAAGGTCCGCATAGCGCATGATGTTGTCGCGCACAGACGGGCCCTTCGCGCCGCAGGCGCAGGGGCTGAAGTCTATGGAAATCCTGTCGCCGGTGATCACACCGCCCCAGCGGCCGTCGACCGAAAGGTCGAAGAAGGCGGCGCGGCCTTCGTATTCGCCACCGGCGGCATTGGCGACTTCCGGCAGCAACGCATCGCCCTGCTTGTCGAGCAGCATCGGAACGACCCACGGCGGAATGTGATAGCGCATGCCCTTCTGGCAGCGCGGCATGCCGGAGTGCAGCTCCTGCATGGAATAATTCTGGTAGTTGCGATCCGGCGAGATGTTGAAGGTCTCGTAGACGAACTCGCGGTAGTCGTCGGGCAGCTTGGCGCGCTTGAGTCCGCCACCGACGTAGATCGAATTCTCCGGATTGAAGTCCTTGGCACTGTAGCCCATGTCGCGCACGGCCTTGGCGACGTCATAGAGGCCCTTCCACAGGCCTGTGACGTGCAGCTTGTCGGCCCGCGCCTCGACCAGCGCGCGCGCGGTAAGGCCGATTGCACCGTCAACAGCCTCCTGGCGCGCTTGCGAGGTCTTGTCCATTTCCTCGATCTCGGAAGGGGTCGCCGTGCCGTCGGCGATCTTCTTGCGCAGCACCACCATGCGGGTCAGGTCGCCGACAGTGATCGGCGGCACGGGATAGTTGAACCGCTCGCTCCGGGGATCCTGCAAGGTGGCGAGGTAAGCTTCGCCCGTCGCATGGTTACGCGGGGTATAGGCCACCGGGGCCATGCCGAACATGTGCCGGTCCCGTGCCAGGGGGACACCGGAACCCCAGGCATAGGCCTGTGGCGCTTCGCGCCTGACCCATTCCATGTCCTTCTGGGACGCAACCAGCATGGCCGACTTGCCGGTGGTGCCCGACGAACAGGAGACGAAGAAGCCCTCTCGCTCAAGGTTCGCCAGCCAGCCATCAACGTCGCCGGCATCCTTCACCTTGTCGACTGGCACGCGATAGGTCGAAACCGTATCGAGCCAGCGCGACATCCGGTCCCAGCGCTCGTCCATCAAGAAGCTTTCCGGGTAGCTCTTGTAGGCGGTATGCGGGAACAGCAGCTGGACCACTTCCTCAAGGCCGCGAACCTCGTCGAGATTCGCCTCCGAAGCGCGATGGGCCAGCAGCTTGATCTTGTCCTTGCGCTCCTGGAACCGCTCATTCATCGCTTCGATCTGGGCGGCGCGCAGTTCCGTCGCCGGAATGTCGTAACGGTCGTTTGAATCAACCAGATTGGTCAGCTTTTCTACAGCCGCGCCCATCATATCCTCCTTGCCGAATCGCCTGCCATCGCATAATGGCACCTATAACGTTTCATTAGGCGCAATCCGAGGTTGCGGGCAAGCGCCAAATTGGCTGGAAGGCAGAAATGGACAAACTGACCACCCTGCCCATTCCCCCCGCCCGTGCCCGTGCCGGGCGGCCTACCCGCGAACAGGCCGAGGCGCGGCACGAGGAACTGCTCGACTGCGCGCTGGATCACTTCCTCGACAAGGGATACGAGCAGGCCACCATCGAGGCGATCGCCAGCCAGGTCGGCATGACCAAGCGCACCGTCTATGCGCGCTATGCCGACAAGGCGGCGCTGTTCGCGGCGGCGGTTCATCGGGCGATCGAGCGTTACGCCATTCCCGACGAACGCATCGCCGCCACCGATTGCGGCAACCTTGAGCAGACGCTGCGCAACATCGCCCACCTTCGCATTGACATCGTCGCCAGCCCACAGGGCATGAAGTTGCAGCGGATCATCAACACCGAAAGCTACCGGTTTCCCGAAATTTTCAACGAGCTCTATGAAATCGGAGCTCTGCCGACCGTGAAGTTCCTGGCCCGGTTGCTCAAGCGGGAAACCGCAGCCGGCAGGCTCGCCATCGCCGAACCGGGCAAGGCCGCAAATGTCTTCATGAGCATGGCGGTAAGCGGTCCGGCGCGCGTGATCGTATCCGGCAACCCTCTTTCGGAAAAGGAGATCGACGAACGGGTGAACTTTGCGGTACGCCTGTTCCTGGACGGGGCAAAACCCCGCTAGGATCGATTTCCCGGGAGAGAATAATCTTGTCGTACCTGAGTGAGTTCCGCCTCAATTGGACCAACCTGCTGGGCGCCGGGCTTGGTCTCGCTTTCGGCTCTGCGTTCAATCACTACATGATGAACCTGTTCGGGCCCGCGCTGATCGCGGACTTCGGCTGGACTCGCGCACAGTTCGCTCTGATCGGCTCGATCGGCCTGGTCGGCATGGTCTGCACGCCGATCGCCGGCAGGATCACCGACGTGCTGGGTCCGCGCACAGCGGCGGCAATCGGCTTCTCGGTCATCCCGACCGGCTTTCTCGCCCTCAGCTTTATGTCTGGCAACATCTACGAATTCTACGCAATCATCGCGGTCAAGAACGCCATCGGCATCCTTTCCGCAACCATGGTGATGACCCGGGTGGTGGTCGAGCGGTTCGACAAGGCGCGCGGCATTGCCCTGGCCTGCCTGCTGTCCTGCCCGCCTCTGGTAGGAACGATTGCTGCCCCGATCATCGCCTATCTGATCGATGCCGAGGGCTGGCGCACGGCCTATCGGGTCATGGCCCTGTTCTCGGCGATAGGAGGCGTCTCGGCGGTGCTGCTGATCGGGAAGTACGTCGATTCCAGGGGCACCGTGCGCCCGCGCGCGCCCAAGCTCGACTGGGCGCAGTTCCGCGAATTCTGCCGCAATCCGGTCTTCGTGCTGTTGCTGCTGGGAATGTTCCTGGTCAACTTTCCGCAGCCGCTCGTTTCCTCGCAGATGAGCATCATGCTGATGGAAAACGGGGCCACCAGCGCCTTTGCCGCGCTGGTGCTCTCGGTCTACACGATCACGGTCGTCATCGGCAGGTTCATCGGCGGCTATGCCCTGGACAGGGTGCCGCCGCATGTCGTCGCGATCGTGTCGCTGGGGCTTCCCGCGATCGGCTTTTCGCTCCTGGCATTGCCCTTCGATGCCCGCTGGCTGATGGCATTGGCCATGGCCTGCGTCGGTCTGGCCCAGGGCGCGGAGACCGATGTCGCGGCGATCCTGACCTCCCGCCGCTTCGGCCTGGGGCATTACAGCTTCGTCTTCAGCATGCTGATGACTGCAATGGGCCTCGCCTCTTCGGTTGGTTCGATGGTGCTTGCCTTGACGTTGCACGGCGGCGGCAACTTCAACCTGTTCCTCATCATCTGCGCCGTTTCCACCGTGGCTGGCGCGCTGTGCTTTTTCGCAACCGGGCAACACATGCGACCCGCAACCGCCACTTAGCCGAACTGAAGCTTTCTGGAGAGACCCATGACCGCAAAAGAATACCGCACCATCGTCGTCACCGGAGCCAGTTCAGGCATCGGCAAGGAAACCGCCAAGGCCTTCGCCGCAATGGGATGGCATGTCATCGGCACCGGACGTACCCAGCAGCGCTGCAACGAGGCGGAAGCCGAAATCCGCGCCGCGGCCGCGCCCGATGCCAAGATCGACTTCCTGCGCGGCGACACGGCCCTGATGTCGGAAGTCAAGCGCATCGCGGGCGAAATAAAGCATCTGACCGGGCGGATCGACGTGCTGTTCAACAATTCGGGCGGCGTGCGCGACCAACGCTACATCACCAGCGAAGGCACCGAGGAAACCTTCACCGCCAACCACCTGGCCCCGTTCCTGCTGACCCGATTGCTGCTGCCGGTGCTGAAGGCCACTGCCGCTGAAAGCCAGCCTGGCGACGTGCGTGTGATCGGCACTTCTTCGCTTGCCTATCTGACGGCGGCAGGCGGCATGAACTGGGACGACATCCAGCATCTTCAGGGGGACTTCCCCGCAAGCGCTGTCTATTGCGAAGCAAAGCTGGCCAATGTCCTGTTCAACCACGAGTTGAGCAAGCGCATCACCTCCGATGGCATCGCCGTTCAGTCGCTGATCCCGGGCGTCGTCCACACCAATTTCGCCAGCCATGGCGACGAGAACATGCAAGCCTACCTCAAGGAAGCTCCCGGTCTTACGCCGGAAGAAGTGGCACGCACCGTCGTTTGGATGGCCACGGCAGCGGAAACGGGCCTGCCCGGCGGCCGCCATTTCTACGACATGAAGGAACAGGAGATCCAGCCCCACGCCGCCGATAACGAGGCCTCCGCCCGATTGTGGGCGGAAAGCGAGAAGATTCTCGCCTCGCTGGGATATTGAAGAGGGAGGTGGGGCGGTTCTGTTGCTAGGCCCGCCCCGGGCCCCCGGAATCCGCTTCTGTTACCCGGTGGGTCCAACCGTGTTCTGGCTTTATAACTTCAGGGCGTTAGCCCCTAGAATTACGCAGCAAGAGCAAGTGCTTCGTTGTCGTTGGCACTTGTGAGTTTTGAGCCTTGAACGGGTTACTCAGCCCGGGCGAAAACAACGCTTTTCAACACACGTCGATCCTAGTTCGGCCCCGTCATTTCCCGCCCCGAAGGGAGGGAGGTGGTGGAGCCGCCGGGTACCGCCCCCGGGTCCGCTGCGCCTATTGCACGCTGCAATTTATCGCCATAGCCGGCCGAAACCGGCGAGGCCCTATATAGGCGCTGCCGGCTTAATGTGAAGTGACTGACGCTACTTCTTCAGTGCATCGCGGATTTCCGTCAGCAGATCCACCTCGCTGGGCCCGGCAGGCGCGGCTGCGGCAGGCTTCTTGATCCGGTTGGCGACCTTCACCAGTTGGAAGATTACAAAGGCGAGGATCAGGAAATTGAGCACCACGCTGACGAAATCGCCCCAGGCGAGCACGTTGGCCCCTGCCGTCTTGGCAGCCGCCAGCGACATGCCCGGCGTCACCTTGTCGCCACCGCCCAGTACGACGTAGTTGTTGGAAAAGTCGAGATTTCCGAAGACCATGCCAACCAAGGGCATGATGAGATCGTCGGTCAGCGCCGTGACGATCTTGCCGAAAGCCCCCCCGATGATGACGCCGACGGCCAGATCCATGACATTACCGTGGTTGATGAACTCCCTGAACTCGCTGATCATTCCCATGGAATTGCACTCCCGTTCTCTTTCACGAACCCGCCCGGATGCTGCCACGGTTCGTGGTCAACGGCAACAACGGACTGTTCTGGCAAGAAATTCTGCATTCATCTTGATCCGCAGGTACGGCACTCTACATTCCTGTCTGCCGCAATCCTCTCGGCACGCCAGGAGAAACCGCATGTCCCGATTTTCGCTTGCCCGGCTCGGCCGGATCGCGTTCGCTGCGGTACTCGCCGCCAGCCTTGCCGGTTGCGGCATCAACTCGGTTCCAACCGCCCAGGAAAACGCCAAGGCCAAGTGGGCCGACGTGCAGGCGGCGTTCCAGGAGCGCGCCAATCTCGTCCCCAACCTCGCCGCCGTCGCCAAGGGAGCGTCGGAGCAGGAGAAGGGCATCCTCGTCGGCGTCGTCGAAGCGAGGGCCAAGGCAACCAGCGTCCAGCTCAGCGCCGAGGATCTCAACGATCCCGCCAAGATGGCCCAGTTCCAGGCGGCGCAGAATCAACTTTCAAGCTCGCTGGCCGGTTTCGGCCGACTGCTCGCCAATGTCGAGGCCTATCCCGAACTCAAGAGCATCACCAACTACCAGATGCTGCAGAGCCAGCTGGAAGGGCAGGAAAACCGCATCCGCGTCGCCATCCGCGACTACAACGAGGCCGTGCGCGACTACAACACCCGCGTGCGTACCTTCCCGGAGATGATCGGCGCGACAATTCGCGGCGCGCAGCCGATGGTGCCATACCAGGCGGTGACCCCCGGAAGCGAAGTGGCCCCCAGCCTCGAAGGCAAGCTCTAGTCCAGCCATGGGGCGATTTCGGCCCCTTGCCATGGTGCTGGCGGCGCTGCTGGCGCTGGCCGGGCTGTGCGCGCCCGCATGGGCTGCCGACCCGACGTTCCCGGCTCTCACCGGCCGGGTCGTCGATGCCGCGAACATCATCCCGCCGGACGAGGAGTTGCGGCTAGACCAGAAGCTGGCGGCGCTCGAGGCGCAATCCCGGCGACAGTTGGTGGTGGCAACGCTACCCGACCTGCAGGGCTACGAAATCGCCGACTACTCCAACCGCCTGTTCCGCGCCTGGGGCCTCGGCAGCAAGGAGCGCAACGACGGCATCCTGCTGGTGGTCGCGCCCAATGAGCGCAAGCTGCGGATCGAAGTCGGTTACGGGTTGGAAGGCATTGTGACCGATGGCCTTTCCTCGCTGATCATCCAGAACGTCATCGTTCCCAGGTTCAAGGCAGGCGACATGCCGGGCGGGATCGAGGCGGGAACCGATGCGCTGATCCACCAGCTGAACCTGCCCGAGGACGAAGCCAGGCAGATTGCTGCCCAGCCCACGCCTGCACAAACGCAGAATGACGATCCGGGCTGGTACCCGATAGCATTCTTCGCTTTCCTGTTTTTCATCATGTTCGTGCTGCCAGCCCTGACCCGCAGCCGCAGGGACGCCCGCTTCCGTTCCAGCGGGATCGGCAACATCGTGCTGTGGAGCGTGCTGGAAGGCCTGAGCAACGCGCGGAGCAGCTCAGGCGGCAGCGGATCGTTCGGTGGCGGCTTTTCCGGCGGCGGCGGTTCGTCCGGCGGCGGCGGTGCTTCGGGTAGCTGGTAGGAGGCGAGAGTGACCAGGCACACGTTCTCCGAAGAAGGCCGGAAACTGGTCGCCCGCACCGTTGCCGAGGCGGAAGCGAACAGTTCCGGCGAGATTGTCACCATCGTGGCCGAGCAGTCGGACAGCTATGGCGACATTGCGCTGATATGGTCGGCCATGGTCGCTTTCGTCGCGCTGATCGTACTGGCGGTCGCGGCGCCGTTTTACCTCGCCCTGTGGGACCGTCTGAGCGGCGGCTGGGCCAGTGAATGGGGCCCGCGCAGCCTGTTCGGGGTGGCGGCCACCGTGGCCATGCTGAAATTCCTGGGAACCTGGCTGATCCTGCTCTGGCGGCCGCTGCGCCTGTGGCTGGCGCCTTCGCCGATCAGGCACCACCGTGTCCGTGACCGCGCCACCATGCTGTTCAAGGCCGCGGCCGACAGGCGCACCTCCGGGCGCACGGGCATTCTCATCTATCTCTCACTGGGCGAACACCGGGCAGAGATCGTCGCCGACGATGCAATCGCCACCCGCGTCGATCCTGCTGTCTGGGGCGACGCCATGGGGGCCATGCTCGTCCATCTGCGCGATGGCCGGCTGGCCGAAGGAATGGCCGAGGCCGTGCGCAAGGTTGGAGCCATCCTGGCGGAGCACCTTCCGGTCGCGGCAGGCGACATCAACGAGTTGCCCGACCGGGTGATAGAGGTCTAGCCCCCTCCCCCCGCCCTGCCGGATTGTGTAGGCCGGGCAGATGCAAAACGAATCCGAACAGGTCGTCTGGCAGGGCCGCTTCGTCGTGGCCAAGACCAAGGGCAAATGGGAATATGTCAGCCGCGCCCGCGACATTCGCGCGGCGGTGATCCTGGCGGTGGACAAAGAGGGCTACGTCCTCCTCGTCGAGCAATTCCGTGTGCCGCTGGGCCGCAGTTGCATCGAGCTGCCGGCCGGACTGATCGGCGATGGAGACGACAACCAGGGCGAGGACGATGCAATCGCCGCCGCCCGCGAGCTGGAGGAGGAAACCGGCTACCGCGCCGGCCGCATGGAACTGGTGGGCGAGTTCTGGTCCTCGCCCGGCATGGTCAGTGAGAGCTATTCGCTGTTCCGGGCTCACGATATCGTCAAGGTCAGCGAGGGCGGCGGAACGGAGGGGGAGAACATCACCGTCCACCGGGTGCCGCTTTCCGACATGCCCGCGGCAGTGGCCCGCTGGCGCGAAGCGGGCTATGCGATCGACACAAGGCTGCTGGTGCTGCTGGCAGGCCAGATCTTGGGAGCATAGGATGGCGGGACGGGTCGCGGGCAAGAAGGCGCTGGTCACCGGCGCGGCGCAAGGCCTTGGCGCGGCGATTGCCCGCAAGCTGGCCGAGGAAGGGGCGAAGGTCCTTCTCACCGACATCAATGCCGAGGGGGCGGTGGCACAGGCGGAAACCATCAACGCCGTCTTTGGCGCTGGCACTGCCTTTTCCACCCGCCACGATGTCACCAGCGAGGAAAACTGGGCCGCCGCCCTGGCCGTGGCGCAGGACAAGCTGGGTGGCCTGTCGGTGCTGGTGAACAATGCCGGCATCGGCCTTGGAGGTACCATCGAATCGACCAGTTACGAGACCTGGCGCAAGACCATGGCGGTCAACACGGACTCGGTGTTCCTCGGCTGCAAGCACGCCATGCCGCTGCTGCGCCAGAACCAGCCCGGCAGCATCGTCAACATCTCCTCGATCGCCGCGATGACGGCAGACCCGGGGCTTGCAGCCTACAACACCAGCAAGGCGGCGGTCTGGATGCTGACCAAGTCCGTCGCGCTCTATTGCGCCCGCAAGCGCTGGGACATCCGCTGCAATTCGGTCCATCCCGCCTTCGTCGACACGGCGATCCTCAACGAATTTCACCTCGACAAGGATGCGCCGATCACCGACACTCATGCCAAACTCGCAAGGGTCATCCCGATGGGCCGGATCGGCGAGCCGGAGGAAGTTGCGATGGGCGTGCTCTATCTCGCCAGCGACGAGAGCCGGTTCATGACCGGAGCGGAACTGAAGCTGGATGGCGGCCTCAGCGCCATGTGACTTCAAGGCGGAGGGAACAATGGCCACAGCAAAAGTCCGTCAGCCTCTCCGCCCCTCGCACATGCGCTCCCGTCCGGTTCGCATGGACAAGGTGTTCGACGATCCCGAGGCTGTGCTGCAACTGGTGCGCGATCTGGCACCCTATTACACCGTCGGAGCCTACTACAACGGCGGCAAGGCGGATCCCGGCAGCATCGACCCGCCATGGTTCCTGACCGAGCCCGATTGCCCTGGGCTGGTCCAGAACCCCAACTGGATCGCCGCCGCGCACCAGGCATTCGACGCCGGGATCGTCAAGCCGATTCGCTGCGTGGTGAACCTCAATCCCCCGGCCCCGGCCAGCCCGCCGCATCTCGACCTGCCGGTATTTCGTGGCTTTTCCGCACCGCAGGTTCCGATCTGGCTACTGATGAGCATGACCCATTCAGACCTGTTCCTCGACTGGCTGGTGCCGCTGGCTTCCGGTGTCGCCTGGTTCTGGTGCGGGACGGGTGGCGAGTTCGAGTACTGGCCGGGCGCGCCCGCCGGGACCGGAATCTGCGAACGGCCGCCGATGTGGAACACCGGGGTGATGGCCGACAATGAAGTGATGTGGCACCGCGTCGGGGCGATCGGCACGGCGCAGCAGCAGGGCTCAAGCCCGGTGAACGTGCCCGGCGATGCCCGGATGCACTGGACCGGACAAGCCTGGGAAGCCCGGCACGGGGATCGACCCCTCGCACGCTTTTCCGAAAACGAGGTGCGGATTTCCTTCGTCTGGAAAGCCTTTGTCTTCCGGGACGAGGAGCATGTCCGATCATTCGAGGACAAGGACTTCGACCTCGATCTCGACAAGGTCGTCGATATGCTCTGCAACGACCTCGCCCGGCGGGGGCTGCCCTCTCGCCGTCCGGCTGATCCGCTGAACGATCCCGCATGGCGCGAGCTGGTGACGGGCACCTACACCTCGCCGTTTGCCGGTTTTACAGCGACTTGATGATCGCCGAGAAGTCCAGCCCGCCGTTGCCGGCTTCGGCAAAGGCCTCGTAAAGCTCCTTTGCCCGCTCGCCCATTTCCACAGTGGCGCCAGAGCTCTTGGCGGCTTCCATCGCCAGCTTGAGGTCCTTCAGCATCAGCGCTGTGGCGAAGCCGCCCTGGTAGTCATTGTCGGACGGGCTCTGCGGCCCGACGCCCGGGACCGGGCAATAGCTCGTCATCGACCAGCACTGGCCGGATGATACCGAGGAGATGTCGTAGAACTTCTGCGGATCGAGCCCAAGCTTCTCGGCCATGGCAAAGGCCTCGCAAGTACCGATCATTTGGATGCCGAGCAGCATGTTGTTACAGATCTTTGCCGCCTGCCCCGCGCCCAGCTTGCCGGCATGGATCACCGCCTTGCCCATGGCCGCCAGGATCGGCTGCGCGCGGACAAAATCGCTGTCCGTGCCGCCGACCATGAACGTCAGCGTGCCGGCATTGGCCGCGGCGATGCCGCCCGAAACCGGCGCATCGACCATGCCATAACCCGCCAAGGTCGCCGCCTCGCCCACCTTGCGGGCCGTGGCGACGTCGATGGTGGAGCAATCGAGCAAGATGGCGCCCGCCGGGGCCTTTCCGATAACGTCCTTGGCATAGACGGAATCGACGATGGCCCCGTTGGGCAGCATCGAAACCACCGCATCGACGCCCTCGACTGCCTCGGCGACCGTGGTGAATGTCTCGCAGCCATTTCCCTTGGCGCGCTCCAGCGCTTCGGCGGCAAGGTCGAAGGCGCGTACTTCGTGCCCCGCCTTGACCAGGTTAGCGGCCATGCCGCCTCCCATGTTGCCCAGACCGATGAAGGCGATTTTCATGGGAAGCGCTCCTTGATGTTCACTTACCTGCCAATGCCACCTCTGCGGCAGAGTTCAAGCGCCCAAACGTTACTTGCCCAGCATCACCTCGGCGATCTGAATCGCATTAAGCGCCGCGCCCTTGCGCAGGTTGTCGCCGACGACGAACAGGGCAAGGCCATGCTCGACCGTCGGATCGCGACGGATGCGGCCGGCATAGACCGGATCCTTGCCCGTTGCTTCCAGCGGATTGGGCACTTCGCGCAGCACCACGCCGGGCGCCGTCGAAAGCAGATCCGTCGCGCGCTCGGGCGAAATCGGCCGTTCGAATTCCACGTTGATCGCGATCGAGTGTCCGGTGAACACCGGCACGCGAACGCAGGTTCCCGAAACCGGCAGGCCGGGGATGTTCAGGATCTTGCGCGTCTCGTCGCGCAGCTTGATCTCTTCCTCGGTGTAGTCATCCTCGGCATAAACGTAGTTCAGCGGGACGACGTTGAAGGCCAACGGCACCGCCCATTTCTTGGGATCGGGCAGCTTCACGGCATCGCCGCTATCCGCCAGCCCGGCCACGTCCTGCCCGGCAACTGCAGCGATCTGCCCGGCCAGTTCCTGGATACCGGCAACGCCAGCGCCCGAGGCCGCCTGGTAGGTGCTGGCGATCAGGCGCTTGAGGCCCGCTTCGGCATGGAGCGGCTTGAGCACCGGCATTGCAGCCATGGTGGTGCAGTTGGGATTGGCGACGATGCCCTTGGGGATGCTCGCCAGCGCCTCGGGGTTCACTTCGGCGACCACCAGCGGCACGTCCGGATCGCCGCGCCAGGCCGAGCTGTTGTCGATGACCACCGCGCCCGCTGCCGCTGCCTTGGGCGCAAGCACCTTCGAGGTCGAACCGCCGGCCGAGAAGAACACGATGTCGAGCCCGGCGAAATCCGCAGTCGCGGCGTCTTCGATGGTCACGCCATCCAACACCTTGCCGGCCGAGCGCTCGGAAGCGAACAGGCGCAGCGAGACAACCGGGAAGTTACGCTCGGCCAGGATCTCACGCATCATGGTGCCGACAAGGCCGGTGGCGCCGACGATGCCGACGCGGGGCGGATTGGAAGCGGAAAAACGGAAGTTCATGTCATGCGTCTCCAGTTAGGCGCGGAGAGGCGGGAAAGCCGGTGTCTGTGTGATCTGACCGCCCCGCATTTCCGCGAGGCGATGTGATTGTGCTGTCAGACCCGACGAACGCCAACCACCGCCCCGCAGGTGCGGGTCGGTTTGGTAGTAGTCGGTTTGGTCCGGGCCGTTAACATTGCGCCGCGCCGTTAGCGGGACTGGCGGCGCGGGTAAAGCCCCCAGACGGATCAAGGCAGATGTCCGGGGCGCAGGAAAGGCAAAGGATGCATAGCCATCGGACCGCCAGGAGCGTTGAGCCCTGCCCTTAACGTGCTATAATTCTTGCACCGGAAAGCATTTCCTCTCTGCCCGCCAGCGGGACCGGAAAACGCATTGGCCAGCCAAGTGAGGTGCCATGCCGTTGAAAGAAGTTCTTGGCAAAAGCAGCGGCGCGGTGCGCACGATCGGCGAATTCGACTGGTCGCGCACGCCGCTGGGGGATTCCGCCACATGGCCGCAGAAGCTTAGATCGGCCGTCTCCGAGGCTATCGAGGCCAAACCAGAACCCGCGTTTCAAGTTGCAAAACAGACGCAACCCGGCGACGTCTCGGCGGAACTGGAGGCAATGAACCGGCTCTACCAAGTCAGCGAAAAGATCGTCCAGGCCGGCAACGACCTGCACCTCAATCTCGAATTCATTGTCGATACGGCCATCGCCCTGTCCGGAGCGGACAAGGGAAACATCCAGGTACTCGACGATAAGACCAACCTCATGCGCATAGCCGCTCAGCGCGGCTTCGACGCGTCGTTCCTCGCATTCTTCCGAGAGGTGGCGCCCGAGGACGCCTCGGCCTGCGCGGCGGCGATGGTCTCGCGCAAGCAAATGGTCGTGGAGGACGTGTTGCACAGCCCGCTCTTTGCCGGACAGCCATCGTTGTCGGTAATGTGCGATGCGGATGTGCGCGCGGTGCAATCGACACCTCTGCTGAGCAGTTCGGGCAGCGTGTGCGGCATGATTTCGACACACTATTGCTGCCCCCGCAAGGCGACCGAGCGCGAGCTTAGGCTCCTTAACCTGCTGGCCCGGCTCACCGCGGACTACCTCGAGCGCAAACGTGCCGAAGGCATGATCGCTGACAGCCAGTTGTGCATGCGGGCGTTTCTGGAAAACAGCGCCATTGTCGGTTGGCTCAAGGACGAAGACTTGCGCTTCACCTTCATGAGCGAAAACTTCAAGAAGCGATTTTCCGCCCAGGACTGGCTGGGAAAGACCGATTACGACGTCTGGCCGCGCGAGATCGCCGACCAGTTCCGCTGCAATGACCAAGCCGTGCTGGACAGCGATGCGCCGGTGGAGGCAATCGAACGGACGCTGGATACCAACGGCGGGGTGGCCTGGTGGTTCACCAACAAGTTTACCTACCGCAACGCCGCCGGCAGGCGCTACGTCGGTGGCCTTGCCGTGGATATTACCGCCTGGCGCGCAGCAGTGGCGCAAAAGTCCTATCTCGCCGCGATCGTCGCCAATTCGGCTGAAGCGATCTACTCAATCACGCCCGATCAGAAGGTCACCAGCTGGAACGCGGCAGCCGAGCGGCTGTTCGGCCACCGGGCGGACGACATGATCGGCTCCTCGCTCGCCCGTATCATCCCGGCGGACCGGGTCGCGGAGATGGAAGAAGTGCTGGCGCGCTTGCAGCAGGGCGAGGCCTCGCAATCCTTCGAGAGCGTGCGGCTGCGCAAGGACGGCCAACGGATCGACGTGACCATGGCCGTATCGCCCATTCGCGACGAGACAGGCAGGGTCGTCGGCGCTTCGATGATCGTTCACGACATCTCCGAGCAGAAGCGCGCCCTGGAGCGCGAGCGGACCTTGATGCGGGAGGTCAACCACCGCTCCAAGAACATGCTCAGCCTGGTCCAGGCGATTGCCCGCCATACCGCTGCCAGCGATCCTGCCGATTTCATCGCGCGGTTCGAGGCACGGCTGCAATCGCTTTACGTCGCGCAGAACCTGCTGATCAAGCACGACTGGAATGACGTGCCGCTGCTCGACCTAGTGAAGCTGCAACTCTGCCATTTCTCAGACATGTTCGGCGAACGCATATCGATCGGCGGCCCAGCACTGCGCGTCCGGCCGAAATCAGCCCAGGCGATCGGCATGGCCCTGCACGAGCTGGCCACCAATGCGGCCAAGTATGGTTCGCTATCGGTGGAGGCGGGCCGCGTGGACATCTGCTGGACGCTTGGCGACGTGGACGGGAAGAGCCTGTTCACGCTTTCCTGGACGGAATCCGGCGGTCCGCCGGTATCCGAGCCGGAACGCCGTGGCTTCGGCTCGGACGTGACCGGCAGATTGCTGAAACTGCGCTTCGATGCGGAGGTCGAAACGGATTTCGCCGTTGATGGCCTGAGCTGGCAGCTACGGGTCGCGGCAGACAAGATCATGGAAAATGCGGCCGGCTCAGGCAGTCCGCAGAAAGTCGTCTCGGCTGCTTCCCGGATGGAAAAGGGGCGCCGAATCCTGGTCGTCGAGGACGAAGCGATTACCGCGCTCGATATCGAGAACTGCCTGCGCCGGGCCGGATTCGAGGTTGTCGGCCCGGTATCCTCGGCCAGCCAGGCCCTCGACATGATCGACGGCCCCGGCTGCGACGCCGCCGTGCTCGATGTCACCCTGACCGATGGCAGCGTGGAACCGGTCGCCAGCCGCCTCGACCTTGAGCGAATTCCCTATGTCGTCGTCTCGGGCTATTCGCGCGAGCAATTGCCGCAGATGCTGCAAAATGCATCGGTGATCGCCAAGCCTTTCGACGTCGAGGGACTGATCGCGGAAGTGGAAGGCTGCCTGGGATAGTGCAGTTCAGATCCGATCCCAGACCAGCGGCAGGTAATCCATCCCGAAAGTCCGCCCGGTATGGTGCCGGAGCGTCTCCCCCTCCTTGATCCGGATGTTGCGGAAGCGCTTGAGGAACTCCTCCACCACCATGCGCAGCTCACGCTTCGCAAGATGGACACCAAGGCAGGAATGGGTGCCGGTGCCGAAGGTGATGTGGCGGGGCTTGCGGTGGATGTCGATCCGGTGAGGATCGGAAAAGACCGAAGGATCGCGGTTGGCCAGGCTGATCGGCAGGAAGATCGGCTCACCCTTTTTCAGCGGCGCGCCGTGAAAGGTGTAGTCCTGGGCCACGGCGCGGTGCGTGCAGACCACGGAGAAGGCGCGGGCAAATTCTTCTATGGCGCCGTCGAGCAATTCCGGATTGTCCCGCAATTCCTCCTGCAACTCGGGATGCGTAGCAAGGTGGCGCATGATCCAGCCCAGGGTCGAATAGACCGTATCCAGACCGCCCGCCCAGAGCACATAGTACATGCCCATCATCTCGTAATGGTTCATCTCGCGATCGCCGAATGTGCCCTGGGTGATCGCGCGGTTGAGGGCGTTTGTCGGATGGGCCTTCTGGGCGTCCTTGTGGGCGCAGAGATAGGCATAGATCTCCCGCGCGGCCTTGACCCGGTCCTCGACGTTGGGCGCGCGCATGACCTGGTCTTCCCAGTGCATGAACAGCTCTGCCTTTTCGCGCGGCAGGGCCATCAGGTCGAGGAAGACATAAGTTGGGAACTTCACGGCAAAATCGCCGACGAACTCGCAGCCTCCCTCATTTTCGAAGGCCGAGATCAGGAAGGTGCAGGTATCGCGAACGGCTTCGACCAGCCCGCCGACCGACTTCGGCGTGAACAGGGGATTGAGGTTACGGCGATAGCCATGGTGCGCCGGTGGGTCGATCTCGATGGGATTGAGCCGCACCGGCTCTCCAACCATGGCGGCAAGTCCGGAGGGGCGTTCGGCGGAAAAATGGGCGAAGTCGGTGAAGGCTTCCGATACCGTCTCGAAGCGGGTGCAGACCCAGCCCGGGCGGCCGAAGGCGGCGTCGGTTGCCCAGACGACCGGAGGCAGATCGTGCATGCGGCTGATGGCGAGATAGGGATCGTCGCCCTCGGCGGTGAAGCGGTCGAAGCTGTTAGCCCAGACCAGTTCGGGCGGAATGCTTGCGATATCCCGCTCGATCTCATGTGGTCCCATTCGCTTTCCTCCTGCTTGACCGGCGCGACGATAGTGGCCAGTCGGCGGGCAAGCAATGAAGCATGACCCGGAGTCCCGCACTTGATCGCCGTCAACCGCCCTCGCCGCAGCGCGCTTTACCTACCCGCCTCCAATGCCAAGGCGATCGCCAAGGCCCGCACCCTGCCCGCCGACCTGGTCATCCTTGACCTTGAGGACGCCGTCGCGCCCGAGGCAAAGGACGAGGCGCGCGATGCCGCGGTCGATGCGGTAAACGAGGGCGGCTGGGGCAACCGCGAAGTGGCGATCCGGGCGAACGGCATGGACACCCCCTGGGGCGCGGCGGACATGGCCGCCATCGCCGGATCGAACGCCGATGCGGTGCTTGTGCCAAAGGTCTCCTCGGTAGAAGACATCCTTGCCTGCCAGGCCGCCCTCGCCTCTGCGCCGGCCTCCATGCAGCTCTGGGCGATGATCGAAACCTGCGCCGTGATCCCGCGCCTGTGGGAGGTGGCGGCCCTGGCGTCGAGCACCCGCCTGTCGCTGTGGGTCATGGGAGTGAACGACCTCGCCAAGGAAATGCGCGCGCAACTGACGCCGGAGCGCACGCCCTTCCTGCCGTTCCTGTCGATGGCCGTGGCGGCGGCGCGCAGCGCGGGTATCACGGTGCTCGATGGGGTATGCAACGAATTCCGCGATCTCGATCGTTTCGAAGCCGAAGCGCGGCAGGGCCTGCTGTTCGGCTTCGACGGTAAGAGCCTGATCCACCCGGCGCAGGTCGATCCGTGCAACGCAGTGTTCTCGCCCAGCGAGGAAGACCTCGCCTGGGCTCGCGCGGTGATCGAGGCCTTCGCCCTGCCCGAGAACCAAGGCAAGGGCGCGATCCGGGTGGAAGGCAAGATGGCCGAACTGCTCCACCTCGAACAGGCGCGGCGGCTGGTCGCGGTGGCGGAACAGATCGCTTCTAATTGAAGGCCGAAGCTACTTGAATGCGGCCTGGGGCACCGCCCTGCCCGCCGTCACCCGGACCACCTTGCGCTCGTGCGGCGCGAAGTTGTCGGGCGCACGGTGGAGGGCGTGGACTTCGTCCCAGGCGACGAGATCACCGGGATGCCAGTGATGGCTGTAGGTGAAGCTTGCCGAGGCGACGTGGTGGCTCAGCATGCGCAGCAGCGCGTGGCTTTCGCGGCGCTTGAGGCCATTTATGTGCACCGTGTAGCCCGGGTTGACGAACAGCGCCTTCCGGCCCGTTTCCGGGTGGGCGATCACCATCGGCCATTCGCGTGGCGGGAATTCGGCATCGAACCGCGCCTCGGCCTCGGGACCATAGAGCCCTAGCCCGATGCCCTCCTTGAACCCCGGCGGAATGTGGTGGATGGCCGTCGCCTTCGACAGCCATTCCTGCATCATCGGCGAGAGGCCGTCATAGGCGGCGCAAAGGCTGGCAAAGCCGGTATCGCCGCCCACCGGCGGGATCGTCTCGGCGCGGAGCACGGCGACGCGCGGTATCCAGTGGGTGAACGAGCTGTCGATGTGCCAGCCGTCGAAATCACCGGCGAGGCCGATGTTCTGCAGGTCTTCCCAGCGCACGTTCGTCGCCTGTTCCGGCGCGTCGGCATCGTTCGAGGCAACGATCCTCGAGCCCGGATCGAAGGTTATCGAGGCCTGTTGCCGGCCGAGGAACTGGAACACTTCCAGCGGCTGCGGCTCTCCGAAAAGCGAGGCAAGGCGGTTCTGCGCCTCGGTCGTCGCCTTGCCCTCGCCGCGGAACACCAGCACGAGGTGCTCGTTGAATGCACGGCGGATTTCTTCTGCCACCTCGGGCGCAATGTCCTGGTTAAGGTCGACGCCATGCACTTCGGCACCGATCGAACCGGTCAGGCGCGTCACTTTCAGACCGGCGGCGTTTGCTCTTGCGGCTGTAGCCATGCGCTCTTCTCCCGGAGGCAGGCTATTACCGAATTGCCAGTACGGTCAACGCGGCAGTGAAGCCTAGAGGTCCTGACAAGGCAAAACGCCGGAGCAGGTCTCCCCGCTCCGGCGTCCCGATTGTCCAATTCGTGTCAGCCGGGATCAGAACTTTACGCCCAGTTCCACGCCATAAGTGGCCGGCTTCGACCAGTTGGCGCCGATGCCGAAGTTCGAATACTGAGCCTGGGTATAATACCGGTTGTTGGTGACATTGTCCCCCCAGACCGCGATCGAGAAGCGGTCCGAAGGATCGGTCCACTCCGCCCGTAGCGACAGCACTTCATACCCCTTCTGCTCAAACTGGATGCCCGAGGGGCCGAAGAAGAACTTCGACGAGTAGAACAGGTTGCCCGACAGCGCTAGCTGCCCGCCGGCCAGGTCCGTCTTGTACATCGCGCCAATTGTCGCGGTGAATTCCGGCGTGCGCTGCATGGTCACGTTGTTGAGGTTGGTCGGAACGATAGGGAAAGTCACGCCGCCAAGCCATGTATTTCCGCAAGCAATGGGATTGGGGTCTCCTGGCAGGCTCAACGGATTGACGCAGGGCGTATAGACCGGCGCGTTGACGAAGTTCTTGTAGCGCGCGTGGGTCCAGGCAGCCCCGATGTTGAAGCTGAAGTTGTCATTGACGCGATAGCGCAGCTGGCCATCAAGACCATAGATTTCGGAAGCCGCCGCATTGGTAATCAGGGCCGTGCCGGCGCGGTACTGCGAAATCTGCAGGTTCTTGTAGTCATAGTAGAAGCCCGAAAGCTCGAACGAGACTGCGCGATTATCAAACTTGTAGCCTACTTCGAAGGCGTCGATATTTTCCGGACGGACATCGTTGCAGACAAACGGCGCCGTCTGGCACGAGCCGCCGACATCGATGATCGCAGCCTTGTAGCCCCGGGTATAGGAGGCGTAGATGCTGGATTCATCATTCGGCTTGAAGCGGATGACTGCGCGCGGCGTGACCCTGTCGCTGCTGATGTTCGACACGAAGTTCTTGGTCGTCGGATCGAAGCCACCCAACACGCTCGGGTTCCAGTAGGCATTGTCGACGACGTCGTGCGAGTAACGAACGCCCGCAGTCAGGAACAGCTTGTCGGACACCTGGTAGGTCGCGTCGAGGAAGGCTGCATAGCTCTTCGTCGTGGTGCTCGAACCACCAAGCCGCAGACGCGGAGCCGGTGGGGCGAGCGGGATATAGGTTTCGTAGGTATCGCGGTTCTGGAAGTAGAACAGGCCCGCGGTCCACTGCAGGCGGCCGCCCGGCTTGGAATTCAGCAGGAACTCCTGGCTGAAGGTGCGATTGATGTTGGGCAGGCCGAGTTCAAAGATCTCCAAGCCGGAATAGTCGACTTCGATGTTCGAATCGACATTCTCGCGCCTGTACTGGGTATAGGATGTCAGATCGGCAAAGCCGAGATCTGCCTTGATCGTACCCTGGAACGTGTCGGACTTGCTGCGGAAGAACTCCTGGTCTTGCGGAGCCGAACCGGTAGCCACTTCATCAGGGTTGTAGGTAAAGGTCCCCGGCACACCGAAGAACGGCGCGCCCGAACCGAACGAGGCGTCGCGGAAGGTGCCGGTGAGCTGATTCGACGGGTCGTTAATGTCACCATGTTGGTAGCGCAGCAGCACCGAAACATCTTCAGTGAGCTGGGCCTTCAGACCCACCCGCACATTCCAGTTCTCGTAATCGCCGACGCGCTGACCGTTACTGATGTTGGTCTTCCAGCCGTCGCCACGGCTGTACATGCCCTCGATGTCCATCGCGACCTTGTCGGTCAGGCCATAGGTGGCGTAGGCCTGTGCGCGCACTTCGTTGAAGCGACCGTAGGAAACCTTGCCCTCGAAGCCCGGGGTGGTGCTGGGATCGGCGCTCTGCACCAGGATCGCGCCGCCCGTGGTGTTGCGGCCGAACAGGGTACCCTGCGGTCCCTTCAGTACCTGCACGCTGCGCACCTTCATCAGCTTCATATCGGCGGCGAGCGGGTTGGGCGAATAGAAGCCATCGATGTAGATGCCGACGTTGCCGCCGCCGCCGGAGGTGGTCACTGCAGTGCCAATGCCACGGATCGTGGGCTGGACGAAGCCACTGGCAAAGTCGAAGCGCACGCCCGGGGTCACCTTGACGATGTCCGACAGGGCCTGGACGTTGGCCGACTGCAGCTGCTGCTCGTTGATCGCAGTGATCGTGATTGGCACGTCTACCTGCTTTTCCTCGCGCCGCTGGGCTGTGACGATGATTTCGCTGCCATCCGCCGCTGCCCCCTGGTCTGCCTGCGCGAAAGCCGGCGTGGCGTCGAGGGCGATGAAACCCAGCAGTCCGAAGACGGACGCCATGGTGCGTGAATTCAGGGTCTTCATTGGTTCCTCCCTACGCGATTGAAGCACATGCGCCGGGCCCTGCCATGAAAACGGCAGCCGCTACAACGCGATTGGAAGATATTTGACAATAAATCCGGGTAATTGTTGCAGGAATGCCACGCCCCTAGGGCCCGATAAAACCCACCGTGCCCTTGTAAAGATCGGGCGAATCCGCTTTCCACCGCACGGAACCATAGGGCCGCTCGAGCCGGCGCCTCACCCTCCTGCCCTGCCCGCTGCGATTGAAGGTGTCGGCCAGTTCCTGGATGTCGTAATCGGCCTGGGTATAGCGGTCGCGCATGCGCATATAATCGCCCCAGGTGGGGCAGTGATAGCGTTCGACCCAGATTGTTGGATCGGCAATATCCCGCGAGATCGACCAGTCGAAACCACCGATGCGCTTGCGCACCTTTTCGACCTGCATCATCACGCCATAGAACTCGCGCGCCTGGTCAAGATCCACGTCGTACTCGATTTCAACCACGACCGGGCCCGAGCGCAGGGTCAGAGCCATGCCGACTTCGGGTTCCGAACCCAGTTCGACCGAGGACGTGTCCTCATCCTCCACCCGAGGCAACGGCAGTAGCCAGCCGAGAATCAGTGTGCAGGCCACAGCCACGGCCGAGGCGACGATGGCGAAAGTGACGTCCTGCCATGATGCCACCTTGCCCCAGAACCAGGCACCGATGGCGATGCCCCCGGTGAGCGAGGCCGAATAGAGCGACAGCGCCCGCGCCGTCACCCAGCGCGGCGCCGAAAGCTGTACGCTGACGTTGAGTTGGGCATAGCTGACGATGTTGCACCCGCCGGTAAAGAACAGCGCAACGCAGGTAAGGGGAACCGAGCGGCTGAACCCCACAACCACCAGCCCGGCGGCGGTGATGCAAGTGCACCAGCGCACGATCCACTCGGTACTCATGCGCTCGCGCAGGCCATGCATGAAATAGGCGCCGGTCACCGCTCCGATGCCCTGAGCGCAGAGCAGGGCGCCGAACACCAGCGCATCGCCGCCCAGAAGATCCTTTGCGATCAGCGGCGCAAGCGCCGCCGTCGATGCGCTGGCGACGCTGAACAGCAAGGCCCTGGTCATCACCGTGCGGATTGGCGGCGAGTGGCGGGCATAACGCCCACCCGAGGCAATGGCCCGGTCGATCCGTTCGGGCGGCAGGCGCGAGGGAATGTGCTTGCGCTGCCAAGCAAGGAAGGCCAGCCACAACGGCACGTAGAACACGGCGGTGATGGCAAAGGCCGCCTGGGCACCGAAGGCAGCGAGGATGATCGCGCCCAGCGCCGGGCCGATCGAGCGCGCGACGTTGTAGCTGATCGTGCCAAGCGCAATCGCCGCAGGCAGGTGCTCCTCGGAAACCTGCTCGCCGATCGAGGCCTGCCACGAGGGACTGTAAAGCGCCACGCCGCCGCCGATCAGCACGCAGAACAGCAGCAGGGTCCAGGGCGTGGTGTAGCCGAAGTAAGCGATCGCCGTGAGCACGGAGGCGGCAACAATGGAAAAGCCGAGGCCGGAAAGGGCGATCTTGCGCCGGTCGAACATGTCGGCGACGGCCCCGGCCGGCAGGGCCACGAACATCAGCGGCAGCATCATCGCCGTCTGCACCAGCGCGACCATGCTGGGCGAGCTGGTCAGCCGGGTCATTTCCCAAGCAGCGCCGACGCCGAGAATCAGCTGGCCGAAGCTGGAGAACAGGCTTGCGGTCCAGATTCGGCGAAACGTCGGCTCACGCAGGGGCGCAAAGGCAGCCGAACTGCCGCTTTCCGCCTTGCCGAAGGTTGCCATGAAATCAGGACTCTCTTGCTTCGATGTTCTGCAAACCCTTCGCAGTATGCGTACTGGCCCGTCAAGTGCGGGCACGCCCTATCTCGCCATTATGTGAAGTGCATTGATGCGCCCGGGAAATCATGCATGCTGAGCCGAAACGGGTGCATGGGGAAGTTCCGGGGGGAACAGGAGAGGAGATACACCATGGACGATCGTGAAACGAATGAGCCCGGCACGGCGCATACGGGCACAAGCCGGATGAACCGGCGTGGCATACTGACCGCCGCAGCCATTTCGCCTGCTCTGTTCGGCGCCGCGCCCGCCTTTGCCAGCCTCTCCGGCCCTGCCACTATCGGAGGCTTTTCCGGGGCCGCACCGGGCGACATCGACGCGGCGGTAGACGAATTCTTCTCCTACATGGAGCCATTGAAGGACGCGGTGCGCGAACTGGCCCACACCTGGCGCCCCAATGACCTCGCCTACCGACAGGACCTGTTCCGCCAGATCCTGATGAACCTGTCCTTCGGCTACTTCGTCTATTTCAACGCGGATGCCGAGCATCCCGACTGGAGCCCGCTCTACAACCCTGTGTTCGCCTGCCAGCCCAACCCTGACGACATCTACCTGTTCAGCCCGATCCGCTCCGACCTTACCTACAAGGTCAGCGGTCACCGAGGCTCGGTGACCAAATTCATCTTCGTGACGCAAAAGGGCATACCCGGCACACTCGAGCGCGCCGATCAGACGACCGCGATCAACATGCTCGACGAGCAGAACTTCACGGTCGGCCCGGATGGCAAGTTCGAGATAATCTTCAGCGCCAAGCGTCCCGAGGGCTACACCGGCAACTGGTCCGAGCTGAAGCCCGGCGCCGACTGCATCTTCAGCCGCTACCGCATGGTCAACTGGGAAACCGAGGTCGACCCGCAGATGACCATCGAATGCCTCGACAAGGTCGCCCCCAAGCAGCGGCTGACGCCCGAGCAAATTCGGGAGCGGGTAAAGCTGGTGGCCAAGGTTCCCGCCAACCAGAACAAGATTTTCTACGAGATGCAGAACGTGATCATCCGCCACGTGGGGGTCAACGCCTTCGATCCGGTGCGGCTGCCCGGCATCGGCACGCGGCAGGTCTATTGGCCGGCGGTGTTCCAGTTCAACCCGGACGAGGCGCTGATCATCGAGACAGAGATGCCCAAGGTCCGGCCCTACTGGAACATCCAGATCAACGACGAGCTCTTCAATGCGGTGGAATATGTCTACCGCCAGAGCCACCTCAATGCCTGGAACGCCCACATCAGCCCGGATGGCAAGCTGCGCGCGGTGATCTCGCTGCAGGATCCCGGCGTCGCCAACTGGCTCGATCCGGCGGGCTTCACCGAGGGGACCATCTACGGCCGCTGGTATGATTGCGACACGCAGCCAACACCGACGCTGAAGCGCGTGCCGCTGGCCAAGCTGCGTGAGAACCTGCCCAGGAACTTCCCGGTGGTCACCCCCGCCGAGCGCGCGGACCAGCTCGCCCGCCGCATCCGCGCTTGCCAGCGCCGCCGCCGCTGGTAAACCTTCCCCTGCCTCCCGGTTGCAGGTAGCAGGACCCGTCGCAGCCGGGAGGGGGAATGGAGCAGAGTGATTCCAGGCAGTTGAAAAGTGCCCTGGCCAAGGCCGGCTGGCGCATCCTGCCGCTGCTGACCATCGGCTACCTGTTCGCCTATATCGACCGGGTCAACGTCAGCTTCGCATCGACGAAGATGAACGTCGACCTCGGCTTTTCGGCCACCGTCTACGGTTTTGGCGCAGGCGTTTTCTACCTCGCCTATTCGCTGGTCGAGATACCCTCGAACGTCCTGCTGATGCGGTTCGGCGCGCGGCGCTGGCTCGCGCGGATCATGATCATGTGGGGTCTGATCGCCAGCGCCATGATCTTCGTGCGCACGCCCATGCACTTCTACGTGCTGCGTTTCCTGCTGGGCCTCGCCGAAGCGGGCTTCTTTCCGGGCGTGATCTATTACCTGTCGACCTGGTTTCCTGCACGTCAGCGCGGCAAGGCAATCGGCATGTTCTACCTCGCCAACCCCATGGCCGTGGCAGTGGTCGGTCTGGTTTCGACCACACTGCTAGGCCTCGACGGACTGGCGGGGCTCAAGGGCTGGCAGTGGCTGTTCCTGGTCCAGGGGCTTCCCGCCGCCGCCATCGGCCTTGCCGTGCTGGCCTTTCTACCCGATTCCCCGGGCAAGTCGTCCTGGCTGAGCGAGGGCGAACGCAAAAGCCTGGTGGTCGCCCTTGCCGGGCAGGCGCAGTCGCCTGGATCGCACGATGCGCATGGCCTGCTGGCCATCCTGGCCGACCGGAAGGTCCAACTGCTTGCCCTGATCTATGCCCTCGCCCTGTCCAGTTCGACCACCTTCATCCTGTCGGGCCCTGCCATCCTGATGGAACGAACCGGCTGGATGCTGGACCAGGTCGGCACGCTGATCAGCCTGGGCGGACTTGCCGCAGCCATCATGATGCTCGTCGCAGGCTGGTTCACCGACCGGCGCGGCGAGCGTTTCGGGGCGCTATTCCTTGCCTTCGCGCTCGACACCCTTGGCTATCTTGCCGTGGTCCTCGCGCCAGTGCCCGCGATCGTTGCGGCCGGATTCATCGTCAGCCAGATCGGCCGCGGCATGCATTCCACCGCGCAGGTCGCCATCTGGGCAGACCTGCTCAAGGACCGCCGCATGGCGATCGGCGCGGCGGCGATCTCGACCCTCGCCAACCTCGCCACCTGGCTTCTGCCGATCGGCTTCGGGGCGATGAAGGATGCGACGCACAGCTACACCGCGGGGCTGTGGCTGATGCCGCTGTTCAACGTGCTGGCACTGATCGCGGCCATTCCGCTCTACCGTGGCGTGCGATCCGGGAAATAGCCACTGGCAATTGCCGCAACGATCCCCAATTCAGGCGATAACAATTGCATTTCACGCGCAAGCCCAGCATGAGCGCGCGCAGCACAGGTACTCAGGAGACAAGCACGTGAGCGAAGCCTATATCATCGATACCGTCCGCACCCCGCGCAGCATCGGCAAGATGGGCAAGGGCGCGCTTTCGACAATGCATCCAGAGCACCTCTCCGCCGCCGTCCTCGCCGAACTGCGTGACCGCAACAACATCAACACCGCCGAAGTCGACGACGTGATATGGGGCGTTTCGGCGGGCATGGGCCTGCAGGCCGGCGACATCGGCCGCAACGCCGCGCTCGATGCCGGCTACGACATCAAGGCTGGCGGCGTGACGCTAAACCGCTTCTGCGGATCGTCGATCACCTCGACCAATTTCGCCGCCGCCATGGTCATGGCGGGCGCACACGATTGCGCCATAGCCGGTGGCATGGAGATGATGAGCTATGTAAACTGGTACGGCATGGAAATGCACAAGGCCGGTCTCGGCGGCGGCGGCATGGGCACGAAGAACCCGCGCCTCCAGGCCAGGCATCCGCAATCAAACCAGGGCGTCTGCGCCGACGCCATCGCCGCGATGGAAGGCATCACCCGCGAGGAACTGGAGGCGTTCGGCGTCGAGAGCCAGCGCCGCGCCGCCATCGCGCTGGCCGAGGGCCGCTTCGCCAAGTCGACCATGGTGGTGAAGGACGACGAGGGCAACGTGATTCTCGACCACGAGGAATACCCCCGCCCCGACACCACGCTGGAAGGCCTGGCCCAGCTCAAGCCTGCCTTCGAGATGTTCCTCGACATGCCTTCGGCCGAGGGCCAGAAGACCTATCGCCAGTTGATCAACCAGGTCTATCCGGACGTGGACATCAAGCCGATCCACCATGTGGGCATTTCGTCCGGTGTGGTCGATGGCGCGGCGGCCATCCTCCTCGCCTCCAAGGATTACGCCGACAAGATGGGCTGGAAGCCGCGCGCCCGGATCGTCGCCATGGCCGAAACCGGAGACTGTCCGACCCTGATGCTCAATGCCCCCGGTCCGGCGGCCAGGAAAGTGCTCGCCAAGGCGGGGCTGACCAAGGACGACATCGACGTGTGGGAGGTGAACGAAGCTTTCGCCGTGGTCGTCGAGAAGATGATCCGCGACCTCGACCTTGACCGTTCCAAGGTGAACCCGAACGGCGGCTCGATCGCGCTGGGCCACCCGATTGCCGGCACCGGTGCCATCCTCATCGGCACGGCGCTCGACGAACTTGAGCGGACGGGCGGCCGCTATGGCCTGATCACCATGTGCGCCGCCGGCGGCATGGCGCCCGCGATCATCATCGAACGGGTCTGATCAACGCTTTCCCGGTCCCCGTGCTCAAGGACCAGAAAACAGTGCACATCCCCGAATTCCCGGCTATGAGGCGGGCGGGGATGGCGCTGGAGAGGTGCGCATGAGCGAGGGGGAAATGGGAGATCATGTCCATGAATTGAGGCGCGACATCGGCCTCAAGATGAACGTGGTCACACGCATGCTGCGAAGCCGGTTCGACCGGATGGTGGCGGCACTCAACATCACCAGGTCGCAATGGACGATGATCGTGGTCGTGGCGCGCCAGCCGGGCGCAACCCAGCGCAGCATCGCAGAGGCGCTAGACATGTCGGAGGCTTCGGCCGGACGGCTGATCGACCGGCTATGCTCGGAAGGCCTGCTGGAGCGGCAGGAACGCTATGACGACCGGCGCGCCCGCGCGGTCTATATCACCAAGGCGGCGGAACCCCTGCTCGAGCAGTTGGGCGAGGTGGCCCGCAGCGGCGAGGACAGCGTGTTCAAGGGCTTCAACGTGGAAGAGCTCGAGAACTTCAAGGACTATCTCGACCGCATTTACCGCAACGTCAGCTGACGCCAGCCTCGGGAGCCAACCGCATCAAAGACAAAAAAAGGGCGGCGTTTTCACGCCGCCCTTCGGTTCCACCGCTATGGAGGGGGATGGGATTAGCGGCGGTTGATTTCGCGCTTGGTCAGGCTGGTGGCCAGCTTGCCATCGGCCAGCGACAGGGTGTTTGCCGGAACGGAGACCAGCTTGCCGTCGATGATCAGTTCTGCGTCGCCATTCGGACGAACGCGATAGACCGAAGCAATGCGGTGGCCATCGGGCCCGTAGAGCATCTTGCCGGCAGTGGCTACGGAAGGAGCGGCCGAAACGGCGTCGCCACCGGCGCGAACCTGCTGGTTGGTTTCGGCAGCGAAGACCACCTGGGGAACGACGGCGAGCGTGGCTACAGTGGCCAGCAGGGCGAAGGGAACAAACTTGGACATCTGATAAACTCCGTGATTCGGTAAGCTTGGCTACCGCGACGGATGCCAGATATGTTTTGCTTACCTAGGTTTCAATTGCGTATTTTGCAACCTTGGTCGCATTTATTGCAACTGCGAAATCTGTGGACCGAAACACGCCGGTAATAATTCCCGACCCGCCGGATTCGCAAAAACGATACGCTCACGGTTGATCCCGGGCAAAATTTTGCGCAGGACACTGCTGAACCGGTGAACGCCGGCATCATCTCACTATTTCCAAGAGGAACCCGAAGATCATGGCGACCAAGGTAATGCAGGGCGTACGCATCCTGGAAGTGGCGCAGTTCACCTTCACTCCTGCAGCCGGCGCGATCCTCGCCGATTGGGGCGCGGACGTGATCAAGGTGGAACACCCTGTGCGCGGCGATACCCAGCGCGGCTTCCTCAACATGGGGGGCGTCAAGCTGGACCCGCTGCGCCACACCCTGATCGAACACCCCAACCGTGGCAAACGCTCCATCGGCATCGACCTTGCGACGCCCGAGGGCCAGGAAGTGCTCTACGAGCTGGCCAGGACCGCCGACGTCTTCCTGACCAACTACCTCCCGCAGGTCCGCCAGAAGAACAAGTTCGACGTCGAGCACATCCGCGCGGTCAATCCCGACATCATTTATGCACGCGGCTCGGCGCTGGGCAACAAGGGCCCCGAGCGCGAGATCGGCGGCTTCGACGGCACCTGCTTCTGGTCGCGCAGCGGCATCGCCCACGCCATGAGCCCGGCGGAACTCGACGGCCCGCTCGGCCAGGGCATGCCGGCCTTCGGCGATTCCATCGGCGGCATGTTCATCGCCGGCGGTATCTCGGCGGCGCTGTTCCACAAGAAGAACACGGGCGAAGCGGTGGAGATGGACGTATCGTTGCTGTCCTCTGCCTGGTGGGCGCAGGGCGCCCTCCTGGCCCAGGTCATGGAGACCGACCAGTACAGTCCCAATGCCATGCCCAAGTCGGGCAGCTCGGGCGTCAACCCGTTCATGGGCAACTTCCGCACCTCGGACGGTGGCTGGATCAACCTGTGCATCCTCAGCCCGTCGAACATCATCCGCGACACCTTCGAGCACCTCGACCTGCCCGAACTGGCCGACGATCCGCGCTTCTCCGAACCGCTCAAGCTGTTCGAGAACGCCCATATCGCCGGCGGCTACATCGCTGACTCGTTCTCGAAGAAGCCGTTCGCATACTGGCGCGAGAAGCTCAAAACGATGAAGGGCCAGTGGGCGCCGATCCAGACCGTCCGTGACCTGCTGACCGACGATCAGACGATCGCCAATGACATGATCATAGAGGTCGAAGGCGCGGATGGCGGCAAGCCGCTGCGCCTGGTGCGCGGCCCGGTGCAGTGGAACGGCGAGCCGCTCGAAACCACCCGCGCCCCTCAGGCCAGCGAGCACACCGAAATCGTTCTCATGGAAATGGGCATGGAGTGGGATCGCATCGAGGAGCTCAAGGCCAAGGGCGCTATAGCCTGACGGCTGCCGGGGAGAGGAACTTCGATCGATGACCCAGATAATGAAGGGCATTAAGGTCGTCGAAGTCGCCCAGTTCGTCTTCGTGCCCGCCACCGGCGCGGTGCTGGCCGAATGGGGTGCAGACGTGATCAAGGTGGAGCACCCCGTGCGTGGCGACGCGCAACGGGGCATGCGTCAGATCGCCGGCGTCACCTTCGATCCGGTGGTCAACCCGATGATCCAGCACCCCAACAAGGGCAAGCGCAGCATCGGCATCGACGTCGGCACGCCGGAAGGCCAGCAGGTGATCTACGAGCTTTGCAAGGACGCCGACGTCTTCCTGACCAACTACCTCCCCGCCGCGCGGCAGAAGCTGAAGATCGACCTCGAGCATATCCGCGCGGTCAATCCGAACATCATCTTTGCCCGCGGCAGCGGCTACGGCAACAAGGGCGAGGACCGCGACCGCGGCGGCTATGACGCCACAGCCTTCTACATCCACAGTGGCGTCGCCCATGCGCTGACGCCGCAGGAGTTCGACGTGCCGCTGACCATGGGCATCGGCGGCATGGGCGATTCGCAGGCCGGCATGTACCTCGCCGGCGGGATCGCTGGTGCGCTTTTCCATCGTGAGCGCACCGGCGAGGCGACCGAGGTCGACGTTTCGTTGCTGTCCACCGCCATGTGGATGTCGGGCATGGTGATAGCGCCCTATCTGCACAGCGGCCAGCAGATGCGCGTGGGCGTGCCGCATGCCGGGGGTTCGGCCTGGAATCCCTTCATGGGCCACTTCAGGACGTCCGACGGACGTGCCATCAGCCTGTTCATCATGGTTCCCGATCACTACATCAAGGACACCTTCATTCACCTCGGCCTGCCCGAGGCGGCGGAGGACCCGCGCTTCGCAAATGGCCAGAAGCTCACGGAAAACAGCGCCGCGGCGAACGAGCTGATCGTCGAGGCATTCGCCTCGAAACCCTTCGACTACTGGCGCGAGCACCTCAAGACGATGAAGGGACAGTGGGCGGCGGTGAACAGCTTCATGGACCTGGGCGACGACCCGCAGGCCATCGCCAACGATGCATTCTACCATGTAGATCCAATCGACGGTTCGGCGCCGCTCAAGGTGGTCCGCTCGCCGGTACAGTTCAACGGCGAACCCGCCTCCACTCCGCGCGCGCCGGAGGCTTTCGAACACACCGAGCAGATCCTGCTCGAACATGGTCTTGATTGGGAGCGGATCGAAAGCCTAAAGGCCGCGGGTGCAATAGCCTGATGCGTGCAATTGCATCGGCAAGAACAAGGAACGACGAGAGATGAAACCGGGTACCCGTTTGAAGAGCGCAGCCTGCGACACCGAAGTGATGGTCATCCGCACCGGCGGCGGCCAGATCGAATGCGGCGGTGCGCCGATGGCCGAAGCCAAGGGCTCCGCCGAACTCAGCGCCGATTTCTCGGCCGGCACTCTCATGGGCAAGCGCTATGTCGATGCCGACGGCCAGTACGAGCTGCTCTGCGTCAAGCCCGGCAAGGGTTCGCTTTCGGTCGACGGCGTGGCGCTGTCGGTCAAGGACGCCAAGCCGCTGCCCGCTTCGGACTAACCGATGAACATAGCCCTGCTTCTCGAGATGGCGGCCGAGGCCGCCCCCGACCGCGTTGGCGTGGTCTGTGACGGCAAGCGCTGGACCTACGGCGAACTGCTCATGGCGGCGCGCGGTGCGGTCGATGTGATCCAGGCCAGCGGCGCGACCCACGTCGCGCTGCTCGACGAATCGAGCGAGGCGGCAGTCGTCGCTCTGTTCGGCGCAGCACTGGCCGGCGTGCCCTATTGCCCCCTGAACTACCGCCTTGCCGACGAGGATCTTGCCGCGCTGCTGGACCGGATCGCTCCCTCGCTGGTCGTGGGTGACGTCTCGCGCGTCGAACGCATTGCGGGAGGCCAAGGCCACACGACCTATTCGCGCGTCGATTTCGTCGCCAGGGCCCAGGCCGCGACCATCGACGAGGACGCCCTCTACGACATCGGCGAAGGCATCGCCGTGCAGCTGTTCACCAGCGGCACGACGGCGGCACCCAAGGCGGCGATCCTGCGGCACTCGAACCTGCTCGGCTATATCCTGGGCTCGGTGGAGTTCGCCAGTGCCGACGAGGAAGACGCTGCCCTCGTGGTGGTGCCGCCCTATCACATCGCCGGCATCTCGGCGCTGATGAGCTCGATTTACGCCCAGCGCCGCATCGTCATGCTGCCCAACTTCACGCCGGAAGGCTGGCTCGATCTCGTCTCGGCCGAGAAGATCAGCAACGCCTTCGTCGTGCCGACCATGATGACGCGCATCGTCGCGGCCATGGAGAAGGGCCACAAGGCCGATACCTCGACGCTGCGCGCGGTCGCCTATGGCGGCGGCAAGATGCCGCTGGAAGTGATCCAGAAGGCGATGTCGCTGTTTCCGCACACCGGCTTCACCAATGCCTATGGCCTGACCGAGACCAGCTCGACCATCGCGCTGCTCGGCCCGGACGATCACCGCGCGGCCCTCGCCTCCGAGGACCCCAAGGTGCGTGCGCGCCTGACCTCGCTCGGCCAGCCCCTTCCAACCGTCGAGATCGAAGTTCGCGACGAGGACGGCAGGGTTCTGGGCCCGGGCGAGCACGGCGAAATCTACGTACGCGGCGAGCAGGTCTCGGGCGAGTACAAGGAAAAGTCGGCTCTCACGGCCGACGGCTGGTTCCCCACCCGCGATGCCGGCTACATGGACGAGGACGGCTACATCTTCCTCTCCGGCCGGGCCGACGACGTCATTGTGCGCGGCGGCGAGAACATGTCGCCGGGCGAGATCGAGGACGTGCTGCTCACCCACCCGGCGATTGCCGATGCCTGCGCCTGCGCGGTGCCGTCGGTCGAATGGGGCGAGTCCGTCGGCGTGGCGCTGGTGCTGCACGATGGCCACCTCGAGCCCGCGGAGGACGAGATCAAGGAACTGATCCGCGCCCGCCTGCGCTCGAGCCGCGTGCCCGACAAGGTGCACTTCGTGAAGGAGCTGCCCTACAACGAAATGGGCAAGCTGCTGCGGCGCGAGGTGAAGCGCATCCTTGGCGAATGAGCCCCTGCGCATACCGCTGAGCGACTGGGCAGACCGCAGGCTGCGGCTGCTCGCCGAAGAGACAGGGTCGGCCCGCATCGCACAGATCGCGGGCTCGACCTTGGTCGGCGAGCGGGGTTCCAACAACGACTACGTCTACCGGGGCAAAATCTCCGCCGGCCCCGGCGGTAGCCGCCTGCTGCCTACCCGCGATCACAGCTGGTTCTGCCTGACCGTGCTGCGCGACGAGGATCGCGCCATGCTGCCCGCGCTCTTCATGGACGAGGCTCTGGACTTTGACGACCAGGAGGCGATTGCCGCAGCGGCCCTGCAGCATGACTGCATGGACTTGGTCGAACGCGGGCGTCTGCTGGGGCTGCCGGTGGCATCTGCGGACGAGGTGCCGCCCAGCCCGCCGATGGAGGTGCTGGAGACCGGGCCGAGCCGACAGCGCGCGCCGGGGCACCGCCCCTTCGTCGTCGATCTCTCTGCGATCTGGGCCGGCCCGCTTGCCGGGCATCTGCTATGGCTGGCGGGCGCGGAAGTGGTCAAGGTGGAGAGCCTGTCGCGCCCCGACCTGATCCGCCGCGACGATCCTGCAACCTTCGACCTGATCAACCAAGGCAAGGCCAACGTGGTCGTCGATCTGGCGACGGATGCGGACAGGGAGAACCTGATCGCCCTCATCCGTAGCGCCGATTTCGTCATCGAAAGCTCGCGCGTGCGCGCACTGCGGCAACTGGGAATCGATGCGGACGCACTGGTGCGCGAGACGCCGGGTCTCGTCTGGCTGACCGTCACCGGCCATGGCGCCACCGGCGATGCAGCGAACTGGGCCGGAATCGGCCATGACTGCGGCGTCGCCGGCGGCCTCGCCCGCGCGCTGGCAGACGCGACCGGCGAAGTCGGCTATGTCGGCGATGCCATGGCAGACCCCCTCACCGGCATCTTCGCCGCCCTCGAGGGTTGGCGCGCCTACCGCAGCGGCAGAGCGAGGCGCATGGGCTTTGCCATGAGTTCGGTCGTCGCCATGGTACTGGGGGAAGAACGCAAACGCGACCCGGCGGGGCTGGCGCGGGACTTGCGCCACTGGGCCGCCTCGGTCGGGCAATTCTTCCCGAAAGTGCCAAGGCGTGAACTGCTGTCGCCGGTCCACCCGATCGGGGCGGACAACGCGCAATACCTGCCGTGTTGATCCGCAACGCCGATGTCTGGGGCCATGGCCTCGCTGACGTGTTGCTGGCGGGTGAGCGGATTGTGGAGCTGGCAGCTCCCGGCCAGCTGCAATCGCACACGGTGGTGGATGCCCATGGCGGCGCCCTGCTTCCCGGCCTGCACGATCACCACATTCACCTGTTCGGGCTCGCGGCAAAAGCGGCATCGGTCGAATGCGGTCCGCCCGAAGTGACCGACGCGGCAGCGCTTGCCAAAGCACTTCAGGCAGCAGGCGGCACCGGCTGGCTGCGTGGCATCGGCTACCATGAAAGCGTCATGGGGCTGCCCGATGCCCGCGCGCTCGACCGGCTGCTGCCCCACCGCCCCCTGCGCATCCAGCAGCGCACAGGGCGAATGTGGCTGCTCAATACCATGGCGCTTGAAACGTTGCTCGCCCACGCGGTGCCGCCGCCCGGTCTGGAACGCGATGGCTCCGGCTTCACCGGTCGCCTGTTCGACGAGGACCAGTGGCTGCGGCAGGCACTGGGTAGCGCGCCGCCGGACCTGACCGGGATTTCGCGCGAACTGGCGAGCTGGGGCGTGACCGGTGTGACGGACATGTCGGTCGGCAACGATGCCGCAACCGCCCAGCATTTCGCACAACAAATAAGCAACGGCGCGCTGGTGCAACATTGCACTCTCGCCGGCCGGCTGGAACTGGGCGATGCCGTGAACGATGGCTGGACGCTCGGCCCCGGCAAGCTGCACCTGCACGAAGCCGCCCTGCCCTCGTTCGAGGAGGCCTGCCAGTTCATCCGCAAATCCCATGCGCGCGGGCGGGCCGTCGCTATCCATTGCGTCACCGAAGTCGAACTGGTCTTCACCCTCGCCCTGTTCGAAGAAGCCGGCGCGAACCCCGGAGACCGGATCGAGCATGCCTCGGTCACCTCGCCGGACAATGCCCGGCGCATGGCCGGTCTCGGCCTTGCCGCCTGCGTCCAGCCCCAATTCGTCCGCGAGCGCGGCGACCGCTACTTGCTGGATGTCGAGGAACGGCATCGGGACGACCTCTATCGCCTCGCAAGCCTGCGTGATGCCGGGATTGCACTTGCGGGCGGCAGCGATGCGCCCTTCGCCAGCGCCGATCCCTGGCAAGCCATGTGTGCCGCAGTCGATCGTAAAACGCGCGAAGGCCAAGTGTTGTGTAGGGAAGAGGCGCTGTCGCCAGAAGAAGCCCTTGCGCTGTACCTCGCCGATCCTGCCGACCTCACCTGCCATCGCCGCATCGAACCGGGAGCTATCGCGGATCTCGTGCTGCTGGACTGCCCATGGGCCGATGCCCGTCAGCGGTTATCCTCAGCCAGCGTCAGCGCCACTTTCATCGCCGGGCGGTTGGTCCACGATCGCATCGACCAGCCCCCAGCCTAGCGCTTGCCTGGCCGAAATCCGCTTGCCCGACAGGATCATAAGCGCCGTGCGCTGGCGCCCGATCCGGCGCGTCAGGGAAACGCAGCCCCCTGCCCCCGGCAGGATGCCCATCGAAAGTTCCGGCAACTGGAACCACGCATTCGGTGCCGCCGTGAACCGGTGCGCATAGGCCGCCAGCTCCAGGCCTGAACCGACACAACCGCCCTGCACATGGACGTCCAGCCTGTCCGCGCAGCGCATCGCCATGCGCGCAGGGAGTGTGCGCGCCCGGATAGCGTGGGCGGTGGCGGGATCAGTCGTGGTGCCGAATTCCGACAACAGTGCGCCCATGCTGAACGTTCGTCCTACCGCACGCATGGAGACGCGCTCCACCTCGGGATCGAGGCTCGCCAGTTCCAGCGCCTCGTACAGGGCGTCGCGCATGGCTCGGTCGATGGCGTTGTCATGGGCCGGATTATCGAGCGTGATGACAAGGCGGTTGCCATCGCGGCCAACGCTAACCCGCCCCTCGCCCGATTCGCCGCCGGCGCATTGGCGCGATACCAACCATTCGCGATGCTCTGCGCTACCCTGCAGCAGCCCATAAGTCATCGATTCCGCCGTTAGACCCTGGTCGAGGTCGAGCGCGGGCAGGATGCGCAGCAGTTGTACGATCGCCGCAGCAGCCATGGGCCGGGCCTGAACCTGCGTAGCCAGCGCCTCCGCGCTCACCGGCGGTTCGATCACGCAATCCAGAAGTGCCGCTAGTGGATGCGCCGCATCGCCAAGCCCGACGACCGGGAATGCCGGTAGCATCGGCACTTCGGGCCACTCCGCCGCTCCGTCCAACCTGACGAAGGTAAGCGGCAGGTCCGGCACCTGCTCGCCGCCCCATAGGCGGTTTGCGTCAATCGTCAGGCTTTCGATGCTCATCGTTGTTTCACTATCGGAATTTCGGCTCCGCAGGGAGGAATGGGAGAATTCTGCCACGTTGACAATCGCCCCCACGATAACGATATAGGGTATCTCACAAAATTCAGGAGAGAATCGTGCCCTCCAGCAGGGAAAAGCCCAACAAGGCCAAGATCGCCCGGCGCGTGATCGAAGTGCTGGATTTCTTCGACGACGAGAATCGCGAAGCAAGCGTGATGGACATAGTGCGGCGCTATGGTCGCCCGCAGAGTTCCACCTCCGAACTACTGGCCAGCCTTGTCGAACTGGGCCTGCTGCACAAGGACCCCCATTCGCGCACCTATTCGCTCACTCCGCGCGCCGCGCTGCTCGGCTGGTCGGGGCAGACCGGCATAGTGCGCGATGGCAGCCTGGTGCGCATCACCGACCGGCTGGTGGCGCAGACCGGCCTGCCCGTCGCGGTCTTCGCCATGGCGGGGCTCAACGTGCAGATCGTCAGCTGGCGCACCGGCCCGCGCACCGCAGTCACCAACACGCGCGGCCTTTATGGCGGCGTGCAGTTTCCGATGTCGACCAGCGCCGCCGGCTGGCTCCTCCTTTCCACCATACCGCAACCCCGTCGCGATGGCATGGTCCGGCGATTGAACGCGGAAGCCACCGAGGAACGCAAGTTCGTCGTGAGCGTCATGACCAACAACCTGCAGGCCTGCCAGGAGCGCGGCTGGGTGGAGGGCCACGCCGGCTGCAACACCAATGCCAAGCTGGTCGCCCGGCTACTCCCCGTCGGCGAGGGCGAGCGGCCGCTGGCGGTCGGCCTGGTGCATGGCGTGGAAGATCAGGTCGATACCGCCAGCCTCCTTGCCTCGCTCGATGAAGCTATCGAGCATTGCCTGGGCGGCCGCAGTCCCGATGAGGGTAACGTCAAGCGGTTCGCCAGCGCGGCCTGATTGCGTCACTCAATCGCCGGCGTGCATGGTGACGGGCTGCGCCTCGTCATCGGTGTTGGCTCTCAACAGCAGGCACAGCGGCGCCATGACCAGCGCCATGATGAAGATCGCCCGGTAGGTATCGACATAGGCGACCATCTGCGCCTGCCTCATGACCTGGCCGACCATGGCTGCGAGCTCGAAGTCACCGCGCAGGGCCACCAGAGGATTGTCCGGCCGGATGTTCTCGACCAGCCGCGACTGCACCGCTGCCGCATCTCGGATCGTCATCGCCTGGATCACCGAAATCCCGCCCGCGCCCGCCACGCTGCGGATCAGCGCGAAGAGGGTGGAACCCTGGTTTCGCAAGTTATTCGGCAAGGTGGAGAACACCACCAGCATCAACGGCAGCATGATGAGGCCCGAGCCGCAGCCCTGCAGGAAGGCCACCATGGCGAGGCTGTCCTGACGCGCGTCGAGCGAGAGATTCATCAGGATGTGCAGGCTGGCGAGGATCATCAGGAGGCCGAGAAAGACCAGTATCCGCGCATTGCTCTGGGTGACGATGCGCCCGGCGAAGAGTATGGTCAGCATGTTGCCCAGCGCCCGAGGCAGCGAGAGAATGCCCGCCAGCATCACTGGGAAGCCGAGCAACTGCTGCATCATGCCGGTAACGATGGGAATGATGCCGTTCAGCAGGATGCCGATCAGCACCGACAGCACCGAGCCGACTAGGAAGTTACGGTCCATGAAGATGGACGGCTGGATGAAGGGATTGCGCACCGTCAGCATGTGCACGATCGAGATGTAGAGGAACAGCGCAACCAGCGCCGCCTCGATGCAGATCTCGGTGGACGACAGCCAGTCGAGCATCTGCCCACGGTCAAGCATCAGCTGGAAGGCAGCGAGGACGATGGATACGAACACGAAACCGCGAAGGTCGAACGGGCTGTTGTAAGGCTTCTCCGCGCGCCGGGCGAAGATCAGCAACCCCGCAAAGGCGATGACCCCTGGCGCCAGATTGATCAGGAATATCCAGCGCCAGTTGAAATTCTCGGTCAGCCACCCGCCCAGCGTCGGGCCGATCATCGGGCCGAACAGGGTGCCGATGCCGAACATGGAGATGGCCTTGCCCTGCTGCTCGGGCGGGTAGACGTCCATCAGCAGAACCTGGCTGAGCGGCACCAGGCAGGCGCCGAAGGCCCCCTGCAGAGTGCGGAACACCACCAGCATCTCGAGATTGGCCGACACGCCGCAACCCAGTGAGGCAAAGGTGAAGGCCAGCACCGAGACGGCCATGACCTTGGTCCGGCCGAAGCGATCCGCCAGCCAGCCGCTGAGTGGCGTGGCGATGGCGCCGGCTACCAGGTAGCTGGTCAACACCCAGGCGATCTGCTCCTGCGAGGCGGCAAGGCTCGACTGGATGCGCGGCAGGGCGATGATGGCGATGGTGCCGTCGATCGTCACCATCATCACGGCAAACAGCGAAGCGAGGCTGATCAGGGTGCGCGTCGCGGCATCGGGCAAGGCCGGGGCCTGTGCGCCCTCCCCCACCACTGCTGCCGCCATGACCGAAGCTCCTTGCGCCGCATGACCTCGCGGCGGCGGCGCTCTTGCATGCCGCAACGCCGGCTGCAAGGCGCCCGGGCGTTATCTAAAGCCTGGAACGGACCTGTGGCGCGAGTTCCTCCAGGGGTTCGCGCGCGCCACCGTTGAAATCGAGCCGCTCCCCCACTCGATCGGCATGGATCGCCCGTTCCGGCTGGAAGGTATAGCAGTTGGGCGGCAGCGCGGCGGCGTTCGACTGTTCCTCCAGCGGCATGGTTCGCCCGTGCGCGACCAGCGAGGCCCACTGCAGCAGCCGCGCCGCCTCGCGCTCTTCCTCGGGCAATGCAGCGATCCAGTCGCGCAGCATCATCACGTGCTGCCCCGCCGCGCTTTCCGGCACCGTCAGCAGGCCATCCTGCTCTTCCCAGCGCAGTTGCCTGCCATCGCTCCCGTCAAGTTCGAGCACGCGCCGCCCGGCGACCGGATCGGAGGCCCTTATCCGGTATTCCAGCGGCGCTCCGTCATGTGCATGGACAGCCGCGAGGACGGCCAGGTCGTGAAGATGCGTGCAGTTCTGCTTCTTGTCGCGACGCGCTGTGACTTCCGAAAGCGGTTGGCCCTCGAAGGTCTCGACCAGCTTTGCAGCAGCGCCCGGACAGGTATTCCAGGGCATGCGCGCCGTGTCAGGTTCGACGGCAGTCACCCGCTCGCCGTCATGCCGCAGGACCACGGCAAGGCAGTGCATGTCGTCTTCCAGCATGGCCGCCACCGCACCCTGGCGCGGCTCGATCAGGATACGCCGACGATAGCCGGGCAGGAGGGATTGCGCCTTGTCCATATCCGCACCATAGGCTGCAGCCAACGCCCGGTTCAAGCATTCACCCAATCCGGAGGAAGGCCGACATGAAGATCCGCATCGACAAGGCACGCTGCACCGGCAATGCCCGTTGCTGGGCCGTCGCTCCCGAACTCTATCCGCTCGACGATGAAGGCTACATCGCTACCGAGGGCTTCGACGTCCCCGCCGGGCAGGAGGAACTGGCAAGGCGCGGTGCCAGGGCGTGCCCCGAGCGGGTCATCGAAGTGATTGAAAAATAAGGCCTGGCTGTTCCAGCCAGCCTTAGTGTGTTACAGGATTGCAACACTTGGCTGAACAAATGTTCAGCCAAAGCTGATATGCCTTCCCTTTCCTTCCATTGGCCGATAGCGGCGCCCTAGATTCGACTGCCACAAGGCCGCGCAAGGTTCGGTCGGCAAGCGAAGTCCATGGAGGAAAGACATGAAATTCCAGACCAAGAGCGCCCTGTTTGCCGCGACCGCCCTGAGCATGAGCTATGCCATGCCGGCATTGGCCCAGGAAGAAGCCCAGGCTGATACGGCATCTTCCGCAAACGACATCGTAGTCACCGCGCAGCGCGTCGAGCAGAAGCTGCAGGACGTTCCGATCTCGATCACGGTGTTCAACCAGGAAAAGCTGAACGCCGCCAACGTCAGCAGCGTTCGCGAACTCGCCAGCTACACTCCCGGCCTCGCGGTCAACAACCGCTACGGTGCCGACAACACCACTTTCACCATCCGCGGCTTCTACCAGGAGCAGCGGAGCTTCGCGACCGTGGGCGTGTTCTTCGCCGATGTCGTCGCCCCGCGCGGCTCGGGCGCGACCTTCGGCGGTGACGGCGCCGGCCCGGGCGCCCTGTTCGACCTGCAGAACGTCCAGGTCCTGAAGGGCCCGCAGGGCACCCTGTTCGGCCGCAACGTCACCGGCGGCGCGGTGCTGCTCGTCCCGAAGAAGCCGACCGACCGGTTTGAAGGTTATATCGAAGGCGGCGCCGGCAACTACGACATGTGGCGCGTCCAGGGCGTCGTGAATATCCCGGTCAGCGACACCTTCAAGATTCGCGCCGGCGTCGATCACATGGACCGCCATGGTTACCTGAAGAACGCCGGCAACCTCGGCGACGGCAAGTTCGCCGGCCGCGGCATGGGCGACACGAACTACTGGGCCGGTCGCGTTAGCGCGGTCTGGGATATCACGCCGGACATCGAGAACTACACGATCTTCACCTACACCCATTCGCAGAGCAATGGCGTGATCCCGAAGATCACGAGTGCTTTCCCGGGCAGCTCGAACCAGGCTTTCTTCGGCAACGAATCCGTCGCCCAGATGACGCGCGAGGCTCCGCTCGGCTTCTGGTCGGTTTCGAACCGTCTTCCCGACTCCCAGGCGATCAGCGACACCTGGCAGGTGATCAACACCGTGACCTGGAAGGCCAGCGACAGCCTGACGGTCAAGAACATCATCAGCTACGGCGAATTCAAGGGCAAGACCAACCTCGACCTGTTCGGTAATTATGCCCTGCTCCCCGGCGTCGCTTACGGCACCGAGACGAGCGGCCAGGTTCGCGGCTTCGCCTTCACCCATAACAATGGCGACACCGGCTATACCAATGCCCAAAAGTCGCTGGTTGGCGAAATCCAGCTGCAGGGCCATCCCGGCGATGGTAGGTTCACTTGGCAGGCCGGCGCCTACATGGAAATGAATGATCCGCTGGGCATCTCGGGTGTCCAGACCGCCTCGTTCACCGCCTGCGCGAATGTTGTCACCTTCAACTGCCTTCCCGCCGCCGCTCTGGGTGGCCCGAGCTTTGCCCCTGCGGGTTCACCGCTGTTCAACGCCCTGACCGTGTCGGGCGGCACCGGTTCCTACTCGCTGCAGAAGACCAGCTTCCGCGACTACGCAATCTACGCGCAGGCCAGCTACAAGATCACCCCGACGCTGACGCTGACGGGCGGCTTCCGCTACACCTTCGACGAGATGCACACCTGGCTGCTGAACGAGACGGCGGTGTTCACTCCGAACCCCAGCGACGTGCGCTTTGCCTGCACCAACCCGACAGCTCCCGGTTACAACGTGCAGGGAACCCCGGGCTACTCCGGTCCGCCGTCTGCAACGCCGGCGGCCTATGCCACCTACTATTCCTACGCGGACCGGCTCAACCACTGCCAGCAGAACCTGAACAAGAACACCTCGGCTCCAACCTGGCTACTCCAGGTGGACTACAAGCCGATGGACGGCATGATGGTCTACGGCAAGTGGTCACGCGGCTACCGCCAAGGTGGCCTCGCCATCTTCGGTCCCGACCCGCTGCAGCCTTATGACGCGGAGAAGGTCGATGTGCTCGAACTGGGCGCCAAAACCAGCTGGCGCGGCTCCATGCCCGGCACCTTCAACATCGCCGGCTACTGGAGCACGCTGCGTAACCAGCAGCTGCAGCTCGGCACTGCCTGCAACCCGAACAAGCCGGGCTTCACCGTCATCTGCGGCGGCAACGCCACGATCATCAACGCGGGCAAGTCGCGCATCTGGGGCATCGAGGCCGATTTCAGCATCTCGCCGTTCCAGGGCTTCCGCCTCGATGCATCCTATGGCTACATCAACGCGCGGCTGCTCAACGTCACCATCCCGGTTGTACCGGCACCGTACAACGACATCACGGGGCCGTTGCTGCAGCCTTGCGGTGGCGAGCAGTGCAACACGATCGCCAACTCGGGCCCGCCGCACCAGGTCGTGCTTTCGGCGAACTACACGTTCCCGCTGCCCGAATCGGTCGGCAAGCTCAGCTTCGGCGGCAGCTTCGTCTACCAGTCGCGCCGCCGCATCGTGGCCGACGGCGTAGTCGACCGGACCAACCCGGCCCTGCCGATCACAGCCGGCGGCGGCATCGCTCCTTCGTCGAGCGTGCTGAACCTCAACGCCACCTGGGAAAACGTCGCACAGCTCCCGGTCGACCTTTCGTTCTTCATGACCAACGTGACGAACGAGAAGGTGATCCTGCAGATCAACGACAACTCGGCCCGCGGCTTCATCTCGTCGATCGTCGGCGAGCCGCAGATGTGGGGCTTCCGCCTGAAGTACCGCTTCGGCGGCAACTGAGCCTCATCATCAGGCACAACGATTGCGGCGCTCCTTCGGGGGCGCCGTTTTCGTATGCGCACCTGCCCTTTGGTGCAGATTCCGGTTGCGATGAAAGTGCTGTCATGGTGAGGCACGGCCACAATCTTATCTGAGGATAGCCCCATGAATTTCGACCTCACCGAAGAACAGGAAATGATGCGCGACATGTTCGCGCGGTTTCTCGACGACAACAGCTCGTCGGCGCGCGTGCGCGCCGCGATGCCCATCGGCTTCGATGCGGAATTGTGGCAGGGCCTGGCCGAACTGGGCGCGCTGGGCCTGCGGGTGCCGGACGACAAGGGCGGCCTCGGCCTCGGTCTGTTCGACGCCGGTGTGCTGATGGAGGAAGCCGGGCGCACCCTCGCGTCCGGGCCGCTGGCGGAAGCGCTGGTCGCGGCAAGGCTTCTGGCGCAGCTGGGTGGAACTGATGACCTGCTGGGCGAAGCCATTGCCGGCAGCAAGGTCGTGACCATCGCCATGCAGGACGTGGCCGAGTTCGGAAGCCAGTGGGTGGCCGGCGGCCTCGTTGCCGATGCGGTCGTGGCGCGCCGGGGCAATGACGTCATCCTGGTTTCCGTGCCGACTGCCGCGAGGATGGCCGAGGCGAACCTGGCCTCAACGCCGATTGCGGAACTCGACCTCGCCGGCCTGCCCTCCACGGTACTGGCCAGCGGCACGGACGCTCTCGCCACCTTCGCCGCCGGGATAGAGGAATGGAAGCTGCTGATGACGCTTGCGCTCTCGGGCCTGTCACGCGCGGCGCTGCTGCAGGCGGCGGCCTATGCCGGCGAGCGCAAGGCCTTCGGCGTGTTCATCGGCACCTTCCAGGCGCTGTCCCACCCGATGGCGGACCTCGTCTGCGAGATCGATTCGGCCAAGTTCCTCGCCTGGAAGGCCATGCGCTCCATCGCCGATGGCGAGAAGGAAGCCGGCGCACAAATCAGCCTGGCGATCTGGTACGCCGCCGGCGCCGCCGGCCGCACCGTGCGCCATGCGGTGCAGACCTTCGGCGGCATCGGCCTGACGCTTGAGCACGACATCCACCTGTTCAACCTGCGCGCCAAGGCCTGGCCGCTGGTGGCGGGCGATCCCGAGGACTGGCTGATCGAAGCCGGCCGCCGCCTCTACGCCGGCGAAGCTGCCAGCCTGCCCGAAGCGGGCGAGGTTCCGGTCGAGTTCGACCTCGGCGACGACGCGCGCAAGATCAAGCAGGAAATCCGCGACTTCTTCGCCAAGAACGTCACCGACGAACAGCGCGAGAAGTTCCACTTCTCGTGGGAAGGCCACAACCCGGTGATCCACAAGCAGCTGGTCGAGGCCGATCTCGCCTACCTGCAGATGCCCAAGGACGTCGGCGGCCGTGGCCTCAGCCCCTATGAAGTCACCGCCGCGCGTGAAGCCTTCGAGGAAGAAGGCTGGAACAACCCGGTTGCAGGCGTGGCGCAGATGGTTGCCCTGATCATCCACCGCTTCGGCACCGAGGAGCTGAAGCGCGACGTGCTCTCCAAGATCATCAGCGGCGATGCGATCTGCTCGCTCGGCTATTCCGAGCCCGGCTGCGGTTCCGACGTCTTCGCCGCCACCTGCAAGGCGACCCAGCTGGAGGACGGCTCCTGGCGGATCGACGGCACCAAGATGTGGACCTCGGGCTCCAACCTCACCGACTACGTCCTGATCCTCACCCGCACCGATCCCGACCTGCCCAAGCACAAGGGTCTGACCATGTTCATCGTGCCTCTGAAGGCCGAGGGCGTGACCATCCAGGGCGTCCACACCTTCATGGACGAGCGCACCAACATCTCGTTCTACGACAACGTGCGCATCCCCGATTCCTGGCGCCTGGGCGAGATCAATGGCGGCGCGCGGACCATGGCGGCAAGCCTGGAACTCGAGCACGGCGGCGGTTTCGCCAAGGTGCAGCGCTCCATGCTCGAAAACGCCATCGAACTTTGCGAGGAAATCAAGGTCGCCGGCGGCGCCCGCCTGATCGACACCGCCAAGGCGCAGACGCGCCTCGCCCGGGTCCATGCCAATGTGCTCGCTTCCGAACTGATCGCCTTCCGCGCCAACTGGACGCAGGTGCATGGCAAGGGCAACGGCGCCTATGGCCCGATGGCCAAGATGTTCTCGTCCGAGCTGTTCATCACCGATTCGCGCGACCTGCTTGACCTGACGGCGCCACTGTCGCTGTCCAAGCGCAAGGGCGCTGCCGATGCGGTAAACCTGGCCTATCGCCACGCGCACGGCACGACGATCTATGGCGGTACCAGCCAGGTGCACCGTTCGATGATCGCGGAAAAGGGCCTCGGCCTGCCGCGTTCGCGGAATTGATCAACCGATTTCGGGCTCCTCCCCCATCCCGGGGGAGGTTTTCGAAGTGGTCTAGGCCTTGCCGCGAAGCCGCGTGTCGCGGATGGCCAATTCCATGATGCGAGCCTCCGGCTCAAGATAATGAGTGGCCGCATGGCTGTAGCCCGGCCCGAACAGACCGGTAAGCCGCGGATCGGTTGCGACGGTTACCGTACGCTCCATGCCCGTGGTCAGCACGGTCGCCATGGCATAGGCATAGCTCTTGGTATTGTCCGGCCCGCCGCCCATCTGGTGGGCGAAAAAGCCGATCAATGGCTGGCTGGACCTGACCCGCGCCATGGCCATGCGGTCGTCGCCGGCATCGGCCATGGAGTTGCGCAGGTGCAGCAGACGCGAGTTGCCTGCCCAGAAGCGGTAAAAGGCCTCGAGGAATTCGCGGCAATGCTCGCCCAGCCGATCGTCCTCCCAATGTTTGCCCAGCAGGTCAGCGAATTCCTCACGGGCGCCGTCGACCACGGGATCGAGCAGGGCCAGCAGCAGCTCGGTCAAGTCATTGAAGTAGAGGTAGAGCGAGGTCATGCCGAGCGAGGCTCGCCGCGCGATCGCGCTCAGCGAAACCTGGTCGGCAGTTCCCTCGGCAACGATTTCTGCCGCGGCATTGAGGATGCGTTGGCGCGTGTCCCTGCCCTTGCGGCCGAGCTTCTGGCCGTTGAGGTTGCGCGCGACGCCCGCGCCCGGATCGGACGCAGGCTCGCCGGCCGGCGATTCCTCTAGAGTTTCCACCGACCGGTCCATGCCCGGTCTCAGGCCGCGGCCACCGGCCATGCGAGCATCTTGGTCTCGAGGTATTCCTCGATGCCCTCGACGCCCCATTCGCGGCCGATGCCGCTGGCCTTGTAGCCGCCGAAGGGAATGTCGCCAGCGATGCACATGCCGTTGTTGACGCCGACCGAGCCGGTACGGATGCGCTTGGCCACGCGCAGCGCGCGCTCGAAATCACCGCCGTTGACGCCGCCTGAAAGGCCATAGGCACTTTCGTTGGCGATGCGGATCGCGTCCTCGTCGTCCTCATAGGGGATGACGACGAGCACAGGGCCGAAGATTTCCTCCTGGGCGATGCGCATGGTATTGGTAACGTCGGTGAACACGGTCGGTTCGACGAAATAGCCGCCATTGCCGTTCGGGCTCTTGTCCGGACGGGTCTTGCCGCCGATGAACAGGGTCGCGCCCTCTTCCTGGCCGAGCTTGATGTAGCTCTGCACGCGCTCGTACTGGTTCTTGTTCACCAGCGGGCCCATGATGTGCTCGGGGTTGTTGATGTCGCCCCAATTGTCGCCGATGCTGGCATATGTGCCCTGCAGGATAGCCTTGGCTTCCTCATAGCGGCTGCGCGGGACCAGCAGACGGCTCTGCACGGCGCAGCCTTGGCCGGCGTGGAAGATAAGCGCGGTGGTCGCCACCGACATGGCGAAGTTCGGATCATCGTCGAGCACGATCTTGGCCGACTTGCCGCCCAGTTCGAGGAACACGCGCTTCAGCGTCGGAGCGCCCTGCTCCATGATGCGCTTGCCGACGGCGGTGGAGCCGGTGAAGCTGATCAGATCGACGCGCGGGTCCTTGACCAGCATTTCGCCGGCCAGCGCCGGATCCTGGCCATAGACCACTTGCAACACACCTGCCGGGAAGCCAGCCTCCGCCGCCAGCTCGCCGAAGATCACGCCTTCGTGCGGCGTGTTCGGGGCGGGCTTGAGGATCACGGTGCAGCCCGCGAGCAGGGCCGCGACGACCTTGCCGATGTTGACGTAGAGCGGGACGTTCCACGGGGTGATCGCGGCGACCACGCCGACTGGCTCATAGCGGGCGACGCGGTGGTGGGTCATGCCGAAGGCCGGCTTGTTGCCGTAGTCCTTCTCGAACTGCACGCGGGGGAAGACATCGATGTAATCGTCCCAGCCCTCGAGGGCCATGGTGACGTGGGCACGGCCGATTGCACCGCGGGCGGCGCCGGCTTCCTGCACGGCCATCTCGCCGATGCGGTCCTTCTCGCGTTCGAACAGGGCGCGCAGCTTCTTGACCAGCGCCAGGCGGTTGTCCTTGTTCTCGAACGAACCCCAGTCGGTCGTGTCGAAGGCGCGACGGGCGGCGGCGATAGCGCGCTCGACATCGTTGGCACTGGCATCTGCGGCCTTGCCGACCGGCTCGCCCGTCCAGGGGCTGATGAGATCGTAGGTCTTTCCGCCCTCGGCCTGGCAGAGCTGGCCGTCGATGAAGAGCTTGGCTTCGGGAAGAGTGGTCATGGCATGCGTCCTTCAAGGGAAACGTGATTGATGCGAAGATCGGGGGCGGCATCGAGGATGGCGCGGAACACGGGGGTGACGGATTCGACCATGGAAACGCCGCGGGTCATCATGTCGATGCCGACGCCCTTGCACTCCATGTAGAAGTTCTGCGCAGCCTGCGGATCCCAGGCCTGCATCTCCTTGCCAGCCTCGTACATAGGACCGGCGCGCACCACGGTGACGCGGATGCCAGCTTCATTGAGCTCGCGATGGAGCGTCTGGCTGAAGCGTTCCAGCGCGGCCTTCGAGCTCATGTACATCGAGAGCATCGGGAATTCGAGCGCCACCGATTCGCTGGTGACGTTGATGATCTGCCCACCCTTTTCCATCATCGGGATGGCGGAGCGGCAGGTGAACACCGGCCCGGCGTAGTTGGTCAGGATCGGTCCGAGGATCTGCTCGTCGGTCGCGTCCTTGACGTAGAACGGCTCATAGACCGCGGCATTGTTGATCAGCACGTCGATCTTGGGATGGCGCTTGGCGATCTCGGCGAAGGCATTGCGCACGGAATCGGGGCTCTGCACGTCGCATTCCACGGCGAAATGCGGTTCGCCCAGTTCGTCGGCCAGCGCCTTCACTTTCGAGAAGGTTCGGCCCAGCGCGATAATGGTTTCGCCGTCGGCGGCAAACCGCCTGGCAAGCGCACGGCCCAGGCCCATGCCGGCGCCGGTAATGACTATGACTTTTCCCACGAAACCAGCCTCTATCTCTTTTATGTTTCTGCCCGACCGATCCCAGATTCCCGGGCAAGCGACAAGCGCTTAGGCGAACGCGCGGGCAATGTCAGCCCCATCATTCTAGCATCATCTGCCGCCCGACCTCGCGCTGCCTAGCCGGACGCTTCAGGAGGAACGGCATGGGCGCGAAAATCAGCATCATCCAGGTCAGCATGTGGAAGATGTTGAGATAGGAAATCATGGTGGCCTGCCTGGTGATTTCGCCGTCGATCAAGGCCAATGCGGCAGGCCCCATGCCGCCAACCGCATCTACGGCGCCGGACCAGTCCATGTTGGGAAAGGTCGTATCGGTGACGTGGGAACCGGTGTCGGCATGGACGATCTGCTGGTAGCGCGAAAGCTGGGCGACGATCACGGAAATGCCCACCGATCCCCCCAGGCTGCGGAACAGCGACATCAGGCCGGAACCGTCGGGCCGCAGGTGGGGCGGCAGGGTGGCAAAGGCCATGATGTTCATCGGCGAGAACAGCATGCCCATGCCCAGGCCCTGGATGAAGATCGAGGCGTACATGATCGTCTTGTCCATCTCGAGCGTCCAGGTCGTCATCATCCACATGCCGCCCGAGGCGACGACGTAGCCGGAAGCGATCAGCCAGCGGTAATCCATACGGCGGACAAGCTGGCCGCAGAGAAACGACGTGATCATCACCCCCAGCCCGCGCGGCGCCATCATCAGGCCACTGTCGATCACCGGAAAGTGGAAGATTGTCTGGAACAGCATCGGCAGGACCGAGGACAGCCCGACGACGGCGACCCCCATCAGCAGCATCATCCCCAGCGCCAGCACGAAGGCCGTGTTGCTGAATATTTCCTTGCGGAAGAGCGGCTGCGGCGCGCTGATCGCGTGAATGAGGAACATCCAGAAGGCCGAGACCGCAACTCCTGCCTCGATGATGATCTCCCAGCTCTCGAACCAGTCCTTTTCCTGGCCCCGATCAAGGGCAAGCTGCATGGCGGCAAGGCCGATGCCGATGTAGAAAAAACCGGGCAGATCGAACTTGCGCCGCTCGATCGGGCGCGAGGGCAGGTAGAGCCACAGGATCGCCAGCGCGGGAATGCCGATCGGCAGGTTGACGTAATAGATCCAGCGCCATGAGAGGTATTGCGTCAGGTATCCGCCCAGGAACGGCCCGGTGATCGGCGCCACCATCACCATCATCCCGAACACCGCCATCGACATGGCCTGCTTGCTGGGCGGATTGATGTCGAACATCGTCGTCTGCGTCATCGGCCCGATGAAGGCCGCGGAGACGCCCTGTATGCTGCGGAAAACGACCATTTCCGCCAGCGTCGTCGAGGCTCCGCAAGCGGCGGATGAGAGGAGGAATACGACGGTCGAAAGCAGGAACAGATTGCGCGAGCCGATCCGGTCTGAAAGCCAGCCGGTGATCGGCGTGGCTATTGCCGTGGCTACGATGAAGCTGGTCAGAACCCAGCTTATCTGGTCGGGGCCCGCGCTCAGTGCCGCGCGCATGTGCGGCAGGGCGACATTGGCAATCGTGGCATCGAAGAACTGGCACAGCGACACCGCCATGATGGCGAAGGTCACCAGGGCCCGGTGCGGGGTTTCCAGTACGGCCCGGTCGGCCTCTTCCAGTTCCGCCAGTGTCGGTGCGGCGCCAGCCTTGGTCGATAGGCCCCCGTCCGGGCTCTCAGCCATCGGCGGCGAGTTCGGCTTGCGCCTTGCGCGAAAGGTTCGCCCGCATGCGCCCCAGTACCGAACGGAACTGTTCGCGCTCATCCTCACTCACCCCGTCGAGCGCGCCCGCAAGGGTTTCACGTGCCGAGGGGAACAACTCGTCCAGCAGGGCATCGCCCTTTTCCGTCAGGAAAATCCGCCAGGCACGCCGGTCGGCCGGATCGGCGCGGCGTTCAACCAGCGAAGCCTCCTGCAACCGGTCGATCATCCGGCCCAGCGTGATCGGCTCGACCTCCAACATTTCGGCAAGAGAACCCTGGTTGCTGCCGGCATGCAGCTTGAGCAGGCTCAGGACCTGCCACTGCGGCCGGGTCACCCCGATGTCTCGCGCCCGCGCGTCGAAGCTGCGCCGCAAAAGGCGTGACACCTGCGCCAGCAATGTGCCAATGTTCTCGTCCATCAGGCCGAGATACTAACTGTGCTTAATATAATCCAGTGATATGTTCAGCCTGTTGAGGATTTCGCGGGAGAGACATCATGGCAGAAGTCCACAGGAGCGATATCGCCCCGCCCTTCGAGATTTTCCGCGCGCGCGACGCCGCGGATTACCAGGATGAAATGTACTCCGACCCGATGGGCGAAGTCGAAATGGCCGGCATGGCCGCGCTGCACGAGGTCGGCCTGCTGGAAGGCAGCCACCTGAAGCTCCTCTACAAGCGGCCTGGCATGAGCCTGACCTACGTCTGGTTCAAGAGCGGCTACCCGCTGCCGCTGCATAGCCACAGCGCCGATTGCCTCTATTTCATCGTCGCCGGCAGCCTGACCATGGGTACCGAGACCCTGGGACCCGGCGACGGCTTCTTCCTCGGCACCGACGTGCCCTATACCTATGTGCCCGGGCCGGATGGCGTGGAAGTGCTGGAGTTCCGCACGTCCAGCCACTTCGATTTCAAGGCGCTTGGCAAGACCAGGGCCTACTGGGACCGCGCGGTGGACGATATGCGTGCCGCCCGGGAAAACTGGCACAAGGAAACTACCGCTCCATCAGGAATAAAGGTCGGATGAGCAGAGAAGCCCCTCCCTTCGAGATATTCCGCGCGCGCGACGCGCAGGACTACATGGCGTCGGGCGTCCAGACGATGGACCCGCCCTCGCACGATGACATGCAGATGGCGCAGACGCTGACTGCCGAAGGTTTCGGCGCGGGCGGCGACGTCAGGCTGCTCTACAAGCGCCCGGGAATGAGCCTGACCTATGTCTGGTTCAAAAGCGGCTACCCCCTGCCCCGCCACAGCCACAGTGCCGACTGCCTCTATTTCATCGTTGCCGGCAGCCTCAGGATCGGCACCGAGGAACTGGGCCCGGGCGACGGCTTTTTCCTCGGCACCGACGTGCCCTATACCTATGTCCCGGGCGAAAAGGGCGTTGAGGTTCTGGAATTCCGCACGTCCGATCATTTCGACTTCAAGAGTCTGGGCAATACACCGGCATGGCTCGAAAAAGCCGTACAGAGCCTGCGCGCCAACCGTGACAACTGGCCGCATGAGCCGACGCCATCGGGCATGAAAGTGGGATAATGAAATCCGCGAATCGCATTTATTGAGGCGGGGGAGTTTTCTTTCCCAGCCTTCACGCTAAACAAGTGACGAACAAGAACGATGGAGAGATATCGATGTCAGTGAATCCCGAGGCCGCACTGGCGAAGGTGCCCCACCGCATCACCGATCCGGAGCTGATCCCGGTCGAGCGCTATTTCGACCCCGAATTCTTCGAGCTGGAGAAGAAGCACCTCTGGCCGAAGGTCTGGCAGATGGCCGCGCGGCTCGAGGAAATCCCGAATGTCGGCGACTATGTCGAGTACACCATCCTCGACAAGTCGGTGATCGTGGTCCGCGCCGAAAGCGGCGTGAAGGCCTATCTCAACGCCTGCCGCCACCGCGGCGTTCGCCTGGCCAACGGCCCCGGCAATTGTGCCAAGAACGGCCTTGTCTGCCCGTTCCACGGCTGGCGCTGGAATGCCGAGGGCGAGAATACCTTCGTCTTCGGCCCCCACATCTTCAACGAGGACCTGCTCAAGCACGCCGAGATCGACCTGGTTCCGGTGCGCTGCGAACTGTGGGCCGGCTGCGCGTTCATCAACCTTGACCCGAATGCACGGCCCCTGCTCGAATCGATGGGCCCGATTGTCGACCGACTCAATGCCCGACACGTCGACAAGCTCAAGATGGACTGGTGGTACGCCACTATCCTTCCCACCAACTGGAAGCTTGCGATGGAAGCCTTCATGGAAGGCTACCACGTGATGCAGACCCACCCGCAGTTGCACTGGGTCTCGCCCCACGCCAATGCGCGTTGGGGCCCGGAAGCCGATGGCACCATGCGCAACGAGAACATGACCGGCGACGAGGCCTGGGAAATGGGGATCGACTTCTGGAAATCGCTCAACCAGGGCATGGCCGGCATGCTCCATGATACAGAAATGGCGATCATCGAGAAATACCGCGGCGAAGGCTTCAAAGGCACCATGGACGAGGCCTTCATGACCATGGCCGGTCGCGCCATGGTCGATATCCGCGACGATGCCCGCGCCCGTGGCGCGGACATGTTCGACATTCCCAAGGTCGCGGCCGAAGTCGAGATGAACGCGGTGGAATTCATGTTCCCGCACTATTTCGTGCTTCCCTCGATGGGCGCGATGTCGTCCTACCGTTGCCGGCCGCTAACGCCAGAGACCTGCTATTTCGAGATCTGGTCGCTGGTGATCCGCCCGGATGACGAGGAATACGACACGCCGACCAAGGCGACCTTCCTCGAATACAATTCGCCGGACTATCCGGAAATCCCGCGGCAGGACTATTCCAACCTGCCGCTGCAGCAGCTGGGCCTGCACAACATGGAATACATGCGCCTGTCCCGCGACTGGGAGGGGCTGATCAGCAACTATCAGCGGCTGATCGACGGCTACATCGCCGGACTGGATGAAGACAAGCTGGTCACTGGCCAGAACCGGGTCAACCACGGTTACGACCGGCCGATCTGCGATATAGGCTTCTGACCCGATAACCCGGACAAGAAAAGGCCTCCCCAAGCACGGCTTGGGGAGGCCTTTCTGTTTCCAGCGAAGCTTGCCGATCAGGCCTCGGCGTAAGCAGCCTGTGCGTGCTTCGTGTACATCTCGATCACGTCTTTGGCGACGATCGGGCGCGGCTTCTCGCCCTCGGCCAGCGGAGCAGCGCCGCCGGTGGAGATCAGGGTGGTATCAACGCCCGCGGCCTTGGCCTTGGCGCGCAGCGCGCCGACCGTCAGTTCTTCCTTCGGCATGCGATCGAACATCGGGAATTTGTAGACCCTCATCGCATTGAGGTGAGTGATCTTGTCGATTTGCGAATCGGTGAGGAACTGGGCCGACTTCCACAGCACTTCCGGCGCATTCGGCCAGGGGGCATCCGAGTGCGGATAGTCGATTTCGTACATCACCTTGTCCTCGCCGATCAGGTCAAGGTTCTTGAGGCCATAGGCATCGTCGATGAAGCAGCTGTAGATCTGGCGATGGAAGACGTCGGACGGCTTCATGCCCGGATCGAGATACTGCTTCGAATGGGTCCAGACATGGTGCTGCTCGTGGCTGTAGTCAGACCGTTCGAGCAGGTAGGGAATCCAACCGATGCCGCTCTCCGAGAAACAGATCTTGAGATCGGGATAACGGCGCAGCGCTTCCAGGTTCATCCAGTCCGCCGCACCGAAGGCGACCGCCATCGGCATGGTGGTGATGTTGGCTTCGACCGGCGATTCGGGCGAGCAGTGCGGCGAGGTGTTGCCGGTGCCGATGTGCAGGTTGATCGCGGTTTCGGTGTCGGCGCAGGCCTTGAACAGCGGCTCGTAATAGCCGGTGTGGATGCCGGGCATGCCGCCAATGGTCGGGTTCTCGCTCATGGTCACGGCGAAGCAGCCCTTGTCGGCCAGACGGCGCACTTCCTTGGCGGTCTCGTCCATGTCCCAAAGCGGCAGCACGCCAAGCGGGATGAAGCGGGCGGGATGGGCGCCGCACCATTCGTCGACATGCCAGTCGTTGTAGGCGCGCATGTGGGTGAGCGCCTGCTTCTTGTCTTCCGCCTTGATGAACAGGCCGCCGTCGATGCCGGCAACGCTGGGGAAGTTCATCGAGGCCGCACAGCCGTTGGCGTCCATGTCTCCGACGCGGGCGTCGACGTCCCAGCAGCCCTTGCGCAGCTGGTCGAGGTTGGTCGGCTCGAAGCCATATTCCTCGCGCACGCGGCCGGTAACCGAATTGAGCGCAACGTTGCGCATGCGCTTGCCCTGGTATTCCCAGTAGTTCGCGCCATCGGGCGCAACCTTCAGCTTCGGCGCCGTGGCATAGGCCTCTCCCGAGAGCTGGTTATCGAAAACGGTCGGCGGTTCGGTGATGTGGTCGTCAACACTGATGATGACCATGTCTTCCATGCGCATGATGATTCTCCCGAGCGGCGTCCATGCCGCCAATGCCCCGCATCTATGCCATTATCCGCTGAAATCATAGAGCCTCTGCAATCGTTCCGACGATTTGGCTGGAAAATAGGCTCAACCTCGGCAAAAGCTCTGACTAACTCGCAAACAACGGAGAGGCTGAGGCACCATGAGCGAAGAACCCCACCTGCTGGTGGATGTCGTCGAAAACATCCTGATCGCCACGTTCAACCGCCCGGACAAGCTCAACGCCATGAGCTTCGAGATGGTCGAGCTAATCGAACAGGCCGTGCATCGCTTCCGCGACACGCCGGAACTGAAAGTGATGCTATTCAAGTCCAAGGGGCGCTATTTCTCGGCCGGCGCGGACCTCAAGCAGGGCGACGGCGGCGAGCGCAGCTGGCCCACCAAGGGCTCGGAAGTGCGCGAATCTCACCGTCTGCTGCCGATGCGCCGAGTCTGGAACGAGATCGAGGGAATCGAAAAGCCCTTCGTCGTCGCGCACCACGCGCGCTGCGTCGGCGGGAGCCTGGAAATGTCGCTGTCCTGCGATTTCCGCCTTGCCGCAGCCAGCGCCAGCTATGCTTTTCCCGAAGCCAAGTTCGGCGTCCTGCCGGCAACCAATGGCGTCAGCCGCCTGGTCCGCCTGATCGGGCCGCACTGGGCGCGCTACATGATCATGGCGAACATCCCGCTCGAGGCGCAGGAAGCGCTGAACGCTGGCCTCGTCCACAAGGTCTATCCCGATGAGACCTTTGAGGACGATGTCATGGCCTTCTGCCGTCACCTTGCGAAGCAGGACGGCGAACTGGTCGGCGCGGCCAAGGTTGCGATCGAGCTTGCGGCGGACCTGCCGGCCTACCAGGCCGCCCAGGTCGAGCGGCTGGTCAACAGCTCGCTGATGATCACCCCGCATTACCGCGACCTGACAACGGCCCATATTTCGAACATAGGCAAGGGCAAGGGATACTGATCATGGCCGAAGTGGACGGGCAGGACACCTCGAAATTCCGCATCTTCCGCGCCGCCGAGGCGCCGGGGCTGATGGAGGCGGGGTGCATGGACGTGAAGCCGTTCACGCCCGTCCAGCGGGCCGGAATGGATAAGGCCGTGGCCGCCGGATACATGGAGGGGGACCAGATCAAGGTCCTCACCCAACTGCCCGGCTTCAGCCTCACCCACGTGTGGTTCAAGGAGGGCTATCAACTGCCGCTCCACAGCCACAATGCCGATTGCCTCTACTACATCATCGCCGGCTCGATCCGGCTCGGCACCGAGGAACTTGGCCCTCGCGACAGCTTCTTCATCCCGGCGGACGTCCCCTACACCTACAAACCGGGGCCTGACGGCGTCGAGGTGCTCGAAATCCGACACGCCCCCACCTTCGATTTCGTCAATCACGCCAATGGGGAAGCCTGGTGGGATCGCGCCGCCGGCGAAATCGCCAAGAGGCGCGAGGGCTGGAAAACCGCAACGCCGCCAAAGTTGAATGTCTGACATGTCCGAAGACCTCATCCGCTACGAAAATCCCGACGAGGGCGTCGCCCGCCTCGTCATGACGCGGGCCGACAAGCACAATTCGCTCAACCCCGAGCTGATCTTCGCGATCGACGCTGCATTCGACCGGGCGCTGGCGGACGACACGGTGAAGGTCATCATCCTGGCAGCGGACGGCCGCAACTTCTCGGCCGGGCACGACATTGCCGACACCGTCGAGCAGTACCAGGAGAAGATGCAGACGATCAGCCCGCGCAAGTCCGGCTGGAGCGGCTTCCAGGAGCCGGGCGCGCATGGCTGGTATGCCTCCGAGAAGGAAGGCTACCTCGAATCTGCGCGGCGCATCCGCAATTGCTCCAAGCCGACGATCTGCGCGGTCCAGGGCAAGTGCATCGCCGGCGCACTGATCTATCCCTGGGTCTGCGACATCATCATTGCGGCGAGCAATGCCCAGTTCTCCGATCCGGTCGTCAACTTCGGCGTCTCCGGCGTCGAGTGGCTGGCGCATCCGTGGGAGCTCGGCCCGCGCAAGGCCAAGGAATTCCTGTTCACCGCCGATAGCTGGAGCGCCGAGGAGGCTTGGCGGCTGGGAATGGTCAACCACGTCGTCGCCCCCGAGGAACTCGAACAGTTCGTACTCGACATGGCGAGGAAGATCGCGGGCAAGCCAGCCTTCGCGCTGAAGCTCGCCAAGGAAGCGGTCAACAAGACGATGGACATCCAGGGCCAGCAGAACGCCATCGACCAGGCGTTCACGCTGCACCACCTGTGCCACCAGCAGAACTTCCGCGTGTTCGGCTATGGCATGGACACCTCGAACCTGCCGAGCATGGCGAGCGCGCCGAAGAAGGGCGAAGGTTGATCCGTTGGCCAGGTCGGGTCGAATTCGGACATATTCGTGGCCCAGTCCTGGGCTCATCCGCGGTAAACCGGCCTGATGGCGCGCTTTTCAATATTCCTGATTGCCCGCACGGCCGATGCGCCTGGGCTGGCCGGGGTCCAGTCGGGCGTGATCAGCGCTTTGGCCGGCACTTCCGGCGCCCTGGTCCTCCATGCCATCGATCCCGGTAACGCTCTGGCCGTGGGAGAACTTGTCGAGACGCTGCGTGCCTTTGCACCGGCGGGGGTGATCCTGATGCCGTGCCTCGCCGGGGAGGCCCTGCCGCATGCCATTGCCGCCGCCGGCGCACGCTTTGTGCAGATTGCACCCGACGGCGGGGAAAGTGCCAACCACCTGGTTTGCTCGAATGACCGGCTCGGCATGCGCGATGCCGCGAACTATCTGATCTCGCTGGGCCATCGCCGCATCGGTTTGATCTCCATTTCAGACGCGAGCGCCGCCGCTCGGGAGCGGGAGCTGGGCTTCCTCGACGCCATGGCGGAGCACGGGCTCAATGACGCCGAGCTGATCGCACCTGCGGACGATACGGCGGACGGCGGCAGGGAGGCGGGAGAGCTGCTGATGTCTGTCAGCCCCCGCCCAAGTGCCGTGCTCGCGTCGAGCGATATCCAGGCCGCCGGCATGCTGCAGGTGGCAAGGCTGCGGGAAATCGCTGTGCCCGGGGCCCTTTCCGTCATGGGCCTAGGGGACGGCGAACTCGCCACCGTGCTGGCGCCGCCGCTCACCACCATGCGCCTGCCATGGGCGCAAATGGGTTTTACCGCCGCGGTCAAGCTGCTCGACCCGGCCCGGGCCGCAAGGCAGCCGGTGGAATTCTTTTGCGAACTGGTCCGGAGCGGATCTACCGGTCCTGTCGGCGGCTGATCAGGCGAAGGCCTCCTCGGGCTTCTCCTCGAACCTTGGATATTCTCCCAGCCCGAAGATCAGCCACGAACTGAACAGGGTTCCGACGATGCCGAAGATCAGGAACGGCTCGTAATGCCCGTAGAGGTCGAAGATCAGCCCGGCCAGCACCGGCCCGAGGCCCGACCCCGCCGCGATCAGGCTTGCCAGCGTGCCGTAAATCGTGCCGAAATTGCGCATACCGCCATAGGCCGACGTGAGGAAGCTGGCGATCTGGAGCTTGGTTCCGGCGGCATAGCCATTGATGATCATCGCGGTGATGATCATCGGCGCGGTGAGGTTCGGCAGGATCAGGATGACGAAAGCGATCACCGTCATCGCCAGCGTCCAGCCGCCGACCCAGCGCGCGTGATAGCGATCGAGCAGCCAGCCGGTGACGAGCTTGCCAGCCACTCCGGCAAGCCCGGCGATGCCCGTGTACCAGGAGGCGCTGGTGCGATCGACGCCGCTGCTGCGCAATATCTCGAACTGGTGGATGTTGAGCGCGATGGTGATGGTCATCATCACGAACAGCGAGATCGCGATCCGCCACAAGGCAACACTGCGCCATGCCTCGGCGATCGAAAGGCCGGGCACGTCGAGCAACGGCCCTCTCGGCCTGCTCTCTCCCTGGCGCGCTCGTTGCTGGCGCGACTTGTCATAGCCGTCGAACAAGAACAGGGCGCAGAAGACGAAGGCGATTGCCCCACCGCCCATCCCGAGCAGAACGAAAGCCTCGCGCCAGCCGAAATTGCGGATCAGAGCCTCCGTGATCGGCGGAATGATCGCTTGCCCGATGGCGGTGCCCGAGAGGGCAAAGCCAAGCGCAATGCCACGCGACTTCTCGAACGCGCTGGAAATCGAGGCCGACCAGACGGTCGACTTGATCATCACGCCGGTGAAGGCATAGACCGTCCAGATCGCGAACCACATCCAAACCGCACCGCTGAGCAGGCTGAGGCTCGAAATCACGCATGCCGTGAGGACAATGCCAGTAAGCACCATGCGGCGCGTGCCCCAGCGATCGATCACCACGCCCATCAGCGGCGACAGGAAGAAGCTGCCGATCGCCGCGATCGACAGTCCCGAGCTCAGCAAGGCCCGGCTCCAGCCGAATTCCTTGCCCAGCGGTTCCATGAACAGCCCGGCCGAGGCGGAAGTGACGGTTCCGAAGGCGAAACCCACCATGCATGCCAGGATCAGTACCCAGTGCTGCCGCAGTTCGCTTTGTTCGCCGGAAGAAACCCTCGTCACCTGGCTATCCTGACTGTGCATTCCCACTCCTGTCTTAGCCGGCCTGGGCCAGCACGTGCATCAATTCCTCGCTCGGACTCGGCGGGGTGTAAAAGCCGCCCGGCATGGCACAGATTTCACTGAAATGCGCGGCGATGTCGTCAACGCTCGGCGGCGACTGGCGATGTGCGGCCCAGCCCGGCGGCACGCCGATGATCATCTTGGCGGTGCGGCCCAGGCACTGGGTATAGATGCCCTTGGTCGTCGCGTTGGCCTCGCTGGCGAGGTAGACCGCGATCGGCATGTTGAATTCGGGATTCATCGCATTGCCGATCTCGGGCGGCATTTCGAGCCCGTCGGTGGCGCCGGCCTCGACCCAGTCCTCGGCCGATGCCATTGCCATGCGGGTGGCGGCATTAGGCATGATCGCATTGGCGAGGATGCCCTGCTCCCGGCCCTCTTCCGCAACCGAATGGACCAGCCCGATAATCCCACCCTTGGCTGCGGCATAGTTGCCCATGCGGTTGATGCCGAACATGGCGGTGGACGAGCAGGTGTAGACCAGCCTGCCATAGCCTTGCGTCTTCATGTGCGGCCAGGCGGCGCGGGTGACCTTGAAGCTGCCGGTGAGGTGGGTGGCGATCACGTCGTCCCAGTCATCGTCGGTCATCTCCTCGATAGTGGAATTGCGGATGATGCCCGCATTGTTGATCGCGATGTCGAGCCTGCCAAAGGTGTCGATGGCGCACTGGACCATGGCACTGGCGCCAGCGGTCGTTGCGACTGTGTCCCAGTTGGCAACCGCCGTGCCGCCCTCCTTGCGGATTTCCTCGACCACGGCTTCCGCCATGCCGGAGCCACCGCCACGCCCGTAACAGTCGCCACCGTAGTCGTTGACCACGACCTTGGCCCCGCGCCGCGCCAGCTCCATGGCATGGGCCCGGCCGATGCCTCCGCCCGATCCGGTAACCAGCGCCACGCGCCCTTCGAAACTGATTGCCATGATCCTCTCCGTTTGCGGTTTGGCCGAATGTATTGCCCGCCCGTACGGCAAGGGCAAGCGCCGGTGCATATGATAACCTTGGTTGGCATTCCCGCTTGCGCCCAGCCCCGCCGGTTGCTTTAGGCGACGTGAACGGAACGCTCGCATTCGCACTTGCGCGAATTTCGAAGCGAACATTGGGAGGATGCGCTGCGCCATGGTGCGACGGGGCTACCGCACGAGTGCCAGTCTTGCCGCGATGGCCTTGTCGGCTTTCGCCCTGCCTGCCCTCGCTCAGCAGAAAAGCGCCGAGAACGCCGTCACCAGCGCGGACGATGCCTTCGGCAATTCAGTCGGCCTCGAATCGACCGGCATCTATTCGGAAAACAACGTGCGCGGCTTCAGCCCGCTTGAGGCCGGCAATTCGCGGATCGACGGCATCTATTTTGACCCCGTAAGCCTGATCACCCTGCGCATGCGGCAAAGCCAAGCCATGAGGGTGGGCTATGCCGCGCTGGACTATCCCTTCCCCGCCCCCACCGGAATCGCCGACAATCGGCTGAGGACCGCCGGCAACGATTTCACCTTGGGAGTGGAAGCGCACCTGCAGCAGTACGGCAGCTACGTCTTCAGCGCCGAGAGCCGCATTCCGCTGGTCCGCGATCACCTCGGGCTCGTCGCGGGCGTGTCGCATGGGCACGCGAAGTACATCGATGGTGCCTCCGAGAACAATTACTCCTTCGCGTTGAAGCCAGTGTTCCGTTTTGGCGGCGTCGAGTTCAGCCCGTTCTACAGCGCCAACTATGTGCGCGACGCCAGGGCGCGGCCGGTGATACTGGGCACCGGGCCCTTCGTCCCAGCCTTGCCGGATCCCAAGCGCTATTATGGCTCCCCGTGGACTTCGGCAGGCAAGGACAACGTCAACCTTGGTGCGACCTTCAAGGCGGTGATCACCAGTCGCCTGTCGCTGAGGGCCGGCGTATTCCGGTCATCGGTGCAACGCCGCGACAACATCACGGAATTGTTCGCCGTCACCAGCCCGCAGGGCCAGACCCAGCACACGATCATCGCCGATCCCGACCAGCAGAACCGCTCGTGGAGTGGCGAGGCACAATTCGCCTGGAATGCCCAGACCGGCCGCTGGCGCCACCGCCTCATCGCAGGCTACCGCATGCGCGACCGGCGGACGGAATCGGGCGGTTCCGACGTCGAAAACTGCGGCGCGCCGATGCTGGGCGACCCGGATCCGAGCACTGCATGCCTGGCCCGGCCCCTTTTCGTCTTCTCGCAACCAAACGTGGGTAAGGTGCGGCAGAGTGCCGCGATGCTGGGCTACCTGGGCGAACTGCCCGGCGTGGGGCGGATCAACCTCGGCATCCAGCGTGCCAGTTTCCGAGCCCGCTTCCAGGGCAGCAGCCTGCTGACCGAGACCCGCTCGCGCAACTGGCTCTACAACGCCAGTGTCGGCATCAACCTGACAAAGGACCTGATGCTGTTCGGCGGCACCCAGCGCGGCCTTGAAGACAGCGGCGCCGCGCCAGACACTGCCGTCAACCGCAACGAACAGCTCCCCGCCGCGCTGAGCACGCAATACGAGGCCGGGATCCACTGGAAATTCGGCACCGCCCAGGGCTTCGGCGGGCAACTGGTGCTCAGCGCATTCCGGATCTCCAAGCCCTATTTCACTTTCGACGATTTCAATCGCTACACCTTGCTGGGCACGGTGCGGCACAGCGGCGTCGAAATGTCGCTGTCCAGCCACATGCTCGACAACCGGCTGACCTTGCTGGCAGGCGCCGTCTTCATGAAGCCCGAGGTGCTGTTCGCCCCCGGGCAGCAGGGCACGCTCGGCACCAAACCGGTGGGGGCGCGGCCGGTGCAACTGCGGCTCGACGCCAACTATCGCACAGACATACTGGGCGGACTCACTCCCACGCTCAGTTTTTCCTATTTCAACTCGACCGCCGCTTCGGCGCGTAACTTGGCTGCGCTGGGCGGCAAGCAACTGATCCTGGGCCCGCGCAGCTCGCTCGACATCGGAGCGCGCTTGCCGATCCATATCGGCAAGTATCCCGCCAGCATCCGCATGCGGGTCGACAACGTGCTCGACACGGCCGCCTGGTACGTGCTTGCCAGCAACACCTATTCCCCGGCCGACCGGCGCCGCTTCACGCTATCGCTGCTGGTGGACATCCAGTGAGACGCGCAAGTCGTCTCGGTGGCAGCGCGCTGGCGCTGGCCGTTGCAGCCTTGCCCGGCACGGCCATGGCCCAGGCCAAGACCGGCGAGAATGCCGTCACCAGCGCCGACGACGCCTTCGGCAACACTGTCGGCTTCGAATCGAGCGGCATCTATTCCAGCGAGGAAGCGCGCGGCTTCAGTCCGACCAAGGCCGGCAACGTGCGCGCCGACGGCATTTATATCGATCCGGTGGCGCCGATCTCGTTCCGTGTGCGCGCCAGCCAGGCGATCCGCATCGGCTATGCGGCGCTGGACTACCCCTTCCCCGCCCCCACTGGCATCGTCGATAACCGACTACGTACCGGTTCGGACAAATTCCACGCCGGGATTGCCCTGCACCGCACGCAATACGGCGGCTTCGTCCAGGACCTCGACACGCAGTTTCCCATCGCAGGGCGCACCCTCGGCATGGCGGCGGGCGTCTCGCACGGCCGTTCCACTTCGGTGGACGGCGCGACCAGCGACAACTTCGCCTCGGTAATCAAGCCCGTGGTGCGCTGGGGAAACGGCGAGTTCAGCCCGTTCTTCAGCTACAGCGCGCAATGGAACGCCAATGCGCGGCCGCTGATCGTACTGGCCCAGCCGGTGGTGCCGGACCTGCCGCCCATCAAGCAGTTCTACGGTTTGGACTGGGCCCGGAACAGCTTCGCTTCAACCAACACCGGCGCAACTCTGCGCACCCTCATCCCGGACGGGCTGGTGCTGCGCGCGGGGCTGTTCCGCAGCTCGATCCACCGCAAGCGGAACTTCACCGAGATCTTCGCGGTGACCGACCGGCAGGGCAATGCCACCCACCGGGTGATCGCCGATCCGGTGCAGGACCTCCATTCCTGGAGCGGCGAGGCGCAACTGGCCTGGCGCTTCGGCTCCGCCCACGCCCAGCACCGGCTGATCGCCGGCTTTCGCATGCGCGACCGGCACACCGAATCGGGCGGCTCGGACAGCTGCAATTCGAATGTGGCGGGCCGGTGCGACTATGGCGCGGCCGTGCTGGGCGAGACCGATACGGACAGCGCGGTCAGGCCGGATTTCCAGTTCACCCCGGTCAACCTCGGCGTGGTCCGGCAGACTTCGTTCCTTCTGGGCTATGTCGGCAAGGTGCAAGGGGCCTGGCAGCTCAACCTCGGCCTCCAGCGCAGCAGCTTTCGCGCCAGCTTCACCGATAGCCTGGGCACGAGCCGTACACGCGAGAGCCACTGGCTCTACAACGCCAGCCTCGGCGTGGACCTTTCGGCCAGCCTGATGCTGTTCGGTGGCACCCAACGCGGGCTGGAAGACAGCGGCGCCGCGCCCGAAACCGCCACCAACCGCAACGAACAGCTTCCTCCGACGCTATCCACCCAGTACGAAGCCGGCCTGCGCTGGAAGCGCAACGGCATCCAGGCCGTGCTAAGCGCCTTCCTGATCTCGAAGCCCTATTTCTCGTTCGACCAGTCCGGTCGCTTCGACCGCATCGGCACGGTGCGCCATCGCGGCTTCGAAGCCTCGATTTCGGGCCATCTGAGCAAGCGCCTGTTCGTGCTGGCAGGCGCGGTAGCAATGAAACCGGAAGTCTCCGGCCGGGCGCGCGACCTCGGCCTTGCGGGAGAGCGGCCGGCGGGCACGGCCTCGGTCTTTGCCCGGCTGGACGCGAACTACCGCACGGACATCCTTGGCGGCCTGACCCCGACGCTCTCGATTACCTACCAGGGCAAGCGCGCCGCCGGCTCGCGGCCGATGCCGGGAGGCGGCCAATTGATGCTGCCGGCCTTTGTCCCCATCGACCTGGGCTTCCGCCTGCCGCTCAAGATATTCCCCAAGGTGCCGGCTAGCATTCGCTTCCTCATCCAGAACGTCAACGACTCCGGGTCCTGGAAAGTGCTCGCCAGCAATACGCTGCAGCCCGAGGAACGCAGGCGTGGAACGCTGGAGCTGTTCCTCGACTTCTGATCAGACGACCGGCTTCAGTTCCGAAAGGGCGAAGCTGTTGCCCGGCGCGGTCTGCTGGACTTCGATGACATTGCCTTCCGGATCATAGCCATAGATCGTCTTGACGTGGCCGACGTCGACGAAATCGCGCTCGTTGAAGGTCATGCCGCATTCCTTCAGGAACTCGATGTCCTTCTCCATCTCGGTCACGTCGACGCAGAAATGGGTGTAGCCGCGGTCGTAGGGCCGTTTGGGGTTGGGCATGTCGGGCGCAGGCGCGCTGTACTGGAACAGTTCAAGATAGCAGGTGCCGGCGCGCAGCATCACGCCCTTTGCGGCCGAATCCTTCACATCGACGATGTGGTCCATCATCGGCTCGCCTTCCCAGGCGAAGCCTTCGTCCACCGGCGAAAAGCCGAAGGCCTTGCAGTAGAATGCAACCATCTTGTCCATGTCGCGACAGTTCATGCCGACGTGGTGAATACCTCTGATCATCTGTGCTCTCCCGTGTTCGCCGTTCAGTCCTGCCCCAATCAGTCAGGGTCGACCCACTTGGTATTGGTGACTCGCGGCGAAAGATACTTGGTTTTCGTCCAGCCGCCATCGACGACGATCGACTGCCCGTTGACCATCATCGAGTGGTCGGAGCACAGGAAGGCTATCACCGAGGCGACGTCTTCCGCCTCGGCCAGCCGAGGATAGGGCGTGGTTTCGACATTGACGCGCTTGAAGGCTTCGTCGGCAAAGCGGTGGGCAACCATTTCGGTGCGGGTAACGCCCGGCGCTACGCAATTCGAGCGGATGCCACGCGGGCCGTATTCGCAGGCCATGTGCTCGGTCAGAGACTTGAGGCCGCCCTTGGCCGCCGAATAAGCCCCGCCGCGCCGCCCGCCGATATGGGCGAAGGTGGAAGTCACGTTGACCACCGAGGCCCCGTCGCCAAGGTGCGGCAGCACTTCGCGGCACAGCCGGAAGGGCGCGCGCAGCATGACGTTCATCATGTTGTCGTAGTCCTCGTCGGTGGCTTCATCGACGGGCTTGGGGCTGCCGACGCCAGCATTGTTGACGAGGTAATCGATCCGCCCGAACCGCTCGAGCGCGAGGGCGACGATTTTCGCGGGGGCATCGTCGGCGGTAACGTCGACCGAAAGCGTCGCGATCATGGCTGGGTCGCCGATTTCCTTTTCGAGGTTGGCAAGCTTGCCGGTATCCCGACCAATGCCGACCACGGCCGTGCCGGCTTCCGCCAGCATTTTTGCCAGGGCGAGGCCGATGCCACTGCCCGCGCCGGTGACGATTGCTACTTTCATGATCTCAACTGCCTTTCAGCGCTTGGTCGAATGCCCCGCCTCATAGCCTTAGGCGGCAAATCTGCAATCCGGTCTGGCTCTAGGGCCCTATTCTCGTGCTCTTTGCCATCCCGCCGCCCGATGCAGCGGAAACGCCTACCGAACCAACTCCCCCACCGGCCCTGAGGTCCGCCGCCCGGGCGCGGATATAGTAGCGGATGCTCTCCAGCTTATCGTCGGTCAATTCGCCGAACTTGGGCATGCCGCGCGCCTCAAGGGCGCCCTCGCGCACGACTTTGCCGAACGCCGCAGCATCGAGCGGAATGGAGGAGCGGCGCAGGTCCGGCCCCTGGCCGATGCCCACCGCCTGGTCACCGTGGCAGGACAGGCAATAGGTTTCATAGGCGACGAAACCCGCTGCCTTGCGCGCCGGATCGAGCTTGAACGACGGGTCAGGCGGTGGCGCGGCGGGCTTCGGGCTGACGGGAAGCACGCCGGTTCCGCCGATGGCGAAAGTCAGCACCCGACGCTGCTGGGTCATCGGATCGATGTGATAACGCTCGATCCCCGGGCCGACCATGTTAGGCGCATACATGGCGATGCCCATGCTGCTGCCGGTGAGCACAGTGACGTACTGCCTGCCCCCCGCGCGGTAGGAAATCGGCGCGGCAAGGATCGGAGTGCGCGCATCGAAGCTCCACAGCTCCTTGCCGGTCTCCGCCTGGTAGGCCTTGAACAGTCCATCGATGGTGCCCTGGAACACCAGCTTGCCGCCTGTCGCCAGCACGCCGCCGTTGAGGAAGGTCGGGCGCGGGATCTTCCAGACGGGCTTCCGCGTGACGGGGTTCCAGGCGAGCAGGTTGCCGGCGGCCGGCTTGGTGCCGTTGGTCGGGCCGCCCATGATGAGGACGCCGCCGTCGACCGTGCGGTCGGTGCTCGGCTTCCACTGGTAGTTGATGTCCTGGTAATAGGCCTCGAACTCGATCTCCGGAATGTAGACGAGGCCGGTCTGCGGTGATGTGGCCATGGCCATCCAGTTGTGTCCGCCGTTGGAAGTGGGCGCGATCAGCTTGGGCTTGCCGTCCTCGAACCGCACGCCCGGATTTTCGACTGGCCTGCCGGTGGCAAGGTCGACATGGCTGGCCCAGGTCACCCTGGTATAGGGCTCGGCGGAGATCAGCTTCCCGTTGGTTCTGTCGATTACATAGAAGAAGCCGTTCTTCGGCGCCTGCATCAACACCTTGCGCGGCTTGCCGTCGATGACGAGGTCGGCCAGCTCGATGTCCATGATGGCGTCGAAATCCCAGGTGTCGCCGGGCGTGGTCTGGTAGTGCCACTTGTACTTGCCGGTCTTGCCGTCGAGCGCGACGATAGAGGAAACGAAAAGGTTGTCGCCCTTGCCCCCGCTGCGGATGCGGTGGCTCCAGGGATAGGGGCTGCCGGTGCCAATGAAGACGCTGTCCGTCTCGGGATCGTACGCCATGGAGTTCCACACCGTCGCCGCGCCGCCGTACTTCCACCACTGGCCGGACCAGGTGCTTGCGGCAATGCGGGTGGTCTCGTCGGTGTCGACGCCGGGCTGGCCCGGCACGGTATAAAACCTCCAGAGCTGCTTGCCGCTCTCCGCGTCATAGGCGGTGACATAGCCGCGGATCGCGCCCGTCGTGCTGGCAAAGCCAATGATCACCCGGCCATTGAACACGCGCGGCGCGCCATTGACCTGCGCCGGATCTTCCGGCCGGATGGTCTGCGCCTCCCAGACGAGTTTGCCCGTCTTCGCGTCGACCGCGATCAGGCGGCCATCCTGCGTGCCCGCATAGATCTTGCCGTTCCACCAGGCGATCCCGCGCACCCCCCAACCGACGCGCAGGTTCATGCCGGCCCGTTCCGCGGCGCGGGGATCGTATTGCCACAATTCCTTGCCCGTCACCGCATCGACCGCGTGGATGACGCTGAGCCCGCTGGCGAAATAGAGCAC